>NZ_RCZH01000030.1 GCF_006438875.1 Flavobacterium pectinovorum
TGGCACGGGCGCTGTTGGCGATCAGATCACTTATACTTTTACGGTTAGCAATACAGGTAATGTAAGCCTGAGCGGCGTGGTGGTAAACGATGCCCTTACAGGCAGCGTGAACCTGGCGGTTACCCCAGCAGTTCTGGCCCCTGGTGACACGGGCACGGCTACGGCTGCTTATACTATTACACAATCAGACCTTAATACAGGTAATGTGACCAATACGGCTACTGCCACAGGTACAGCTCCGGATGCGAGCACGGTGAGCGATACCTCAGGAACTGCTCAGGGCAATGATGACCCAACGGTTATTATTCTTAATCAATTATCAGAATTTAAATTGAGTAAAGAAGGAGTTTATCAGGATACTAATAATGATGGTATTGTTAATATAGGAGATAAAATTTTATTCATTTTTGCAGTACAAAATACTGGTACCACTACAATAACAAATGTTATCGTTACTGACCCAATGGTTACGGTAACTGGGGGACCTTTGGCAAGTCTGGCACCTGGAACTACTGATAATACTACATTCACGGCCCTTTATAGTTTGACCCAACAAGATTTAGATATAGGTGCTGTATATAATTTAGCCGCAGCCGATGCTAAAACTATAAGCGGGAATGCTATTACAACTGATTCTAGGGATCCATCTCCGATAGATTCTAATGATTCCAATTATGATCCACTATGCCCTAACTGTACGGTTGTTGTTTTAAAACAGAAATCAGCTATTGCAGTTATTAAGCACGCAGTGTTTAATGATAATAACGCTGATGCTATTGCTCAGGCAGGGGAAACCATAACCTATTCGTTTACGATCATAAATACTGGAGACGTAACCCTGACAGGCATCACTATTGCAGATCCGCTTCCAGGTATTGTAATGCAGGGAGGTCCAATAACTCTATTGGCTGCAGAAGAAGATACAACAACATTTACAGGAGTTTATACTATTAAGCAGTCAGATATTAATGCAGGAACTGTTGTAAATCAAGCGACAGTTTCGGGTAGGGACCCTTCAAACAGTGTTGTTTCGGATATGTCTGACAATACCGATAAGAATGGTAATAACCCGACTGCTATCTTGTTAAATGGCTGTACTATAGAGGTCTTTAATGCACTCTCTGTTAATGGAGACGGTGAAAATGATACTTTTTATATAGGGGGTATAGAATGTTATCCTGATAATGAACTAGTAATTTATAATCGTTGGGGAGTACAGGTTTATCATGCTAAAGGCTATGACAATAAGGAAAGAGTATTTAGAGGGTATTCTGATGGCCGAGCTACAATTGCAAGTGAGAATAAGCTGCCTTCGGGTACTTATTTCTACGTACTTGAATACATGAAAAATGATGGTTCTGTTCAAAAGAAAAGCGGATATATGAATCTTAATTAATTCCTTAAAAATCAATTTCCGGATTATAAAAACATAAAGAAAATGAAAAAAATAATAATAGTTATTTCATTGTTTATAACGTTAGGATCCAATGCTCAGCAGGATCCACAATACACCCAGTATATGTATAACACTATTAACGTGAATCCTGCTTATGCAGGATCGAGAGGAGTGCTTAGTATTTTTGGACTTCATCGTACGCAGTGGGTAGGTCTAGAAGGTGCCCCTGTAACAAATACGTTATCGGTAAATTCTCCCATAGGTAAAAATGTAGGGTTAGGTGTTTCTTTTATAAACGACCGGATAGGAGTTATGGATGAAAATAGTCTTTCTGTAGATTTCTCCTATACTATAAAAGCTTCTGATACACATAAGCTTGCATTTGGCCTTAAAGGCACAGCAGATGTGTTAAATGTTGATTACACAAAACTCAATATATACAGCCCGACAGACCCTAGTTATCAAACCAATATCGAGAATCATTTTATGCCTAATTTCGGAGTGGGGATTTACTGGTACTCGGATACATCCTATATTGGCTTATCTGTACCCAATCTCTTGGAGTCGGATCATTATGATGATAATGTTGTAGCTGTTGCACAAGAAAAAATGCACTATTATTTGATAGGGGGATATGTCTTTGACTTAAGTTATAATTTAAAGTTTAAACCCGCTGCAATGGTTAAGGCTGCTTTCGGCGCACCCCTCCAGGTTGATTTATCTGCAAATTTTCTTTTTGCGGAAAAATTTACCACAGGTTTAGCCTACAGATGGGATGCTGCTGTAAGTGCCTTGGTAGGCTTTCAGATAACAAAAGGAATTTTTGCAGGATATGCATATGATATGGAGACAACTAAACTACAGAATTATAATTCTGGTTCGCATGAGATTTTTCTGCGTTTTGAATTGTTTAGTAAACAGAAGAACGTAATGGATCCAAGATTCTTTTAAAACTGAAAATTATGCGTAAAATATACTTCATAAAACTAACAATTGCCCTGTGGTCATTAACAATAAATGCACAGGAAGGCAAAATAGCATCAGCAGAAAAGTTATTTAACAAATATGCTTATATAGATGCAATAGAGACCTACCAAAGAGTGGCGGAAAAAGGATATAAGTCTGCTGATCTTTTTGAAAAACTTGGTGATGCCTATTACTTTAATGCGGATTTTTCAAATTCAGTAAAATGGTATACGGAATTATTTTCGCTTAACGAGGCAGTGCCATCAGAATATTATTATCGCTATGCTCAGTCATTAAAAGCAGTTGGCAATTATAATAAGGCAGATTTAATGATGAACAACTTTTTACAAAAAAGTGGCGAACAGGTAAGATCAAAACTCTATGCGGATAATAAAGATTATTTAGCCCAGATAAAGAAGAATTCAGGACGATACCAGATCAGCTCCTCTTCAATAAATTCAAATTATTTGGATTATGGGGCTGCTTTTTATGGAGACAAGCTTGTATTTACCTCTACAAGAGATACAGGGGGAGTTTTTACAAAAAGAATTAACCCCTGGACCAACCAGTCTTTTACTACTCTATATGGGAGTACTATAAAAGGAGACTCGCTTTTGAAACCTGTAAAATTCTCAAAGAATATTAATAGTATTTATCACGAAGCTACTCCTGTTTTTACTAAAAATGGTCAAACAATGTATTTTACGCGTAATAATATAAATAATGGGAAGGTGAAGAAAGATAATTCCGGCAGGGTTCTATTTAAAATTTATCGGGCAGTTTTGGTAAAAGATCAGTGGGTTCAAATAACTGAGCTTCCCTTTAATAGTGACAATTATTCGGTAGCACATCCGGCTTTAAGTCCCGATGAGAAGACTTTGTATTTTGCATCAGATATGCCAGGAACTATTGGCGGCTCTGATATTTATAAAATTGCAATTAATGAAGATGGGACATTTGGCAAACCGGAGAATTTAGGTACAGGAATCAATACAGAAGCAAGAGAAACGTTTCCTTTTATATCTGCAAATAATGAATTATTTTTTGCTTCAGATGGGCATCCTGGTCTGGGAGGACTTGATATTTTTGTGTCAGTTGCTGAAAAGGACAAAGATTTTAAAAATGCAATTAATGTTGGAGAACCCATAAACAGTTCATACGATGATTTCTCTTATATAATTGATGAGCAAACCAAGAAAGGTTATTTTTCATCAAACCGGACAGGAGGAAAGGGATATGATGACATCTACAGCTTTACTGAACTTAAGAAGCTGGAGACAGATTGCAGACAGATGATCACAGGAGTAGTTACAGATGTGGATGATAAATCAATTATATCGGGAGCGCTGGTTATTTTATCTGATGCTAAGTTTAACACAATGAAACAGATTACAACTGGACCTGATGGTAGCTATTCTTTTGAAGCAGACTGCGGAACACTTTATTATATCAAAGCTGAAAAAAAACAATATGCTACAAAGGAGCAGAGCGTTACAACTTTGCCTGAATCCGGTGAAACAAAATCACCTATAAGCCTTGGAAAAGCTACCAGACAGGTTACAATTGGCTCTGATTTAGCACATGTATTTGATATAGAGTTGATTTACTTTGATCTTGATAAGCATAATATAAGAAAAGACGCAGCAATCGACTTGCAAAAGATTATTGAAGTTATGAATCAGTATCCAAAAATGAAGATCGATGTACGTTCCTATACAGACAGTCGTGCTTCTTACCAGTACAATCAAAAGCTCTCTGATCGAAGAGCAGAATCAACTATTAAATATATGATTAAAAATGGCATTGCGGTGGATCGGCTTGCTGGCAGAGGATATGGTGAAACGCAATTAATAAATAAATGCACAGACGGTATAAAATGTACTGAAAAAGAACATCAGCTCAATAGAAGAAGCGAATTTATAATTACAGAAATGTAGTAGTTTTCAGTATAACGATTTCTCCACAGGAATTGATGTGTAATCCAGTCTGTTTTTAAATGTATAATTACGGTAGATATTGCTTCTGATTAAAAGATATATATAAGTTTTCTACAGAAATGCTGAAATCTTTTTAATCATAAAAAAGCCTTATAAATCTTGATTTCTAAGGCTTTTAATCTTTCTAGTAGCGGGAACGGGACTCGAACCCTCCTGATAAAAAACTAAAAAAACATCGTATTCTAAAAGTTTCGAACCTAAACTCGTTAGACTTTGATTTTGCTGAATTTCTATTTTTAAAAAACTACATGCGCCACGATTCTGCCACAAAACTAAATTCTCAATATTTTAGAAAATAAATTGCCGTATCGTTTTAAGTTTTATTGAAAGAAAGATATGAACAGCAAACGCATTTCGTCTCAATTTTCCATTTTAAAAAACAGGTAGTTATACCTGAATTTATATGCTTTATTGTTTTTAAATTTCCCTAAAAAAATCATTAAGAAAAGCAGTATGTAATTATTTATTCATAAAAAAAATGAAGGACTTATATAGCTTTTCCGAACTTTTAAAAAACTAAAGTAACATTGAAAACATCTTTTGAAAACGAATTTGATTGGAGGAAATATTTTATAGTAAGTGAAAATGTAATCCGTCAAAAAGAAAGCTCTGAAATTGAGTTTAAAGAAACTTTCCATAGTCCTAAACATAAGGATAAAAAACTGCAGAAGTGGATTGCAAGTTTTGCAAATTCAAATGGCGGATTAATTATTTATGGTGTTAGGAATAATGGAGAATTAGCTGGGCTTAAAGACGATAGATTCAAGAATTTTGATACTAAAGATTTGTCCCAAGAACTTATCGAATATTTTGCGCCTGAAATTAAATTCGAAATATTTTCAAAAGAAGTCGAAGGATTTGAATTAGGTTTTCTTTACATATATAAGTCAGATGAAAGACCTGTTGTTGCAATAAAAACAGCAAATAATAATATTCAAGAAAGTGATATTTTTTATCGTTATCCAGGTCAAAGTAAGACAATTGCATACGGGGATTTAAGGAATTTAATAGAAGAGAAAAGTAAAGTTCTCAATGATAAATGGATGAAATTAATTAATAACATTGCAACAATAGGAGTAGAAAATGTGGGATTACTAAATATTGAAAATGGGGAATTAATAGGTTCAAGCAGTAAATTGTTAATTCCTGAAGAGTTACTTGCTAAAATTAAATTCATAAATGAAGGACATTTTGTTGAAAATGATGGAGCTCCAGCCTTAAAATTAATTGGCGAAGTTCTTCCTTTGGATAGTACAAAAATTATTCAGTTGGTTGAAAAAAGATATCAAATTATTACACATTTTGAGCTATACCAATCATTTTTTAAACGTGATCTGGATAAAGAGTCCTCAAAAGATTTCTTCCGAAAAGTACTTTATGAAAATACTGTTTACTATCCTATATATTATTATTTATCGGTATGTGAATATACTGAAAACGAGTTGCAAAGTATCTTAAAAAAAGATAAAGGTCAAAAAGTTAGCGACCTGCAAAAAAGATTAAGAGATGAAAAATCAAATAGTAAAAAATTTATTTCTGGTAATATTCAAACTGAAACTAATGCTGCAAATCACATTTCTAAGTTTTTAATTAAATTAAAAGCAAGTGAAGAATTAAATATTAAAGATATTGACCCGTCAGATTTACGATATTTAATTCAAGCTATTACTCATCTTGATAAGTCTACAATAGATATACAATATATTCTTCTTGTGTTAAAACAATTATATGATTATCACTTTACAAAATCTTCAACAACAAAATCATTTATTCGAAGAGCAATTTGTCATGTTGATTTAACAATATATGGTGAAAAATTTTATATAACTTAGTAAAAAAACAATGGATTAATGTTTGAATACGGATATAGATAATTTTATCTTACGGGCGCTTTCTAAATTAATTCTTCCAGTACTTTTTCAGATGTTTTTCTGGAACTGTAGTCCCTGAGGAGTTTATCAAAGGACTGCAGCAACTGTTTTCTGAGCTTTTTGCTTTCTTTGCCGGACTCTTTTAAAGAATTAAAGGCGCCAATAATAAATCGGGTGGTTTCATGATCCCTTTGATAACCCCTATCGCGATGCAGATTATGGTTATCCGATTCTACGGCCATATTAAAAAGATTGATGCAGAGAACAGGATTGTGGCTACACTGCCAGGTCAGGTATCGGACAAGAGAACCTGAAAACTGAAATTTTGGTGATTTAATGTAGTGGGTCAAAAACTCAGAAATATCATCCAGTTTTAGTGTTTCAAATTCTGAATAGAAGATCTGCAGTTTTTCATCTGGATCCGCCTTATCCGCCTCTAAAATATGCAGCAGCACTTTATTTGACCTGTCAGGCGATTCTTCATTGAAGTAGAAATGCTCAAAGATTAAATTAAAAGATGAACTTCCTGCTGAAGAATTAACTGCAATTAAGTTAAACAGCAGTTCTTCCGCTCCTTCTTTTTGCAGAAGATAAGAAAGATGCAGGATGGAAAAAAGCCACCGCGAGTCTTCCTTGCCAAGTAAATTGCATGAAATAAGTCTGCGGTATATTGGAACTAATTTTTTAAAATCATGATTACCCATATACTGCATCGACCAGATTGCGGAGGCCAGCACATAAACATTATCTTCCTTCTTTAGGTGGTCACTAAAGATATTGAAAGATCTTTCGCGGTTGATTTTGTTTAAGTATGCAAAATAGTGGACTATAGTTGCTTTCTGTTCATCAGGGCCGTTTTGAAGCATATCTTGAACCGCAGGGAAGATGAGATCTTCGTACTTATCAATCTGAAGAAAAATAAGATTTTTTGCCGCGCGCCCGTAAATTGTATTTATGCCTGCTGTTAATAGACCCCTGGTAGAAGTTTCGGCATATTTTGAATAGTCTATTTTTTTTCCTTCAACAGCCTTTCCGGTTAAAATTACATAATCCAATATTTCTGCATCTTCAATATTGGATTTTAAAAGGTAATAAGCAATATTCAAAAATGAATATTTATCCAGGAATTTTTCTCTGGACGGCATAATTTTTTTGAACAATTGATGGATTTTTTCGGCGTCAAATTTAGCTTCGCATAGACCTTCAAGTCCATATAGGGCATATTCCAGATTGATTTCACCATCCTGGATTACTTTTTCAATAATCTGCGCTTTTTCCTGGGTAGGGTACTTTTTTGCAAAATCTTTAAAAGCCCTGACGTGTTCGTAAAGTCCGCCTTTTCTTGAATCGCCTTGAAAAGGTTCTCTCTCGGAGTTATATTTTTTAAAGGATTTTATCCATTGTACAGCAGACATCCTCTCGTACGCGATATCTGTCAATGGCCTGTGCACGACACCTGCCAATAGATTATGGGAACGATATGTTTCTTTGTAGGGTTTAAATTTCCGGTTTAATTCAAGTCTTAATATTCTAAGTTCTTTATTCTGGTCAATCATTTCATCCGGAAAACGCTGCAGCAGCACATGCTTGGTATGGCCAATATTCAGATATTTAGTCCGGTCCCCGTAAACTGCTGCCTCTGCCGGGATTTTAAGACTCGTGATCATTGCTGTAATTTCCTTCAGCTGTATCTGGCTGAACAAAGGAAGACTTTTTTGCAATAAGTCACGATACTCGACACCCAGATCACTAGAGGTCATGAATCTTTTAATATTGTAAAAATGCTTAAAAAGCTTAAAAATTTCGTCTAGATAGGTATTTTCAGAACCGCTCAGGGCATGTACCAAAAGTCGCAGCACAGCTTCAAATTCCGAATTTCGGTGCTCTTGGGCAAATCCTAAGAACATTGAATAATGCTTCTTTGCTGTTTGGCGTAGACAGCGTGCCAAAAGCCAGTAATAATATCCTTTGTCATGTAACTCATTATCACTTCTAAGGTTAACATCAGAATAAAAATAATCATCATATAATTCAGAATTAGAATGCTTATTTGCTTCTAATTCCCTAATAAGCATAGGAAGCAGTAAATCAACGATTTTTTCGGGAATATGTTTCGATAAAGTCTTGAATACTTTTTTTTCTTGATGATCGGTCTGCCTTGCTGTCTCCATCCATTCTTTTCTAAGAAATCTTTCCTTAAGAATTTTTAGGCAGTATTTAGGATTAATTTCAGCGATTTTATCCATGGCAAGAAAATAGCCGAAGGGATCATTATTGTAAAAATCAGTGCACTGCTCCAGAAGCTTAAAAGCATTATGGTCTTTCCAGTTTTTTAATCTGCTAAGGATAGTCTCTTTGATGTAAGCATTGTTTAGTTTCAAAATATATGCCCACGCATCAGCATTATTTTTTTCAAGATAGGACTGCAGAAAATCTGAAACATAATGCTGGTAGATTTTATTTCGTTCTTCATTGATCTGTGTGGAATCTGTCTGTCTCAGGGCATTTAAAAAACTGTTTATTATATTTTTTTCCAAAGCAAGTTCAAACCACTTTTCGGATCTGCTGTGTTCGAAGAATAGAAGCTCAAAATCGGTATTTTCGAGCATTATTTGTGATGCCAGTGTTTTTTCTTCAGTGTTGGCATCTTCCAGAAAAAGTAGTAGGGAGAAGCACAATTGCTTGATATGGAAAAAGATTTTTTTATCCCAAAAAATCTTTCGAAGTTCATCAATAAAGATATCAGGGGCATACTGCCTTAAGTAATTAAATATCATTTTTACGGCGGATCTGATAAAAATTGACTGATCTTCTTTATGAATATATTTATAGAGGCTCAATGATTTTTCGACAAATCGTTTAGCGAAAATAAAATCGTAAAAAGTCTGGTGGAAAAACTGTATCTGTGCATCCTCAATTTTGATTAACCGTTCGCTTTCAAGATAATTTAGTTGCTTTTTGTAGTCCTCAAACTGCAGTTCGCTGACAGTTATACTTTGACTGTCAAACATTTTTGCCGCGATTTTAAAAAGCACTTTTTTTAATTCGGCCGGTTGCACAGGTACAGAGGCATCTACCGAGAGTACTTTAAGTTTGTAAAGTTCAGCGTACAGATCCTGAAGGTTTTTAATCGAGTTACCTGACTTTACCGCTGAGGGCAGTCGGGTAAATATATTAATGTGGTTTGGTGTTCTTAAAAGCTGTAAAAGTTTATTGGATAGTCCAGTATATATAATGCCGGCTCTGTCCAGTAAGCTTTTTACTTGCTCTTCAGTAAAAAGTTCAGTATTGACTGTTTTTAAATGCTTGTAAATTCTTAATGAAGGATCATAGTGCAGATCAAAAATCCTAACAGAGATCACAATCCTTATGTTGGTGTCATAAGTATAGGAATCAATTATGTTTTTAAAAACCCGAAGGTAATTGCGGTCTGCAGACATTGCCTGAGAAAGCGCATCAATCTGATCGATTAAGATTACTGTTTTTGGGTATTTTTCTTTACACTGTTCGATAAAATCCAACACTGGGACTGTCAGTCCGATTTTATGCTGGAGTTCGACAATACTGGCACTTACCAGTCTGTCCGCTTTAAGGCCCATAACCGGAATTCCATCTTCAATAAGCTGGTCGTATAAATCTTTTAAAATAACTGTTTTTCCCATTCCCGCATTTCCTGCAAGAAGGCAAATATTCAAATGTCTGCCTTTATCGTCCCTAGTGCAGTCTTCAGTTATCCAATTCAGAAGAGCCTGGGTTTCATTTCTTTCAATGTGGGAATCAGCTACCTCCTCAAGATGGTTTTTTTCCAAAGATAAAGCTGCAGAGCTTTTTTTCAGCGCAGCTTTTATTTTGGGCTCATCAAGGGTTCTGTCAAGGTAATTGATAACCTTTTCTGAGGCCTGCTCATTTAAGACTGTGCGGACTTCAAAGAAAGAATTTATTAAATGGCAGCATGAAGGAAGCGTTAGGAGCGAGTCCAGATCAGAAGGGCCTATTTTTTTAACTTTTATTCTCGAAAAAATATCCAGCAGCGTGGAGAGCAGAGAATTCTGCTGAGGTTTTAGCTCCTGAAGGGTCGGCTTTTTTAAATTACTTGTAATCCAGTTTTGAAGCTCCTGCTGCTCCTGGATAACCTTTTGGTTAAAATTATCAATGAAATCACTGCATGCTGACACAAATCCGGAGGACACGGCAATGTAATAAGTAAAATTATCAGGGTCATCAATAAGGGTGGGTTCTAGTAAACTATAAAGCACAAATTTTGTAATCTCTTCTCCGAATGCGGCAATGGAAAGATTAGAGCTATGCTTTTTGCATTGAATAAGTCCAGTACTTTTTCCGCATGTAAACAAAGCGCAGTCACGTCCTTTCTCGCTCACTCCTGACATTAAACTAATAGTGTCAAACTTTTCAAAGTTACTTTCTCCTATGCGAATGCTGTATAAGGAGTATAACAGCTGTTCAAAACGGCGGGGATCCGCTATCTGATTATATGGAAAAGACTTATTGGCTGGAGACATCGGTTTGTTCTCATCTAGTAAGGAAGCAACAAATGGCTGTTCATAGGTAACTAAAGGCATAAAGATTTCTTTTTAAAACCGAACCATCTGCAATTGAGTTCTGTCCCTGTTTTTTTAATAGATTCTAGGAAGACATGGCAATTTTAAAAAAAAATAAAATGCGGTGGTCTTTAGCATTTCAAATATAACATTTTTTATTTCGATTAACTCGCTAACCAACCAGCGTTTATTAAAAGCATTTGGGAATGGACTTTCCTCAACAATAGAGGAAAAACCATACTTTATGAGCTAATCGATTAAAAATACTCTGAGTTCTTCGGCTTCTTCTAATTTTAAAATAGGTCTTAAGTTTTTAATTTAAATCAAGTTATAATGTTAAATCCCAAAAGTGCATCCCCTACTATGTGGGCAAAGGATATTTATTAATCTTTTCAATTTTTAAATCAGGATAATTTTATGGATATTAATTATAATAAGCATTCTTATGTTAAATTCTATTTACAGGTTCTGACTGTAATTTACTATACTGATCTGTTCCAATTTTTCAAGATTAACTAGTAGAAAATTGTCCAGACCAATCTTATGAAATTTTTGGACATATAAATATATTATTTATTATCTATTATGATAATTTATATAATTGTCTTTGAAAAAAGCTGATATAATATTCTTTTTAATTTTCACCTTTTATAATTAAAGCTCTCTATAATTTTTAGCAAATATGAATAAAATTGAAGTACTTTTACTCTTCTGTTTTTCTTGTTTCATCTAACTTTTTACCTGCCTGATAATATATTAAAATGGTAAATATCCCAGTTATTATTGGTGTTAGAAAAAATACCCAATTAATAATATCATTTAATCCCTTTTTATAATACAATGTTTTTACAGCGTAATATTCAAATAAGAAAGGAAAAAAAACTAATCCGATTATTGTTGGAATCCAGAAAAGACCTAAAAAGCATCCCCAATTTTTAGATTTAACTCTTGTGCTATGATCTATAATATGATCAGCGAATGAAAATGGTTTAAGTCTTTCATTTAAATAAGAGTTTTCTTTGATCGAGAATATTTTGGATGTTAGATTTTTTAGAATGAATTTTTGCTCAATTACTTCAGTCCATATTGCTGCATATTTGTAATAGCTATAGGAAAAGATTGAAGGTATTATTGAAATAGCAAATAAATTATCACGAAGTTTAAATGGCCCCACTGCAATTTCACTAATTTTTGTTTCGACAATTAATGGAAAAGCACAAGATGTTAAAACCATAACTATCAACAGTGAATTTAAAGTTTTTCTATTCTCGTCAATTCTAGAACTTAATAAGTTTAAATATTTTTCTTTTAACTCTACTGTATTAAGTTGTTCAATGATGATTTTCGAAATTTGATTGTCTTTTGTCATTCCGTTTTGTTTTAATACTCGGTATATTTATATTATTCTCATAGATACCTTTTTATCAAATTAAAAGATATTAAGATTATAAATTTGTAACAGAACTATAAATTGTAAGAATGTTTTAACTATATCTTATTACATTTATTTGGTTCCATATTTCCTCGATTTCTTTTTCAACATTTATATTCGGATAATTGAATTTCATTTTTGATAATAGATTTTCATCCAAATCAGATTCGTTTAATAATTCAGGAAATTCATAATTTATACATGTTGTAATAATTTTTATTAACTCAACAACTAAAACTGTTTCGGCATTAGTGTGAGGAATATTAAAAAGTATTGGTTTAAAGTCAGATGCAAAAATTGATTTATCTCCTATTCTATAATTATGAGCTAATATATAATTCCTGTAGTTCTTAAAATCAGACCAAGAGTTCAATCGCTTCATTGCAGGTTTAGTAATTTGTTTTAATCTTTTTATTCTATTCGAAAATTCAGGGTTTGTAGCTATTGAAAATTCTTTATTGTATTCGTCAATAAATGAGCAAGCAATTATATGGGAATAATTTTGAAGTGAACCTGAGATAACTTTTGCTAAGGGTAATCCAGCATAATGATTCTCAAATTTTACTTTGTTTAAATAATCTTCATTATCTCTGTACGTTTTATAGACTTCGTTAAAGAATACCATTTGCGTTCCTAAATGGAGTAATGTTTTATATGATTCGAGTAATCTTTGCATTTATTTTTAAGATTTAAACTAATCGTTATAACAATTTTAAAAACTCTCCATCTTTTTTTACAATTTCAGATTTGACTGCTTTTTTGATGGATTTTAATATATGGTTGCGCATATCTTCTGTAACTCTTGCAAATCCGAAAAGTTTCGCAATTAAGATAACAGCATTATCTGGCTGAATAGCGATAGAACTTTCAACAACTTTAATGATTGCCAAGTTCATCTCTTCATCAGAAATAAGACTTAATTTTTTTGAATTTGGACTAAGTAAACTTCTATCTCTTATTATTGGTAAATGATCTTCAAAATGCCAAAGAAATTCATCTTTCTTTTTAATTAAGCCAGTTCTAATAGCATAATTTACTGCATCTGTAATAGATGCTCTGACACGGCTTCCTATTTTTGAAATGCCATTTGCATCTGCAATTCGACGAGCCATTTCTTCAAAATGAACAGGACTTTCTACTTTTACGACTTCATGTATCCATGCTCCAAGTTTTCCAAGGGAATAAGTATGAATTTCTTGATGGCAAACCTCAATAGGAAGAGAAGCTTTTATATAGCGGGGGATTGAATTATCAATTTCTTCACGCTCTTCTCGGACAAGATTTTTTAAATCTTCCATTAATTCTTCTTCAAGTGCATCATTATGTTCAACTTGATTTTTAGCATTTTCTATAGTTTCTATTAAAAGTCTTAGCTCTCCTTGGGGATTGCGGAACCAATCAGTGCTCCATACATTAAATAATTTCCAGCCCATGCCTTCAAGGACTATAGTTCTTAATCTATCTCGATCCCTAGCTGATTTTGCAGTTTCATAAGACTTTCCGTCGCAGCATATTCCAAGAATATATCTTCCAGGATTATCGTTATCCACTATTGCCAAGTCAATATAAAATCCTGCAGAGCCGACTTTTTCTCTCACGATATAACCATTATCGCGAAGACTTTGGGCAATAATTTCCTCAAATGGCTGGGGTTTAGTTATTATTTCTTCCTTGTCGCTTTCAAACTTCCCGTGCTGTGCATAATAAAGAAAACTTTTTAATGCTCGAATACCAAATTTTGCATTTGGTCCAGGATTCATATCACTGGCTGTAATATTTGTGAATACTTCACATCTGCTTTTTGCCCTTGTAATTAAAACATTTAGTCTTCGTTCACCACCTTCATTATTTAGAGGTCCAAAACTCATAGGTACTTTACCGTCTTCAGTTCTTCCATAACCAATACTAATAAAAATGACATCTCGTTCATCTCCTTGAACATTTTCAAGATTTTTGATAAAAAGAGGTTCAGTAGGGTGGCTCCTAAAGAAACTTTCAACTTCAGGATTTTTTCTTCTTTTTACTTCAAGTGCATTTTGAATAGCCTGCATTTGCGCAGTGCTAAAAGCAACAACGCCGAGACTTAGCTTCGAATTATTTAGAGCATGGTTAATAATAGCATCAGCAACTTTTTCAGCTTCTTTAGGGTTGGTGCGTGTTTTACCTTTGTCATAATAAGTATCTGGCAGGTGATTAAATGCTAAACCCATTTTGCTTTTAGATCCGGGACTTGGAAAAATTATTAATTTATTTTCGTAAAACTCCTGGTTTGACAAATTAATTAAGGATTCATGTCTACTGCGATAATGCCAGCGCAGCATACGTTGAGGAGCACCTTGAGCATCACACATTCCAAGGATGCTCTGCATATCAGCAGTTACGTTTTCTTCATCTTCAATATCGGTATTTAGTTTGTCAAAAAAACTTGTTGGAGGCATTTGTTTTGTATCCCCAACAACAACTACTTGTCTTCCTCGTAAAATAGCACCCAAAGCATCAACAGGACGTACTTGGCTGGCTTCATCAAAAATAACCAGATCGAAATCAATACTATTTGGAGGGAGAAAATTTGCAATTGACATTGGACTCATCATTATAACAGGTTTAATTGCTTGAATTGCCAGTCCTGCTTCCTGCATAAGTTTCCTAATCGGCATATGTCTGGCTTTGCGGTTGAATTCGCTTTTAAGTACATTAATTTGTCCGCCACCTTCCTGTTTTGGTAAACTTTCCCAATGTTTAAGAGCAACTTTGGCGCGATTATAGAACTGATTAAGTACATCGAGTCGTTTAAATTTTTCAATGACTTCCTCATGACTTGATCTTTCAAATTTTCGAAGCTCTACACTATTAGTCATTGCCTGCTCAATCAAATGTTCATACCAAGTTTTTTGTACAGCTGTTTTTAAATGCAAAGCAGCGTCGGACCAGTTATAAACTGCTCTAATCAAATAATCGGCTCCATTTCTTTCAATCTCTTCTTTCATTACGTTCCAAGATACCGCCTGATAAATCTCAGGTAGGTTTTCGAACCATTTTTTTATTAAGCCTTGCTGTTTGGCCAAACTTGTATTTAGTATTTGATTATCTTTTAAATCCAGTTTTTCTAAAAGTGACTTTAATGAAATATTTTGTTTTTCTAAAGCATTCTCTAAATTAATTAAAAAGTCAGTCGCAACAGAAGACTCCTGATTTTTGCTAAGAAAGGATAGAAACGTGTTTGATATTACGTCATCCTGAATAAGGAGGTGTACCCCTTGTAGGTATTGAACTGCTTTTTTAACAGTTTCCCAATCTGTTCGTTTCTTTTGATATCTGCTATCAAATAGTTTTTGCGCTAAAGGTTCTAAAGATAGGAGAGAGGCTGTAAGACGCTTTCCTTCCATTAAAGCATTAACATACTCTAATTTTATGATTAAATCTGAAGGAATAGGAGTTGTGAGAAGTGCCGACAATTTTTTTACACTATTTTTATAATCTCCTATTAAAAATTTATACCACTTACTGCCATGTACAATTAAATTTTGCCTGATTTCAAGCAGATCATAATCCCAAGCTTCTGGAATAACTAAATTATCGTATTGTGTATGTAGCTCCTGTAGTCGAATTCCAGTTTCTAATAATTCGGCAATATCAGCTTGATTATTGAGCCAAGCAGAATCGGTTAAATTCATGGATGTGAGGCCTGGATTCTCAGATGCAGTTTTTATAGTTTTTAATAATAGCTTAACATCATCTATTTCTGTTGACGGATTAATTTCAACATAATTTGAAATGGAAGTAATAAGAGTTATTACCTCATTTGTATCTTTAATTACAATTTGTAATAATTCTTTGGAGGTTTCCTCATCTATTGGGAGGAAAATTTTTAGATCAGTTCCATAAAACAGCAAGTTCTCAGGTTGTCCAATTTTTTCTAGTCTTACCTGTATTTTTTCAGCCAGCTGTTCAACCTCTTTAATCTTTATAGAATCCCATATGCTAATATTTTCAACGTGTATTTTAGGAAATTTATAATCTTTATTATGAGTTGTTATTTTTAGTAAATTTCCCATCACTTCTTGTGCTGAGTAACCACTTTTTGAAATTTCAGAATTTACTGAAGTACAATATTGATTAAGTTCGTTTATCATAGGATGAAGAAATCTAATTTCTTCTTCTAAACGAGTCATTGTTGGCCTGCCTAAATCAAGTATTCGTTTTAATTCATTATGTAATTCTCTTTTGTTTGCTTTGTGGCTATGTAATTCTAAGCATGCTTCTCCTAAGTTAACACTGTCTAATCGTCGTTTAACAACTTCTAATGCGGCCATTTTTTCAGCAACAAAAAGCACTTTTTTTCCATTTCCGACAGCATTTGCTATAAGATTTGTAATTGTTTGTGATTTTCCTGTTCCTGGAGGGCCTTGTATTACCATGTTGCGCCCTTCATGTACAGCAAGCATTGCAATAACTTGTGAACTGTCGGCATCTACGACTTGCATAAGCTCATCAGCATTCGTATCATTATCAAGATGATGTTCTTCACCAATTGATGGTTGAGGTTCATTAAATCCAGTATCAAATAAAGATTTTAAAATACTATGGTTGAATGGTTTTTTATCTTCTGGCCATTTTTCACTGTCTAAATCATGATAAATCATAAATTTACCAAAAGAAAAGAATCCTAATTCTATGGCATCCTCTTCAATTTTCCAATTTTCAATATGGCTGATCCGTTCTTTTATAATACTGTAATATGTTTTAAGATCTAGTTCTTCTTCTTCCGGGAGATCAGGAATAGTGATGTTGTAATCTACCAGCATTTTTGCCTGCAATGATAGATTTGGTCCGATTTCAGTACCACTGTACCTTAAACGAAAACGTTCATTTGCACTGGAACGCTCAAGCACGACGGGAAGTAAAATTAATGGTGCTTTTCTTGTATCGTCAGTATTTCCTTTTTCATACCAATTTAGCGTTCCTAATGCAAGATATAACATGTTGACACCCTGCTCTTCAATGCTTGTTCTAGCAAAATAATAAGTATTTAGTATTTTAGTCTGAAGCTTGGCTTCTGTTTCATTGGTCTGTAATCTGGTATCATTATAAGCATCTTGTATTTCCGGTTCGGTAAGTTCCGGAAGTTCAAATAATTCATCATCTTCATCTTTGCCTGGGCGTCCTAAAAAAGTCATAGCTTTATTCTGCCTGACTAAGATATCATATATCGATGAAGATTGTTCTTGTACAATTTGTAAGCCTTTAACTTTGGATGTCTTATAGTTAAGTAATGTATTACGCATTCCTAGATCTAAAAGTTCTTTACGAGATGCTTCCAATTTAGGTAGAATTGATTCAGACATATATTAAGATAATTAAGTTTCCTAAGTTATTAAATAAAACACTACAAAAAGAGAAAGACAATGTTTTTAAACTTTTAAAACATTTAGGAAAGGGGAGTACGATTTGTTTTTTGACTAATTTGATGTATAGCAACTTTAAGGACCTGCCAAGAAATCGTAGAGGTATGATGATCTGGATTAAAACGATTTCTCACCTGTTCGTTAGGATGTATATAATTGCGGAAATCTCTAAGAGAATGACTGAATTTTTTAACGTCTTCTTTAATGTATCCAACTTCACAAGAAACATCTATTAAATTGGACAGTGTCCACTCATGATGACTTTTTACCCGTCCATCTTTTTTGGGAGCACTAATTGCCATGTTGTAAAGACCAATATTTTTATTAGCTAAACCAGTTAATAATCCTTCCAAGGTGCTTCCGCATAAAAATATAACAGAAAGAGGAGCTTCTACACTCAGGCATTTTTTGATTTCTGAAATCCTGAGAGTAAGAGTTTCTGTAAGTGAAGCATCTAAATTCAATGTATCTAATCCTAATTCATCGAATTCTTTTTTTAGAAAATCATCTTCTACTGAATTTGCTTTTGAATTTGTTTCTTCAAAAATTATTTTGTCGGCTTTACCAAAACTTATAGTAGCTCCATAGCGTATTACTTTCCAACTATCAAAAACAAGAAATTTATTAAAATCATCAATCATTTTATCAAGGCTGCTAAAGTTTCCAATGAAATTTACTGGAGCAAAGAGTTGAATAATGCATTTATCCAATTCTGGTGTTCCATTAATTTTATTTAGTTTTTCATCAGTGAATTTCCATCTGGATGGAAAACCTTCACCATAAGAATCGTTAAAACCTAAATTATTGAAAAACGTAACTAGTTTTGGGCCTGTTCTATATTCGGTTTCCTCATTGATTAGACCTCTCAATTTTTCAAGTGTTTTCTGTTGTAATATCATGTCGCTTTCTTTTAGTGCTTTATTGGAATTATTAAGCAAATATCATTTAAAGTTTAAAAGTACTTGAACGATATAAATTCAGTTTTTTTATTTCGAAATTAATTGCAAAATTTAGATATTTATGATTAACAATTATACGGAAATCCGTAAATATATCTTTAGATATAAAAAGTAAACTCAAGAACTATGCATTAAAAGAATTTTGGATGTACGACCATATTACACCTTTTTTATTTACATCTGTCAGTTTACGATCATTATAAATTTTAGTTAAGGTTTCTAACGCGTTTTTACCTTTACTAAAATGAAAAAGATAATCTGAAATATCTTCTCTTGAATTTATTATTTGTTAAAGAGTTTTATTCATAATTACAAATAGCGTTTTGTTATTACAGCGGGTTTGGATTTAAATTAAGCCTATTTTTTGGGTTTGCCAAATCATCCCAGAAACAAAACCAACTTTCCATTAAGCCAATCACCCAAATCTGTTGTAGTAGGTATTAGCGGCTGGCATTTATTTAGTCGTGTCAAATATCACATTTCCGTCTCCAGCTGCGCCTATTCTAACCAAAGAGTCAACAGTTAAGCCAGAAATGTTTAAAATAGTAAGTTTTGCTCCTTTTGCTTTTGTTGCAGCGGCAATTCTTACTAAACTGTCAACTGTGAAGCCTTTACTATCAATAATTAGTCCGCCTCATGCGGCTGAAATCCTTACTAATGAATCTACTGTAAATGCCATATTTATTCGTTTTTTAAAAATTATCAATTAATGTTGTTAGAAAGCTATTTGCGATTTCAAAATTTTGGTTTTGCTGGTTGATATATTGCATTTCTTTTAAGCATTGAAAAAGGTTACTTCGAAATCTACAATCACTAACTATGAAGAACTAACCTCCATTAAGAAAATATATAAAAATTTAAATTACTTATCATCATAATGTTTCTTACAAGAATGAATTATTATTTTTTCATTTAATAGCCAAAAAACATTTGTTGGCAGAAGTTATTTTAATTTATATTGTTCTTTTAATTTTTCCCATTGCTCTGATAAATGAGGATTGTACTTATTGTATAATGATTCACTTATCAATAGATTAAAAGTAGATAACGTTGTTTCGTAATTAAGTACGGTCAAAATAATTTCGGGCTCTTTTTTAGTAGTAATTTCTTCTTCTTTCAAATCATTGTAAAGTCTACAAAAACTGTCTAAAATGTTCTTAACCCGCAGACAAAAAATTGAGTGATTAACGGCATCAGAAATTAAGTATATTGGCAAAGTTAGTTGTAATACCATTGCCAATATAGTATTATATCCTTGCACAGCGAGCGATAAAACTATAATAGCTACAAGTAAATTTATAACCCATTTATCTTTAAGTTCTTTAATTGCTAAATTATATGTGAAGTAACAACTTTCGAAGCTATTTGCTCCCATTCTTAAAATTCCATTTTCAATAGTATCATTATTATAATATTTGTTTGATTTGTTAGAAGAATAGTTTGTCCCAAAAGAGTTATCAACAAAGTCAGAACGTTTGTCAAATGAAGTATGAAATATTATATAACTTACAGCAAATTTAAGAATTGCAAACAAAACTATTATAACTGTATTTGCATTGCTCAAAATTTCAGCCCATTCTTTTAGGCCAATAATGTATTTGTTAAAAATAAAATTGAGTAATGTTAGTATAGCAGATAGAATCAAAATTTTAAAAGCTATTGAATCAATTTTCTTTGCTAATTTAAATGATTCGCGTAATGGATTGTAGTATTCATTCATAGGAAGGGAATTTATCTCCAAAAATTATTTTCCAATTTTCAATTGCCTTTTGTTGATTTTGTTTTTCAATCTCAAAGTCAATTGCAATCACAGCTGTATCATAACAGCTTTTGGCTTTATTAGATATTTTGTCTCTTTGTTCTACAGTTAAATTGTTTATATTACCTTGAATTCCCTTTGGGTCTTGAACATCATAACGGATGTTTAAATATAAGTAATAAAAGAAATCTTTTATATTAATATCGTTATATTCATTTTGAGTATTTTTTGATTTAACGAAATTAATAATAAGAATTTCAAATAAATAAGAGCCTAATTTAGGACTTGTGAAGTTGGCATTCCAATATTTCAATGTTCTTACTAATTGATAGACTTTTCCACCGTTATTAATATTTGTATTTCTAATATTTTCTTGGTCTTTTTCTGGGTTTGTTGCTTTCCAATTTCCACTTCCGTCTGGCATCAGATAAAAATTATTTACTGTGTAAAAGCAAGGTACAATATCGTAACTCCAAGAGTATGAGGATAAATTTAGTACTGCAACTTCTTGGTTTCTATTAATTTCTGCATTTGCATATTGAGGAACTGTTTCTAAAGCTTTTACAAGTTTATTAACTACTTTGATGGAATTTAATGTATTATCGTCATTTGATAAATTCTTTAAATTATCAACAGCATTTTCAGTTTGAATATAATATTTTTTATTATCATACGTATCAACTTTATAATAAGCATCACCAGCACCAAGACAATACATTAAATCTATATCATCTAGTGGTCTAATTTTCGTATTCCTTGAGAAGGAGCCGATTTTCAAATGTTTTTCGGGATAGTCATTGGGGAAGTTATCTACATTTTCAGGAAATTTCAAGAGTTGAGTTATTAACCAATCTCGGCTACTTCGAGCATTGTCAGTGTTTTCTTTAATAAGATTAACAATATCTTTGTTAAATTCTTCAAATGCTTGATTTACATTTTTAGCCATATTTTTAGATTCTGTGGGTTAATTTCTGTCAAAGTTCTAGCGCTTTGTGAGGTTAGGAATAAAGAAGCGAGATTTTTTGGTATAACTTCAGTAAATCTAATTTCGTTTAGCTTTGTGCATTGTGTTTACTTTGCCAAACTTATAGAACCATTTGGAACTTACTTTACGGTTTTCCGTAACAATATCATTTTTATTTGCAAAATAATTCTTTAATAATGAAATGACTACCGTAGAAATACCTGTTTTTAAATTTGAAAGCAAAAAAAAAGATGCAACTGCATCTTTTTTTATTCTAAAAGTCTTACTATTTAGTACTATAAAAATTTCTATTTCCAACTTTGCTTATATTTAGGACGTTGCTTTTAACAAACCTAACTAATATAACAGAAACATTTTTTGACTTAAAATCTAAATTGTGATCATTTCTAAGCTTCTCAGTAACGTCACTTGCTGATCTTTCGATTTTAAAATAACTAGACTCTATTAAAGTGTTAATTCTATTTGTCAATCTTGATTTTTCTAGTCGAGAAGCAGGTAACGAAAATCTAGGGCTTAAATCTAATTCTATATCCATAATTTCCTTCGGATGAACCCCCAGAGAAAAACATACCTCTATAAAATAAGAGAGGTATGTTTCAAATCCATTTTCAATATTATAAATAGTATTATAGCTAAATCCCGTCAGTGCAGCTAAATCCTCAATCTCTAGTTCCGCCTTTAGTCTTTCAGCTTTAAGTCTTTTACCTAAAGTTTTTAGTACAATTTCATTTTTATATCTAACCATATTCAAATTGACAAATTCATTTGACGACAAAAAATATTTTCAAATGAAATTTTGTAGTTATAAAAAACTTGTTTATATTTGATTTTTAAAATAAATTTGCGATTCTTCATATAAAAACATTTGAAGCTTTCGCTTTGAATCCTGTTTCAAAAAACTTGGCAGTTTAAACCCACAGGATAATAAGTAGATTGCTCACGCTTACGGCGTGGGCTCACTTATTTGTGGGTGGGTATGCCAAGTACCTTTGAAACAATAAGCTGAGTTCCACGCCTCTTTTTTTTGGTCATAACTCAACTTCTCAAAGCAGTCTCCTCAAATTTTAAAGAAACGTGACCTTATTGTTTAACCTATAAAAAGTTTGAATATGATGTAGCTGTTAATTTATTATTTATTATACCCGGCCCATTACTGTTATTACTTTTGAATTAGTCAAATGAAGTGCCGGATTATTACCCTATCGATTCTATACTTTGCAACATTGACAGGCTGAAAAATTATGACCTTTTATTTTAAACCATTAAAACTATAAAACTAATTATGCCAATGAATTAAACTTCAAATCTAAATTGAAAGCTCAATTAGAGCTGCAATAAAATAAAAAATGGCCCTCTACGTCAGCGACCAAACTAGTATAGAGGACCATAGTCAATCAAACCAACGTTTAACTAACCAATCCAATATTATGAATAATTTTTCATTTTACAAGGATAGGAAAGCTCTTTATTGCCTAATTTTTATCTGGCTATCTATGTCTTTCTTATCCTCTTTTGCCGCAAAGCCAAAAGGGCATTTTTTTAAAATATTACAACAACATCAGATAGAGGGCACTGTAACTGATGGAAGTTCTCCCTTGCCGGGTGTTACAATAACGGTAAAAAACAAATTCAATAATACTGTAGTATCTGATTACAGTGGACAGTTTTCCATTTCTGCTGCTCCTTATGATACGTTAGTTGTTTCATTCATCGGATTTAAAACGGCTTTAGTTCCTCTTGCGGGAAGGAAAAAAGTTGACATTTCGCTCCAGTATGATTCTACCACTCTTAAGGAAGTTCGTGTCAATACAGGTTATTATTCTGTCAGGGATAGTGAACGCACAGGGAGCATTGCCAAAATTAAAGCGACGGATATTGAAAAACAGCCTGTCAACAATCCTTTAGCGGCAATGCAGGGACGTATGGCAGGAGTAAACATCACTCAAAACACAGGAGTGCCGGGCGGCGGATTTAACATTCAGATCCGCGGTCTTAACAGTATTCGCGGAGACGGCAATGATCCATTGTATATTGTAAACGGAGTTCCATATTCATCACAGTCGTTGGGAGATCTGACCGTTTCTGCATCCGCTATTTCCGGTGTTACAAATCCGCTGAATAATTTAAATGTATCCGACATAGAAAGCATCGAGGTACTGAAAGATGCAGATGCAACAGCAATTTACGGTTCTCGTGGGGCAAATGGTGTGGTATTGATCACAACAAAAAAAGGAAGATTGGGAGAAACTCGTTTTAATTTAAATGCATTTACGACTGTCGGCAAAGTGGCAAGAAAAATGGATTTAATGCAGACCAACCAGTATCTGTCGATGCGCGCAGAAGCTTTTGCTAATGATGGTATTACTGAATATCCTGAAGGGGCTTACGATATTAACGGCACTTGGGATCAAAATCGCAATACCGACTGGCAGAAGGAATTAATCGGAGGCACGGCTTATATTCAAAGTATTCAAACATCCATTTCAGGCGGTAATAAAAACACACAATTCCTGTTAAGCGGAACTTATCATAAAGAAACAACAGTATTTCCAGGAGATTTTCACTATGGAAAGGGCTCAATAAACAGCAACATTTCACACCAGTCCGATGATAAGCGCTTCAGGCTTAATTTTTCGGCCGCTTATTCCGGCGATAAAAATGCCCTGCCGGGCAGGGATTTAACCTCGCGTGCTTATACTCTGGCTCCAAACGCACCGGATCTTTATAACAGTGATGGCAGTCTGAATTGGGAAAACGGCACATTTATCAATCCATTGTCATTTCTCAATGGAACATATCTTACCACAAACCAAAACCTCATTGCAAATGTAGTATTGTCTTATAATCTGCTTCAGGGTCTTCAGGCTAAGACCAGCATAGGATATAACGATACCAGGCTGTCCCAAAACGTAACCAGCCCGCTAAGTATTTACAGCCCCTATGATACGAGTGAACATGAATCAACTCTATTTGTGTCTACAGGTACTGGGAGATCATATATTTTCGAACCACAGTTAAGCTATCAAAAAGAATTGAGAGACATAGACCTAAATTTCTTGGTAGGTACAACATTCCAGAGCCAAAAAACGATGAAACTGGCACAATCTGCCTTTGGATTTGCAAGTGATGCCCTGATTAATAGTTTG
Source organism: Flavobacterium pectinovorum (assembly GCF_006438875.1). GTDB lineage: Bacteria > Bacteroidota > Bacteroidia > Flavobacteriales > Flavobacteriaceae > Flavobacterium > Flavobacterium pectinovorum_A. The sequence continues at coordinate 24,476 of NZ_RCZH01000030.1, forward strand.
GCGGCTGCTAATACGGTGACTGTGCTGAATCATGAAGTCACCCAATATAATTATAATGCATTATTTGGGAGAATCAACATCAACTGGTACAAAAAATACATCGTGAACCTTACGGGGCGTCGTGATGGTTCAAGCCGTTTTGGACCCGATAATCGTTTCGCCAATTTTGGCGCTCTTGGAGCAGCTTGGTTGTTTTCTAATGAAAATATATTCAAACAGCACAATTCCATACTTAGCTTTGGCAAGCTGCGCGGGAGTTATGGCATTACCGGCAATGACCAGATTGGAGATTACCAGTATCTAGATACCTATCAGGTTTCTCCTTATTTGTATGATGGGACTGTAGGTCTTTTACCTTCGCGTCTTTATAATCCTGATTTTGGCTGGGAAACAAATAAAAAATTCGAACTCGCATTGGAACTCGGATTCTTAAAGGATAATATCTTCCTTTCTGCTGCTTGGTTCCGAAATCGCTCATCCAATCAATTGGTCGGGGTGCCGCTTCCCGGGACGACAGGTTTTTCTTTTATCCAATCTAATTTTGATGCGACTGTAGAAAATATCGGGTTGGAGCTGGAACTTCGTACCACCAATTTGAAAGGCAGGAATTTCTCCTTGACAAGTACAGTAAACCTTACAGTGCCAAAAAACAAACTTGTTTCTTTTCCAGGGATTGAAAGTTCTACTTATGCTAACCAGCTCGTAGTTGGTGAATCACTTTTTATCAAGAAAGTTTTCAATTATATAGGTATTGATCCTCAAACTGGTGCCTATACTTTTGAGGATTTCAACGGCGACGGGCAGATAACCTATCAAGACGATCGTCAGACAATCGTCGATACTTCTCCAAAATACTATGGGGGCCTAAATAATCAGCTGACATATAAAAATTGGTCACTCGATTTTTTATTCCAGTTTGTAAAGCAGACCGGAAGGAATTACCTGTACACGTCAGCCTTACCCGGCTCATTTGTAAATCAGCCTGTTGAAATGGGAAATCACTTCCCCCAAGATGGAATCAATGCAATATCGCAACAGTACACTACTGGCCAGAATGGCACATTACTAGAAGCCCATTACAATCTGATTGACAGCAATGCAGCATATAGTGATGCATCTTTTGTAAGACTCAAGAATGTGTCACTTACGTATGCAATACCATCAGCATGGTCAAAGACCTTTACAGGAAAGGTATACCTGCAGGGGCAAAACTTATTAACTATCACTGATTTTCGTGGAGCTGATCCTGAAAACCAGTCGGCTTCTGCACTTCCACCATTGCGACAGTTTACAATGGGTATTCAGCTTGGCTTTTAATTTAATCATCATCACATGAAAACAAGATTTAATACTATAAGAATAATCATTGGAGCTGTATTTATCAGTCTTACAGCCTGCGAAGGCTTTACCGAAGTAGATACGCCTCAATCACAGCTTACAACTCCTGCTGTATTTGAAAACGTTAAAACCGCTGATGCCGCTATGGCCGACATTTATGCGCGTCTTCGAGAAGACAGTATGGTTGCAGGCACGCTGAGCGGGCTGTCGAGTCTTTTATCAAACTACTCTGATGAAATGCAGTACACAGGCTCAAGTATCGAAATTATGCAGTTCAATAACCATACAATTACACCATCAAACAGTTTAATAACAGGATTATGGAACAGCACTTACAGTGAAATCTATGCCGTGAATCTGATGCTGGAAGGACTGCAGAATTCAAAGTCATTAACAGAGAATGACAAGGCGAGATTATCGGGTGAAGCACTGTTTATCCGTGGATATCTTCATTTTTATCTGGTAAACCTCTTTGGTGATGTTCCATACATTACAACTACTGATTACAATGCCAATAAAGCAGTATTAAAAACACCCCAAGAACAAGTATGGCTCAATATTATAGATGACGTAACTGAAGCTGAAAAATTATTAACTGTTGAATATCCTTCCCAAGAAAGAGTCAGAGTAAACAAAGCAGCTGCCTCAGCTTTTCTAGCAAGAATATACCTTTATCGTGAAGACTGGGTCAATGCGGCGGCCAAGGCGACAGCTGTAATTAATGATCCAAAGTACATATGGCTTGATGATATTTCAAAGGAATTTCTGCGCCAGTCTACTGCGACAATCTGGGCACTTCATCCGGGAACAGCCGGGCTTAATACTAAAGATGCACGCACATTTATCTTTTCAAGCGGACCGCCTTCCAAACCGTCACTGTCTGCTTTATTTACAGCCAGTTTTGAATCTGGTGATCTGCGTCGTATTCAGTGGGTGCGCACCGTTTCAAATGCTAGTGGTTCTTGGTATTCATCATACAAATACAAACAACCTTTAGGCACCGCTTCTTCACAGGAATACACTATTTTGTTTCGATTAGCTGAACAATACCTGATTCGTTCAGAAGCCAATGCCCATCTGTCAAATATATCTATTGCTCAGGAGGACTTGAACAAAATTCGCCGTCGCGCGGGTCTGGCAGATACATCCGCAGATACAGAAATGGAATTATTGGAAGCAATCGCAAAAGAACGGCGTTATGAACTTTTTACAGAACAGGGACACCGCTGGTTCGATTTGAAACGTACTGAAAAGGCAACAGCTGTGCTGAGTCCAATAAAACCGGGATGGGAAGACACACAGACGATACTTCCTCTTCCGCAATCAGAACTGCTGTTAAATCAGAATCTGCTGCCACAAAATTCTGGCTACTAAAATGCGGGCGTTTTTCTTCAAAATTGCATATTGGGTACCGCTGCTAGTTATGTGGGTAACACTCTATGGACAAAAGCAAAAGCGGGAGGTAACAGTTGCTGACTATGCAAAATGGAGCTCCATACAAGCAGAGACAATATCTCCAGACGGCAGATGGTTTTCTTATAATCTGCACTATGATTACGGCGTAGATACATTATTTGTTCAGAAGATTAAATCTGGTAAGCAACTGGTTTATCCTAAATGCGCTGATGTGCGTTTTAGCAGTGATGGCAGGTGGCTCACATTTTCAGATCCGGAAAAAGGATTAGCTTTGAATGACCTTGCAACTGGTAACACAATGTATTTAAAAGATGCAATTCGCCACGAATTCAATAGTAAAGAAAATTTCTTAGCTGTATTAAGTAAAAATGATTCATCAGATTATTTGACGATAATTGCATTGTCCACGCGTGAAAAATATATTTTCAATGATGTCCTAGAATTCAGTATCAGTAGTTCCGGCATTTTGGCTGTTAGTACCGGTTATGAAGTGCGACTTTTAAAACCAAAACTTGGATTTGCCCAAAAGACCATTGCACAGGATGAGGATGCAGGATTAAAAAAGCTATTCTGGAGCAGCAATGGTAGATTTCTTTCTTTTCTTCAGGAGATTAAAGACCAGCCGAAAACTGCTAAAAATTACAGTATATTTTATCATGATGTGGCATTAGGGACTAATGCTGTTCTTGACAGCAGGACAACTGAGATATTATCGATGGAAAATATAACAACATATGGTGGTAGTTCTGCGCTGAGGTTTTCAGAAGATGGAAAAAGTGTGTTTTTCAATTATATCAGCCCTGAGCAGGAGCAAAAAGCTAAAGCTTATGAAATTTGGGATTCTGCTACAGCGCTGGAATATACTCAGAACAAAATGTATGGAGATCCAAATCGATTGCCAAAAACTGCTGTATGGACACCTGCAAGCGGTGAGATTTTGAAAATCGGAACAATCGAGAATCCGAAAACAATACTTACTGCTGATCGAAAAAATGCGTTGTGTTACAATTTGTTGAAATATGAACCGCAATATGAGTATTACGCTCCAGCTGATATGTATCTGAAAGATACTAAAACAGGTAATGAGCATTTGATATTAGAGAAGCAGTCAACAGCAGTAGGAGTGATAGGCGGCTCTCCCAAAGGAAATTTTATACATTATTTCCGAAATGGGAACTGGCAGGCGTACGATATTGATGAAAAGAAGCACCTTAATCTCACAGCGGATCTTCAAGTCTCTATGATTGACAGCATTCAAAACGATGCGGGGTCACCGTCTCCTTATGGTAGTCCAGGCTGGTCATCTGATGAGAAATATTTTATATCTTATGATCAGTATGATATCTGGATTATTGATGTCAGTTCAAGACAAGCGAGAAGGATTACCAATGGAAGAAAACATAAGATTACATATAGAATCTGTCTCGATCTATATCCCGTTATCAAAAAGCCAAGCGAGGATGAATTTCTGATCAGAAAATTTGACTTATCGTCTGGTTTGGTTTTACAGGCAGTTGGTAAAGATGGATCAAGCGGATATTATAAATGGACTTCTAATGGCACTTTACAAAAATTGGAATTTGGGAACTGCGGAAGCAGCAGGATGCAAAAAGCAAAGAATACTGACCAGTACATTTACATACAGCAGTCAGCTTTCAATTCCCCAAAATTAATGGCCGTTTCAGAAAAACAGAAAAGCAGACTGCTCTTCCAATCCAATCCTCATGCCTCTAAATTCAAATGGGGAACAGCTGAGATGATCACTTACGATGATCAAAACGGTAATAATCTTCAGGGGATTCTATACAAACCTGCAGGGTATATAAACGGAAAGAAATATCCGATGGTTGTCCATGTATATGAAAAACAGTCCCAGGAAATTAATAATTATCTTATACCGACAGAATATGGGCCGATGGGTTTCACGCCGTCTAATTATTTTCTGGATGGTTATCTGGTGCTGTTGCCGGATATACATTATAAATTGGGAGAGCCCGGAAGGTCTGCCCTTAATTGTGTGCTTAGTGCGGTGGACATTGTAAAACAGATGGGAATTGTTCAGGAAAATCATATTGGAATTATAGGCCATTCCTTTGGAGGTTATGAGACTTCGTTTATCATTACCCAGACCGATGTCTTTGCTGCAGCCGTCTGCGGTTCGGGACTTATGAACACTATAAGTAGCTATTTTGTGCATTCAGCTGGCATACCGCGTTCAAATGCATGGCGGTTTGAATCGCAGCAGGGACGCATGCCATTTTCACCTTTTGATAATTGGAAAGCTTATGAGAAGGACTCGCCATTTCCCAATGCGGCAAATTGCACAACACCACTTCTGAGCTGGGCTGGGAAAAAAGATCCGACTATTTTCTGGACACAGTCTGCCGAATTTCATATGGCACTTCGAAGACTTGGAAAAAGGAATATTTTTATTCTTTATGAGAATGAGGCGCATACAATTGCCAACCCTGAACTGCAAAAAGACCTGACAATAAAAACCAAAAACTGGTTTGATTATTATCTGAAAGAAAAAAAGGACACACTTACAAACGGCATCCCTTAAATCTATAATTACTAAAGCAGGAGATTAAAAACCTCCTGCTTTTTTAAAATTAGTTAATTGATTTTTCTGTATAATTCGACGTTACATTCAGTCGGACTGCTCATATTGAACAATTGCTGTCCTCCAGAACTAACTCTACAAACATTAGGATTTTGTATGGTGCTACATTGTACGGTTGTAACATCACAATCCTCTAAAGGGTTATGCCCATAAACATTTATCATCTTTCCTTTTTCAGGAACAGCTGAAAATGCAAAGGCTCCAAATACAGCAAATGCGATTGCTGATATTGAAAGCGCTGGTCTTAAAACTTTACTATTCATAATATTAAAATTTAATGTTAACGGTCTACTCTTTTTCAGGTTTTCGACCTTCCCCTGGACTGTACAGTGTATTTTATAGGCATAAATGCTGATATTATCTTGATGGGTAAAAAGGCTTGTAATAATTGGTTTTTAATTTTTCAATTGTGAGATGTCTTCCATTGAGTGAAACAATTCTGTCGTTTAAAACCACAAATTCATCCATTGTTCGTCCTTCTATATTGTATACATAGAAACTAAACGCATAGGTGTTTTCCTTTAGATTATATACATCTATTATCGAAGCCTGTTTCCACATAATTTCAGGTTCGTATTTTCCAATGAGAGCGGCGTTGACAAAAAGATAATTGCCAAAAGACGCAGTCAGTTTATTCACCAGTTTAGGCTGTCTGGCCAGAGTCTTGATGTTTTTTGACTTAATGCTGGCAACCGCAACCTGTGCATGGGAAGTCGTGTCAATGGTATGTCCGGAAGTATGGCGGCCAAGCTTAGAATCAATTATCAGGAATTCATTGCGATAGGCATAAGTGTAAATTACTTTATCCAGCTGGGAATTGTAAAGCAATGATCCGTCGGTGTCAAATACACCGTCTACCTGTTTCTGCAGCAGGCATCCATTAAGCTTTAATGCTATATTGCTATTAAAAGCAAAGAGCCCAAGCGTATTGTTTTTTGTTTTAGAATCTATGGCTCGGATAACTGCTGTTTTATTATCAATTGGCTTTAAAATAGAAAAATATGCTTTCCGATACATTTTAAGTTCTGCTTTCCAAGAGACAGTATTTCCAATAAAAATGCAGGGCACGTTCCCGTCGCTAAAATAAAAATAGGGAGACTTTACAGCAAGACGCGGCACGGTATAAGAAAAATTATATTTCGGAAGATCAATGTGAATTGTCTTTTTTTCAACAAGACTTGTGTCAAAAATAGTCACTGCCAGCGGTTCAGCCCGATTGCCCAAATAGACCTGGTCTCTGTCAAAACCGGCAATATAATATGCTGCATTTGGAAGCAGGATTGTTTTTTTGCCAGTAGTTGGGTGTTTGGGAAATCTCCGCACAAAATTATTGCGATGATGGATCATATCTTCTGACAGCACAAACAGTAAAGCAACGATACCAACGCTGAGAAATAGTGTTACAGAAAAGGCACTGGCCAGTGCAGCAGGTTTTGAAATAAGATGCACTTTTGGCACCATACCGGCCAGTATCAGAATACCTGCTGCGGCCAGGATCATGAAAACAATATTAAAAATCAAGTGCTCCTTCCATCCCATTTTTTCTAAAATTCCTCCACAGGAACATGGAACAAATGGACTGTAATTTAAAATAATGATAATGTATGCGGTAAACATTATCATTAAACTGAATGCAGCCCACAGCGCCAAGAATCGTGTTGAAGAAAATATCATTAATCCAGCAATCAGCAGTTCTATTACAGGTACTGCCCATGATACAATTCCTGCAAATGAACTAACCAGCGGTGACTGTCCTAGTTGAACCTGAAAATTTTCAAAATCCAATAATTTACTTACTGCGGCGTATACAAATAGCATAACATATAGAAATGAAATTACTTCTGTAAAAATATAACTATGATGTTGGCTAAATTTCATTGTGACTTAATTGAAAGTTTGTAATACAAAGTTCTATGAAATAAGTGATTAACTCATGTTAAATCAGGACGATCATATGTCGAAAACGGATAAAAGTTATACCAAATCACTAATTTAATAAAGTCGTTTCGTTAATGATTTTCAATTTACCACCGTTTGTGAGTGCTAAATTATATGAATTCCACTGAATGATTATTATCAAAAACGATCCATTTTACACTTCTCAAATATCCAATCGTAAATAAAAGACTAGTTGATTCCGGACTAATTGCCAAAAAAAGGTATTTGGTTATAATATTAGAGGCTCTGAATAACTTTAGTGAATATCAGATATTGAGAGTATTGAGAATCTGGAAGTACATTCAAATTTAATATGTAAGTAAATAAGTGAACTTATAGAGTAGAAAAGCTGAATACTGAAAAAATTTGTAATATTTAATTAAAACGCAGACTTCGGAGGCGTTTTTCAGCCCCCGGCAGGGCAAGTGGTTTTGAGATGCGGAATTCATTTCAAGCATCTCAAAACACAACTTGCCGTTGTCTGGTGACAACTTTTTAAGGAATGGTTTTATCTAAAAGGGCTTAATGCCCTTTTTTATTATATTAGGTTATATGTACTTTATTTGAGAACTATAAGTACTGTATGAATAAAAGTAAGATTTTAATAAAGCTGGCTGAGATATGGTTATAATGGACTTATAAAATTATTTAGGTATGCAGGTAGACAGGTCTTGAATAATTCTTGCATTCAGGCATTCAAGCGTGCAGGCATTCAAGTATTCTAGTATTCAAGTGTGCAGGTATCTACTCAATCATGTATCTAAGTGTGCATGTATGCATGTATGCAGGGTTTCATTCCTGCCTGCAAGCCTGCACGCAGTCACGCAATCAAGCATGCAGGTATTCATATAGGTCAGCACGTGCTCAGGCAGTGCAGTATTACCAATAAAAAAAAAGATATTTTTCCAAAAGAAACAGAAAAAAGGAAAAAAGAAAAAGAAAGCAATCTCAAAAGGACGGGATACAGACAGGCCAAAAGGAATCGGAATAAGTCCCGAAGGGTGTCTTGTGAGTTACGAGCAAGGCATTATGCCGAAGTCTTTTTGCCAGACTGAAAGCCCGTCGTAACTTTGTTTTCTTTTTTTATTTTTTTTAAGGAAAATATCAGGTAAAAAGACTCTAATGTATAATTGAATTTTATACGCAGTATTAATCTAGGGATAGTGTGAATTCTGGTGTATTATGTTGTGTATTTACTTGACCGCAGATAACATCTGTATAAAGAAATAATATGCCAAATACCGCAAAATACTTCCACATTTCAGTATTGATAATGATTATAGAATATATTCGGTATTAAATAATTATTAGAAATTAGAGTCATGGAAATTCAAGAAAAAAGGAATCCCCATAAAGGAGGAAGACACCCTAAAAAAGATCCTGCGATCCACCGTTATTCCATCAGTCTTAATGAAGTAGAAAATGCCCGCTTTCTAACTCTTTTTGAAACATCAGGTATGCATGTAATGGCGCACTTTATTAAAGTGTGTGTTTTTCAAAAAGTGATTAAAACAGTTAAGATTGATAAAGCAGCGATGGATTACTATATGCGCCTGACTACTTTATATGGTCAGTTTAGGGCTGTTGGTGTAAATTACAATCAGCTAGTGAAGATTTTCTACCGTAATTTTTCCGAAAAACAAGCTTCTGCACACCTTTACAAATTGGAAAAGCAGACAATCGAATTAGCTGTTTTGTCGAAAAAGATTATAGAGCTCACACAAGAATTTGAAATAAACTATCTCAAAAAATAGAACTTCGAATGTTTGTTGTTTTAATTATGCCAAATGCAGTTATTATATTTCATCGAAAAGAAAAAGCAAATGTAATATCATAGTTTGAATTCTATTTTGGCGTTGTAACAAAGGGATAGTCAATTAAAGTAAAACGTAACAGCCAATAGAAGCCAAAAAAGTCCATTCAGGATACTGGATAGATTAATTGTTTCTTACTACATTATTTTAGCTATATCAATTGGCTGATAAAGTTATTATTACATAAAAAGAGGAAATCAAAACGATATATAGTGTTATGGGAGAAATTTTAACTAAAGAAGATTTACGACAGTTTGGTTTGTTATTATTGGATAGCATGCGAACTATAATTCAAGAGAATAATGAAAAAAACCAATCGTCACAGTCTGAATGGATAAAAAGTAAAGCTGTCAGAAAGCTGCTTGATATTTCTGCAGGTTCGGTTCAAAATCTAAGAATGACACAGAAAGTCCGATTTAAAAAGGTTCTCGGCTCGTACTACTACAATAAGGAAGATCTGCTAAAACTTTTCAAAGATGAATCAAATTAATAATATAACCGAACACCAAGTCATAGATTGCTTATCTATTTATATGGAAGATCAGCAGCTCAACGTATGGCATTTGGCTATTTTAAATGCTATTTTAACTTTGGGCTATAGGCAGGGAGAGAGGCAGAGAATTAAAGTCAGCCGCCGTAAGCTCATGTTATTGTCGCATATTAGTACACTTCCCACTTATCATAAATATTTTAAACAGCTTCAGGATTTGGGCTATATTAAATATATGCCTTCTTATCATCCTGGTTATAGAAGTGAAGTTGAATTATATCAAGAGAGGTTATCTCAATTATGAGATAACCTCTTTCTTTTTTGTATTAAATTATTTTGGAGATTATAATCTAAGAGGATGAAATATTATATTTCTCTCTAATTATTTCTATTTCTTTCTCCAGTCTGCTCAGTGTAGTAAGATCTTCCTGTGCAATTTCAATTTTCTCAGGATTTAATTTTTTATTCAGCAGTGTCATTTCCCGGCCTATTGTAGCTTGTTCCGTGATTGCGTACGATTCTGTCTGTTTAACTGATGAATGTCCGAGCATTTCCTTTACTACATTAATTGGGACGTTATTGTTTAATGTTACTGTGCTTCCAAATGTCCTTCGAGCCATGTGTGTGTTCAGGGTAAATGGGAAACCGCATAATGTAGCAATTTCTTTAAGGTATTCATTCATTTTCTGATTAGAAGAAACCGGCAGTACAGTTCCGCGCTTAAGACAGAGCGGATGGTCTTTATATTTCTCAAGAATTTCGATCGCTTTTGGAAGAAGCGGGATTCTTGCCGTAGAATTTGTTTTCTGTCTTTCAGATAAAATCCACTGATTTCCGTCAACACCATCCTTTATGTCAGCTTTCTGGAGCTGAAAAGCATCAATGTAAGCAAGTCCCGTGTAGCACTGGAAAACAAAAATATCACGCACGGTATTGAGTCTTTCCGTTGAAAATTCGTGTTTTTCCAGTTCAGCTAATTCTTTTGCAGATATAGGCTTCTTTACAATTTTAGTTTTCTTTCCTTTAAAATTCTTAAATGGATCTTTGATAATGATTTCTTTGTCTATGGCTCGTATTACAATTTTCTTGAAATTGGAAATGTATTTAAGTGTGGTATTATTTGCGCACTTCCTTACGGTACGAAGATAGAATTCAAAGTCTTTTATGAATTCAAAATTTAAATCAGCAAATTCAAAATCACCAGTATTGTATCTAAATTTAATGAAAGCCGTTACGTGATTTTTAGTGATATTGAATCTCTCCAGTGTCGCTTCTGTATATCCGTTGCCAATCAGGGCTTTCATTTCATCATTGTGTTTTTGAAATTCTTCCAGCACCCTTGCTCTGGGAGTTATTCTTCCCATGACATGATCCATAATCTTTTGCGAAGTTATGGGTTTTCCGGTGTACATAATTTCGGCTTTGACTTCATGGATTTTCGCCGTGAGAGAATCCAGAAAAAAGTTCAGCGACTTGGCATCTTCTTTCGTGCCTGTTGCTCTTTCTGTTTTCTTGTTCCAGCGCTCAGTGTCCCACTGGCGTCTGGTAGATGCTTCTTTCGGGATTCCGTCAACGGTTATCCTGAAATAGACGCTTCTAATGTTACTCTCATTGTGTCGGGGTGCTTTCAAAAAGAAAATCAACCCAAAGCTGTTCTCTAGCATAATTCAACTTATTAGATTAGTAAATGTAGAATTATAACCTCATTTAAACAAGATGTAAACGTGCTTAACCCCTTTGATATCGGGACTTAAGATGAAATTTTGTGGCGCAACTTCGAACTTTAAAAATGCGCCACGAATGCGCCACAAAGTTTTTGTGGATCAATCTCAAAACCTGGGGAGGAAATGTCAAAATAAAATAAGAACTTTGTAATCTAAGAATTTTATATGACCCCTATAGAACTTTTGAAGTTTATGCTTCCTGATTTTTTAGTAGAACATTTTGAAGTAGTTTCATCTACTAATAGCGAAGAAATATTACACCTCTATTTTGAAGAGAATTCTAAACCTCCAGAAGAGTTTAATAATCTTCAATTAGTATCAAAGGGTTTTCAAGATGAGATTACAATTCAGGACTTTCCTCTGAGAGGCAAGTTGGTGTATTTACATATCAAA
>NZ_RCZH01000031.1 GCF_006438875.1 Flavobacterium pectinovorum
ACCATTAGATTGTGTTGTATGCGGATTAACCACTCCATAATCCGAATCAGTACTGCTTTTATTTTTTTTCGCTTGTGCCCTTTCGTTTTTTGTAGGCTTATTATTGCCATCTTTCACTTTTCCGTTTGAATCGGTTTCTGCTTTACTAGGCTCTGAAGTGCTTTTATTGTTTACGCTACCAGCGGTTGCACTGTAGACAGGTGTACTGGCAGACTCATCACGACTTGTTGCGGAATCCCAAATCATTACTAAACCACCAACTACAAGAGAACCAACAGCAACTACAGCAGCTGCTGGCTCTAAAACAATTCCTTGTGGACCTGCGCCAGCTATTGCTATTGCACCTGCACCACCTAAGCCTGCAGCAATGATTGCAGCACCACGACCTGGTCCTGGCCCTTCTTCAGGACTCATTCCATCGGGATCAATAAAATAGATAGGATTATTAAAAGCATAATTATAAGGACTTTGACGGCGCATTTGTTCTGCCAACGGGTCAATGTTCATCCAACGACCAAGAGCAGGGTCATAATTACGTGCTCCATAATCGTAAACATTCAGGTTTAACTCGTCTTGCAGCTCTTTTCCGTTGTACTTATACTTATAAGGTTTTATGAATTTCCTTTTACCGATTAATGGTAAAAAAAAATTATTTAAATCGAATCAAAGAACTTTTATAATGTACGAAAATATGCTTACTTTGACGAATATCCTAATTGAATGATTCAAATTCTTAATTATAATCAATAAAAAAAGCCCTCAATTGAGAGCTTTATAACTTATTTTTTTGTTAGATTTAGTCATCACCAAAAATATCCATGTCGACATCCACATCTACAACTCCATCGATTTGAACATTCTGCGAATCTTTAAAATCAAATTTACCACTTCCATTTGCTGTTTTACTAAAGCTCATATCAAAACTACTATCACCTTTACTCGCTCCCATAATCAAACTACCTGAAAATGTAGCATTTTTAAATGTAAAAGTTCTATTTGGAACATCTGCGTAAAATTGAGACTCATCAATTTCAACATCCCAATCATTTACGCCATAATTCCCAGGATTAGTATCTGAAAGAATATCATCCCAAATTTCACTACTATATCTTAATTCACTAATTAATTGCTGTCTAATATTTTCTAATTCCATATCTCTATATTTTTATTCAAATTCGTCTGGTTCTGGTTCATCTTGAAAGTCATAAGAATATCTTCCTTCTTCAGTTGCACCGCTTAGTCTAACATCATCATTATTAAATGCACCTACAGGATATTCCCATACTTCATAATCAATCTCAATTTCACTGCCACACTTATCGCAATTAAATGTAGTTTCCCAGCTATAACCATTTTCCTGACCCATTCCTCTGTCATCACCACCGCCAGTTGGCTCAAAATCGGCTTCATCCGAATCAAAATCGGTTACAGTACCGCATTTTTTACATTTTACGGAAAGTGTTCCACTTATAAAACTCATAGCATATTTTTTTTAAGGTTAATTTATTTCATGATATTTTCAATCGAAAAGTATTACAAAACAAAGCACCAAACAACACGTATTTATACTGGTTTTTAGGAATTAAATTTAGTGTGAAATGAGCATTCCTAAATCGGAAAAAATCTATTAATCAATTCCCTTTGTTGAAGGCTGTCAACCTTGATGTATTTTTCAGTAGTGCCAGGCCACTTATGTCCTGCTAGTACCTGTACATGCTCCAAAGCCAGTTTCTTTTCATTAAGCCAATTGCAGATAACGCTCATTCGAATAGTTTTAGGGTTGAGGTTCTTATCTGGGAACAATGTCTTTAAAGGCTCAATCATGGCGTGAATACTATTTACTGCGATGGGTTTTCCAAGTTTGGTAATGATTAATTTATCGGTTGTACTTCTCAGCATTTTGGGTCTAATCTCGTTGATGTATTTGGAAAACAATAATATTTGTTTGGCTAATAGTTGGAGTTTTCGCCTGTTCAAATTTGTAGAAGATTTGATATAAATCATTCCAGCATCCAAATCAACATCCTGAACATTGAGTCTTATAATTTCATCACTGGTTAAACCTTGGTAAATAAGCAGATTTAAAAGAACGTTGTTTCTGGTATCCAAATTCTCGTATCGATTCTCACGGGTTAAAAGCAGTTGAAGTTCTTCTGAGCTAAATAAATCCTGAACCTGAACTGCCTGATTACTGTTGACCTTAATATTTAGCTTCTTACATGGATGGTCTTGTCTGTATTCGCTCATGACCAGATAATCATAATATTTTTTAATTGCTGATAGAATAACGACCCGATATTTAGCATTGGGCTGTTGTTGGCTGATTTTCTCCATGTACTGAACGATATTTTTATATTTGTATCGCTTGGCTTTAGGGTTCAGTTTTAAAAAGTGGTTGATGGCAAACATATAGCTGTCTACGGTCTGTTTACTGTAATCTTGGTGCAGGAATTGTTCAATTGTTAATGTACTCATAGGCTGATTATTTAAAAGGTTACTACTGGTTTTTGTTTCTTGTTTTTGATAGCGTAGATGTAAGTAGTGTTGATTTCGGAATGTCCGAGGAACCTTCGTATAAAATCAATTCCTGCGTTCTTTTCCATTAAATGATTAGCAATACTGTGACGCAGGCAATGCAGGGTTATATCTTTCTGAATCATCTCATAATTACTGGTTTGCTCAATCATTTTCTTTAAGGTCTGGTTGAGGTATTCTCCTTTCATTCGTTTACCGTTATCGTAGATAAAAAATGCATTTTCAATTTGATTTTTACCTATTAGTTTTTGATAACGCTCTCCAGTTGAATACTTTTTTAGATATTCGACGACCATATCGCTCATAGGAACTTCCCGCCTTTTGCTTCCTTTACCATCTCTAACGATTAACATTCCTTTGGAGAGTTGAATATCCCTTACATTCAAAGCTTCAATTTCCGACCTTCGAAGTCCGCACCCATAAGCTACTGATAGTAAAGCCCGCTCCAAATCACTTTCACAATGCTTATATAACATTTTGATTTCATCTACTGTCAAAGTGTTTCGAGGCTTTCCACTGCTTTCTGAATAACTCGGAATGTAGAATCCGTTTTCAATCTGTTTGCTCTCCAGCAGATTGAACATAAACAATCCCATGACAAAAAGATGGAACTTGATACTTTCACCGCCTAATGTTCCACTTCCCCGTTTTTTGGGTCTTGTAATTAGGTACTCCAAGTAATTGACCGATTCTCTACTGGTCACATCTTTTATTTTGGTAACCCCTGATTCTTCCAGCCAGATAAGAAATTCTGCCACGGCATTCTGGTACATAATGCCTTTTCCCTGCTTGTAGTTCTTTACTTTTACGTAGCTGTCAAACTCATTTAGCAGGTTTTGAAATGCTGGGGTTTGTATTGTTTTCTTCATCTTTCTTTTGTTTTCTAAATCATCATTTTAAAGCTTTCCTTAAGCGAACTCTGTAAAACTGCGAACACCAGTATCATATCACCTTTAATTACTGAGGTTCACGTGTTCTTTTAGTTGATTTTTAACTGGTCTAACTGTCTGCCCATTTCTTCTTTAATCTTGGCTTTTAGTTTTTCCATATTATCCCAATAGCTAATCACGTACTTAAACCCTTTGTTTGGTGAGCCTTCAACGGCTTGTATGTATTCCAGTTCCTGCAAGGTTTGAACATATTTGAAAGCCGATGTTTTACTCATATTGAGTTCCTGTCTGATTTCACGGGTTGTGAAACGGTGCGTTGTTCCACCTGTCTGGCTTCTCACAAATCCTTTAAGATTTTCAAAAAACTGTCTGGTGCTTTTATCGAGTTCATCCACTTTTATAATGATGGAACTAAAGAATATCTCAACGGCTTTTCTCACATCTTCTTCGCTGGCTATCAGTCTTCCTTTATCATCCGTTTTTCGTTGATATTGATGCAGGATTGTTATTTGGGAAACAAAGTTTTGAAATTGGCTGTTTAATCTCCTGAGCATCTTTGCTTCTAATGGTAACATTAGCTTATCTGCAAATGGATTAACTACTTCGTAACTCTTTAAAACCCGCATGGAGTTTCTAAGGAGCTGTTTTGCCTGTTGTTCGCTCTCCGTTGTGTTCACACCTGATATTTTCAGGTTCTGGGCTTTGATAATGCGGAGCGTTTGTTCCAGACTTTCATCAACTCCTAAAACTACTGAACGGCTCATATTATCATAGTAAACCTCTGCTTTGGTCGTGGCGGTAAGGCTGGCAAAATGAGCTTCAACCTTTTTCATTTTTCCTCTGGTATTGCCCTGCATATCCTTCACCACCGTTGAACTGGTCAGGAATTTAGCTGATTGCATTTCCCTGAAAGCAAACTGGGCTTCTTCATCCAATCCGTCAAAATCCTGTATGATAACCAGTTTGTTAATCAGCTCTTTATCCCTGTAATGATAGAGTGATTTGCTGGTAATTCTGGTCAGGTTCATTACGTCCTCCTGTGGCATGCAGTCAGCTATGGCGTTGATGAGGTGACTTTTTCCTTCACCTGAACTTCCTTGTATGAGTCCATGCATTAGATAAGGCATTTTGTAGCTCGATGCCAGTACAAATAATAGAATCCTGTTTTCTTCTTCACCCACAATTCCGCTTTGTGCTAAGAGCTTATCCACATTCTCAAAAAGATGAGCTTTACAAAGGAATTCCACTGCTTTTTCACTTGCTTGCGGTGTAAGTTCCTTTTCTGAAAATTGGTCGGTTACAGGGTTTATTTCAGCGTTGAATAGCGTCTCCCTATATTCTTCCAAAAGGTCTGTGAACTGCATCAAATCAGCTTCTAATAAATTACTGTCAAAACCCTGTTTCTCGCTTAGTTCCGTGCACTGGTTTTGCACATTTGCAAAATCAAACAGGTCAATTTTTACTCGGTGTTTCTTCTGGCTGTCTTTTTCTACGATTTGAATTGAAACCCTAAGATTTCCTAAATCCATCGGTAGACTTCCAATTACATAAAAAGTGCCTGTTTTCCCTTTAAATCCGATTTTATAATCATTTATTATTTCTAAACTTGAAATTGTTTTTTCTCCTTCTGGGTTTTGCAATAGTTCTACAATTCCATCAGCACCGTAATTCATCCACATATCATTCATGCTGTGACCCTCTGGGAGCTGAATCATGTTTACGGGCAATTCTGGTCTTATATTTTGTATTTGTGTTCTTATGTTTTGCATGGTCTTAACGTTTAATGATTATTATTTCTTCCAATTCGTGCAGTTCTTTGATGGCTTCTAGGTGTTGGGGCAATAAGTCACCATCATGCAGAGCAATTACTGCGTCTCTGTTTTCCAATACTTTAGACTGCATTAAACTTGCAGAGTCAATTACCGTGGGAGCAATAAAGAGCCTTTTAGTCAACGGGTGTGGATAAGCTGGGTAAATGCCTTCGCTATTGAGATATTCTTCTTTGGGAGTATCTAAATCAAACCGCAAAGCGAAGTAGTTTACAATCTCATTTTCTTTGTTCGTTAGTGGAAAAACAAGTCCATATCTTCCAAAGACGGTATAGGCTGTCATGGTATCTTTACGCACACCTGCATCACTCTTTTTAAGCACTCCTAAAGCCTCGAATCTGTTCTTGAACTCTTGGTCTTTATTATGGTGGAATTGTCCAGAATTGAAGCCTATTCTTAACTCTGCGTAATCCAGTCCAATGTTCTTTAAATAGTCTTTTGGTTTGTCTGCCTTGGCACTTCTGATACCAGTTTCAAAAGACTGGAATAACGTTTCTAAATTTTCCATAAGCTTTAATTTTTAAGGGTTTGACAGGTGATGTTGAGACATAGAAATCCCGCTTCGGGTATTGCACCGAATTTTTAAGTTGATAATTAATGATTTAGAATTGTGGTTTTACAGGGCTATAGTCTCATAACTCCATTTAGGGTCATAGCAGTCGTATACTTCATTTACCTTGTAAGTAGTGAGCTTTTCAGGTATCATGAGAAACGCTCTGGTCATCTTATCCGAATTATGACCGTAATGTTTTCTGAGCACTCCCAGAGCCGCATTTTGATAATGCCATTTGTCCCAGACACTCAGCCCAAAGACACGCCTCATGGTATCTGTTTCAAGTGGGTAAGGCATCCCGACAACAGAGGCGTATTTCTTTTGTATTCTCCTGAGTTCCCTGTTCAGGTTTCGGGTATTGAATCTTTCCTTTGTCTCATGATTAACAAAAGGACTTGAATCCAATAACGGATTATCCGATTTTTGATAAACGTATTCAATAAAACCTTTCAAAAATAGCGTTACAGGTCTGGGTTCACTAATTCCAGTTCTGATTTCGCTCAGGCATTTTCCATCGGTATCAACAAAGTTTTCCCATTTCATTTCTAATAGCATTCCAATTTTATATCCTAATGTACTCCCAATCATTAGCATAAAACCATATCCATATTGTTCATCTTTTACAAGATGTTGCACCAGCCTGACGATGTCATGAATATTGAAATGTTTCTTATAATCTTTTTTCATTCTGCCTTTATTTCTTTTACAAATGTACTACGAATCAAGGAGTTTCGCAAGTTTCACAAGGAGTAGAGGTGTGCGGTAAATGAGTAAAAAACTCATTTTACACGTTGTCATTAGATAAAAAAGTATAAATATTTTCGATAATTTTTATTCTTTTTAAGATTTTGAAGTTTCCAAAAACCAATTCCTGACGAATTTGAATTGGATTTTCTGCGTAGAACCATACATATCCTGTGTCATTTTTCCTGTCAATAGGATTATATCCTTCCAGTTCCAGAACATTGTTATAGGTGTCGTTGAAGGAATGATACTCGTTTACATCCTTATAAGTAGAGTACCATCGCATACGGAAATCGTAACTTATCAGTGGTTTGCCTTCATTAAGAGCCTCGGCAAATTCATATAGGTTTATTGTTTTCAGAATAGTGGATAATGGATAATCATCAGGAACCTCGTAGATTTCATTCTCGAACAGCTTTTCCATCTTAATTTTTTTAAAGTCTCCATCTTCCAATAACTTACAGAATAAAGAATGGTCTTCAATTTCAAAAACTTCAAATTGGGTGGTATCTTTTTTAATGATTTCCAGTACGTTTTTATAACTCATTGAAAGCGTGCTTAAAGTTGCACCACCTGTGACAGCTCCAGTTTGTTTGTGCACCACAATAAAAGTGTGTTTATGCTCTAAGTGATGGTAAAACTTGTCAATATCTATGTTCCTGCTGATTTGAAACAGTGCTGAACTGCTGGGTAATTGTAGTTTAGGTCTGTCATCTGAACCTAAAACATGTTTCATTGCATCAGAACCCAGACTTTTTTCCAGTTGGATTGCACTTTCCTTAAGCTCCAAAGCAAGTTTTTCCGATTCAAAATGCTGAGCGTTGAACCACCTGTCTTTAAAATAAGCCAAAAACTCTTCTCTGTTTTTCTTGGACAGGTCTAGTTTTTTGAATTCCTCTTGGCTTGGAGCAGTAAATCCGTTGCTTATAAAAACCGCTCTTAGTTTTGGCTCTACCAGTTTATAGTACTCAAATCTTTCCTTTTTGGTCATAATGATGCTTTTAGACGCTCAAATATAGGTTACTGATTTCTTGTTCTCTAATTCCTAAGTAGATTTTAGTGGTTGAGACACTGGCATGATTAAAGAGTTGGGATAATAATAGTAAAGCTTGGTCACTGTACTTATTTACTTCCCAGACCCTGCGACCGAGCGTTTTTCTCATAAAGTGGCTTGAATACTGACCTTTTACTTTGTATTTGGTAAAAATCTCTTTGAGTTTGCTGTTTACGTACTGGATACTGAACGGCTTTTCACCAAAACGGTTCACGAACATCAAATCATTTTCATTGGCTTGGAGCTGAACAAACAAACGACCAACAATGGTTTGTAATTCTGGATTGATGGTGATGCGTCTGGTCTTTTTGGTTTTCTTTTCCGTTACGGTGAAGTAATCCTGATTCAAAACCTGATTCCATCTTAGTTGAAGAAGGTCTGAAATTCTAAGACCAATGTAAGAACCCGTTGCAATAAGTAGCGCAAATTTCAAATCATTATCACGCTCCAGCTTCAAAACGATGGTCTGCATCTTGTCCCACTCTAAAAAATCACTCGTTGTCTTTTGTCCTTTTAATGCCATTTTGCTTGATTTAAGTTTCACTTTTCTACCTTAATATATATAAATGAAAGCGGTCATTTTACCAACCTTTGCGAACCCTTGATTTTACTGGGCTTTTACTTCTACCTTCACTTCTGCCAAAAAGTGAAACAAATGTCCAGGTCTATTTTGGATTTTCCTAGAAAAATCCTGGTTTTCCTGGGCTCACARRCTTTTTGAATTTGRGGAGCACAAAAAAACGAGGTGTTARCCTCGTTCTTTGGATTGTATTAATCGTGAAAACTCTGAAAATTCTTGGTCGGTAAAATCTTCCATTTTAAAACTGATAGGTAATTTTAGCKGTTCCGTATTGAGAATTCTTTTCAATTGAGAAAGTTTAAGTTTAATTCTCATCTTCTGTGGTGCTTGTACTATTATTGATAAAATCCCAGTCCTCACCGTTTAGACCAGCTTTGGACATGTAGAACAATCCTGCTTTATAACGGTCGTAAATGCTTACATCAACTCTATCATAATTAAAATGCTCCTGAATATCACTTATAATCTTCNTATTATTGATAAAATCCCAGTCCTCACCGTTTAGACCAGCTTTGGACATGTAGAACAATCCTGCTTTATAACGGTCGTAAATGCTTACATCAACTCTATCATAATTAAAATGCTCCTGAATATCACTTATAATCTTCTCGTGGAGCTTTTTATCTTCAATATGTACAACAAAGTGATTATGAAAACCTTTTCTATTTGTGAACGGTTCCGTTGTAAAAAACATTCTCAATTCAGTAGAATCCTGATATTTTTCATTCAGATAATCATAAAGTCCATGCATCTGCTTAAAACAGCTCATCTTCTGGCGGTCTGCTTTATAGGCAACCGTGAAGAAAAAGCTCCAGTCCATCTGCCAGAACGTATGCTGAAAACTCTCTTTATCTGCTAAGCAGTCTATGAGGTTCCTCATGGATTTATTTTCCTGTCTCAGGATTTTATTCTCATCAAACATGATTTCAGAATCAAAATATCTTGCGTGGTCTACTGGAAACAATCGCTTGCCATTTGACATTTTAGTTTTTAAGAATAAATCTTCATTCTTTTTATAGAATCTGTAAATGGTACTTTTACTTGATTTTGTAGTTATTATAAATTTCTTTAAATTCTCATATTTCATTTTTATTGGTTGATTAGTATCTCATTATTGTTTAGATACAGGAACTCCATACAAGGAGGTTAATCAAGCATCTTTACAATAAATACTAGCAAACTTTGAAAAGTGTAGCTTTTTGGCACTTTTTTTTCAAAAATATTTTTCTGGTTGGGTAAATCAGTGTTCCAAAATGAGACACTAGTCAGTGAAATTTCAAAAAATATAGAATTTTCGCTTAAAGCATCGATGGTATCGGCAGGAATAAGGTACACATGTCTTACAGCTGGGAGGTAATTTGAGGCTTTAAATCGTGGAATTTAGTACTGGAATAGCCGATTGAGGGAGGGGTGCGGTGTTGAATCCTAATTTGCTTTTTATTTCAGGACTTCCTAGCGGAAACGGGCTAATTTACCTCCCGATTTGGGGCTTTTGGTACATTTAAATTGTTATAAAAAGAGTACTTGAGAGTATTGTAGAATCAACATTACATATTAAGCTCGGAAAGTAATTCTGACATTTTAATATCTAATGCATTGCAAATTTTTAAAAAGATGTTGATGGAAAAATTCTGTTTTCCTTTTAAAATCCTTCTAATGCTAGTTTCGTCTATATCGCATGCATCAGCAAATTCCAAATTGGTTTTGAATTTAGCTTTTGCTCTTACACTTATATTATGACCTAGCTTTTTTAAAAATTCTTCTGACATCATTCAAAAGTCGAATAATGAAGTTTTAAAACATCGGCATATTTGCCGATTTGAATATTTAGTATTAAGTTTGTCTGAATTTAAATCAACTTAAAAACAAAAAAATGAAAAAAACAATATTTTTTCTTCTATTTATAGCTATTGGAATGACAAGCTGCAACACAACTAGCATTCAATCTACAGAAGAGGTTCAAGAGTTTATTATTGGTAAATGGCATGATGAAACAGTTGAAAGTGGTGGTGTTATAACATATTATAGATTTGAAATAACAGCGCAAGAAATAAAATGCTGGAAACAAATTGCTTTTCTTGACGGTACAGGAACGGGACTTAAGGGAGATGATAAGTGGGAAGAACAAACTCCAGTTGCTTTATCTATTGGAAATGTTCAAGCGGAACCTGCGAATAATCAATCTTATGAGAAAAAATATAGAACATTGGGGGATTGCAGTTACGGAACATATACATTTGAGCACAATTCAAAGTTTGGTAACTCATTGAATTTTAAGGATAATAATTCGGTTAATAGCGATACTGAGTGCGTTTTAGAGAAGGGTTGGGAATATTGATAATTTAACACTTTTTCTCTAAAAATGTAACAACTCTATAAAAACCAAAAGCCACTCCATAATGAAGTGGCTTTTTTATTGATTTAGATTGTGAGTAACTGATTACAAATCTACGCTATCATTAATGCCTTTATTTTCTCATTTCAGACTTCAATAGAAATAGTATCATAAATTATTTACTGAAAACATGAAACCTTTTAATATTTATTTCCTGTAATTTTAGTTATTATAACATAATCATCACCATCTCTACTAGTTCCGCTAACTATTTTTTTATACTTATACTTGTCTATTTGAGCTTCTGAAAAATTCCCCTTAGCCTTACATTCCCTAGCATTTTTAAAAAATAAATATGTGATTTTGTTATCACAATTAAGAGCTATTATTTTTCTTGTCATAATTCTCTCTGTTTTTAAATTTACAATTTCTACTAAATAGAAATCATCATATAAAATATTATAATCTCTATTTTTCATAAGGTTAAAAAAATCTTCTCTTTGATAAAAATCAATTTTATCTTTAAGGTAATTACCTAAATTATTTTTGGTTAATGTCTTCTTATTAAAATCCACCCAATTGGTTTTAGAAAAAAAAGAATTTAAACTTTCCTTATCAATTTCATTTGAGGGTTTGCAACTAACTAATGCTAAAATTAATGTTGCTATAGCTGATACTTTTAAAATAATATTCATGATTAATATTTATTTACTTATTTATTTATTCTACAACTGGTAGGGCTCTCTGTTTTGCACCTTGTTCTTTTCTTATAGGATTATCAACGTTCTTCCTAACATCAATTTCATCTTGTCCAAGATAAGTTCTAGCATTATTATCATCTGGATTTGTAGCAATTACCTTGGTTGACGTTACTTTCCCATCTATACCTTGTTCAACATGACCTAATTCATGGCCTAATCCAACTTGCGGTGGTCTACCTGTCGTTCCGTCTGCATTTTTTATTCCAGATTCACCATCACCACGATTATTAGGATTATATTCAACTGTCGCTCCAGAACCACCTTTTTCTCTCCCTTCTGCAGCTGCTCTATCTGTATAAGAGGTATGATTATCCCCATCACTACTTGCTTTTATTATAGTTTCATGTTTTGATGCAATTAATTTACTTACTAAGTCTGTTCCAACTGGCTTTTTACTTCCTGTAGGTGTCCCAGCAAATTCAATTTTCCCCTGTCCATTTGCTCCAGTCTTGAATATAAGTTTTTGATTAGTTAATTTTTGGAGGTCTGCCATTACTTGTTGTTTATACTCTTTTGTTCCAACAACAATAATATCCTTCGGAGCCATTCCATCAGGGTCAGTAAATCTCAACGGGTTATCAAAACAATAGTTATATGGACTATATCTTCTCATCTTTTCCGTTAATGGGTCAATATTACTCCAACCTGCTCTTGCTGGGTCGTAAAGTCTGCTTCCATAGTCATACATGTTAAGCCCCAACTCATCCTGCAACTCTTTCGAATTATACTTATACTTATAGGGTTCTGTAAACCTTTTTTATATAAAACAACCCCTTGCAAAAATCTCCATATAAAGAACGTCCATTTACATTTTCCTATAATACGAAATTAGATTTAGTTCGGTTATTTTCCTAATAAAATAATCCGCTTATTTATGCTCATAAAAAAAGCCCTCATTTCTGAGGGCTTTAGGTAGTTAAATTTAGTATTTTATAAAGAACTTGCTTTTATTCTTACAATTTTACCATCTTGAATGACAGCTAGATCGCTGTTAGTTTTCTTTTTAGACTCAATTAATTTTTCAGCAACTTTAGCCATTGCTTCTATAATCTTCTTCTGAGTCGGTGTTGTTGTTGTTGTTGTTGTTGTTGTTTTGTGTTCTCCCATGATTCGTCATTTTTGAGTTTATCGAACTTGATTTTATTTATAACTTCAATATCGTTACCTAATGTTTTCTGTGCAATCAATTCAGCTTCTACAGCTGTATTATCAAAAATCAATGCCTCATTAACTATCGGCAAATATATATCAAATAAATTTGTAATTCCATTTTTATAGCGTCGCTTAATAACATCGGTTTCAATATTATGCCCGCCATCCTGAACCCGAAGCTTAACCCTCTCAATAGCCAGGTCAACATTATTTAGCCAGAAAAACAAAAGTACAACTTTATAATCTTTTTCCTGAGCTGTAATAACTTTCTGTTTATAGCTTTTCGTTGCTAAAGTTGTTTCAAAGGCAAACACTTCGTTATTCGCTAATAATTCATTTATTCTGTGAAGCATTATTCTTCCCGCTTCAAAAGCCACCTTTTCCGGTTGAAACGGCGAAAGTCCTTTGGCTATTTCATCAGCATTTACAAACTCCTTACAATTTAGTATCTCGGGAAGTATTGTAAAAGAAGCAGTTGTTTTACCTGCTCCATTGCAACCTGCGATTATATAAAGATTTTTACTCATTAGTACAAAGATAATAAATTTCAAATTTAATAAATACTATTTTTAGATACTTGGAAAGTAACGATTGATCATTTCACGTTGGTGTGAACTATTCACTTTAATATATTTTTCGGTAGTTCCTGGCCATTTATGTCCTGCCAGTTCCTGAGCCTTTTCCAAAGAAATATTATTCTCATTGAGCCAATTGCAAATCACACTCATTCTGATCGTTTGTGGGTTGAGTTTGCGATCAGGAAATAATGCCCTGAGCGGATCAATCATCCCATGAATACCCCCTACTGTAATAGGCTTGCCAAGCTTGGTAATAATTAGTTTCTCTGTTTTACATCGAAGCATTTGGGATCGGGTTTCCTGCAGGTAATTGAAAAACAAGATCATCTGTCTGGGAACTAAATTCATTGTCCGCTTATTAAGATTGATGGAAGCTTTAATATAAACCGTCCCATTATCCAGATCAATATCTTTTACATTAAGTCTTATAAGCTCATCGCTTGTAAGTCCCTGATAAATTAATAGTGATAATAAAACATTATTTCTTACATCCAAATGCTTGTATCGATTTTCCCTTTCCAAGAGCAGTTGCAATTCTGAACTGCTGAATAAATCCTGCACCTGTATCGCCTGATTGCTGTTCACTTTAATATTTAAACGTTTGCATGGATGGTCATTCCTGTAACCGCTCATGACCAAATAATCATAATATTTTTTGATTGCAGATAAAATGACAACACGATATTTACCATTGGACTGCTTTAGGCTGATTTCATCCATATACTTAACTACATTTGCGTATTTGTACCGTTTTGCTTTCGGATTTAATTTCAAAAAGTGATTGATCGCAAACAAATAGCTTGATACAGTCTGTCTGCTGTAATTTTGGAGCAGGAACTGCTCTAGTGTTTGTTTTGTCATAGCTGATTCCTTAAAAGGTTGTTACTGGTTTTCGTTTCTTATTTTTGATAGCATAGATATAGGTTGTATTGATATCGGAATGCCCTAGAAAACCTCTTATAAAATCAATTCCCGCATTATTCTCAGCCAGATGATTTGCAATGCTGTGTCTGAGGCAGTGAAGAGTAATATCTTTTTTTATCAGTTCAAAATCTTTAGTTTGCTCGATCATTTTCTTTAGGATATCATTCAGGTTTCCCCCTGTACTTCGTCTGCCTTTGGAATTAATAAAAAAAGCTTCTTCAGTCTGGCTTTTCCCTGAAAGCCTTTGACTGCGCTCTTCCTGAATGTATTTCTTTAAGTACCCCATAACCGTATCACTCATGGGAACTTCACGCCTTTTGCTATTCTTTCCACTCCTGACAACAATCATTCCGGTAGCCAGTTTCACATCTTTTAAGTCCAGCGCACTGATTTCAGAACGCCTGAGCCCGCATCCGTAAGCAACAGAGAGTAAAGCCCGTTCCAATTCATTCTCGGCATGTTTGTATACCTTTTTTATTTCTTCAACACTGAGCGTGTTTCTTGAATTTTGAGTGCCTCCCTCATAACTGGGAATGTAATAACCGTTCTCAATTTCCTTGTTTTCCATAAGGTTTATTAGAAACAGTCCCTGCACGAAAAGATGAAATTTGATACTTTTCTGTGACAGCGTACCTTTCCCTCTGAGTTTTGGTCTTACAATTAAATAGTCGAAATATTTAATTGATTCTTTAGTCGACAGTTCTTTAATGTTATTAATTCCGTATTCTTCCAGCCAGAGCAAGAATTCGATTAAGGTATTTTGGTACATTCTGCTGTTGCCTGTTTTATAATTCCTAACTTTTATAAAACTGTCAAAGGCATCCAAGAGCCTTCGAAATTCTTTATTTTCTATCCTGTTTTTCATTTTTTTTGAGGTTAAGTTGCGGATTCTGCAAAGTCGTCGCTTGCACACTCCTTGGAACACGGAACGCCAGTATCGTATGGTCAGTAAACACTGATGCTCACGCGTTCCATTGGCGTTCCGTAGCGTTCCATTTTTGGTTATTTGTTTTGTTTTTTACTTTTTTGATATTTTAAAGTTGTTCCAATTGGCTGTTCAGTTCTTTCTTGATCTTACTTTTTAGTTTTTCCATATTGTCCCAGTAACTTATTACATATTTAAAACCCTTGTTTACCGAGCCTTCAATTGCCTGTATGTATTCGAGTTCCTGTAATAACTGCATGTACCTGAAAGCCGAAGTTTTGCTGATATTGAGTTTCTGGCGCATTTCCCTATTGGTAAAACGGTGTGTCGATCCGTTCTTCTGGCTCTTTACATAGCCTTTGAGGTTTTCAAAAAACTGTCTTGTACTTTTATCGAGTTCATCCACTTTGATAATGATGGAACTAAAGAAAATATCAACGGCAGATTCTAAATCCTCTTTGGTTGCTATCAGCCTGCCTTTGCTGTCTGTTTTTCTCTGGTACTGGTGCAGGATCGTAATTTGTGAAACAAAATTTTGAAACTGGCTGTTTAGTCTTCTGAGCATCTTGGCTTCAAGGGGAAGTATAAGTTTATCTGCAAAAGGATTAATCACTTCATAAGATTTCAGCACCCGCATGGCATTTCTGAGAAGCTGTGTTGCCTGAACCTCGTTTTCGTTGTTTGCTTTTCCTGCGATTTTCTTGTTTTGCTTTTCTATGATTCTCATGGTCTGTGCCTGGCTTTCATCCACGCCCAAGATTACCGAACGGCTCATATTGTCATAATATACCTCCGCTTTGGTTGTTGTTGTCATACTGGCAAAGTGCGCCTGTACCTGCTTGATTCTTCCCCTGTTGTTTCCAAAAATATCTTTGACCACGGTCGAGCTTGTCAGGAACTTTGCTGACTGCATTTCACGAAAAGCATACTGCGCTTCTTCGTCGAGTCCGTCAAAATCCTGAATCACAATTAGTTTATTGATAAGCTCCTTATCTCTGTAATGGTAAAGTGATTTGCTTGTAATACGGGTCATGTTCATCACATCCTCCTGAGGCATACACTGGGCAATCCCGTTAATCAAATGACTTTTTCCTTCTCCGCTTGATCCCTGAACAATGGCATGCATCAAATACGGCATTTTATAACTCGATGCGAGCACGAAAAGCACCATTCTGTTTTGTTCTTCCCCTACAATTCCGTTTTGCTCCAAGAGCTTGTTTATATTTTCCAGCAATTGCGGTTTTGAAAGAAATTCGACCGCTTTTTCATGAGCCTGCGGTGTAAGTTCTTTTTCGGAATAACGATCCGTTACAGGGTTAATTTCCGCATCAAAGAGTGCTTCCCGATGCTGTTCCAATAAATCCGTTAACTGTAAAAAGTCTGTTTCGAGTTCCTGAAAGTCAAACCCTTGTTTTTCGGAGAGTTCCCCACACTGGCTCTGCACACTGCCAAAGTCAAAAAGGTCAACTTTCAGCCTGTGTTTCTTCTGTGTAGTATGTGACACAATTTGTAATGAAACCCTCAGATTTCCCAAGTCCATAGGCAGGTTGCCTACAACATAAAATATACCAGCAATGCCTGTATAGCTGATTTTGTAGCCGTTTACAATCTGTAATCCATTGCCCGTTTTTTCTGTTTTTGCATTTTGTAAAAGATTCAATATTCCGTCCGTTCCATAATTGACCCACATATCATTTAGACTATGCCCCTCGGGAAGTTCTACTATTGAGAGTGGCACATCGGGTCTGATCTCCTGCATTTGTAATCTGATCTTTTCCATTTTCTCACCGCTTAAAGATTATTATTGCTTCCAATTCATATAGTGATTTAATAACTTCCAAGTGCTGTTCCAGCAGTTCCCCGTCATGCAGGGCAATAACCGCTTCCCTTTGATCCAGTACCTTACTCTGTATTAAACTTGCACAGTCAATGACCGTAGGTGCTAAGTATAATTTCTTGGTAAGGGGATGCGGATAGGCGGGATAAATCCCTTCGCTGTTCAGGTATTCCTGTTTCTGCTCGTCCAGATCAAAACGCAGGGCATAATAATTCACTATGCTGTTGTCCTGATTTACAAGAGGAAAAATAAGCCCATAACGTCCAAAGACGGTATAGGCTGTAAAGGAATCGTCCCGAACGCCCGCATCACTTTTAGAAATCACGCCCAGTTTTTCAAACTGGTCTTTGGATTTAAGGGTTTTGCGATGATGGAACTGTCCTGAATTAAAACCGATCCGAAGATCTGAATATTCCAGTCCGATACCTTTGAGGTATTCTCTAGGCTTTACAGCCTTGCTACTTCGAATACCGGTTTCAAAAGACCGGAATAGTGTTTCTAAACTTTCCATAATTATTTTTCAATTATTATTTTTTGAACTTTTATATAATTTTAAGAATGACTACGGACTCCTAGAGTTTAGCCAATAAAGAAATAAAAACAGGAGCAGAATTAAGTTAAACTGACCTGCTGGGGCATTCAAAGGCATTGTTTGACAACATTCTGAAAGTTTTTTGCAAAACTGTTTTGCTGAATGTCGTTCCTTTGCTAGGATTAATAAACAAGGGGTGAATGTCTCTGTTTTTCAAACCTGCATTTCTACACATATACTTTACTATATACTCAGGTGCTTGTGGATCTGCATTCCTGCGTTCTTGCATTCCTGCATTCCTGCCTGCATACTTTCCTTTATGTTCGACTGCCTGCATTCTTGTACATATACTTTCCTGCAAGCTAACATGCTTGTATAAATGCTTTTTTTATAAAATAACTTATAAATCTGAAAAAAAACAAAACAGCCTAAAGCTGTTTTTCCTGTTAAATTTAACCCGCCTGAAAGAGCGGATTCTAATGTTCACCAGAACATCGCAAGTTGTGTTTTGAGGCACTCGAAACTCGATTAGTGCCTCAAAACAACTTGCCCTGCCGGGAGCTGAAAACACCTTCCGAAGTCAGCTCTTTTTTGCAGAAGTTAAAAATTGATTGTCTAACAAATCACGGCATTTACTTATAGTTACTTTACAAAGATAGAATCTAAAACACTGATTATCATAAGTAAAATTTACCTATCAAAAAGGGTTTCGTTTCGTCTTTTACAAAGATAATATGCTTTTTTATTATAATGATGGTCATAATATGTCCATGAAAACAGGATCTAAATGTGATTTTACGTGCTTTGTTTTTCAGAGGTATCTTTGGTGTTTTATTCCTTGTTCTCAGAGTCTGATATTTTCAATTTATAAATCTCGTCCAGCAATTCTAATTCAGCACTTGGAATTAATTGCAGGGCAAGTTCGAGTACTGATCCGATGTATATATCCCTATTATCCAATTCATCAGTCTGGACAATATGAAGGCAGATTCTAATCAGGTTTACCCCAAGACCAATCATATCGGAATATCCATCAAATTTTATCTCTCGGATATGACCTTCGTAAACACTTTGGGCTGGTCTGAGTATTTTAAAATGATAAGAGGCTAAATGTTTTAATTCTTCGAAGGTTTTAATTCTACTTTCTTCCATAATTAAAATTATTACTGTTACTATTGGTTGGGTAATTCTTCCTCGTTTTCAATTTCATCAAGGTACATTTGATTTATTTC
The DNA here is from genome assembly GCF_006438875.1 of Flavobacterium pectinovorum. Taxonomy (GTDB): domain Bacteria; phylum Bacteroidota; class Bacteroidia; order Flavobacteriales; family Flavobacteriaceae; genus Flavobacterium; species Flavobacterium pectinovorum_A. The sequence continues at coordinate 18,462 of NZ_RCZH01000031.1, forward strand.
ATCCAGAAACTCAATTTCATGTACAGGAAGCAATTGAGCAACAATTTCTAATACTAATGCAACGTCGATAGATGGGTTCTTGACTGTTCTTGAAACTTCAGGCGCATCCTGCTCTAATGCCAGAATACATAATTTAAGCATGCTCGAGGTAATACAAGCAAGTTCACTATAACCTAACACCCTGATTTCAGCAATGTGAATATCCGTTTTATTGTTTATAGGCTTTATTGTTTTGAAATATCTGGCAACTAATTTTCTAAAACCTTCCGAGTTTTTAAGTTCACTTATCATGATTTCTGTTTTTTATGTTCTAAATTTTCTAAACGCTCCAATTCAGCTTCTACTATTACGCAGGCTCTTTCATGAAAAAGACTGCATCTTTTATCCAGAAGTTCGGTATCTACCAAACATGACTTTTTAATATTAGCCCAGCGCAATGAGCTTGGATTTGTTTTTAATAATTCAAACAGTCTTTTATCTTCGCTTGTAGTTCGTGGGAATACATCAGAGGTAAGAGGTGTGAATATTTCACAGATATCAAACAGATATGCCATTGAAAAATGATCGGGGAAATATCCTAAAAATACATTAATAAGACCTAAGCAGATTTGTTCTACCGCAATATGCATCATAGAATCCTGAACAAATCCCGTATCCATATAGTCAATTTGATTTTCACTTCTTAAAAAAGTTTCTGCAACTTTATTTCTGTTTTTCCAATACGAACGTGTAGAATCAATGTTACGTTTGGGAGTTCCATCAAAGGAAATACTTAAGGGCATATTCTCACGTTCATAAACTTTATAACCTTTGGTTAAAACCTGATGATAAAAATAGATTTGATTTGGCGTGAGATAATTACCATATTTTGCTTTATAAAAGAACAGCGTTACGGTATAACGACCTTCGGTTTTGGTCTTTATAATATCGCTGATATCCGCAACAGCATTAATTATATATTCATCTGTCAAAACCATAAGATAGAAATGAGTATGTTCTTTCTGTGCTGATATAAACTCTTGAAAGGGGTTCTGAAATGCCTGAATATTTTTCTTTTCTCCAAAACAGTAAATACTGCTGGTGCTGATACTTTCAACAATAATGTTACTAATTGTCTGTAATCCTGAGTTCTCAATTGCTTTCATAATTTTACATTATTTAGTTAATACTTGTCTGAAAATTTGTATTTTTGTTTAATACACAGGCAAGTAAGCGATTACTTGTACGGTACGGTATCAAATTAACCCGTACCATACAAGACTAAATTATGTATCATACATAAACCTTATTTTTTTATTCGTAATTATTATCTTTGAGCTATGAGTACATTAACAAAACCAAATCACATAGGGCGAAAAATCAGCCGTATTCGTGAACTAAAAGACATGAAACAGGAAGCATTAGCACAGGCTATGGGAACAAACCAGCAGGCTGTTTCAATAATAGAAAATAGTGAGACTATAGATGATGAAAAGTTAGCCGAAGTAGCAAAGGCTCTAGGAGTAAGTGTAGAAGCTATTAAAAACTTTTCTGATGAAGGTGTGATTAATTATTTTAACAATATATACGACAACGATATTAGTGGTGGTATTGTTAATGCACCACATTCAAATCACTGTTCATTCAATCCTCTTGATAAACTAATTGAAGCCCATGAACAACAAATTAAACTTTACGAACGTTTGGTTCAAGCTGAAAAAGATAAAGTCGAATATTTGGAAAAATTGCTAGAAGCTAAATAAGCTTCTATAAAAGATATATTAATTCCACAAAGAGACTAGACAGTCTCTTTTTTGTTTTAGAGCATTTTTTGCTCTACTAAATTACCAAAAACTAATACCATGAATAAAACTATAAAGCTCCGAGTAAAGAAGGAAATCGACAGAGATAATGAGCTTAAAGTACTAAAATTAAAAGGTTCTTTAATAACAAAAGGTTACACTGAAATTATTCACATTGCAGATGAAAATGAAGATTTTTATCTCAACTCATTTTCGACTTCTGTTGAACACAAAAAAGAAGCGGAAGATTTTGTAATCGAGTATATCTCGGCCAATAATCTAATTGACACAATTACTTTACTGTAAAAATATAATTTCAGATTGTATTTATGTTTTCAGAACATCCACAAAAATCTTCCTGAAAGCATTCAGAATTTTATGGATTATCAAAGTAGTATTGTTTGAAAAAGTACACTTCTTTTTTTATTATTTCTTCATTTGATTTTAAGAAGAATACACTTTTAAAAGGCTTTTAAAAATTTTTAAAAAAAGAATAAAAAGCAAGCTAATTTATTGGACATCGGCAAGAGAAGTGCGCATAATGACACGCCTCGTTCCTCGCCCTGTCACCCTTCGGGATTTATAGCACTTCCATTGCCTGAATGTCCCATTTTTAACTGCTTTCTTTTTCTCCTTTTTCTTTTGAAAAATTTTTATTGATGGATATAGAATTTATTAATATAGATTAGATATCTAGCTATTTGAAAATGCTTTTAATTTTATTTGCTCCTTAAGTCCTAAAAAATCTTTAGAAAAGTACATCTCAAGAAAGTGTCGACATTCATCCCAATTAACAAATTTTGTTTGTATTTTTTTATCTTGATTTTCTCCGTAAATAAGAAACAAATCTAAATCTTTATGAATCTCAAGAACATACTCCTTATCATTATGTCCGACCCAGAAAGTACCGTGTTCTTTGCTAATTTTAATTATTTCTTCAATTGCAACATTAGTATCTTCAATTGTTGCGTTATCAACCGATTCTCCCCAACCTTTCTCTATCCAAAATTCTGTAGTCATATTTATAATCTTAATTATTTAAATATATAAACTATATCCCAAAGTTTATTAGAAATCAGTTTGATAGATTGTACAAATTTCGTCTACTTACTTTTCTTTCGAAAGAATTTTAAATTGGAATGGGGTGATCAATATCACCGGAATTTACATATAGGAACAAAAAAATAGCATTTCCGCAAATCAAACGAACTCGTATCATGGGCAAAATATGTCCATGTTAGTCTTCTTTCAAATATTCTTTTTAATTTAGTATTTAACTTTTAAAAAGTCTAAAAGATTGCCACGTTCCTGCAATCGGCCAGATGAACGGTTGTCGGACAACCGCCTATCTGGCTGATCTATCCTCGGAACTCGGGATCAGTGACACTGAAAGGAAAAAGAGTTTGATAACAATGAAAATGAAAGATGATGGAAAGAGAAAATTCAAACAGATCACGCAGAATTACACTGCGCCTGACACCACAAGAGTATGCGAAAATTGAGCAACGATACAAAAACAGCACGTGCCGTAAGCTGAGCGATTATGTCCGCAAGCATTTATTTAACAAGCCCATAATAACACATTACAGAAATCAGTCAATGGATGATTCTATTGAAGAAATAGTACTTCTACGCAATGAGCTGAGTACTGTTGGAAACAATGTAAATCAGGTTGTAAAAAAGATGCACACCCTGCAACAAATTCCGGAATTCAAGGAATGGGTTACACGTTACGAATTGGAGAGAATGATTCTTTCCAATAAAATAAATGACATTCAAAATCGTATTTATAAAATTTCGGACAAATGGTTACAATCATAAAAACAAGCCATTCGATCCGCTGTATTTTTAACTATAATGAGAACAAAGTTAAAGAAGGTGTGGCAGAATGTATCGGTGCTGGAAATTACCCTGCTGATGTAGATAAATTAAATGATTTTGCAAAGATCAACCGCTTTACAAAAAGACTTGAATTGAACGAAAATACCAAACGAAACAGTGTACATATATCGCTCAATTTTGATCCGTCAGAAAATCATTCTAAAGAAAAACTGATGGATATTGTAAATACCTATATGGACAAAATAGGTTTTGGAAAACAGCCTTATTTAGTATACCAGCATCACGATGCAGGGCATCCGCACGTGCATGTGGTTTCTGTAAACATTGAAAGATATGGCAAACGGATTGACATGCATCATTTAGGTATACGAAAATCAGAACCCGCAAGAAAAGAAATAGAAGAAACTTTTGGACTGGTAAAAGCGGAAGGACGAAGAATAAAAGAGCAATTTAATTTACAACCCATTTCAATTGGCAAGGCTAATTATGGAAAGATTGAATCAAAGAAAGCTTTAACCAATATTTTAAATCACGTTATAAACCAATATAAGTATTCGAGTCTTCCCGAACTTAATGCAGTGCTGAAACAGTACAATGTTTTAGCCGAGCGTGGCGGTGAGAAGTCAAGAGTGTTTTTAGCAAATGGGTTGGTGTACCGAATACTGGATGAAAAAGGAAATCCAATTGGTGTTCCTATTAAAGCCAGTGATTTTTATTTTAAACCGACTTTGAAATTCTTGGGAGAAAAATTCAAAAAAAATGAAATAAGAAATATGTCTGACAAATTGCGGGTAAAAAATATTATTAATATGGCACTGTTTAATGAACGAGCAATGCCTTTAAGCAAACTGGCAAAACTATTAGAAAAAGATGGTATTCAAACTGTTTTTAGAAGAAGTAGTGAAGGCTTGCTTTATGGTATTACTTATATTGACCTTACCACTAAAAATGTTTTTAATGGCAGTAGTCTGGGAAAAGAGTACAGTGCCAAAGCAATTGAAGAACGTTGCGGAATAAAAATTGTTGTTGAAGGAAAAAGCAATCAGATTTATGAAAAACTTCCATCTACAGAATTATTTATGGATGACCTTCAATTTCAAAAAGATACCTTAACGATTACTGAACTGGTTAAAATTTTGGATTTACTTACTCGTACAGAATACTCTTCAGATTATATACCTAATCAATTGAAAAAGAAAAAAAGCAAGAAAAAGAGAAGAGGGCTTTCTAATAAGTAAAAAATTTCAACATCAAAAATAATTTCAAAGCTTATAAGTTAGTTTCCTTTTGTTTGGAAACTAAGCAATTACTAATCGGAATTCCAAAAAAAGAAGAAAATATCTTTATTAAATAAATTATTTTTTTTCCAGAGGCTCGCCACTTGAATTACCTCCCTTTTCAATTATTGATCTTTGAGAAGAGTCTGTTGAAGGTATATATCTAGTAGAATCTTCTGAACCTCCTTGTGAAGAATTATTGTCATTATCTGCTGGATCATCATAATTCATAGCAACTAAATTTAGTGTAAATCAAATATATAAAGAATATTAACGCTAATGACAATGCACTTGAATAAATTATAATTAGTCCTTTTTTTAAATAATCATTTTGTGTATTCAGAATTTTCTTGTTATCGGTAAAGCAGTCGCGGTTTATACCAACTTCAAAGAGGTATAATTGATCATCTGTCTTTACTAATAGTGAATCAAACTGGTTCATGTCTATTCCATGGGATATTTTTTTTGGCAGTAGAGCTTTTATTAAAAAGAACAGGCCAATCAAGTTCAATAAGATTGGGATAAAGAAAACAATTATCCAAATTACTGATCCTTCAAATTTATCAAAGAGAGAAAATGATAAGGGAATAAATAATGCAGAAATCGAAATAAAAGTCCCCGCTTTGCTGTTATTTGTTTCAACTGAATTAATTTGATCATTAAGTAATTCTCGTGATTTTAGCGCTAATATTTCCGAATTTTTATTTTCCATGGTTGAATTAATAAATTAATTATTCTTTGTTTACTGCAAAACAATCTTTTACCGAAAACTATTGATATTCCAATTACTCAATTGAATTCCAACAGTGATGAAGCACAAAAATTTGTGTTTAATTACAGAAAAAAAGGAGATATTTTAGTAGCAAATATTAATGCAACTAGTCCAATTTATTATTAAATTAAACTAAGAAATAATCGTCTGTTTCTTTAAAATACTMTTTTATTACTAATTTAAATGGAGCATCTTTTAGACGAATCCTACAACTTTCAGATATCCATTGATAATATTGGATAACAATCTCTTCATCTATTTCATTTGACGGAAAGTAAATGTATTTTTTTAATGTTGGGTAAAACAATATAAATTGTTCTGTTCTATTCAATTGAGCACTTTCTTTTACTTCCGGTAAATCAGCCTTAATTTCAATATAAACTCTATAATATTTTTTTCCAAATCTAATTACAGTTTCATTAAAAATAGCTATTTCGGAGATGAAACTATGGCAATTTTCTATAAACGAAATTTTTTCCTCTAGCCATTTTACAGTTTGTCTAATCTCATCATTTTTAAATTTATTATCCATTTATGTTTATATATTAATACCAGTATTTAAGAAATGGGCGATAAATGTTTTAACTAGTTAAGCGTTTTAATATAATTAGCATTACTAATATTTATATATACTATTTACGAGGATAATTCTATAAAAAACATAAATCATGTTAAATATTAAGCTAATAATTTTACATTCCCAAATATGCTTTTATACCTTCAGCTAGCAAAGTTCCAGCTGTTCCAATGCCAACTTGCCAAGTTCCATCCAATGTTTTTCCAAGCATTTTTTGAATCCATTTATTAGTTTTATCTCCAAATGTTCCATTTTCATAATTAGGTTTATCTTCATCAATAATTTCAATTAACTCATTTGCATCAATTTCTGATATTCCAATTTCGTTTAAATGATTTTTCAACTCATCTAAACCACCCTTACTAATATTTATTTTAGCATTTATTTTAGCATTCGTACCAGTGCTTAAAATATTGCCGTCTCCAGTATTGTTTATGATTGTTTGGTTCATTATTTTAGAGATTTCTTTTGATTTTTCAGATAAATCTTTTATTTCGGTTAAGTTTCCATACTCAGAATCTATTTCAAGCATAAAATCAAGTAATTTATTTCTGACTTGGACAAGTATTTCCTTAACAGCAGTTGTTGGAATAATTTTTCTCGCATTTATCAACCTCAAATAAGGATTTCCCATTTGAATCCAATTCTCTTCTATCATTCCAATAATTTCAGCTGGAAATGGATACATTAAAGTTGAAGATTTAGAATCACTTGTCAAAGATTCTAATGCTAGAATACTAATAGTAAAATTAGTTTGTGATAAAGATGATTTAAATGTCTCTTCCATACCAACTATTGGAACAGCTTGATTTGAATATTTCATATTTCCAACAATATAATCTCCTTTTATATGGCAACTTATATTTTTTCTATAAGAAGGAAGTTCTTTTTCAGAATTATAACCATTACTTTCCTTGCTTACCCATTCTGATAAATCTTTATTTTTAATTCTTGAAGCTAGAACTTTTGTTTTTAATAATGCACTATTTAAAGATTTATCATTATCAACTAGATCATTTATTATATCACTTATTAATTTCATATTATTTTTTTTAAGATATAATATTATGTAAACTACTATATCGTCTTCAGATGGTTTTGCTTAGAAGTTAGGCTAGAATTACTTAATTGACCAAGTTTTAAGTTCTCGCTAATATATAAATATTTTTACTACAAAAAACATACTCGCCTCACTAACTAGTGCACTAAAAAAATGAAAAACTAAAAATTCCAACTCATATTAGATAGTTTTTACTATATCGCAAATTCAGGAGACATTTGAGGAAATAATTGCCCCAATATACAAAAACAAGATACCACGCCTAAAATGATAATTCAAAATAAAGCCACTTCATTAGAAGTGGCTTATTAAAAACTCTTTGAAATATTGATTACAAATAACTATTTAAAATCTGTTTCATTTATTTTTTCATTGTAAAATAATTCAATAATTTTTGCTGACTGGGAATCAGCATTTGAACCAAACCTCATTGTTGTAAAATAAGTTAATTCTTTAAATTTGCTATAATCTCCATATATGACAGTAGAAAATGAATTTGCTTCACCGTCTTTAACCGTTTCAGATTTAGCTAATAAGGCGTTCGTTGTGTTTTATAATAATGACAGGTAACGCAGTTAATACGTAGAGAGCCAAATCCGTTGTAATTGCTATTGACAGTAGTTTTTTCGTTAGTATATAAAAGTTGTCTTTGGCATTTTGGTCTCAAAATCCAAAATTATTTTTTTATCAATTTTATTATCAGCTAATGTAATTGATTTTAGTCGCCTCATTTTAAGTAAATTATTAGGAAGATTAGTTAATTCATTTTCGTATAAATTTAACTCTTCTAAATTATCAAGCAATGAAATTTCATTTGGAAGTACTTTCATATGGTTAACACTAAAATGAATAGTTTTAAGTTTTTTACATTTCGAAAGCTCTAAAATAATACTTTTAGCATCAATTTTATCTTGTCTAATATATCCAAATGTCTCTAAATTAGAAAGTTTATCAAATTCTATATTTAAATTTTTAATTTGATTATTACCTAAATTTAGTTGTCTAAGATTTTTAAATCGATGAATCTTTGATAAGTTGGTTGAAAAATCAAATTCAAACATACTAGTCAAGTCAAGTTCTTCGATGTTTACATTATTTTCATAAAATGCTTCTGGAAAAGTTTTAATGTCATTCCACCAAATATCTAATTTTTTAAGGTTTTTAAGTTTAGTGATTTCATTTGGGAATGTTTTAAAATTATTCATCCCAATATTTAAAATTTGAAGGTTTTGTAATTTTTCTAAATGATTAAGTTCTGTTAAGTAATTTAGAGAAAGATTTAATTCTTGAAGATTATGTAGTTTGAATATTGTTTGGGGTATTGCATTTAGATTGTTTTCTGATAAATCAACACGATAAACCAATTCTAGATTTCTTGGTAAACTATCTAAATTTTTATATACTTTTTCATTCTGTAATTCACTTAACGGCATTATTTTTTCTTCTTGATTTTTGTTACAAGAAGAAAGCATAATTAAAAATAAAAATATTATCGTTATGTGATTTTTCATAAAATTAATACCAACGGGTTTTGGAACTATTAAGCCATGTTTTCAGATTTGCCAAATCCTCCCAAATAAAAAACTAGCTTCCAGTTAAGCCTATTGCCCAAATCTGTTGTAGCATCTATGTTACCAGCGGGTTTGGGACTAAATTAAGCCCATTATTCGGATTTGCCAAATCATCCCAAATACAAAACCATTTTCCCATTATGCCAATTGCCCAAATCCGTTGTAGTATCTGTCATAGGCGGTTTATGCTAAACCATGAGGTGAAAAATAATATATTTCTCCAGTTTCTAAATTCATTTCAAGTGCAAAATAATATTCACCACCATCGTTTACTTCCAAAATAGAGCTTTCCCATGTATCTTGATGACTACTTTTTTTAGATATTCCATTTATCCAAACTTCTTTTTCATTTTTAGCATTAGTTACAAAAATACATTGCTTAAAATAATCAGATTGTAATTTATGTTTTCTGAATTTAGTTTTGTTTAAATCTATTTGATTCTGAATTATCAACTGGAGTTTATAAAAGTCCTTAGATGATATTTTTGTGGCTTTAACAGGATGATTAAAATAGTTTTTAAAGGAATCATTATAACTAAAGACCGTAAAATCTTCTGGAATATCAAATTGGTAATTGTTTTTTATAGATGTGTTATTAGTCAATACTTTCATTTTAGCATTAAATGATAATAATTGAATTTGATTTCCAATAAAAATTAGTTTTGTTGATACCTCTTTACTAATAAGATTTATAGTGTCATTTTGTATTTTATACTTTCCAGTAATTGATCTATTTGTTCCAATTTCTTTATTGTTTGGAACACTGGAATAATTAAAAGACGAATCTTTTTTTAATAATAAAGTTTCCTTGCTTCCAAAGAACTTATCCTGAGATACATTTTGAGCTACGAGATAGTTTTCTTCTCGAGTACAATTACTAAAAAGTGGGGAAATTAACGCTAAATATATTAGTTTTCTCATGTCGTCAACATTTTGGTTAAATCGTCTATAACGTTCTGGCGCTTGGCGAGGTGGGGATTAAAGATGCGAGATTTTTCGGTTAAACACAAATTTTCCAATTACAAAATCAACTTTAAATTCAGCCTAAAACCCCAATCCCGCCAAACGGCTGTTAGCGGATGCCAGAATATGCGGTTTAATTGAGAATTCTAATTATTATCCAAAACACCATAAAAATCGCTCCAATTATTAAAATTCGATTTCCTTGTTTCTGTCATCTGTAGAATAGCTATGTTAAAACACCGTTAACTTTGTCTCCATGTTTTGTTAGCATATCCATTACCACTTTGAATCTACAGTTGATCCAGATTGTAATTGTTCATAGACATATCTAAATATTGATTCGTTATCCTTAATAGAAATAAATCCCCCTGCAATAATCAATTCATATCCTAACTTTTCAGTTAATCCTATAGAATAAGAAAACTCTGGATTTTGACCACCATTCACTAGTGCAAGATGGTAATCATTCTTGTTTATGTTATTTTTTATAATCTCTAAAAATTCACTTCTAGTCATTTCCTCTCAGATTTTGTGCGCCATACAAGCCTCTTTATAATCCAACTTTTTATTTTCTAATTCCTTACTTAAAAAACTCTTAACTGGTAGATAACTAATTTCTTTAGGAACATTTACAGAGATATAACCTTTTAAATTACTTCCTTCCCAGCCACAATCGAAACTTTCAATTTTCTTTATTGTTTCTTCAATATCATTTTCATTGTAGATTATGATTTGTAGAGTACTATTGCCTGATTCTTCTACAATATCATCAAAAAACAATTCACCATTGTCATCTTCAACACTGATTATATCATCATAAGCAATATTTGGCGCAAAAAAAGGAATATTTTTAATTCTATAACCATTTCCTTCTTTTGCTGCCCAAACGCTCTCAACATCTAAATTACCTTCTAAATCATAGTAATCAAACATTACCTTATCATTTATTTCTTCTTTCATTATCCTTTTTTTAAGTATACTCTACACAACACTTGTCAATTATATGTGACTTTACACCAAATTTTTTTCTGATCAAATGATTTTTGATTGGAAAAACTATACTCTCATGATGAATCCGGAAATAAAAAGTGGCTCCTTTAAATTACTAAAAAGCAAAAAGGATTTGCAATTGCACATCCTTTTTTAGCTATATTATATACTATTCAAAATATTCTACATCCGATACACCATCGAATTTTTGTTTGATAACTTCTAAAACTTTAGAATCGGAACTTGTGAACTCCCAAAAAGAAGAATCTATCAATTCTATTACATATCTACAATTTTTGTACATATTCTCATCCGTGTGGTACCTTATTAACTTTTCATTTTCTACATCTGCTACCAAAGTCAGTTCTATAATTTGATCCGTTGAATCAGACAATTTAATCAATTCCTCGAATTCAAATTGAATACCATCATTTGAGTCATTAATCTTAGCTTCAAAGTCCAAAATTGATTCCTGGTATGTCCCTATTGCTTCAATCCACAGTAAATTCCATTTATAAATTGATGGATTACCAATACATTCCAGTATATCTTTTAGTTTTATTGTCAGAATAGTTTCATCTGATTTTCCTGAAATCCTAATCTTCTTTATCATTATTCTATCTTTGTTGGTAATTTTGACCTTTGAGGTGTTCCTCCTGTTTTACTTGGTTCCCACGTATGTTGATGAGGATTATCAGGATGAGTGTCTGGTCTTCCATGATCTGTATGATCTATATCTTTTACAGGATTCCCCTTTTCATCAAATTCTCTTCCTTGCGTATACTTACCTTTCCTTCCTTGTTTTGTTCCTAATTGAGTGTGTTTCTTTCCTTCAGCTTCACTATCTACTTTTGGCTCACCATTTTTCTGTTTTCTTAAAGGCTCATCTGGAGCGTACGGTTTATCGTTTGCTTTTTCCTTTTCGTCTGCTTTTGGTTTAGCCTTATCTATAGCACCTTCCATAGCATTCTTAGGAATCAAATCAGTCTTTACATCAGACCCCCCTGCAACAGTCTCCCAAAGTTCACCAAAGAAATTCCCAACTGTTTCCCACATACTAACTCGAGGTACAGCTTCCACGGTCATTCCTTCTAATGCAACGGTAAAATCAGCCCCTGCTGTTTCGGCAGCTAAAGTCTCTGGTGCGAATTCTACTTCTAAAGCTAGAGTAGCAGTAATCGGTTCTAATCCTTCTAATTCACGACTATCAATAACTCTATTTCCACTAAAAACATAAGGTGCCCAATCTCGATACTTTTCTGTTAAAGGATCTACACTCATAAACCTACCAATTGCAGGATCATAGTTTCTCCACTTAAAACTGTCCCAGCCTAGTCCCAGCTCGTCTTGGCGCTCTTGTCCTTGGAACTTATATTTATTATTGCTTGGTGGCAAACTAATGTAGCTAATAACATGTTCTAAACCAAAAGGATAATAATTATTTTCGTCAATAATTTCAAGAACATTACTACTATTTTTAGTATAATTTGCTCGCACATTTCCTAAATGATCCTTGTATTGAAATACATACGAAAGATTCCCACTTGTATTTTTAACATACCCCTCTGCAGTTGGAAAAAACTCTAAAATAGTGCCTTTGTACTGAAATCCTCCTAAATAATCTGTAGTTACTGTAGGTTTACCAGTTTCAATTACAATTTTTTGTAATTTTTGCCCTGCTGCGTTGTAAATATACTCAATGTTGCCTTTTGTTCCAAACGTAATTTTCCGAGGTAAATTAAGATGATTATAACTAATAGCTGTAATACCTTTATTGTCATCTTTTATCAAGTTTCCGTTTAAGTCATAATTGTAGTCATCAGCAGTATCATTAGTACCATTGCTATCATCCATAAATCCTGCAGTTATATTGGTAGCATCAGTTACTTTCATGAGCTGATTAGAGTCTGTCTTGTAGAAATACCCTAAATTATCCAAATCTCCAACATAAGGACTAAGCGATGTACCAGTTCTATACTTACGCTGTAACTTGATAATATTTCCGTTCTTATCATAATCCATACTCTCACCAAAATAATTTTGGTTATCCGCTAATAACGGAGCTTGGTAAGAAGCATTTGTCAAACGGTTCAATTTATCATACTGATATCCATAACCCCGACTGATATTTGGTGCGTCAAGACCTGAACTCCAAAAAGTTTCAGCAATGTTTCCATTATAAAGCGCCTTTGCGAAATTCGCATCTCCTTCTACTTTATTATAATTGATTTTAAAAGCAAATAAATCTCTTGGATCTGACCCTTGTTGCAAATTGGCTGTTTTATTAATCTCTGTGAGCCAGCCTCTAATATTGTAATTATAATCTATTTTTTGTAATCCTACGGCTCCGGTTACATCATTACCCCCCACTGTTTTACTTGTCAATTGCCCTAAATTGTCGTACTTATTGCCTGCCATAAGTTCTGTTGCAGCTAAAGTTGCTATTTTATGGGTATGGGTCTGTAAACGGTCCTGAGGGGTATAGGTAAATTCTTCTCTTATCGTCGTATCTGCAATTCCTGAAGTACGTTTATGTTTTGTAACGGTATAAATTGTTTTTCCTGTAAAATCAAGATTAGTACTAGTGATGGTAGAACCTCCCAAATAATTCAAACTATAGGTTTGTATGGGTCTTGCATATTCATCATAAAATATGGTATTGGTGTCACCTAACGTAGCTGTTGGTATTGTTARRGTTCTTATCCAGCTTCCAGTAGGCAAGGTTTTTACATTTGTCAGAACCGTTTGTGATTCTATAGTCGAGGGCGAGACTTGCGCTCCAGAAAAACCATAGCTGTCATAATAATTTTTAGTAAGTATATCATTAGTTACCAAACCAAAAGGATTAGTACCTCCATTAATATTTCCTTGCCATGTGCTACGAGTAGACTCCGAAACACTTAGAGTTTTCCAACCGGTTTGTGTTATTCTTCCAAAAACATCGTACTCAGTAATCAGCATACCAATGGTCCCGTCTCCCCAAGGTGAAAAAGCGGGTCCGGTTGCCACGGGTCTGTCTAATTTGTCATAAACAATAAACTCCCATTGCTTACCGGGTAGTTTTTTGGCGACCAATCGGTTTCGATCATCGTATTTATATTGGTAACACAATCCATTTAAAACATTAGCACTAATAGTACCGCCAGCCAATGGAGGAATCACATAGGTTAGGTTTCCATACATATCATAAACATAATAAGTATCATGGTTAACTGTTGCATCATAGGTTCTTTTAAGAACTACCTGTCCTTCTTTATTTTTAAATTCTACGGTTGAACCTGATTTTTCAGTTGGGCTAACACCGGAATTCTCATCAAAAGTTACCATTTTGTACAATTCATATTGAGCATAAGTCGTCCCCACGTCTGAAAAAGTAATATCATACGAAAGGTTAGTTGCGTTCCAACTTGTAGTAGCTTTATATAATCTTACTGCGTCGGCGGTAGTGTTAATCTTGTAATCCTGTTTTATAGTATTTTTTTTAGTATTGGCCAGCGCCCAATCATTTCCCGGTGCCGCTTGTTCTAATACACGATTTAGCGGAGAGGCTTCAAATCTCTTTTCAGAATATGGATTTGTTGTGTTTTCGTATTTAGTGGTATTGTAAACTCCACTTAATGTAGTTAATGATGAAGCCATTGCAATTCTTGCATAACTTGTCGTACTATTAGTTGAGGGATATGGCAGATACTCTTTTACTTGTCTGCCAAAACTATCATATTCAATTGGCGTAATAATATCTATATCAGTAGTCCCTCCATTGGTGTCTCCCTGATTTATTGCCGTGGTTTGAACCGGGCGGCCGAGTCCATCAAAATAAGTCACACTTTGAGTGATATCATCTTTTGTCAGCGTACTGAAATTAAACGACTGCACTTTCTTCTTGGGAGCAGCTTTGTAAATAAAATTATCGTCGCTGAAAGTCTGAGCATTGATACCCGGAATTGCAAGTAACAACAAAACTATAATTGATATATATTTTTTCATTAAGTTCTCTTTTATATTTTTAATTATTGCAGTTACTGAACAGGTCCGGAAAGATCTACACTTTCACTGCCTTCGGCCGCGCTTAATGTAAATGTCTCAAAACCTGAAACCTGACCAGCTGCCAAAACAATGCTTTTTCTTAATGTCAAAGGTTTATTAGCTTTGCTTTCATAGTTAATTACAAAATTAAAAGTAGCATCAGGATGGCTTGCTACTGAACAATACACTCTTATAGTCATACTATTTGATGCAGCAGAAAAAGTATAATCATAGGTGTAAACTAATGTCTGTGGGCAAACTCCGGTAGCATTGGCGTAAGCCAGTCCATCAGTATTAAATTTATCCTGCCCATGAGCATCTGCATCTGCTTGAGATATAACCGATGTTACAGCCCCAGCAGCCTGGCTATAAGTAACGGTTGACCCAGTTACTCCCCCAGTACAATTGCTTCTCGTAAAAGGACCACTTCTTGCTATGCTTTTATACAAAATTATACTTGTCGATGTATTATTTGAACAGTCAACTTGCTGTCCTTTATAATTGTAACAATATTTTTGAAGTACATACAAATCTTTATCTTTGACAAATTTTAGTCGATTAGAAGCATCATATTCATAATAGGTAGCTATTCCTTTAGCATCTGTTACACTTGTAATACCTATTAAAGGATTATAAGTATATGTGGTTAAAAAAGCAGTTGCTGAAAGTGAGTTTCTAAAAATTTTTAATGCATCTCTAAGTTGTTGTTCTCCACAATCTGACGATAGGCAGTTATCATTATCAGCATTTGACAGTGTCTGTAAATTTGTGATAGTCGTTGCCGGAATAGAAGAATACAGCATATTTTCAATTTTAGCTATAGGTTGTGTTTTATTATATCCCCAAATTATAGACACAGGAACTCCTTCTTCAGGAGTATATTGTAATACATTCCCTTTATCATCATACTTGTCGAAAGTGATTTTTTTATCTGCTAAAGCAACACCATTTACCCCTTTATTTGCATAAATATACTTTCTGGCTAATAAATTACTTGTAGAAGTATCATATCCATATTGTGTTTTTTGCTCAGACATTTTTTCTGATCCTCTAAATTCTTGCGTTTTTAATGGAATACCTGTAATATTTTTATTAGCAAAAATATTAATATTAGGTTCACTCGCCATTTGAGAATCTGTAGGGTAAAAATACTTTGTCTCTAACGTTTCTCCTGTGCTATTCAATAATGTTTTGGATATTAAATTATTAGTCACTGAATTGTAAACGTTATTTTCAGTAGTACTTAATGAGCTAGTATTGACGTACGTTTTAGTTACTTTTTGACTCAGGTAATCATTATAAAAATAAATTTTATTTGCCTGAAGCAATAATCCCGTTCCATGAATACTTACGCTATAGCTATTAAAACGGTTTACATCATCATTATAGGAAAAAAGTTCTTCGCTAAGTAAGTTATTTGAATTATCGAATATTTTTTTAGAAATTATTTTGCCTCTTTCAATACTTCTGTCATCRAAAAATATACCCACAAAATTTTCATATAATCTTGCTGGTGTAACAAAAGCAGGGTCATATTTTCCTGTAGCCTTAGTATTATTATTGCTTATATCAGGTGTCGATTCATAATCTTTAAACTTACTCAAWRYATATCCATTTGTACTGGTTACTTCTGCAACTTCASCATAACTTATCATTGTGTTCTCTGTAATCGCCTTACCAAACGAGGTTGATGAAACAAGAGCTTGTTCACTTATAAGACCTTTTCCATTGTCAATCTTATAATAGGTGCCATATCTTGGCCATTGCAACAATATACCACTTGACAAAGTGTTTGYMGGAGTTGCAGGAGAATAATTTTTTATATATTTAAATTCTCTTATATTACTRYTATTTACYCCGTCAAAGTCTGTAATTTTCCATATTCTTGCTCCTCCGGCAGTACCATTGACCGTTATTAATGCAGGATTAAAATCGTTAGAACTGGTTCTTTCAAGTCGCTTGCTGTATACATGAGGTTGATACTCAAATTTTGTGTTTCCTCCCGTAGGATAAGTCACCTTACTCAATAAACCTTGTTTTGCTTTACTAAATACCGGTTCTCTGACATTGGTAGTRTAAGTAAAATCTCCGTTTGCATTATAGGTCATATTAGGTATAAAAGTATATTGCCCATTTTGTCCATCCAGACCATTCCAAAATCCCCAATAATCAATTCCCTTTGTGTTGGGATCAGGAAGATTATCTGTTATATCATATTCAAAACTRTARGGYKTTTTTCCTAATTCWGTTACTGTACTMAGRAACATTCTATTATTTGTTCCGCCCAGATATTGGTAAACAAAGTCAATATTATTAATAATATTATTKTTTTTATCCGTAAGATTTATATTATTTAATTTTATATCTTTGAATTCAAAATTTGATAAAAGATTTTTATTAAACAAATAGTCTTGCTCACYATAATTAAAATTAATAATAAAATCATCCCCTTCAATCTTCTCAAGAATAGCTTTCTTCTGTAATTCGAATGAATTTATAGGACCAACTCCTGACGACTGTTCAAATGCACCTACACAGCACATTTGATTAAAAGAAAACACTCTGCTTTCATTAGTATAGCCATTTAAAGCTATAAAGGATTTATTATCTTGTAGAGCGGCTAAACTGGCTCCAATACAGTAATTCCCTATCAATGTGTCCTTACGATAAGTAAAATTTATCTCGGAATTATTGTCTGCATAAATTATTTTTGTTAAAAACCATGAAGTTATGACAGGCCTTGGACTACCATTAATTTTGCCAGTATACTGGCTTCCTAAAAAAATTGTATATTCCAGATTATTTAATGTTCCGCCAAAAAAATATTGATTCCCTAGATTGTCCGTTATTTTAATTTCTGATTCTTTTGGATAACATGTATTTATAAATTCTTGCATCGCAAATTTTGTTAAATCAACTTTTAAAGAATTAGGSGCATTGGTCACAACTTTTACTTGTCCATCGTTACCCATAAAAAATTTGCCAGATATTCCATTAAAATTAAAACTAAAAATATCAGGAGCCGGCTCATAAGCATCCTGAGTGTTTTGAGCTCCTAAAAACCAAGCAGACGTATTATCTACGATATAACCTGTTGAAGCTTCAAAATTATAAACATCATCTATTGGATAGGTGTTTTTTTTTGTTCCCACAATAAAGCCATTCGAACCATAAAGAGTAAAAGAATCCATTGGTGTACCATAATTATCGTCCGGAGTATCTCTAACCTCTCTGGTTATAACACCGCCCACATTTAAAAACCAATTCAACCCCACTAAACCAGATCTTTTAGCAGGAAGAAATCCAGAAGAATTATACCCAATACTAACATTAATAGGATTTTGATTTTTTTGAGAAACAGAAACTAAAGGAATTTGCAAATCAACAGCACCMGTGTATAATTGAGCGGCTGTATTRCCRTATTTTACAAAATCTGTTACACCGGGTGTTTTTGCGTTAAGTTGGTAATATGTATTACCTCCATTTACACGTCCTTTCATCTCCTGCCCYAGTAATCCTAATGGCATTAAAAGAAAAAAAAGAAAGATTTTTATCCTTACTAAAAATAAGATTTTTGTATTTATATTGATCATCATTAAATTATAATTTATTTAAAATTGGAGTAGCTAATTGCTTTCATTTTTTATAAAAACTTATATCTATTACATTATAAAAAAAGCAGTTATTATATCTTTATTTACTTGTTATCCTTTTTATCACCTTTACAGATTCGGTTTTTACATCTGTTTTTATTTTTATAATGTAAATCCCTTCTGCATATGCACTTAAATCAACTGGCACTGTTCTGCTTGATATACTAAAGTTTTGTAGTATTCTACCGGTCATATCAACTACACTAGCTGTCCCTGAGGTAAAATCGTAACCAATAATGACATTGGTATAAGTCGATACCGGATTGGGAATAGCTTCTATACTTGCTTTAACTTTTTCGATTTTTGTTTTGTCTTTTAATTTCACAACCCAAAAATCACTACTGCCAATATTTGAATTTTTATCTTTTGAAGCGCCTGAGTTAGAGGTTCCCGCCATTAAATATCCTCCATCACGGGTCTCAATTAATTCCCTAAGAATATCTTCACCTGCACTTCCAACAGTTTTCTYCCACAATTCCTCCCCTTTTTCATCAATCTTTAAGGCGATATAATCATTAATCCCGTCTTTTTCCTTGACTACCTTATTGGTTAATTTTCCAACAATTCCCTCTCTTGGAGCCCTGATTTCGCTTTGAGCATATCCGCCAATCAGATACGTATGATCCTCTTTGTTTTCTACCAAAGAAGTCAAAATATCTGTTTTTCCAAAATCATAAGTTTTACTCCACACGACTCCTCCTTCTTCATCTATTTTTAAAACCCAATAATCAGTACCGTTTCCAACAATTCCTCCTAATGAAGTAAGTGGATTTTTGCTATTAGAAATAGCTCCGATAATATATCCTCCATCAGTTGTCTGATGAATCACAGAAACCTGATCATCACCTTCGGCTCCATAGGAATTTTGCCATAATATCTCACCAACATCATTTATTTTTATCACCCACACATCGCCAATTCCTTTATTACTATCTGTTTTTTCTCCAGATTGAGAAGAATTTGAATATCCTGCCAGAATAAAACCATTGTCCGTGGTTTGCTCCATACTTTTGAGTAAGTCTGCATATTGACCTCCATATGTTTTTTGCCACTGTATAACACCTTGTTTATCCAGTTTTACAACCCAGTAATCCATGTTTCCCCTACTTTTTTCGGATTTACTATACAAATCTGCTTTGGTAGTTGTTATTGATTTTGCATCAGGTTTTGTATCAGAAATAGACAATGGACTAGAACTTGAAGAGCCTCCTAGTATATAACCTCCGTCTCTGGTCTGAAAAGCGCATAACAACTCATCTGAACTATTGCCTCCAATGGTTCTTTGCCATTGTTCGTCGCCTGAGGCATTTAATTTTATAACCCAAAAATCTGTAAGCCCTTTGCAGTCTTCCTCTTTTTGAAAACCTGCTCCTGAACTTGAGGTTCCTGCCAGAATAAACCCTCCATCATTTGTGTTTTTGATGCTTTGAAGTAAGTCAAATCCACTTCCTCCAAAACTTTTCTGCCAGTCAAGCTCTCCTTTTTCAGTCATTTTCCATACCCAATAATCAAGATCTCCATGATTATCGTCTGATTTATTTCCTGTTTTATTTGATGCAGAGCTTCCTGCCAAAATAAAACCGTAGTCGGCTGTAGGTTGGGCATCAAACAAATAATCAGCGTGTTGCCCTCCATATGATTTTTCCCAAAGAATATCCTGAGAATAAGTAAGTAATGGCAATAAAAGTGGTAGTAGTAAGTAAAGTTTTTTCATACACAATTTTCGTTCTGGAATTTATCTTGCGCGCAAATCTAAATGATCAATTCCTTAAAACTTTACGGGTTTCCACATTCTGAAAAAACTTTTCTTAATAACTGGAAAAAAGCGTGCAAAAATGCGCTTTGGAGGTTTCCTAAAAGTTATCAATTTTATTTATTTTTTTAATCAATCATAAAAATCGTTCAAAAAATGTCTTATCAGAATCGCTAAGACAAACCTTCAAAGAAATCTAAAGCTTTTTTGTTTTTCTTATCAAGGTCCAAAACAAAATAATCATTGGACTTAATTACTTTTACTAATTCAGAGAATCATTCATAAAAAGTAAGTAAATTTTTATAAAATTTATATTTTACAGCAACATAAAAAAAGGAATAAAATCAGAAACATTTTCCTTTTCTTTGAACTAAGCAAAAATTTTTAAAATTATCCAAAGGAAAGTGTTGATTTTGCTGAATTTCATTCCTTTAATATAGCAGTCGATCATTCCATTTTAACTAAAAATATGACAAAAAAAATACTTCTTATTGTATTATTATTCCTCTCATTTAATTCTTTTGCACAAGGAGAAGCTAACATTTGGTACTTTGGTTATATG
>NZ_RCZH01000032.1 GCF_006438875.1 Flavobacterium pectinovorum
CCAACGTAGGCATAGATATTACCTTGTGCATCTTTTATAATGGCATCAAGTGTAGTAATTGATCCTGATGCTCCCGGATTACCCGGTGTTCCAGGCGTACCGTTAACTCCCGGAATTCCGTTCATACCAGTTTCACCTGTTAAAGGAATCCATTTAGTTTCATCTTTAGGATCACGTACATAAATTGTACCTGTGTCACTGTTAATATACATAACAACATTATCTCCAGGATAGTTGCTGTCTCCTTTAGCTCCAGGAACTCCTGTGCCTCCGGTTATACCATCTTTTCCATCTTTTCCGTTTAGACCGCTAATCTTAACCCAGTCAGGTGATCCAACAGCCCATGCGTCATCACGTCCTTTAACTGTGTTTGCTGATCCAACATAAGCATAGATATTACCTTGTGCATCTTTTATAATGGCATCAAGTGTAGTAATTGATCCTGATGCTCCCGGATTACCCGGTGTTCCAGGTTCTCCAACAACTCCCGGAATTCCTGCTGCTCCGTTTAGACCATTGATCTTAACCCAGTCAGCTGAACCTTGAGCCCATGCGTCATCACGTCCTTTAACTGTATTTGCTGATCCAACGTAGGCATAGATATTACCTTGTGCATCTTTTATAATGGCATCAAGTGTTGTGATTGATCCTGATGCTCCCGGATTACCCGGTGTTCCAGGTTCTCCAACAACTCCCGGAATTCCTGCTGCTCCGTTAAGTCCATTGATCTTAACCCAGTCAGGTGATCCAACAGCCCATGCATCATCACGTCCTTTAACTGTATTTTCTGATCCAACGTAGGCATAGATATTACCTTGTGCATCTTTTATAATGGCATCAAGTGTAGTAATTGATCCTGGTGTTCCCGGATTACCCGGTGTTCCAGGTGTACCGTTAACTCCCGGAATTCCATTAACACCAGTTGCTACAACCCATTCCTTACTAATTGGGTCTAAAACATAAATAATACCTGTATTTGTATTAATCCAGCTTGTAGTTCCGTCCGGCGCTACAACACCATCTTTACCAGGTATTCCAATTCCTCCGGACAAACCTGCTGCTCCACCTGCATCTCCGGAAGTGATTAATCTGTTCCATCTATTATTAGCCCAGTAATAGTACCCAGGGGTAATCGCTGTACCAATATTATAAACTAATAGGCTTTCGGCATAATTTCCGTCATCAGATACAACTGAAGTCATATCTGTAACACTCTTCAAGGTAACTCTTGGAATTAAAATACCTTTGTTCTTAGATACAACATCAAGCTGTGCTGAAGCATTTGGGTTTAACGTCCCAATACCTACCTGAGAATAAGCAGAATAACATCCTAAAACAAAAACTAAAGGGAGTAATCTATTCTTCATATAATTTAATTATAGTTATTAATTATTTTTTTAGTATACAATTCAAACTTTTACATTTGAATATGCAAAGGTCTGCCTAAAGAGCAACAACATGTGCCACTAAATGTTTTTAGACTTACAGATTAGGACATTACTTCACCCGGTTAAAAAAAAGATAGATTTGATCTAAAACAATGAACCAACTACAATTACCTGTAATAAAATTTAGAAAAAAGGAAGCGTTTGCCCCATATAACTCTTTATTCTGATGGATTAATCCCGTCCCGAAGTTTCGGGATCGGGACATCCCTACAATATATTTTGTTCCTTTGGATCTGCCTTAGAAATCAAGAGGAATGATTTATATTGCAGCAACTGAAATACACTGATTTATTTTACGATAAATCGGAGTTCTTTATGGGATTTTATCAACGAAATATATCCGCAATATTATTTGTAAAGATGTGTGGCAGTGCATATAAACTAAGGATTGTGTCTTTGCAGATTTCTAATTGGAACGGGAGATGCACTGCTGTGCATCTCTACAATCGGAATGAATAAGATTGCAGATTATTGGAATTTCTTTTTGGAATAAAAATTTTTCACCATATAAATTTCTCAGTTACAAAACACTGTATTTCAATGTTATAAATAATTCACTAAATGAACCTCTAAAAGACGCACCCCTTTGCGTCTCTACAATCTGCCTTTACGGTAAAATATTTTGGTTTTTATCAACGAAATATATCCGCAATATTATTTGTAAAGATGCGCAGCTGTGCATATAAACTAAAGATTGCGTCTTTGCAGATTTCTAATTGGAACGGGAGACGCACTGCTGTGCATCTCTACAATCGAAATGACCAAGATTGCAGATTATTGGAATTTCTTTTTGGAATAAAAATTTTTCACCATATAAACTTCTCAGTTACAAAACACTGTATTTCAATGTTATAAATAACTCTCTAAATGAACCTCTAAAAGACACACTGCTGTGCGTCTCTACAATCTGCCTTTACGGTAAAATATTTTGCTTTTTATCAACGAAATATATCCGCAATATTATTTGTAAAGATGCGTAGCAGTGTATATAAACTAAGGATTGCGTCTTTGCAGATTTCTAATTGGAACGGGAGACGCACTGCTGTGCATCTCTACAATCAAAATGAACAAGATTGCAGATTATTGGAATTTCTTTTTTGGAATAAAAAATTTTTCACCATATAAACTTCTCAGTTACAAAACACTGCATTTCAATGTTATAAATAACTCTCTAAATGAACCTCTAAAAGACACACTGCTGTGCGTCTCTACAATCTGCCTTTAGGGTAAATATTTTGTTTTTTATCAACGAAATATATCCGCAATATTATTTATAAAGATGCGCAGCAGTGCGTATAAACTAAGGATTGCGTCTTTGCAGATTTCTAATTGGAACGGGAGACGCACTGCTGTGCATCTCTACAATCGAAATGAATAAGATTGCGGATTATTGGAATTTCTTTTTTGGAATAAAAATTTTTTACCATATAAACTTCTCATTTACAAAACACTGCATTTCAATGTTATGAATAATTCACTAAATGAACCTCTAAAGGACATATACACTGCTGTGCGTCTCTACAATCTGCCTTTACGATAAAATATTTTGTTTTTATCAACGAAATATATCCGCATATTATTTGTAAAGATGCGCAGCAGTGCATATAAACTAAGGATTGCGTCTTTGCAGATTTCTAATTGGAACGGGAGACGCACTGCTGTGCATCTCTACAATCGAAATGAACAAGATTGCAGATTATTGGAATTTCTTTTTGGAATAAAAATTTTTCACCGTATAAACTTCTCAGTTACAAAACACTGTATTTCAATGTTATAAATAATTCACTAAATGAACCTCTAAAAGACACACTGCTGAGCGTCTCTACAATCCTCCTTTACGTTAAAATATTTTGTTTTTTATCAATGAAATATATCCGCAATATTATTTGTAAAGATGTGTAGCAGTGCATATAAACTAAAGATTGCGTCTTTGCAGATTTCTAATTGGAACAGGAGACGCACTGCTGTGCATCTCTACAATCTGCCCTTACGTTAAAACATTTTGTTCCTCGTGTCATGTGAAAAAAACTCAAATTGTATATAAAAAAAGAGGCTATCACAACACTGTGGATAGCCTCTTTTTGGTTTAAACGTATTTATATCGCTTATAAAATACCTGCATCGGCAAATCTGGCGTATTTGCCTGTAATTTTGCCTTTTGCGTCAATTATAAAGAAAGTTGGTGTGCCATTGACGCCATAATTTTTAAAGTTGACTCCTGCAAATCCTTTAAAATCGCGAAACTGATCTTTCCATGGAAAATCATGTGAATGCCCATCTGCAGGAGTAGCACTTAAATCTGCTGATACCGTTACTAAATCGTATCCTTTTTGCTGTACGATTTCATAATTACCTATTAACTGATGAATTTCGTTTTCGCAATTGTTACAGCCGGATTCGTAAAACAGTACTATTGTTTTTTTGTTAAATACTTTTTTTCCTGCTGCACTTTGCAATGCCGGTGCTGTTGAACCCACAACAAGCCCACTCATAGCACTTAACAAGGTGTTGGATGGTTTTGTTATCTTGCCAGATTTTGCGACATATTCCCCTATTTGTGTCATAAGATCATCCTTGCCGGCTTTATTTAACAGCGATACCAATTTACCGGCAAAAGCGGTATAAATTTCATCGTTTTTAATTCTTGCCAGAATTTGCTCCACATCTGCAAGGAATGTTTTATCGTCTTTAATGAGCTGCAATTGCAATTGCACCCAGCTTCTAATAACGGGGTCCCAAAAATTACAGGCATAAAGCTGCTCGAAATTTAGCTTATCCTTTACAAAATCATTTATATCTTTGGCTCTCTCTGCCTCTGTTTGATCAAAGCTACTGCTAATACCTTTGGCAACATTGTTCATCTCGATGACACGGGCTGCATACAAAGGTTTTTTTGCTACGGTCTTTTGAAAAGTAACAAATTCCTGCCCCACTTTTGTTTTCTCTTTTTCAAAAACTGCATATACCGGATCTTCTTTTTTATAGGTTTCCAGTGCTGTCTGCATTATTTGTTCTTTTTGAACAATAGTGTACTGTTCCAAAAACACACTGTTTAAGTACTCATTCTCAGCGGAACCTGCATATTTAATATTATTTACATTGGGTTCTTTTTCAAGACAGGTAACCGAAAAATTTTCGTTGTTTACTATCATCTCCACACCGCCCCCATCTACAAATTTAAACTGTACTGCACCTGTATATCCTTTTTTGGATACCGGCATTACCAAAGTTGTTTTACCATCATTATCCAGCTTACCACTTGCAATGGTATCCATCTTATCTCCTTTGTACCCCAAAAAAATGTATTCTTTTCCTGCAAAATTTGCAAACTGCATCTTGATAGTCTGTGAATACGAAGCTGTCATACAAAAAACAGCCGCAATGCTTCCTATTATTCCATTTTTCATTTTTATATTTTTTTCCTTATAAATATACTTAAAATCTTACATTATTTAAATAAATACTTGAAAACATTTGTGGTTCAAATACAAATTAACTCCTTTTACCGTAATAGCTATAAATGCCATACACTTCTCAAATCCTGCAATCAAGCAAGAAATGAAAAGTGTACAACCTTTAAAAATAACTTTATATTTTTTTTAAGGACCTACTTTTTAAATTATTGTTCTACACAACGTACAGACGAAGCTGCAGCAACGGCCATATTAGTAGCGCCAGTCCATAGATCTTTGGATCTGCTAGAAGTGTAAGAATTAAACCAAGTATAACCACTAGCATCAGAATATCCTGCGTTAACCTGATAATTAAATTGAGCTCCTCTATACAATAAAAGACCTCTATTATTTGAACGATAACCATTCCATTGAAAATATAAGGGAGCACCCACAACTCTTGATCCACCAATCTGTGCATTAGTGTACATTGCAGTACTACCTAAAACACCAACATCAACAAATGTATTCATTTTCATCAATCCTGCTACTTCAGCTACATTCATAACACGAAATCCATCCGGGCAAGGATCCATTGGTCCTTTTATAGTACTATTATCTTGGTTTCCTCCCCAATTACTCAAAGAAGTCTTATATGAATTAAATTCACCCCAAATACTTACATTTATTTCACCTGCAGGAGTATAAGAAGTAGCAATTGGAGTTTTTGCACCCCATCTGTAATAATCACCACCTATAGCAAGGTCCGGTGTAAAAGGATCTTTACTGGTATCTGCCCCCAGGTTATGGCACATGAATGTTTTCCATACTCCCGCAGCTATATAAGCGCCACAAAACTGACAATCTTTTATTTTTGCATTCAACCTTAATTTTTTGTCTACACCAGTTCCATCTGACTTATCATTATAAATAACATATATATCAACAGAAAGTGCATTTGCATCAGTTCTACCACGGGCAAGCCCTGTAGTTTGTCCTTGAGGACTGCTTAAAGTTGTTTTGTAAATCATAGTAGCAATAACTGGCGACGATTGATTTAATGCTGTTTCTGAAGTCGCACTTGAAAAACTGCTAACAATAGCACCTGATAAAGACTCTACATAAACAAAACGAATTTTACTAACCGAACCACTTGGCGTAAATATGTACGCCTGAGAATACGTGCTTAACTGATTAAAATCAGCTTTTACAGTAACACCTCCACGAGCATCAGCTGTTCCACAACCTGCGTTAAAATTACTTTCGTTAACATCAAAAGTAGTTCTACCCGTAAATGTACCACTACCCGGAGTTATGGTAGCAGGATCTGCTGCTGTAGTAACAGTAAATAATAATGCTCCTGTTGGTTTTCCGGTACAACCGTTGGTCACAACGCAATATAAAAATGCAGTACCACTCCCTGACGGAGCATATTGGTATGTAGCTGCTGTTGCCCCACTAATTGCTGTACCACCTGTTGTTGATGCAGTTGTATTTGTGTACCATTGTAAAGTAGCTGTTACACCATTGGTTACAGTTACTCCAAGAGAGGCACTAGAACCTACCGTTATCGATGGGCTAGCACTACCTTGGGGTGCAAGTGAAGGTGTAGGACAGCTATTATTTACAGGTATAGAAAGCGTCAATGGAGCAGATTTACCACAAACATTCTCAGCTGTAACCTTAATATCTACCGTACCACCATCTGCACCTGTTGCCGGATACTTTATTGACACAGATGCTCCTGTACCAGTGATCACAGCACCATTTGTTGCTTCCCATGTATAAGATGTGGCAGGACCAAATTCTATACCGGTTTGTACTGTTACATTACCTCCATAAATCCCGGATACAGGTTTTGATATCCATGACAGCACCGGAAGACTGGATACTTCTGTACTAATTTGTTTTGAAACCATAGGGCTTGAACAACCGCTAGCATTACTTACAGTCCCGCTATAAGTACTACCTGGCGATGCTATAGTAATAGTAGCCGTAGTTTCGCTCATTTTTACATTGTCTTTGTACCATGTATAGCTATAAACACCAGGCTGCGCAGGTACTAATGTCAAATCACTAGTGCCACCACATAATACTGCACTTCCTGTAATATTAGGCTGTACAGGGGCAACAGCTGTAATAATATCTTTTTCTGTCGAATTTACCTCTCCTGCACAGGCTGTTCCACTGTTATCTGTAGCTACCAAGCGCAATAAAATCTTAGCTTGTGAATCCGGTATTTGAAAAGGATTAACAGTAATAGGATTAGCACCGTTGTACCAAGTATAAGTAATACCTGTTACTTTATTGGCAACAGACAAATCTAAACTTCCGCCTTTGCAAAAATTTGCAAAATTAGCCAATGGCTGGCCGTTTACCAATGCATCTGCCGCATTAACCGTAACCTGTTGTGTTTGACTGCTTTTTGAAACTATAACACTATTAGAAGGCTGAGACAAACAGCTGCTGCTTGCAACACTTGTACCGTCGACTATAATACCATACCACTTTCCTACTGCAGCATCTCCTGATAAAACAAGATTTGGCGACCCTTTTTGTGATGTCGAACGTTCAACCCCGTCCTGGAACCAAACCACAGTTTCCGGGCTGCTCAATAAGGCTGTAAGAGTAACTGTATTAGTGCCACAAATAACCCCACTATTAGTCACAATTGCCGATAGTGTTTTTGCATAGGCTGTACCAGAAGCAGTAATATTTTTTTCGTTAGCCGGATTGGTGTAACAACCTATCGCTCCCATAGATACATTATATTTACCTGGCTGGGTAACTGCATAATTATTTACGCCACGGGCTACTTCTACACCGTTACGTGTCCAGATCAATTTGTCTAAATTTGCTGTAGTACTTGGTACCGAAAGATAGGTACTTCCACCAGAACACAAAGTAATACCAGTTGCCGTAACTGTAGGTATTGAGTAATTACCTGAACACACTACCCCATTTTGAGAGAACAAAAACTCTTTGTACATATTGGTACACGTACTTGTTACACGTACTAATACAGTATGTGCATCAATAGTTTCGTTTGCTTGAAAACTTATTCTAAACGAACCGTTAACCAAATCCACATCAGATAATGAGGCAAACTGACTACCTGCTACTATAGCGATCGTAAATGGCCCATTAGGACAATCCGGATCTGTTACAACAAAAGGTTGGTCACAACCACTTCCGTCAGCCTTAATATCTGTACAAGGTACAGGTCCTAATGTAGATTGAGATGCCCCTTCGCATAAACTTACCCAGCGAATAGCGTTCCAATATTCGACACATTTTGTGTCCTTGTTATAAATCGTAAGACCGCTACCAAGTGCATTATTGGCAACTTTAAAGTTGTTACGCTCGGCGGTTGTCATTTGAGGTAAACGAAGCCCTCCTTTGTTAAGTAATTCCAGTACAGAAAAATCCTCAGGGGCTTTTTTACCTCCTACGGTCATCTGCGCATTTACAGTTGCTGAAAATAGTATGACTAAAAACAAAAGCCATAGACAAAATAGATTTTTCTTCATCTTTTAATTTATTTAATTATTATAAAATTTGTATAATCCTTAACTTGTGTAAAGAATTACTAAAAATTTGTTTCCTTAATATCTTCTTAAAAAAAAAGATACAAAACACTAATAAACAGTGATTTAAAAACAAAATCTTATTTACACTACAAAAGAATTGTAATTCGTCCTGTTAGAAAAAGATTGTTAAAATATTTTTCTTGAAAAAAGACTTTTTATTATTAAAATTATATTTGTGTTAAATTTGTCTTGTGCCCGGCCATTATTTAATAACCGGCACTAAGACATTTTATATTTATTATATTGATGATATTACATACCAACTTGTACCATTGGATTGTAATACAACTTTAAGATTTGCTCCTGTGTAGTAAGCAACTGTAATCTCGTTTATGCTTAATTTATCTGAGTAAATTACCGGTACGTTAAATTTAACCGTCACCTCAGTACCTCCTGCATTAGCAACATTTGTTTGATTAACTACTAGTATTCTGCCTTTATTGGCGGCAGCATCCGGTAATGTAATCGTAATATCACCTGTTAACTTAGAAGCAATAATGGTATAATCTGTTGCCAAAACTGTATAGTTGGCACTTATTATAACCGGCGCACTCATTACATTATTAGCAACCTGATCTACTTGTCTTACAACACCATTTGCATCTGTTGTTAAGATTTTATCTGTTGCTGCCCCTGTTTGTAATCCTTCCAGACGCAATGGATTTGTTCCCTGAACATGCAGCCTATTTGTTGGTGAAGTTGTCCCTCCCATACCAATAAAGTTGTTTGCTTCAAGAATTATCATTGCATTGTTTGTATCCAGGCTGTTATAAATTCCAAAAGTGCCATTATTTTTATAAAGACCAAAAAATGAAGTATTGGCTGGCAGACGATCTTGAATTCTTAATTGATAATTAACAAATGCGTTTTTAATATTTGTAATATCATTGTTGGCCAAATCTAAAGTCTTCGTTGCTGTATGATTTCCTAAGTTATCACCCTGAACTGTTTTCCATGATGCAGAACTTGCCCCATTAGAAGTTAAGACCTGATCTGCAGTTCCACCTTTAATATCCAACGCCGCAGCAGCAGTTAATAGTTGTCCACCACCAGTTACGGTAAGGGCAGTATTTGCTGATGTAAGGTTGAATAGCGAACCTGCATTAAATGTACCAGTTGCTCCGGTAGCTCCGGTTGCTCCCTGAATACCTGTCGCACCAGTTGGTCCCTGAATACCTGTCGCACCAGTTGCTCCCTGAATTCCTGTTGCACCAGTTGCACCTGTTAATCCTTGAATTCCTGTAGCTCCGGTATCTCCTTTTGGTCCCTGAATTCCTGTTGCACCAGTTGCACCTGTTAATCCTTGAATTCCTGTAGCACCAGTTGCTCCTGTTAATCCTTGAATTCCTGTTGCTCCGGTATCTCCTTTTGGTCCCTGAATTCCAGTTGCTCCAGTCGCTCCTGTTAATCCTTGAATTCCTGTAGCTCCAGTATCACCTTTTGGYCCCTGAATTCCTGTCGCACCAGTTGCTCCTGTTAATCCTTGAATGCCAGTAGCTCCGGTATCACCTTTTGGTCCCTGAATTCCTGTTGCACCAGTTAATCCTTGAATTCCAGTTGCACCAGTTGCTCCTGTTAATCCCTGAATTCCTGTAGCTCCAATATCACCTTTTGGTCCCTGAATAGGTCCTACATTATTAAATTTAGTTCCGTCCCATACCCATAAGTCTCCAGTAATGATATAACCATCTCCTACTGTATTACCAGTAGCAGGTAATGCGGTTTTATCGGTTTTTGACCCTTTAATAGTAACAGAAGTACCATCTTTTCCGACTGCTCCAGTATCCCCTTTTGGTCCTTGAATACCTGTTGCACCAGTTGGTCCCTGAATACCTGTCGCACCAGTTGCTCCTGTTAATCCCTGGATTCCTGTTGCTCCTGTTAATCCTTGAATTCCAGTTGCTCCGGTATCACCTTTTGGTCCCTGAATTCCTGTTGCACCAGTTGCTCCTGTTAATCCCTGGATTCCTGTAGCTCCAGTTGCTCCTGTTAATCCTTGAATTCCTGTAGCTCCAGTATCACCTTTTGGTCCCTGAATTCCTGTTGCACCAGTTGCTCCTGTTAATCCCTGGATTCCTGTCGCACCAGTTGCTCCCGGTAATCCCTGAATTCCAGTTGCACCAGTTGCTCCTGTTAATCCCTGAATTCCTGTTGCACCAGTTGCTCCTGTTAATCCTGTTAATCCTGTTAATCCTTGAATTCCAGTTGCTCCAATATCACCTTTTGGTCCCTGAATAGGTCCTACATTATTAAATTTAGTTCCGTCCCATACCCATAAGTCACCGGTAATGATATAACCATCTCCTACTATGTTACCAGTAGCAGGTAATGCATTTTTATCGGTTTTTGATCCTTTAATAGTAACAGAAGTACCGTCTTTTCCGATTGCTCCAGTATCTCCTTTTGGTCCCTGAATACCTGTCGCACCAGTTGCTCCCTGAATTCCGGTTGCTCCGGTTAATCCTTGAATTCCTGTTGCTCCCGTATCTCCTTTTGGTCCCTGAATTCCTGTCGCACCAGTTGCTCCTGTTAATCCCTGGATTCCTGTTGCACCAGTTGCTCCCGGTAATCCCTGAATTCCTGTAGCACCAGTTGCTCCCGGTAATCCTTGAATTCCTGTAGCACCAGTTGCTCCTGTTAATCCTTGACTTCCTGTTGCACCAATATCCCCTTTTGGTCCCTGAATAGGTCCTACATTATTAAATTGAGTTCCGTCCCATACCCATAAGTCTCCAGTAATGATATAACCGTCTCCTACTGTATTACCAGTAGCAGGTAATGCATTTTTATCTGTTTTTGACCCTTTAATAGTAACAGAAGTACCATTTTTTCCAGTTGCTCCAGTATCACCTTTTGGTCCCTGATCTCCTTCTTTTCCAGTAACTATTGTCCAGTTTGCAGGATCTGTAGGTTCTGTTCCCGGTTTTAATATATAAATTGTTCCTGTATTGTCAATTACCGTAGTAACTCCGGCTGGAATCGAAACTCCACTAGTACCAGGTGCTCCTGAAATTCCTGCAACACCACTAGCTCCATCTGATCCGTTAAGACCGTTGATTCTAACCCAGTCAGCTGAACCTTGAGCCCATGCATCATCACGTCCCTTAACTGTATTTGCTGATCCAACGTAGGCATAGATATTACCTTGTGCATCTTTTATAATAGCATCAAGTGTAGTAATTGATCCTGATGCTCCCGGATTACCCGGTGTTCCAGGCGTACCGTTAACTCCCGGAATTCCTGCTGCTCCGTTTAGACCATTGATCTTAACCCAGTCAGGTGATCCAATAGCCCATGCATCATCACGTCCTTTAACTGTGTTTGCTGATCCAACATAGGCATAGATATTACCTTGTGCATCTTTTATAATGGCATCAAGTGTAGTAATTGATCCTGATGCTCCCGGATTACCAGGTGTTCCAGGGGTACCGTTAACTCCCGGAATTCCATCGATACCAGTTTTACCTGTTAATGGAATCCATTTCGTATCATCTTCAGGATCACGTACATAAATTGTACCTGTATCACTGTTAATATACATAACAACATTATCTCCAGGATAGTTGCTGTCTCCTTTAGCTCCAGGAACTCCTGTGCCTCCGGTTATACCATCTTTTCCGTCTTTTCCGTTTAGACCGCTAATCTTAACCCAGTCAGGTGATCCAACAGCCCATGCATCATCACGTCCTTTAATTGTGTCTGCTGCTCCAACGTAAGCATAGATATTACCTTGTGCATCTTTTATAATGGCATCAAGGGTAGTAATTGATCCTGATGCTCCCGGATTACCCGGTGTTCCAGGCGTACCGTTAACTCCCGGAATTCCGTTCATACCAGTTTCACCTGTTAAAGGAATCCATTTAGTTTCATCTTTAGGATCACGTACATAAATTGTACCTGTTTCACTGTTAATATACATAACAACATTATCTCCAGGATAGTTGCTGTCTCCTTTAGCTCCAGGAACTCCTGTGCCTCCGGTTATACCATCTTTTCCATCTTTTCCGTTTAGACCGTTGATCTTAACCCAGTCAGGTGATCCAACAGCCCATGCGTCATCACGTCCTTTAACTGTGTTTGCTGATCCAACGTAAGCATAGATATTACCTTGTGCATCTTTTATAATAGCATCAAGGGTCGTAATTGATCCTGATGCTCCCGGATTACCTGGTGTTCCAGGTTCTCCAACAACTCCCGGAATTCCTGCTGCTCCGTTTAGACCATTGATCTTAACCCAGTCAGCTGAACCCTGAGCCCATGCGTCATCACGTCCTTTAACTGTATTTGCTGATCCAACGTAGGCATAGATATTACCTTGTGCATCTTTTATAATAGCATCAAGGGTCGTAATTGATCCTGATGCTCCCGGATTACCTGGTGTTCCAGGCGTACCGTTAACTCCCGGAATTCCTGCTGCTCCGTTTAGACCATTGATCTTAACCCAGTCAGCTGAACCTTGAGCCCATGCGTCATCACGTCCTTTAATTGTATTTGCTGATCCAACATAAGCATAGATATTACCTTGTGCATCTTTTATAATGGCATCAAGTGTAGTAATTGATCCTGATGCTCCCGGATTACCTGGTGTTCCAGGTTCTCCAACAACTCCCGGAATTCCTGCTGCTCCGTTTAGACCATTGATCTTAACCCAGTTTGCTGATCTTGAAACCCATTCGGCATCACGTCCTGCAACTGTATGATCAGATCCAACATAAGCGTAGATATTACCTTGTGCATCTTTTACAATCGCATCAAGTGTTGTGATTGATCCTTTTGTTCCAGGTGTTCCGTTAGTTCCGGCTGAGATCCCTGATAAAGTGCGTTCCGGAAACAGCTACTTTCTTGATTGTGGAGATGGCATTACTGCTTTTTATGTCGATGTTAAATTTAACATTGACTTACACATGTACCAAAATAATAAAACCAATGATTTTGTGGGATTGTATTATAATCTGACTGAAGGAGAAACAACACTTTCCGGTACTGATTACA
Organism: Flavobacterium pectinovorum; assembly: GCF_006438875.1. Taxonomy (GTDB): domain Bacteria; phylum Bacteroidota; class Bacteroidia; order Flavobacteriales; family Flavobacteriaceae; genus Flavobacterium; species Flavobacterium pectinovorum_A. The sequence goes on from NZ_RCZH01000032.1 coordinate 13,423, forward strand.
AGCATGATATAGGGCGTTGGCAATATAACTTATATGTTATCGATAGTACTTTAAAATCTAATTATTATGTTAAAACCGGGAGTAAAACCTTTCTGTTGTGCATCTTTATTAAAAAAAACACCTTAGAATCCTTCGCAAAGAAAAACAACATCAATTTTAAAAATATAAACCAAATAACAGATCCAAAAAAAAATACAATCATACGATTTGACAGAATGAGTAGTGAGAGTTATCATATACTAACGGATTTACGCAAACTAACTGTGGGCGGTCCGGTATTCGATTTACACTTAACAGCAACTGTTCATTTATTGTTATCCAATTATTTAAGAAAAATTGCAGGCAACAGGATTATTATACAAACTGTAAATGAACATGATTTAGCCAGCATAATAGCAATTCAAAAATTTTTGATTGATAATATTGAAGGTCACTTCCCAACAATAAAATTAATGGCCAGGAACGCTAATATGTCTGAATCTAAATTTAAAAATTTGTTTAAAAAAATAACAGGTACCACGCCAAATGCCTTTTTTATGGACAATAAATTATTAAGTGCCAAAGACCTGCTTGAAGAAAGAAAACTAACCATATCTCAAGTTTCAGATCAGCTTAATTTTACCAATAATTCTTATTTTGCCTCTAAGTTTAAAGAGCAATTTGGACTTAGTCCCAAAGTTTTTATTAATCAATTATAGCTCAGAATTAACAAAAAAATACACTTTAATTAAGCCTTCTCCTAAAAAAATAAGTACTCTCAATATGCAAAAATTTACACATTTTTATTCGTTAACCCCAGAATGGCAATTTCAGCTGGCAAAAGAAATGGGTGGTGAACTTATTGATAATAAAATAATTGTTATTCCTGAAAATCTGGGTCATGGCCATTCCTATTTCACACAAATTACTCCTGGTATTTCAGCCTTATTTATGGATTTTGTTTTAAAAACTCCCATAAAAATGAATAGGCTTAAATCTGAAAATGAACTTTATATCTTCCATTTTGATTTCAGCAATGAGCCTAGTCTGTTAAAAATTAATGATATAGACTATAAAATTGGTTCTTCTATTAATTTGGGCCTGGCAGTGATTAGTAATGCCATAGAAAGTTCTTTTAAGCCTCCAATAAACGAAAGAATAATAGCACTTCGAATTCTTGTTGATAAAAAATTGCTTAATGAATTTATAAAAAATCATCCGACAGAGGAATATTCGACCCGCAAAATTAAAATTGTAAAACAGGAGCCTTATTACTACGACAATATTGATAGCAATAGTTTACTGCTTATTCAGTCCCTTAAAAGTAAATCTGTTTTTGAATCGTCATTTGATCCTTATCTGAAAGGAATTTCTTTAAAACTACTTGGAAATTTCTTAAATCGCTATTCTGAATCTATCACAGTAAAAAATGAAATCAGCCCCGTTGAAATTGAGGCAATAAACAAAACCAAAACATATCTTTTAGACCATTTGTACAATCCATTTCCATCTGTACAATTTCTATCCCAAATGGCCGGTATGTCGCCTTCAAAATACAAAATGTTATTTAAAAAAGAGTTTCACAACACTCCAAACAACCTTTTTATAAAAGAAAAAATGCTGTTAGCAAACAGGCTTTTGCAAAGTGGAGATTATAACACTCTGACTGAGATAATTTATGATTTAAATTATACTAAATTAAGTTATTTCTGTTCTAAATATTATGAACTTTTTCATCGAAAGCCTTCCGAAGATTTTAAGAAAAAACATCCTTCTAAAAAAACACGTACTGTTATGATGTAAATTTCAATTTTTACAATAACTTTTTGTACATTATTTAAAAAAAACCGGATATCTTTTCAGCTATCCGGTTTTTGTTTATAATCAATAAATGTATTACAGAATATCTGCATAAAATAATGTCTTTGCAGGTGTTTCGGATAGCAATTTAAGAAATCCTCTTATCCAGAACCTTTTATCATTTAAAAATATTCATTTCCTCCTTATAAACAGGGCTTTCTATATTTAAAAACTTTAAAACACTATGAAATACATGGTTTTGAGTCAATGTTTTATTAGGCTTGAGTTCTTCTGATTTATCAGATACCCAAACTATAAAAGGTATTTCATATTGTTCTTTAGGCGCAAAACTTATAGGTACTCCATGCATGTATAGATTTTTTTCTCCTAAAGATTCTCCATGATCTGAAACAAAAATCATGGTGCTTTTATACTCTTTTAGTTGTTTTAAATCTTCAATTACATTATATAAAATATAATCCGTGTAAACGATCGTATTATCATATGCATTGAGAAGCTCCGTTTGAGAACATTTCCCCAATTCAACACTGTTGCAAACAGGTTTAAAAGTTTCAAATCGAGGTGGATATTTCTTACTGTAGGTAGGTCCATGACTTGTACTTGTGTGTAGTACTATCAATATTTTATTCTTTTTACTGGCTAATATTTGCTCTTTTAGTCCCGTCAAAAGAACTTCGTCGTAATTACATCCTTCTCCTTTACAATTCTGCTTTAAAACATCTCTGCCTTGATATTTTTCTATGTGCACAGGAGGTTCTCCCCAGTTTGTAGTTCGCCAAATAACTTCTACATTATTTCTATATAAATAATTGGGCAAAATTTCATATAAATCATCACTATTGGTAGGTTCTAAAATACATTTTACGCCAGCAGTAGTGTATGTAGCACAAGAAGTGGCATTGAAATGAAATAAATTCTGTTCCTTAGAAAGCAGTGGATTTGTATTTTTCTTATAACCGTATAATGAAAAATTCTGGCTTCGTGCAGATTCGCCAATTACTAAAACAACAACTGACTTCTGATTGTCTTTTATTACTGCATTTGGCAATAAAATTTCCTTTTCATTTTTTTTGTATTTATGAATATAAAAAAGCGACGTATTTACTGTATATGACCACGGCATTGCAAGACCTCCTAATTGTTTTGAGTTCTTATCAATCCAGAGCCAATTGCTGGCATTAGCAAAAACTAAAACAACAATAAATAATAAGGTCAGCGAAGAAATGGTTAAAATTTTCTTTAATGCTACATTTATTATTTTAGCTTTAATGATATAAACACTGGGAATAACACCAAGCAGAATTACATATAGCACTAATTTAAAAGAGAAAAAACTACTGGACTCTTCATAATTGGTATTGAGTGTATTACCGATCATGCTTTCGTCTATTATAACACTATATGTATTGATAAAGTAAACTGCAATTGCATTGATCATAAAGAATAAGACCAATAAAAATTTTCCAACATAACGAGAGAGAGAAAATATCAGGAAAAAAACAAAAGCATTCAAAACCAACATTAGAATTATTAAACTTATAACCAAAATTATACCGTTTAAACTTTTATAATCAACATTATTAAAGACATAGGTGTAAAATGGCAAATGAAAGAATAAAAAATTCAAAAGACTCATCAGCAAAACAAAATGAGTTATTCTTATATTATTTTTTAACATAAACAGTAATGATTTTATAGAGTGAAACGGCTAAACTAAAAAATGCTAAATAAAAGACGATCAAATTATCATTAATTATTCTGGTAATTAACAAAATGCAACAAACCACAAATAATAAAATCAAAACGGGATAGTACTTTTTATTGTTAATCCAACTCCAAATTCTATATTTTCGGCTGATAAAAATCCCCAAAAGCCCGGAAATATATCCAATGATACTGCCTGTGATCACATCAAGCGGATAATGCGCTCCTATGCCTACCCTTGTAAAGGCAAGGATGTATCCTACAATGATGAATGCAAAAGTCCATAAAATTCTAAATTTTAATTTTTTGGGCATAAAAGCAAATAACAAAACGGTCAATATTGTAAAGATTGTTATGGAGTGTCCGGAAGGTAAGCTATTGTGACCACACACTGCTTTTCCTACGATGATAAAACTATCATGATCAAACACTGCTGCAGGTCTTGGGACTGCAAATATATTTTTTAGCGGACAAGAAAACAGAAGAGAAACCAATAAAGCTGATAGTAAGGCTTCCCAGATTTTAGGAATATACACGATCAAAATGCTTAAAAAAGAGGCAAAAACCAAAGCGTCCCCAAATTGGGTGAGATTATATTCAAGATTTGGATATTGTCCTAAATAATGATTAATAAAAAAGAAACTATCCTTTTGGATTTGTATATATTGATCAGCACATAAAGCACCATTACTATATAAAAATAACACAATGACAATTAAGAAAAACAGAGGCAAAAAAAATAAAAACGGTTTAATTCTTGAATAATTATTAACAACACTTGTATTCATTATGTTTTTTTATTGATATTTTGTATGGAAATTGGTTCTCAAACCATTGACAGCTTAAAATGTCACTCTTCTTTCATTAACTAAAAAATAATAATGATAATAGACGATCTAAATGCAGCAATGAGTAAAGTTTAATTGATCTATGAACCAATCCATCTTTTGGGCAAAACTGTTAATAATGTATAAATTTTACAGGCTGCAAGTTTAGCTAATCTCTTTTTTCCGGTCATGTCTTACTCTTTAATAAAAGGTAAAGCAATTGGTCAATTTAGAAGAAATTTAGAATTTGTACTGAAGCAGCTTATTTTTTGAAAACAAAGTTCAATTATTGCATAAATTTAATCCGGAGATAATACTGGCTTAATATCTGATGCATATAAATCCCAATAGAAGTAAGACTATTTTATTTTTATACTACTTAATAAAATCTTTAAATTGATCACTTATCTTTTCCTGCAATATTATTAAACTCGCAGTGTGCCAACTAATCCAAAAAGTCTTATTTACAACACAATAAGACATATTATTTAAGTAATTTCTTTGAATTTAAATTATACTAAAACTTAAATTTCCGTATGTTAAACATTTTTTTAAATTGTATTTGACAACTAACCTTAAATCATTACTTTAGAGTTTATAAGAAAATAAATATAAATCATCGCGGATTCAACTTTTCTTCAAAATTCATTCATAAATTGCGACATGAAAATTTTAATTATAGAAGATGAGCCTGAAATTGCTCAGAGCATCAAAAATTATTTTAGAACCAACGGGATCCAATGCGAAACTGCTGAAAACTATGATTTGGCTCTGAGTAAAATTGAATCTTATGATTATGACTGCATACTTCTGGACCTGATGCTGCCTGACGGTGATGGATTTGATATACTTAGGGAACTCAAAAGAAAAAACAAAACTGATGGAGTCATTGTGGTTTCTGCCAAAGAAACACTCGAAACTCGTCTGGAAGGATTTAATCTGGGCGCAGATGATTATTTAACAAAACCTTTTCATTTATCTGAGCTTCTGGTTCGAATGCAGGCACTCATACGCCGTAAAAATTTTAAAGGATGTAACAGTATCACTTTCAATGAAATCGTAATTGATATATTCTCCAAATCAGTAACTGTTAATACTATAAAATTAGACCTGACCAAAAAAGAACTGGATCTTCTTCTCTTCTTAATTGGCAATGAAAATAAAGTATTATCCAAATCAGCCATTGCAGAACATCTCTCCGGAGATATGGCTGACATGCTCGATAATCATGATTTTATCTATGCGCATATCAAAAATCTAAAAAAGAAACTCCATCAGGCAGGCAGCAGCGATTATATCAAAACAGTGTATGGTCTGGGATATAAATGGGAAAATGAAGAATAAAAAACTGCTTAACAAAACAACCAACAGCTTTCTTGCTTATGCAATCATTATTTTATTGATAGCGGCACCATTATTTTATTTCATATGCCAACAGCTTTATATTTATGAAACTGATGAAGTACTGCATTTTCACAAAGGCGCCTTTATAAAGGAAAGTCATAAAGATTTTACACAAACCGATATTGACTTATGGAATAAATACAACAATGAAGTAATGATTGTCCCTGATATGGGTGTCAGCAGCGATTCTATTGTTGGAAAAATACTGTATGATTCTATTGCAAAAGAAAAAGAACCTTTCCGTGTACTCTATGCTCCTGTGAATATAAATGGAAAAAGATATACCTACACCGAGAAAATAAATCTACTGGAAATGGAAGGAATGGTTTTTAGCATTGCCGCCATGTTTCTCTTTATTATCATTGTATTATTGATTGGAATTATCTGGATCTCGAAGGCTACCGCTGCTAAAATCTGGAGTCCTTTTTATAATACGCTGAATCAGATTCAGGATTTTGAAATCGATAAAAATAAACCACCACGTTTCATTTCTACTGATATCGATGAATTTGACCGTCTTAATAAAAGTCTGGAAAGGCTTATCGAGAAAAATACAGTTATCTACAAAAGTCAGAGAGAGTTTGTTGAAAATGCCGCACATGAGCTTCAGACACCTTTAGCTTTATTCCAAACTAAAATTGATACTCTGACGCAGCTGGACCTAAACGAACAACAGTCCTCTCTTGTTGCGTCTTTAAATATGGATGTATCGAGGTTAAACAGGCTTAATAAAAACCTGCTGCTGCTCTCTAAAATTGACAACGAGAGTTTTCTCGAAAAAAATACGATTGTCCTAAATGACTATATTAAAAAACATTTGGACTTTTTTACTGAACAGGCAAATGCCAAAAACCTTACGATTATCACCCAATTTACCTCGACTTTAAGTATAACCGGAAATCTTGCCCTTACTGAGGTACTAATCAATAATTTGTTTTTAAATGCGATTCGCCACAATGAAAAAAATGGTAAAATCATTATTACAACTCTCGAGAATGAATTGATATTTTTAAACAGCGGTCAAAACACTTCTTTAAAAATTGAAAAGCTCTTCAATCGATTTTCCAAAACTAATCCTTCTTCTCAGGGAAATGGGCTTGGTCTGGCAATCATCAAAAAAATCACAGAACTTAATCGTTGGAAAATAAGCTATACTTTCGATAATAATTTGCATAGTTTCAGCGTCAAATTCTAAAAAATTCAAACTTCCTACAGATTCGTATTTAAACTTTGTACTACGTTTTTTATCCATTAAAAAAATTAGTACTTATGAAAAATTCAATCCTAACATGCTTAGCCCTGCTTTTTTCTTCTTTTGTCATCGCGCAAAAAGTAAATGAAAAAAGCATTCCTAACCTTGTAAAATCAACTTTTTTAATATCCTGTCATGACCAGACCAATGTAAAATGGGAAAAGGAAAAAGAGAATTATGAAGCCAGTTTTACCATTGGTAAAACACAGCATTCCATGCTTTTAGATTCTAATGGTAATATCATTGAAACTGAAGAAGAAATCAGCGTAAAGAAACTGCCGGCCAAAGCTTTGGCTTATGTCCAAAAAACATACAAAAACAAAAAGATTAAAGAAGCTGCAAAAATAACTGACGCTCATGGCATCGTTACTTTTGAAGCTCAGGTGACTTCTATTGACCTGATTTTTGACAAACAAGGAACTTATATTAAAAGCATAGCAGATTAAAACCATACAAATGAAATTAAAGATAATATTAGTATTGTCGTTTATTGTAATGAAAATTTTCAATGTAACGGCACAAAACAATTCAGCAACAATCTCAGGATTAATTAAAGATAAAACGTCCAAAACTCCTCTACCTTACGTAAATATAGTTTTAAAATCAGCCAAAGATCAAAAATTCCTTTTTGGTACCGTAACCTCTGAAGATGGTCGTTTTAGCCTGGCTTCAGTACCTTCAGAAAATTATATACTGGAAATAAGCACGATAGGTTACAAAATAAAATCACAAAAAGTATTTGTGGGAACACTCTCCAATTTCCTCGATTTGAATACTATTGATCTTGAAGAAGATATCACAACCTTATCTGAAGTGGTTGTAACTTCAAAAGCTCCTGAAATGAGTTCTAAAATGGACAAAAAAGTGTTTTCAGTAGCCGATAATATTATACAAAGCGGAGGTTCTGTCTTACAATCGATGCAAAACCTGCCCGGAGTTACCTTAAATAACGGAAAAGTACAGTTGAGAGGTAATGATAAAGTAATGGTGCTCATTGACGGAAAACAAACTGCCTTAACAGGTTTTGGAAATCAATCAGGGCTAGATAACATTCCGGCATCTGCAATTGAAAAAATTGAAATCATAAACAATCCTTCTTCTAAATTTGACGCGAACGGAAATGCGGGTATTATCAATATTATTTACAAGAAAAACAAACAAGAAGGTTTCAACGGCAAAGTAGGAATCAGCTCTGGATATGGTGCTCTTTGGGAACGTAAGGCTAATCTGCCCACAGTGCGTCCGCAATATCAGATGACCCCAAAAATAAACCCTTCGCTTTCGCTGAATTATCGTAAGAATAAAATAAACGCTTACCTTCAGGCTGATTACCTTTATACAGAAACGCTCAATAAAAATGAATTTGTAACCCGAACTTATGATGATGGTACTCTTATCAATCAACAAAGTCTAAGAAATCGTGATACACACTTTACAACGCTAAAAAGTGGAATTGACTGGAATTATAACGAGAATAATACGTTTGCTTTTTCAGGGCTTTTTGGTAGTGAAAAAATTATAGACAATGGCGATCAGCCTTTCTTTAATCGCGATTATTCGCAGCGACTTCGTCTTTGGCAATTTGTAGAAGATGAACTTAAAACAACTGCTATGGTAAGCGCTTCTTATGAACATAAGTTTAAAGAAGCCGGTCATAAATTAAATGCAGGAATTAATTATACCTATCACAGAGAAGATGAAAAATATTTTTTTACTAATATTATGCCTGCGTTCAACGGACAGGATTCTTTCAAACTGCTTTCGGACGAAAAGGTAATCGATATTAATCTTGATTATGTTCAGCCTTTAAAATATGGACGTTTTGAAACCGGTTTAAAATTTAGAAACAGAGAGATTCCTACCAACATGCAGTTTTTTCCGGGAGAAAATTCTCCTATTGATGCAAATGCTGGCGGATGGGCGAATTATAAAGAGATTATTCCCGCTTTATACTCCAATTATATTTATGAAACCAATAAAATTGAAGCTGAACTTGGTGTACGTTTAGAATATGTAAAGCTGCAATATGATGTAAATCCAAATCATCCAACGTATAAAAGTAATGGTTATAACTATACAGAACCATTCCCTAATGTGCGTTTTGGATATAAAATAGATGATAAAAACAAAATCACAGCTTTCTATAACCGAAGAGTTGACAGGCCTTCTGAAGTCGATATTCGTATTTTTCCAAAATATGATGATGCCGAGATTATAAAAGTTGGAAATCCAGCGCTTCGTCCGCAGTTTACCAGCGCCTTTGAAATTGGGTACAAAAAAACAATGCAAAAAGGCTATTTTACCTCATCACTTTATTATAGAATCATCAACGGAACTATAACACGTATTGCAACAACAGTTCCGGGAAGCACTTTGATTTATAATGTGTTTCAAAATGCAGATCAAAGCAGGTCACTTGGCATTGAAGCGATTTATTCTAAAGAAATAACTTCCTGGTATTCTTTTAATATTAACGGAAATATATATCAAAATACAATAGATGCTTTTACGGTTACTAATCTCTATCCTGTACCAAGTACTTATTTTGGTGAACGTCAGCAAATGGTATCCGGAAACTTCAAATGGAACAATACACTTCAATTAAACAAAACTATAAAGGGACAAGTTTCTGCTATTTATCTGGCTCCTGATATTATTCCGCAAGGAAAAATAGACGCACGATTCTCTGTGGATTTAGGGATTAAAAAAACAGTACAGAAAGGAAAAGGCGAAGTGTTTTTGAACGCTACCGATATTTTTAACACATTGGTTATTCAAAAAGAAATAAAAGGAGAAGGTTTTAATTATAATAGTAAGGATTATTACGAAACACAAGTAATCCGATTTGGATATAGTTATAAATTCTAGATTCTCTTCATTCAATTCTCCATAATTCAAAACACAGAACATTTTGCATTGTAAATAATTTTAACGCAAAGCGCACTAAGGTTTTATCTAATAGTCTGTTTCAAAAAAATCCCGATCCCGAAACTTCGGGACGGGAAATGTCATTAAGTTAAGCTTTTAAAAAATAAAATTATTGCAGATGAAATCCGTTTTTATCCGCGTTTTTACGAAGTAAATCTGTTCTATCCGCGTCAAAATTAGACGCTGATTTTACTGATTCGCTAAAGCGAAAACGCTGATAAAATCGAATTTTCTAATTAATTCAAGTTGCTAGTTTAGAGGTAATAAAAAAACAAAGCACAGGTTCAGTAAATTTGTTTTGCGAACCAATAAACCTTACCCATGCTTTGTAAAGACAAAATTATATCAATTTTTTGTTTAATAGACGATATTTTACAAGGAATTAATCATCCGGAAGATGTAAGAAGACATGTAAGTGACAGCGAAATTATCCTGACAGCAATTGTTTCTTCGACAAGTTTTTATGGCAATCACTGCTCAGCCATTAAGTTTATGAAAGAATATGGATTTATTCCAAAGATGCTTGATAAG
>NZ_RCZH01000033.1 GCF_006438875.1 Flavobacterium pectinovorum
CTCCCGACTGCGGTCGGGAGAAGAAACTTTCTAAAACTAAAATACTTTCTTTATCTCAGTATGTTAAGATATTACTCTTAATTATGAATTGTTAATTATCAATTATTAATTAAAAGAAAATTGCCCAAAGCAATTATAACTTCTTAAGGTGGTTATTGCGGCGGGGCTCACCTCTTCCCATCCCGAACAGAGTAGTTAAGCCCGCCTGCGCAGATGGTACTGCAGTTATGTGGGAGAGTATGTCGTCGCCTTTCTTTTGAAAATCCTCATCATTTTTTGATGGGGATTTTTTTTGTTTTATATAATACTGGAATTTGGGCGAAACTCGAAAAGTGGGATCAACACGAAAACCTGTGGAGTAGCAAAAATTAAGCATAAATATTAGTTAGTCTGAAAAGGAAGTATTCTATATTTCTAACGCCCCTGAATTTTGACCTAAATGCTTTTATTTTTGCGTTGAAAGATTCTGCCGAAGCGTTGGTGCTTCTGTTGTCAAAATAATTCAATATGGTTTGATAATGATTTATAATTGGGATCAAGACGAAAACCTGTGGAGCAACAAAAATTAAGCATAAATATTAGTTAGCCTAAAAAACAAATATTCTACATTCCTAACCCCCTCTGAATTTTGATCTAAATGCTTTTCTTGTAAAATAGATTTCTTATTTTATTAAGTTTTATCAAGTTTGAACAAAATTTCTAAAACTTTTCGGAATTTACATCATTTATGAACTGAATAACACCAGCCATAAAGACTTGTTGGTCGTCCCACATTGCTAGATGACTTCCGTTTGGACAATATAAAAATCTGCCATTTTGAACTAATTTACTTTGTTTTTCCATTGCTTTTGGATCCATTGTGTCGTATTTTGCTCCAATCATTAATGTTGGAATTTTAATTTCGTGTAAACGATTCTTAATGTCCCATTTAGCTAATCGACCGCTTATACCAAATTCACTTGGACCCTGCATCAAGGTATATATCTCTCCATTAATGTGCTTGTTAGCGCGATTTAAGCCATTTGGCCATTCTTTTAATCGGCATAAGTGTTGCTTGTAAAAATTAGGAATAAGCAACTCCATATAACGAGGATTATTAAAATCTTTTTTAGCTTCCAGAGCTCTAATTTCTGCTAATATTTCCGGTTTCATTTGCTTTGCTAATACTTCGTCTGCATATTTACCATATTCGGGCGCGCTTGCTACCATATTTGCTACCAATAAAGCTTTCATGTTCTTTTGGTACTTCAGTGTGTATTCCATCGCTAAAATTCCTCCCCAGGAATTTCCAAGTACATAAAAATTGCTGCTATCTGCTCCAATTGCTTTTCGTACTTGTTCTACTTCTTCCACAAAACGTTCCGTAGTCCATAAACTGCTGTCTTTTGGCTGATCGCTATAATAAGATCCTAATTGGTCATATTCATAAAATTCAAAGCTCTGCCGTTGAAAAAAAGTCTCGAAACATTCCATGTATTCATGTGTCATCGCTGGTCCACCATGCAATAGCAATATTTTTATTTTTGGATTATCACCAAATCGTTTGGTCCAGACTTTAAATTCGCCAATAGGTGTTTTAATTGGAATCATTTTTACGCCAGCCGATTCAACTTCATCGTTTTTATTATAAGTGAAATAATCTGAAAGTGATTCTGTTTTAGTTTCATTTTTACAGGAAACAGTTAATAGAATTGTTAGTAAAAGGAGTGTAGGGCGCATGATTTTAGGTTTAAAAGATTATAAACGTTTGGATATATTTTTAACTAAAATACAAATTAAAATTAGTTTTTTTGGCAATGAAATGGTTATATTTCAGATGTTTATGCTTTTGTAAAAACATTGATTTTTGTTTTTTACAGATTTGAATTTATGTAACAATAAATACAGCTAAGTCATCTATAGTAACAAATCAATATAACTGTAGAGGCAACAGTATTTAAGATTGCCAATTGATTTTATAAATAAAATGCAAAAACAACTCAAATTTTATGCTCTTACATTTGTGAAAGGATTCGCAAATATCTTTTCTGAATTACCGAGATGATTTTTTAGATTATTTAAAAAAAAAACATATTGGCCTGCAAGTGTTGGCAAGATAAATAGTTATCCCTTACTGGAAATATTGCTTTCGCATCATGACAAATAAATTACGCAGAAGAAGATCTTAGTTATATAATAAACCGTTTTTAAATGATAGCACTTGCAAATTTAGTATATCATACTCAGGAAAATTTTGTAACCTTCAACTTGATTGCAAAAAATCATTAATCTTAATAGCAAATTTTTAGACAACCTCCAAAGTCATTTGATTTTGGAGGTTTTTTGTTTAAAATAATTAATCTGATTTAATGTATAATATTTTAAATACTTAATTATTTGAGTGCTAGATATTGTTTTAAATCTAAAAAAATATGTCCAAAATACATAATGGGATTTTTGTGTACGTAAAAACGTACTTTATTACTCCTCATGTCAATTATTATTAATGAACTTTACAGTGTTAATTACTAACAATTAATTATTTACTAACCCTAAACCTTTAAAAATGAAAAAAATCCTAAAACTAACATGTTTACTATTTATAGTATTAATGTTTAATTCCTGTGAAAAGGAACAAGATTTAAATGTGTCACAAAGCACTAGCAAAGACGTGTCACAAAGCGCTAACAAGGACGAGTCGCAAAGTACTAAAAAAGAGACTGCTGCAGCTGCTGTGTTAGGTAGTGCGGGAGCCAGAACGATCACGTTGCAAACAAATACATTATCGTGTCCAGGTGGCTTATGTACATCGTATGGCGTTTGGTCAGAGGGTGTTTACACCGTTTGGTTCCAGATGAAATTTAATTCCGGATTTTATTGGAGCAGAGGCGGTAAATGCGGGTATGGCATACTTATTGGCGATCAGAATACTGGTGGCGACCCGGGATGGGATGGTAATGGCGGTAGTGCCAGATTTATGTGGTATTGTCCAAATGGGTCAAATAGTGCCAAAGGAAGCGGAGCTTATCTCCAACCGTACGTCTATTATAAAGATCAGCCTGGACAATTTGGTAATGATTTTGGAAAAAAGTATTACATACAAGAAGGAGTGACATATAACTGTCAGATATCTGTTAAGTTAAATACTGGGTCAAATACCAATGGATATGTCAAATATTATGTAAATGGTACCGAGATGTTAAATCAAACAATTCGTTGGGTGACTAACGATTCTAAAAGAAATGTTAATGCAGTAAGCCTTCATACTTTCCGTGGTGGTAGTCAAGAGTACTGGAAAGCTCCGGTAACAAGTTCTATTTATTATCCTAGTGCATCTTGGGATGCTCAATAGTATTTATAGATCTTAAAACAATTTGACAGAACAAATAAAAGATACAAGATAGGTGTTGAAATAAGTACACTATTCTTTGATAAAATAGGTAATTTTTGAAAAGTATGCCAGAAAGAAAAAGCCTTTAGACATTGATGTTTAAAGGCTTTTGACTTTGAATGTTTCTTTTGAAACTTCTGCTGGCGGAGAAAAAGAGATTCGAACTACCTAGTGTGAATCTAATAAAAAACAGAGTAATTTGTTTTTTTGTCAATTAACTTGTCAAGGCGACATATTGATAAAGTCTTTTTGGATTTTCTGCTTCGGTAATTAAGAATTGGGCAACATCGGCTCTTGAAATCTTCCAAATTTTCATTCCTTTCTGGAGTCCGGAAATTACTTTATAAGTTGAACTTGCATCTGCATTTGTAAGCATTCCGGGTCTGATTATTTCCCATTTAAGGGCACTATTCGTGATTATTTCTTCCATTATTGTTTTATTGATGTATTGGTCTTTCAGGAATAAAGAAATAATCGTTCGCATAAATAAACTCAAATAATTTTTACTTTTTCCTGCTCCAAAACCTGTAATTACGAGAACAGGAGAAGAGAAATTTAAATCATCAGTAACCTCAATCAATGTATTTGCAATGTCAGAAAATAAAGTAGTTGCTTTTTTATTTTTTGTTCCAACAGTTATAAGTACAACATCAGAACCTTTTATTGCATTTTTTAAATCTAATGTAGACGTAGCACTGCCATTTATTTTAATTAGATTAGGATGATTTGGAATTTGATCTGTATTTGTCGATAACGCCGTTACGGTATGTCCTTTTTGGAGCGCTTGTATTACCGATTGTAACCCAATTCCGGCTCCGGCTCCTATAGTTGCTATATTCATTTTAGTTTGTTGATTTAATTTGAAAATATTTTTCAGAAATACTTTTTGGCGCAGCCAATAAACTTTCGCTTCCCCATTTCCATGGAGTCCCATCTGCTGTCAGGATTTCTGCACCAGCTTCTTTGGCAATAAGTAATCCGGCAATCCAATTATAAGTATCAAGATCTTCCTCAACAAACAAATCGATTCTTCCCGCACCAACGTAAGCTAATTGTAAGCCGTGTGGTCCGTAATTTCTAACAATTCCAAAATTCTTAAGCAGTTTAGTTACATTAGAACCAATTTTATCATATAAGTTATTGTTTGATTTATCCTGATGTCCATATTCAAAAACAGCAAGCATAATTGCCAAATCTGTTTTGCGGCTAAGTTCTAGAAGTTTACCATTCATAAAAGCACCTTCGCCATCTTTTGCCCAAAATATTTCATTAGATAAAGGATCATAGATAACAGAAAAAAAAGGTTTTCCGTGACGTACAAGTGCCAGATTTATGGTCCATCCAGCAATGTGCTGAAGATATTGTATAGCACCGTCCATTGCGTCACAAAGCCAATATTCATTCTGTTCTGCTGGAATTCTTTGTGAATCAGTATCAAATTCGTCGCCAATATGCCATGGAATACTTGGAAATTCCTTAGATAAATCTTCTTTTAAAGAAGTCAAACAGAATATGTCAATATCCTCTAATTGTTTCAAGAGTTCATCCATAGTCTGTGGTATGGCATTTTGCTTATAATCTTTTAAAAAGGCGTTACCCACTTTTCGTACTGCATAAAGTATGGTTGGGATACTAATTTCATTTTGCATATCAATTGTATTATTAATTATAATGCAAAATTAGTTGTAACAGGAACTCTTAATGTAGTTTCAATAAGGGGAAAGATAGTCCTAATCACGGAATTTTTTTCGAAACTCAAGAGGAGTGAAGTTTGTTACTTTTTTAAAAAGTTTTCCAAAATAAACCGGTTCGTCATAACCAACCTCATAAGCGATTTCCTTAACGCTATTATCCGTAAAATACAACAGCCTTTTAGCTTCCAAAACAGATGCTTCCTGAATATGAACAGATACAGGACTTCCAGTTAACAATTTGACAGTATCATTTAAATGAGCAACCGAAATAGAAAGTGCCGAAGCATATTGTGAAGGCTTTTTCCATGTTTTAAAATGCTCTTTTGTTAACCTAATAAAAGTTTCTTTAATTATAATGCTGCGATTTTCTTTCTCTTTATCAAGGGATAAATTAGAAACTATTTCTCCCGAAATTAGATTTAAAAGACCATTTAGTAACGAATGGATACTTTTTTGAATATAGTTATTTGTGTTTTCTGACTGTAATTTCTCTATTAAATCCATCAGAATTATAAGTTGCTGATAAAAATTAGATCTTTGTTCGAGCAAAAATGGATTATTGATTTTGTTTTCTAAAAGTTGCAGAACTTCTTTGCTAACTAATGAGGAATCAAAACTAATCATCCATCCTTTAGGGTTTTGTACCTCTATAATATGATGAACTTCTTCAGGAAATATACAAAGTAAAGCAGGTGCCGTAAATTCAATATTTTCAAAATCAATATTTAATTTAAAATTTCCATTTAATGCTAACATTAATTGACAGTGATTATCTCGGTGTGGTTTAGAAACATCGTGCTCATTAGCTTCTTCATTCTCCATATTAACAATAATAATTCCTGCCTTTGAATGAGGTGAAAGTTCAAATTGTTTAATAATATGGTTTTGATTTTTCAAGATTATAATAGAATCATTTATAGATGTTATGCACTATCTAAAATTAGCAAAAAATAGAGGTTAAAACGCCAAATCTTTCAAATTCCATTTCTAAACAAAATAAAAAAGAGGGACTGAAAGCCCCGTAAAAATAGGTTTTTTTATGAAAAAAAATAAAGTAAGTGAGCAAATAATATTGCACAAAAAGGCTTTTTGTTGACTTTTTTAATTTTTCATAATATTTAGTCCTTGCGTAAACCATCGATCTAATAGCATGGCTATTTGGTTTTACACCATCAATTTTCTACTCCCATAAGAAACTGACAAAGGGAGCAACAATCACACAAAACTTAAAATCTAAAAATGTTTCAGATCTTCTTCTCATTCTAATAAGTTCTTCAAAGTTCTTAGTATGCGGTTTATTTTCAAAATATATAATATTTTGTATGCAATGGCTTAATAATCCTTTGTGGAGGATTAAAAAAAAGCCTTCCAAAATCGAATCATTTTAGAAGGCTTTTTAAGATGGAATAATAATTACCTAAATTTATTCCTTAATTAATTTTTCGACTTTAACTCCGTTATCTGTTGTAACTCTGATGAAATAAAGCCCGTTTGATTTGTTAAAAATATTCAGCTGTGCTGTATTATTGTTTTCAATTTTAGTTTGCAGGATTCTTCCCTGAACGTCAAATAATTCAATTTTTTTGATGGTATTGTCGCAATTGATATTCACAGTTCCTTTCGTAGGATTTGGATATAATGCAATACTTTTATCCGTTTCAAAATCTTTAATTCCCAAGGATTTAAAAATAGTTTCGGCTTTATTGGTTTCAATTGGCGAATTATAATCAAAGAAGATATCGGCTTGTTTTTCAACATGATCACCGCTAATAAGGTTATCAGAACTTTTAATTTTGAATAAAATGCTTCCATGTCCGCCAACCGGAGGTTTGTTAGTCTTTCCGTTAGCAGTTTCAGGTGCACCTAAATTGATGTTTTTAAAGACAAACTCAACTACATTGCCATGAATAAAGGTTTGCGCCTGATGAGAGGTATCTAATAGCTGCAAAGAATGAATGTTATATTTGCTTTCATCAACAACTACTTTTACAATTACAGTTTCGGCTGCATAAGTTCCGGTATTTTCAAAATTAACGATGTAATGCAGATAATCACCAATCGTACTAGGAGAAGCACTCGGACCTTCTAAACACGTTATATCATTCGGGTCAAAAGCTCCCACAACAATCTGATTAAAGGCAAATGTATTATCTGTAGGTGTTACATCGCCTGCAACTGGTGTTATTGATGTTACGAAGTTTAATATATCGCCATTGTTAACGGCAGGAGTTTCCTGAGGAGAGTTTACATTATATACTAACTCGATAACGCGGCTTTCAAAAGGTAAAAGAGCGTTGTAATCCCAACTTAAATTATTAGGCGTTTGAGCATCTGCTGCCGGTTGTGCCGAAAGTAAATCTAATCTTGAATCATCAAATGTTAATGTGATATTGCCGGACAGAATCTGGTTTCCTTTGTTTTTGTAGACAATTTTATATGTGGCATCAAAACCTGGTCTTGCGGGTGTAATTGGGCTAATCACGACTTCTAAATCAGGAAGAACGCCATTTGCAGACAAACAGAAACTTTGGTTGCTGATATTGTAATTATCATCTGGAAATGTAACAGAAGCTGTTGCGGGTGAAATGTTGAATGCGGATGCATTTTCTATATTTGGATAGATATCATAGGTTCCGGATTGTGTGTAAAAGGTCGAAATTCCTTCAGAATTTGTAAAGGCACTTCCAATAGTAGAACCGTCGTTGATGTCGATTCTAATATTTGGATGTAAAGGATCATTAACATTGCAGCCGTTATTATTACCATCAAAAATAGTGGTTCCAATAAGTGTATTATGGGGTCCGCCGGGACTTATGCTACAATAAGAATTAGAAACTGTTGTCGTCATTCCCTGATTATTAAGATCTGTTTGCACACTGGCTAACTGCGCATCATCAGCACAGATATAAGCTAATGTTGGGTTGTTTGAAAATCTTAAATCACTTTCATTACTTCCGTTTTTTATAAATAAAGTGGTCAATGAATTGTTTTGGCACCACAAATAAGTAAGCTTGTTTTGCGCACTCGCATCCAGTGTTGCAATTTGATTATCATTACAATAAAGCCCTTCAATATTTGGAGAATTATGTACATCCAGTATTGTAATTTGATTATGAGCACATATAAAACTTCTTAATTTAGACAAATTATTTATATCAATATTGCTAAGCTGATTAAAACCACAATTAAGCTCCGCAAGATTAGTCAAAGTAGTTACATCTAAAGTAGTAAGCTGATTGTTATCGCACTGAAAATAAGCCAGATTAGTAAGCGGCAATACGTCAAGACTTGTTAATTCATTATAGCTGCAGCTAAAATTGATAAGATTTGTTAAGGCACTTACCGTAATATTGGGCAGTTTATTGCCGGTGCATTGCAAATAAACAAGCTTTGTTAAGTTGTTTACATCAAGCGTTGTCAACTGATTGCTGTTACAGCTTAAATCTGTCAGGTTGAGAAACGAACTTACGTCAAGAGCTGCAATTTTATTATTATCGCAATATAAATTCGTAATTTGGTTTAGGCCATTCAAACTTAATGTTGCAATTTGATTATTACCACAATTTAATTTGGTAAGATGAGGCATATCTTCAACATTTAGCGCACTTATATTGTTATAAGAACAATCTAATTCGGTAATATTAATTAGGCCAATCATATTTAGATTAGACAATTGATTATGAGAATAGTTTAGATTTGTGATATTCGTTAAACCAATCAAATCTAAACTTGTCAGCAGATTATAAGAACAATCTAAAGTAGTAAGATTGGTTAATCCGTTTACAACCAAAGTGGCAAGACGATTTTTGGACAATTTTAATTGCTCTAAATGAATTAGATTATTGACATCTAAAGAAGTGATTCGGTTTCCTAACGCGCCCAGTACATTGTCAAACATATAGTTAGAACAATCTAAAAATTTAAGATGGGTTAAACCTGCCACATCTAATGACGTGAGCTGATTGCCTATAATATCTGTTGAAGCATCACTAGAACAATTTAAATATTCAATATTTGGTAATCCGTTAAGGTTTAGGCTTGTAAGTTTGTTGTTGCTAACATCTAAATGCTTTAAATTAGGGATATTAGTTAGATCAATAGTACTAATTTTATTTCGGCTAAAATCTAAATACTCAAGATTAGATAAATTGGTAAGGTTTAAAGCAGTTAATTTATTATTGTTACAAATTAAAGAATTCAAATTGCTTAATCCGTTTAGGCTTAAAGTAGTAAGCTGACTATTAGAACAGTTTATTCCTTTTATATTCGTCACGCCCGAACCGTTTATTGTTAAAGTGGTCGTTGGGTTGCCATACAAATACAAGTTAGCAAGCGGGTTAAAACCGGATACATTTACCGTTACGTTTGCCTGAGGTAAAGTTAAGTTTAGGTTTTCGATACCTTGAAATCCGTTTAGGGTTAAAACTGAATTTGAACCCGTATATTGGAAGTTTTTAAGCGCATTTAAATTCGTTCCATTAATGATTAAATTGTTTGGCGAATACGAACATTCCAAAGTAGTAAGTTCTGTTAGATTGTTTAAATTTAAAGTCGCAATACTATTTTCGCCACAGCTTAAACCTTTAAGATGTGGTGCATTGCTTAAATCTAAAGTCGTAATTTGATTGTAAAAACAATTTAACTGAGTAAGTTTAGCCAAAGCACTGACATCAAGACTTGTAAGCAGGTTATAACTACAGTATAATTCTTCGAGATTTGCTGCACCGTTTACATTTAAGTTTGCCAGTTTATTGGTAATACAAATTATAGTTTTAAGATTCAGTAATCCATTTACATTTAAGGTTGTAAGTTTATTATTTTCGCCAATAAACGCAGTAAGATCTGTTAGACCAGTTAAGTCCAGGTTTGTCAATTGATTGTTACTGCAATACAATATGGTAAGTTTGGTCAGACCATTCAAATTCAGACTTGATAACCTATTGCCATCACAAAACAGCTGCGTAAGATTTGGTGATGCACTTACATCTAATGTCGCAATAAAATTTCCGGAGCAATTTAAAGTAACAAGATTTGTTAAAGCGCTAACATTAAGATTGAGCAGCAAATTATTGGTACAATCTAAATTTTTAAGGTTCGTAAAACTTGAAATTCCGGTTAGATCAAAAATAGCTGCATTCCACACGCGCAGTCTGGAAACTGCCAGCGCTTCGCTGTTTTGAATTTCGCCATCATTATTACTGTCAATTTTAATAGCGTTTCCAGCGGCATTAAATGCTATAATATTAGTAACATCTGCTTCGAGCAATTTTGCTTTAAAATTAGCGTCGGGTATAGCGATGTTTTGTGCGTTTACCATTGCAGAAAATAGTAAAAGCAATAAGAGTAATTTTTTTCTCATAATTTTGATGATTGGTTTCGTTAGAAAATATTGGGGATAGTGTTGTATTAAAGTGAATTGATTAATTCTTGTAATTTTTCTTTTTTGCTCTGGGCAATCGGAATATTGGCATTATCAGCCATAATCACATAACCGCCATCTGTTTTAATGTATGATTTCAGATAAGATAAATTGATTAAATGCGATTGGTGAATGCGCTCAAAGCCATGTTCAGAAAGTAGTTCTTCGTATTCCTTAAGTGTTTTCGAAATCAAAACAGGCTTGTGGTTTTTGATGAAGAACTGCGTGTAATTTATTTTGGCTTCACACCGAATAATATCCGAAACTTCAAACAAATGAATTCCGTCACTGGTCGATAATGCGATTCGTTTGAAATTATCTACTTTCTTTCGGATGTTTTCCAGCAATAAATCGATGTTCTCAAATGAATTATTTTTACCGACAGCTTCTTTTATCTTGTTCATTGTCAGCTGTAATTCTTCAGGATCTACAGGTTTCAGAATAAAATCTAAGGCACTGAATTTAAAAGCTTTCAGCGCATATTGTTCGTGAGCGGTAATAAAAACTACGTGGGCTTTTAGTTTATCGTTCAACTTAGAAATTTGTTCCAGAATATCAAAACCCGTTCCGTCGGTCAAATGAATATCAAGAAAAATAACCTGCGGACGCAATTTTTGTATGGCGGCGATTCCGGTTTTTACACTTTCGGCTTCTCCAACAATAAAAATGTCATTGGTATAACGGTCTAAAAGCGCTTTTAAACCCGTTCTTAAATGTTTGTCGTCGTCGATTAGTAAGGCTGTTATCATTGGTTTTTTGTATTATAATTTTGGTAGTATAGCTTATGGTATATATTGAATTGGCAGGAACAAAGTAACTTTGGTACCTGTTTTTTGTTGTGCCGAATTTAATTCGATGATCTCGATTTTTGCAGATTTGGAAGTGATTGATTCCATAATCTTCAATCGTTTTCTGGTAATGTCCAACGCCATTGATTGATGCGCCGTAACCGAGTTTTCTTTTAAAATTTTCGATTCTGATAAACCAATTCCGTCATCGGTAATCATGCAAACCAATTGTTGGTTCTGAACATCAAAATTGACACTTATTTTTCCTTTTCCTTCTTTGGGAACCATACCATGAAGAATGGCATTTTCGACAAAAGGCTGAATCAATAATGGCGGTAATCCCATATTAAATTCCACGTTTTCGGTGGCTTGAATTTCGAATTCAAATTTATCATGAAAACGAAGCTGTTCAAGTTCCAGATAATTCTGAAGGCTTTCGATTTCTTTATCAATCGGAATCAGGGAACCTTTAGAATATTCAAGCGTAAGACGCATTAACTTAGAAAATTTCGACAAATATTTTAGGGCAGAGTCCGTTCCATTCTGAACAATGAAACTCGATATTGAGCTCAGGCAATTAAAAACAAAATGCGGATTCATTTGCAAATGCAATGCTTTTTGTTCGTATTCGGCCACTTCTTTTTTCAATGTGAGTTGGCGTTTTACCTGCATTCGGTTATAAATTACCATACTTAGCGCAATTAATAATAATGCTCCGAAGATGGAAAAAATAACGAGTTGAATTTGTCTTTTATGCGCTTCAGAAAGTAAAGCTTCTTTTTTATTAAACTCATAATTCATTTCTGCTATGGCAAATTTTTTATTGGTTTCCTGATTAAGAATGCTGTCGCGGGCAATGATAAAATTTTTGTAATGTGCCAAAGCCTTTTTCGGGTCGTTTAGAGATTCATACAATTCGCTCAGTAATTGTTCTGTATGAAAAGTTTGGTCCTGTACGCCAATTTCTTTTGCATACGCCAATGATTTTATTGCAAAAGGAAGCGCTTGGCTGTATTTTTTCTGTTCCTGCAAGAGCGATCCAATATTATATAAGGCAAGAGAAGCGCCAAATTTATTTTGGATTTCTTCGTATAAAGCCAATGCTTTTTGATAATATTCGAGTGCCAGACCCTGATTATTCTGCTTATTATAATAATCACCCAGATAATTGTTTAAAAGAGCAAATCCGCGATTGTTTTGGTATTTCTCAAATCCTTTTTTTGCTTTTTCATAATACTGAATTGCATTTTTATACTCGCCCAATTCAAAATAAATAACGCCGATATTAGTGAGCGTTATTGGTGCATTTTCTTCATTGAGAGCCAATTGTATTTTGGATGCTTCTTTGAGATAATATAAAGCCTTGGGATAAATCTGCTGTGATTTATAGACCGTTCCAATGTTATTTAATACTTTAGAAATGCCTTGTTGTTCCTGAATTTCCTGATATAACTTTAAGGCTTGTTCGTAATTTTTCAACGCCAGCGTATAATTATTTTGTTCATAATATACTACACCGGAACTTGCATAGGCACGCGCCAAACCCTTTTTGAGTTCCTTTTTGCCAGGATTTTGCTTCAGTGCTATTCCGAATTCGGTCTGGGCATTTTTAAAATATTTTAAGGCAGCAGGATAATTTCCCAAAATAATAGAAGCGTTTCCCTTATTGGTAAAAGACGATGCCAGACCAAAAGTATAACTTGTTTTTGTGCTTAATATCGCTGCTTTTTGAGCGTAAAACAAAGTAGAATCAGGATCGATTTCTTTGTATAAATCGGCAATTGTATTATATCTGTTAACCTTTGCAGTATCCGCTTTGGTTAAACGCAATACGCTCATTAAACTATCTATTTGAGCATTTTGCGCATTTAGATTGCTGCAAATAATACTAACTAATAAGAAAACGGTTAAACGGAATTTTGGATTCACGTGGTTTTATTTTGGTTGTTGTGAAGCAAATGTATGATATGTTTTGAACTATCATAACGCCAATTATTATTTAAGCCGTTTTGGTTATTATTTGATACTTTTGGGTTATTAGCAATAGAATTTAGAGCTCAGAAATACCTGAATAGTTTAATAGTTTTTTCTTTTAAATTTTTCATAGTAAGATATTCAAAAGGAGAACAAAATGGAATATTTGATCGATAGTACAGTAACATTAAAAACACTATTGTACGGGGTATTGAAATGATATAAACTAAAAAATAATGGAAAAAATAATTTGAGTATATTTAATAATACATTTTTTGAAAGTTATCAATACCTTGTTAAAGAATTGTTTAAAGATGTAGTAGAAAGAGATCTTTTAATAGCTTTGATAATATTTTCTTTATTCAGGTAAAGGATAAGATTTGCGCAAGTCGGCCTTATTTATGGATTCAATGTCTCACTGGCGTTTTACTCTCATTTTTGGCAGGGTGCATTCAAAAAGAATATTACCCCAAAGCTGTTCTCTAGCATAATTCAACTTATTAGATTAGTAAATGTAGAATTATAACCTCATTTAAACAAGATGTAAACATACTTAACCTCTTTGATATCAGTACTTAAGATAAAATTTTTGGGCACATTTTCAAAATTTCCAAATGCGCCACGAACGCGCCACAAAGATTTTGCGCGATTTTATAAATATTGAAAAGTGGTATAAAAGGGTAAACCCTGCAAATCGTTGGATTTGCAGGGTTTGCCCTTTTATAGGCTTTTTTGAAAACTTTAAAAAGTTGAACTTTCCTTTCTTTTCGGGACTTCGCAGAGAAAGAGGGATTCGAACCTAAGCTCCGCATCCCGCTTGTATACTGCATTTCTAATATTTTTTTACCTGCTGTGCCACGAATGCGCCACAAACTTTAAAATACGTAAATTTAGAGCGTAACATCTTGTTTTTTAATAGGTTATGATTAACTGTTTTTTAAAACGTAAAAATACGTTTTTTTTATTTGTAATGTTGGACAAACTCACATAAATATTTCAAATTATATCAAAACAATTTATTTTTTATGTACATATTTTATAAATCTCTTTTTAGGTCGAATTAAGTCTGATCTATGTAGCCTTTATTTGTAAGATGTATTGATCACCTTCTTTAAAAGCGTTACTCTGTTCCAGAACGGTGTTGATTTCCTCTGTACCGATACCGGAAATAGAAGCGCTGAAAAGTTGAGCACGCTGTAGCATTCTAATATAAGTGTCAGGCTCGGATCTTCTGGTAAGTTGGCGTAGACCTCCAAGGTAGTCCTCCCTGAAAACAGTCGGTATTATAATTTTTGACTGTCCTGCATTAACAAGTTCTGCATTCATCATTATTCTGGCAATTCTTCCATTGCCATCTAAAAAAGGATGTATTTCACTAATCATAAACATCATGTATGCAGCCTTGGCAAATGGATGCGAGATTGCACGATAAAAATTGAAACCCTCATGCAGTGTACCCAGAACCTGGCTAAAATCTACAAAGGCTGTATCTCCAGCAAAATTGTTTTTTTCTTTAAAGTTTCCAGGATTTTTATCTGGTCTGGCACTCATAAGTATTTTGTGACGATACTTAAGCATATTAATAAGTTGTTCAACATCTGTAGGAACAATCGACATTTCTGTTTTACTGCTCACAATTTGAAACGTGCCTAGGACATCATGCGAATCCTCATTCCTTGTGGGAAGTGGAGTCTGTGTTGTAATTATCTTGCGGGCATCTTCTACATCAAATCTAGTTCCTTCTATGAAATTAGAAAAATACGCTTCGTAAAAAGCAAAATTTCTAAACTGCTCAGAATTTATATTTTTGTCTGTGATATCAGCAAAGGTTCTTTGCTGCAATTCGATAAATAGTTTTTCAAAAAGTTGGATTCTTGAAGGGTCATATGGATTTCCAAATGCCCTGGCCTGTGCAACAGGAGAAGTAAGAACACTGGATGTATGAGTAGTAAGGAGTGCGCTTATAATAATATTTAATCTAGTATATTCTTTGTGGAATTTCAATTCTTCACTTATCGTTCTGGCTTTATCTCTCAGTTCGTTGAGCCCTTTTTCACCTTGTATTCTTATAATCTTTTCAAGTTTTTCTTCTAATTCTTTTTTTTCCAGTGTTTTCAATTGTCCTGCTGATTTTCGAGAATCTTGAAAGTTCTCTAAAAAAGCTCTTTCTCTTTGAGATACAAATAAGCCATTACTCATTTCGTTATCCCCTGGAAGTGGGGCATATCCTTTTGTAATATTTAAAGTTACACCTGGAAGTGAAACTTTACGGTCGTAGCTATAAGTTAAAAAAACTTCTCCATTTTGTGTTGGAGCAAATTCTAAAGCGGAGCGGTGGCTTAGTAAAATTCCTGGATAAAGGTGACCCAAAATTTTATATAGATTTCTTCTGATTATCTCGGAAGCATCAGAATCAAAATTAGGCGTATAAATTTTTGCAGCAATTTTGCGAAGTTTTCCATCTCTTGTTAATTTTGAAATGGATCTGCTTATTTCAGGATCACTTGATGAAAAAATTATTTCCTGTAGATGGAGTGGTGTTGTTTTATCCATATCACAAATATTTCCAGCTAAGGTACAATTATTTTTGTCTTCGCACAAATTTTTAGGCGTAAGGCACTGTTGAATTACAAATTTTTAAGATTAAAGAGTTGTATTTGCAAATTTTTAAAGCTAAAGACTAAAAAAGTGGTGATTAACACAAATTTTTGCATTTATAAAATCGCTATTTCACAAATATTTACAATTATCACATGATATAGGTCAAATTTGTTCAATAGACTTTTCCTGAACTCATTAAAATCAAGTATCGTAATATTTACTGCTTTAGCGGTAAAAAAGCTATTTGATATTCTTTTTTGATACTTTGAAGTTTTTAAAATACATTTTTATACTATAAAATTCGGTGATTTTTACTCTTATACATGATCTTCTTAAAATACATAATTATATTCAAATTCATCATGTCTGCTGGGGTTTACTGCTAGTTAAATGTAGTGTAAATACTTAAATGTTAAATAAATAAAAAATTATAATGTGACAAATGGCACAGATAATACCACTTTCGACAATTATTTTAGCATTGTTTATAATCAGATTGGTTTTACAGCTTTAATAATATACAAGCATTGTTGGTGATTGTCCGACAGAAACTTCTAATGAAAAAAAATCAGAAATAATAACTTATTTAAATGACGAAATCCAAGACCTATGATATTTTAGATAATTTTTTTAAACTCGATATGAGGGTAAAAAAGATAGAAAACTTATTGCTCTTAAGTGAATCTCAGATTAATCTATCATCGTCGGAAAGATGCAAAAGCTCTTATAGTAAAAGTGAGCTTGCAATTCTTTTTTATATACTGATGGATGAAGGTCTGTTATTTTTTGATCCAGCTGATGTGAAAAAAAATCGGATCAGTTTTCAGGAATTTATAAGTGGAAATTTTACATATAGAGATAATGAAGGAGTTCAGAAAAATATAACTAGAATAAGTAGGCAGTTTTCTGAGTGTAAAGGTTATACTTATAAAGAAAAACAGATAAAATTTTTAGATGACTTGATTGGAATATTGATGGAGCGGAAAAGAAAACTTGAGAACTGGTAAGCTGAGGAAGAGAGAATTTATAACATTAACAAACAATTCAATTATGACAAAGAAAGAAAAGAGACAGGCTTTTATAATGGAGATTAAAAATATTATAGATCCTTTAATGTTAAAACTGGAAGTGATCGATTCAAAAATCAGTAAAGGGAAAACCTTGAAACCTGCTTATTACAGAAATGAGGATTTAAAAAAAATATTTGGGCTGTCTAATAATACTATTATAAAATACCGGCAGACGGGAGTGCTTCCATATACCAAATTGGGAGATATATTTTTATATGACAGTGTAAAGATTGAGGAAACACTTCGTGAGAATGGTAACTGAATGAATCATTTTTTTAATAACAATATATAGAGTAACTGACTTTCTTTTTGGTAGTCTTGGTTCTTTAAGAAATAAAAATATGGAGATAAACAGAATTCAATATGCTTCAGATCTGCATCTGGAGTTTATTAAAAACAAAGAATTTATGAGAGATAATCCCTTAATTCCAAATGGAGATATCTTAATTCTGGCAGGTGATATTGTACCTTTTACGCTCATGGATAAACATCAGGATTTTTTTGATTTCTTATCCGATAATTTCCAAATGACATATTGGATTCCTGGAAATCATGAGTATTACTATTTTGATGCTCTTCTTAAAACAGGAACTTTTTATGAAAAGATTAGAAATAATGTAATCCTTCTAAATAATTATGTTGTAGAATATGATAATTTAAAACTGGTTTTCTCGACTCTATGGTCCCACATTAGTCCGGTTTCCCGATTGAATATTGAAAGAGGGCTTAGTGATTTTCATGTTATTAAATATAATGGGACAAGGTTTTCAGCAGATGATTATAATAAGCTTTATTTTGAGAGTCTAGATTTTATTACTAAGATTCTAGAGGTCCCAGATTCTAAAAAAATTGTTGTCACAACTCATCATGTCCCGACTTTTAAAGAATATCCAAAAATGTATGAGAATAGTCCCTTGAATGGGGCTTTTGCTGTCGAGCTTTCAGAACTTATTGAGTTGTCAAAACCAATGAGCTGGATTTATGGGCACAGTCACTACAATACCAAAGACTTTGCAATTGGCAATACAAAACTGGTAACAAACCAGCTTGGCTATATTCAACGAGGTGAACATGAAAGGTTTTGCAGTGATAAAATTTTAATTTTGTAAATTTCATGATGTAAAGTTGTTTTTTACATATTCAACTTGTTCATTTAATTTTGTTTTTTAGTCTTATTGGAAAATAATTTATACAAACGTTGTTTTAATGGAAAAGATTTTACATCTAAGAATTGTTTGATGCTTATGATGGAAAAAAAATTATATAATTATAGTGGTGTTAAATTTTTAAGCTAATCAAACCTAAATTAAGTACTCTACACAAATTT
Organism: Flavobacterium pectinovorum; assembly: GCF_006438875.1. Lineage (GTDB taxonomy): Bacteria > Bacteroidota > Bacteroidia > Flavobacteriales > Flavobacteriaceae > Flavobacterium > Flavobacterium pectinovorum_A. Next base: position 18,244 of record NZ_RCZH01000033.1, read on the forward strand.
TTGCATTTATAAAGCGCTTATTTTACAAAAAATTAAAGTTATAAAGTGTTTTCTAATAATATTCAAGGAGAATAAAATCACTTCCTTTAAAGAATTAGAATATTCTCAACATGAGGAGAGAAGTATATATTGGAATTTCGAATTGAACATTTTACTACTTTAAAATATTTTATCTTTGAAAGGAATTTATTAAAGAACAATAATTCATTATTATTGAAAAACAAAATATAGAGTGGAAACTATCGTGGAGAGATGAGTATTTCGAGTATATTTCTGCTTTTGCAAATGCTGATGGAGACAAGATTTATATTGGTATAAATGATAAAGGTGAAATTATAGGTATTTCAGATTATGAAAAAATTCTGGTGAACCTTCCTAATCGCATATATTAGAAATATGGAATTTGGGAACACTTCCAAAAGAATTATCTCCAGAAGATTTAAAACAGACTCACAGACGACCAAACTGATAAATACTAAAAAGAAATATTTAGAAATAATGTCAAGTAAATTATGGATAAAACTTGACATTTTGCATATAATTATTATCTTTGCAATGTATTATGACAACAACAGATAAAATAAACCGCAGAATAAAACAGATTGCGCCCGGAGAAGTATTTGGATATGCCTCGCTTGGTCTTTCTGCTGATGAAGTTATGGCAGGAGCAAAAGCTCTTAGCAGGTTAACTTCCAAGGGTATAGTTAAAAGAGCACGAAAAGGATATTATTATAAACCCAAAGTAAGTGTTTTCGGTGAGCAGAAGCCCAGAGAGGAAGCACTTCTGGGACTATATTTGTATGAGGACAGCAGGCAAACTGCTTATATTACTGGTACAAGGCTATATAACAGACTGGGACTCACGACACAGGTTCCAAATTCGGTGCGTGTTGCCTCTCATGACAGGCAGATAAAAGGACGTGCGGGAAGTGTGCTTGTAAAACCTGCGAAGAGTTATGTGAAGGTTACACCCGATAAGATACGATATCTTGAAATTCTGGATGTTATGAAAGATTTTAATTCTATTCCAGATATGCAGGCCAAAGACGGGCTTGCTTATTTAAAAAAAGAAATTGGCCGTTTAAAAAATGATGAGATTAAAAAGCTGGTATCTTATGGTATATTGTATCCTCCTAAAGTAAGGGCGCTGCTTGGAGCCGTGCTGGAAGATACAAAGAAAGAGGGTCATTTAAAGAAGCTCAAGGCATCAATTAATCCTTCAAGCCGTTATCAGTTTTCAATTACCGTGAAATTATTGCCTACTATTAATCTCTGGAATATAGAATAATGAATTTACATTTAGACAAAGATAGTTTTGAAGGGGTAATTGTAATTGATGCTGAACATTTTAAGGTTTCTGAGATTTTAATAGAGAAAGATTACTGGGTTACCTTTAATACTAAAACTGGAAGTGATCGATTGAAAAATCAGTAAAGGGAAAACCTTGAGACCTACTTATTACAGAAATGAGGATTTAAAAAAGATATTTGGGCTGTCTAATAATACGATTATAAAATACAGGCAGATGGGAGTGCTTCCGTATACCAAATTGGGAGATATATTTCTTTACGATGTTGAAAAAATAGAAGAAATTCTTCGGGAAAAAAGAGCTGGGTCATTTTTATGCTCCAGCTCTTTTTGTTTTATATTCTTATTATTCGTTTTCTATATCAACTTTTTTCTTTCTATTCTTTCCCTTGCCTCTGCTAAAAGGATATGAATTTTTTCTTCGAACTGTTTTTTAGGAGGCAGGTCTGTCCAATATTCAGCAACCATTATTCCGTCTTTGTGCATTTCGAGAAGTTCTATTTGTTCCCGGCTACTTTCGGCACAAAGAATTAGTCCTATTGGGGTGTTTTCTCCTTCTTGTTTTTCGTATTTGTCCAGCCATTTGAGGTATAACTCCATTTGCCCTTTGTGTTTGGCTTGGAATTTCCCTAACTTTAATTCTATGGCAACTAATCGTTTTAGTTTTCGATGATAAAAAAGCAAATCTAAAGTGAAGTCTTCTCCATCTATAATCATTCGTTTTTGGCGTTCTACAAACGTAAACCCTTTGCCTAGTTCTAATATGAAAGTTTCTAAATCGTGAAGTATTGCCTCTTCCAGATCCTTTTCTAAAAAAGTATTTTGCAAACCTAATAAATCTAAAATATATGGATCTTTGAATGTATTGAATGGAATTTTAGTTGATTCGATTATTTGTGCATCTGCGATGTTTGTTCTTTCATAAGCTTTCAAAGCAATTTGTCGCCTTAGTTCTCTGATTCCGTATAAATTATTTGATGCGTTTTGTGCATAAAATAGTTTTGATTCGATAGTTTTTAATGGTAATAATTCCACAAAATGCGACCAAGACAATTGTCGTGACAATGGCACCACAATTTGCAAATCGGTAAATTGCTCCGCAAACTGCATCATACGTCGTAAATTTCTTAATTCGAAATTATTACCATATCGTTCTTTCAATTGTGTCGACACTGTCGACACAATTTGTTTTGCATAATCTGCACGTTTGTTCTGTAGGATATCCTGATTGATACGATTACCAACTTGCCAAAACAAAATGGTAACGGTACTATTTGCCTGAACCGTTATTTGTTGTTTGTTTTGTTCTATAAGTTGTGATAACTCAATGAATAGATCATTTTCTAAAATCTTTAAACTATTGCTGTTGTCTGCCATATAATCGCTTATTCTACTGCTATATTGAAAAAAAAAATATTTTTCTGAATTGCGTCCGCAGTGTGGACGTAATTAAAAACTATTATTGAAATTAACCTTATTCTTGCAGACAAAACATCTGCCTATCTATGATTTACAATGATACGAAAAAGCACTGAAATGTAAAAGAGTGAAATATGAAGGGTTTTATTTTATTCAGAATCCCTTACGGGTATTTTTTTGTTAAAATGTATATTATCAGTTATTCTAGTAATGTTTTTTGTCAGTTCGCTGATCCTGTCATTAGGTTCTTTATAAGCTTTAAGTATATTGGATATGATGTTGATACAAAAAACAAGATATAACTATTTTAATGGCGTCAGTATGGCGTGAATATAATTATTTTGTCGGGAGTTTTTGTAATCTCAACTTGCCAGGTCATCTGAAGATTATCCAAAGCTTATGTATAAACATCAATCACATTTTGAGTTTAATATTGGCGGACTCACCCCGATACGAACCTTGATTCTAAGGTGGTGTCTATATCGGTTTTTAATCCAGAATTTATGATATGCCATGATTATGCCACAAAGTGTGTTAAGAGTGAAATTTGTGGCACAGGAACGCTCACTTCTGAATGCGCCACGAATGCGCCACGAAACTCAGCGTCTATAAATCTGCAAAAGAGTATAAATGAAAAGCCCTGCAAATCACTAGATTTGCAGGGCTGCTAATTTTTTAGGCTTTTTTATACTTTTAAGTATCCCATACTTTTCAAGCTTTCAGCGGAGGAAGAGGGATTCGAACCCCCGGACCTGTTACAGTCAACAGTTTTCAAGACTGCCGCATTCGACCGCTCTGCCATTCCTCCAGTAAGACGCAATCATTTTCTCATTGAGGGTGCAAAGATAAAATGTTTTTTCAATTCAAGAAATTTTTTTGATAGTTTTATAAAGGAAAAAACTTTTATCCCCGTCTATGACTTTAACTTAGGGTGTTAACTTCTTGTGGCAGAGGTTGTGAATACCATAATTTGCTTGTGCAATAAATGTAATAATAATATCAATCTTTATTGTTTTTTGCATTTTTTTATGTGACAATTACAATTGTGTCCGCACTGTGGACACAATTGTAAAAGTTTGTAAATCTGATGATTAATTCGGAACAGTATTGTCCGTGCATTCATGTTAAACCCATGGAACTGCTGCGTATAGAATTATTTAGGATTGGTAGTTAGACGTTTAAATTATCAAAATTAGTTCTATTATAGTATCTAGCTTAAAATTGGAGTTAACTATTTGGAAAGTTTACGATTAGGTGGAGGCGGTCGCTCTGTTATTCGAACCTACAGTTATTAGGTTTTGATTTCACGAAAGCCAGCTTTATAGAGAAAGGTAATCGCCAAGATTCTGCCCCAAATTTATAGCGCTTCTTTTGCAGCGCCCTATAACCGTTTTGTTATTGACATTTAAATTAGATCGATTCGCTACAACACCACGAGCACATTTCCGTGCTCTCAATTAATTATCAGTAGTATAATCTATAGAAACAATCTTTTCCTTATTGGAATTGGACCCTATAGCATTGTTAGCTTCTACTTCAGCAGGACCAGGAGCCTCTAAAACTGGTAATCCAACTTCGGGTGTGTATTTTCCAATATTTACAGGTACGAGGTTGTTGCCCCATGAGCCGACAGCATCGTAAATAAGAGGAATTACTTCATGTCCTGAGACATCAATAAACCCATATTTGCCATCCAGATGAACTTGAGCTAAATATTTTTTTTCTTTTTGTGCAGATGCGACAGAGTAAAATGCAATTAACAGAAGTAAGATTGGATATTTCATATAGAAGTGTTTCTAAAAAATTTATTATAATCTAAAGAGGGATGTAATTTTTTATTTCTCTATAAATGTAGAAAAAGTTTTTTTAATTAATTCAAGTTGCTAGTTTAGAGGTAATAAAAAAACAAAGCACAGGTTCAGTAAATTTGTTTTGCGAACCAATAAACCTTACCCATGCTTTGTAAAGACAAAATTATATCAATTTTTTGTTTAATAGACGATATTTTACAAGGAATTAATCATCCGGAAGATGTAAGAAGACATGTAAGTGACAGCGAAATTATCCTGACAGCAATTGTTTCTTCGACAAGTTTTTATGGCAATCACTGCTCAGCCATTAAGTTTATGAAAGAATATGGATTTATTCCAAAGATGCTTGATAA
>NZ_RCZH01000034.1 GCF_006438875.1 Flavobacterium pectinovorum
GGTTATTGCGCCAAGTCCTCCGTCAAGATTGCAAAACTGCGCTATCCGTTAACGATAAAATTTAGTATATTTCAGCGCCATCTGGCTTTACAATGCATTATATATACCTCCCTTATTTAAATCCCTTAACATTTTTTTATAATTTTTTTTACCGAGAGCATCTCCCAATTCCATAGATTTTTTATAATAATCTAGTGCTTTGTTTAAATCCATTTCACATCCATCTCCTCTTTCAGTTAAATCTGCTAAATTATTATATGCAGCACCATTATTATTTTTTGCAGCTTTAAGATACCAATAAAATCTTTTGGAATTATTAAAACACGGATTTGGATCTCCTAAAAATCCAATATCTTCATAATGTTGGGCTAAATCATATTGCGCATCAGTATTACCCGAATAAGCTAATTTTCTTATTTTATAGATGTATTCGTTGTAAAAAGTCAACTTCTTTTCTTCAGACAATTCAACTTCCGAATAAAGCATTAAAAGTATTCCTCTAGTTTCTTTATATGTATTCATATCTTGTTTTATTTACCTGGATAACCTGGAGGTGCTGGTTTGGAAACTACTTTACCAGTATGGCTGTTTTTTTCTAAAACATTTCCTGGCTTATTGGGATCCNGATTTGGATCTCCTAAAAATCCAATATCTTCATAATGTTGGGCTAAATCATATTGCGCATCAGTATTACCCGAATAAGCTAATTTTCTTATTTTATAGATGTATTCGTTGTAAAAAGTCAACTTCTTTTCTTCAGACAATTCAACTTCCGAATAAAGCATTAAAAGTATTCCTCTAGTTTCTTTATATGTATTCATATCTTGTTTTATTTACCTGGATAACCTGGAGGTGCTGGTTTGGAAACTACTTTACCAGTATGGCTGTTTTTTTCTAAAACATTTCCTGGCTTATTGGGATCCCCAGCTCTCCGAAGTCTCTTCTTGTCTTGTACACGCAGCGTAAATGTCCCCGCTCTACGAAGTGTTCTTCTTTACGCTACGCAAATGTCTCTGACTTTGCGACATTTTAAACAAATATAATTGAAAAACAAAAACTTCATAAAGTCTCTGACTTTAAACCAATTTTCTTAGAATGTTTTTTCTTGAATGTAAAAAAAATCCACGACAAGAATAAGAACTAACCATAAAAAGCAGGAAGACTTATATCGGGTTTATAATTTCTAAGAAACAAAAAATGCGCAAAGTCATAGACATTTGCGCAGCTTTTCATAAGGAAATCTTCGGAGATCGGGGAACTACTCCAAATTTAATATCTTAATTATATTCTCATCAAACGGATTCTTCGAATAAATCATAATTATATAAAAACTTTGATGCCCTTTGTAAAATAAAAATACTGTTGGGGTCAGTCCTTTAGTAAAATCTGAAAGTATTTGATGTTCTCCTTTTTCATTGCTTAGAGACATCTGATTTATTGAACCATAAAACCCCTTATAATTAGCTCCTTCAAAGGTTCTTTCTATTTTTGAATATTTATCTAAGTTTACATTCATGGCAGAATTAAAAACAAAACCATAGTTAATCGTAAATTCCAAGTCGCTTCCCTTATTTAATATTTCTCCTGACTCAAACTTCACATCTTCAAGATTAACATTTTGGTTAATAGTTGATTTTTTCAATTCAGCATTACCCAAGTCTTTAAACTCCCATACAATTATATTATAACTGTCTTTATAATTAAAATTATTATAAACATCCCTTTCTTTTACATAACTATAACAGAAATTAGGATTAATATTTGTTTTAGCAGAATCTTTAAAAACCCACATATATTGTTTATAAGTCTGCCAATCTGAAGAGTGGCTGTATCTTATAATATCATAAAAAAAATAAGATAAAAAGCTGATTACTATTACACTTATACATACTATTATTACTTTCAAAGTCTTATTCATATCAAAACTCAGTTAAATATTGCATTCCCCAACTCTCCGAAGTCTCTTCTTTTCTTATACACGCTGCGCAAATGTCTCTGACTTTGCGCCATTCTAAACAAACCCGAATCAAAGACAAAAAACTCTTAAGTCTCTGACTTTTATCCTAAACTCAATATAAATTGTAACGCATTAACGATTTGCTATCCAAAACGTCCACAATTGGATTATCCTCTTTTTCGATTTCTAACAATCCCGAATCATTAACGTAGTTACTAGCACTAGAATAAACATAATCTGATGCTTTTGCTACAAGACCTGCTCTAACAGGATTTAAATGTATGTAATCTAACTTGGACCACATAAATTTGTTCGTATAAATTTCCTCAGCATGATTGCCATATTGCCAAAATTGATATTCTTTATTTCGCTGATGACTTTGAGTTACTAACTTAAAACGTTCTAACATCCATTCTCTTCTGCTTTCAGGACTATTTTGAATTTTCTCTAAAATATTCTTCGCTATAAACTTTTTAAAATCCCTTATTAAATCTGATAATTTTCCATTTTCAGATTGCACAATCATATGAATGTGATTACTCATTATTACATAACCATACAAAATCATTCCTTTGTTTTTTATACAATAATCTAAACTTTCAATTACTATATCTCTATAAATCTGACGCGTAAAAACATCTATCCACTCGACAACTGTTGGAGTTATAAAATGTGGCAAATTTTGATCTCGAATTACATATCCTTCTTTCATCTTATTCTTTTTTAGCTCAAAAATAGATGATTTATCTTACTTATTTATTCGTTTAGAACAATAAGTAAAAAGTCAGGAGACTTTTAGAAGATTTACGATTTATAAGTACAAAAAAATTGCGCAGCTTTTCATAAGGAACTCTTCGGAAAGCGGGGTTTTATTTTGATCATTAGTTTTAGAACACTTTTTTATAGCTAAGGCTATATTTTTTCCATGCTTGGTTCCATTATTTTAGAAAATGTGCATTTTATACATCATAAAAAAATTGCGCAAAGTCAGAGACATTTGCGCAGCTTTTCATAAGAAACACTCTTCGGAGAGCGGGGGGATTATTTTTAATTTACCCAATTTAGAGCCAACTAATCTTTTTTAAATAATCTTTTAAATCTTTCATAAATAAATCTACATTAAAGTCTTTTAATTTATATTTTTTTATGATTGGCGGTATTTCATTTATGATTTTATTTGCCACGTTATTTATCCTATCATCTTGATTAATATTAGAAACAAAATAATGATAATCCAACATAAGATCAATATACAATATTTTATTTTTTCTGTCCATACGAATACGTTGTTTAAAATTATATTCAGGGCTTCTACACATTAATACTATGAAGATTTCTACCAGATCATCTCCATAATTTTTAAAATATAACCAATCTTCAACTTCTCTTGCAGGAAATTGAGTTGTTACTTGGTCTGATACTTTTGTTTCATAGTTTGTATCAGAAGTTATACTAAATCTCATATACTAAAATCTTACTTTATTTCCGGGAGTCAATACACCATGTATTGCCTCATATTGTTGAATCATCATTTTTTCGACTGTTGCGGCTTCGCTTCGTACTGTGCTTTCAAATATCTTCGTATATTGTACCCCATGCTCCCCAAGATTTCTAAGAAATGTTTGGCTGTACCTTGTAAGTGGATTTTTTGTTATGCCATATTTCCATACTTCTCCAGCTTCTAAATAAACTAATTCTGTTGCACTTTTAAAACCTCGTGTCATAACAGGATAATAACCGCTTGCCCTCGCTGTTAAAGCATATGTTTCAACGGTTTTTCCACTTGCTTTTAAAGCAATACTTCCTTCACCTAAAGTAAGGATATCCAATGCTAACATACCCGCCCCAAGGCCTATTTGAGATTTATCTCCATCATTTAAACCGTTGAAAAATGTATGAAATGAACTTGAAATAGGTACGTCTTCACGCCAAAAACTTTCTGCCGAGCCGTCATTCCATCCATAATCACCAGAGCCCACAGAAGAACTTTGCCCCACAGTCACAGATTCTAAGGCTATTGCTTGAGCCCACGTTCCATCTGCATTACCTTGATAAGTTTCACCAGTAGTGCAATCTACAAAACTTTCTCCCCCTGTAGCTGCATAATTTGGAGGGTCATTGTCACTACTACCAGTATCACCTGTCCAACGTTCAGGCAAAAACCCTTTTAAACCTTGTATTTCGGGAGTTGGAGTTAATCCCTTATTCTGAGAATTATAATTTTCTCTGTGTGAGGCATCCGCCATTCCGTTAGGGTCAATAAAAAACACAGGATTGTTAAGTGCATAATTATAGGGAGAATTCCTTCTTGAAATTTCCGATAATGGGTCAATATTCATCCAGCGTCCCAAAGCAGGATCATAATTTCTCGCTCCGTAATCGTAGAGATTCAATTGATTCCCACCGATCATCTCGTCTTGGAGCTCTTTTCCATTAAACTTATATTTATTATCGCTTGGTGGCAAACTTATGAAACTAATAACATGTTTTAAACCAAAAGGGTAGTAATTATCTTCATCAATAATTTCAAGAACTTTTGTTACTGGATTCTTGGTATAATTTGCTTTTATGTTACCCAGATGATCCTTGTATTGAAACACATAAGAAAGGACGTTACTTATGCTTTTAACATATCCTTCTGCTGTTGAAAAAAACTCTAAATTATTATCTTTATACTGAAATCCTCCTAAATAATCTGTAGTTACGGTAGGTTTTATTCCATCAATTACAATTTTCTGTAATTTTTGCCCTGCTGCGTTGTAAATATACTCAATGCTGCCTTTTGTTCCAAACGTAATTTTTCTAGGTAAATTAAAATGATTATAACTAATAGTAGTAATACCTTTATTGTCATCTTTTATCAAATTTCCGTTTAAGTCATAATTGTAGTCATCAGCAGTATCATTAGTACCATTACTATCATCCGTAAACCCTCCGGGTATGTTGGTAGCATCAGTTACTTTCATAAGCTGATTAGAGTCTGTCTTGTAGAAATACCCTAAATTATCCAAATCGCCAGCATAAGGACTAAGCGTTGTACCAGTCCTATACTTACGTTGCAACTTGGTAATATTTCCGTTCTTATCATAGTCCATAATCTCTCCAAAATAATTTTGGTTATCTGCTAATAATGGAGCCTGGTAAGAAGCATTTTTCAAGCGGTTCAATTGATCATACTGATATCCATAACCCCGGCTGATATTAGGTGCGTCAAGACCTGAACTCCAAAAAGTTTCAGCAATATTTCCATTATAAAGGGCCTTTGCAAAACCCGCATTTCCTTCTACCTTATTATAATTGATTTTAAAAGCAAATAAATCTCTAGGATCTGCTCCTTGTTGCAAATTGGCTGTTTTATTAATCTCTGTGAGCCAGCCTCTAATATTGTAAGTATAATCTACCTTTTGCAAACCCGCAGTTCCGGTTACATTAGTATCGCCAACTCTTTTACTCATCAATTTTCCTAAATTGTCGTATCTATTGGCTGCCATAAGTTCTTTTATACCTCCGGCTCCTATTTGATGGGTACGGATTTGTAAACGATCTTGTGGAGAGTACTTAAAATCTTCCCTTATGGTCGTATCTGTACTTGCTGAAGTACGTTTATGTTTTGTAATGGAGTAAATTATTTTTCCTGAAAAATCAAGATTAGTACTGTTGACGGTAGAACCTGTTAAGTAATTCACACTATAGGTTTGTATGGGTCTGGCATATTCATCATAAAATATGGTATTAGTTTCACCTAACGTCGCTGTTGGTATTGTTAGGGTTCTTATCCAACTTCCGGTAGGCAAAGTTTTTACATTTGTTAGAACCGTTTGTAATTCTATTGTTGAGGGTGGAATTTGCGCTCCGGTAAAACTATAGTTGTCATAATAGTTTTTAGTAAGTACATCATTAGTTCCCAAAACAAAAGGATTTATACCTCCATTAATATTTGCTTGCCATGTGCTACGAGTAGACTCCGAAACGCTTAGAACTTTCCAACCCGTTTGTGTTATTCTTCCAAAAGTATCGTACTCAGTAATCAGTACTCCAATGGTCCCATCTCCCCAAGGTGAAAAAGCAGGTCCGGTTGCTACAGGTCTATTCAATTTATCATACACGATAAAATCCCATTGCTTGCCTGGCAGTTTTTTGGCTGCCAATCGGTTTCGATCATCGTATTTATATTGGTAGCACAATCCATTTAAAACATTAGTACTAATAGTGCCTGAAGCCAGTGGAGGAATCACATAGGTCAGGTTTCCGTACATATCATAAACATAATATGTGTCATGGTTAACTGTTGCATCGTAGGTTCTCTTAAGAACTACCTGTCCTTCTTTATTTTTAAATTCTACTGTTGAACCTGCTTTTTCAGTTGGACTCACACCGGAATTCTCATCAAAAGTTACCATTTTGTACAATTCATATTGAGCATAACTTCCCACGTCTGAAAAAGTAATATCATACGAAAGGTTAGTAACATTCCAACTTGTAGTAGCTTTATATAATCTTACTGCGTCGGCGGTAGTGTTGATCTGGTAATCCAGTTTTATAGTGTTTTTTTTAGTATTGGCCAGCGCCCAATCATTTCCCGGTGCCGCTTGTTCTAATAAACGATTTAGCGGAGATGCTTCTAACCTTTTTTCGGAAAATGGATTTGTGGTGTTTTCGTATTTAGTGGTATTGTAAACGCCACTTAATGTAGTTAACGATGAAGCCATGGCAATTCTTGCATAACTTGTCGTACTATTGGTTAAGGGATATGGCAGATACCCTTTTACTTGTCTGCCAAAACTATCATATTCAATTGGCGTGATAATATCTATATTAGTAATCACTCCATCAGTATCTCCTTGATTTATTGCCGTAGTTTGAACCGGGCGGCCTAATCCGTCAAAATAAGTCACACTTTGATTGATATCATCTTTTGTCAGCGTACTGAAATTAAACGACTGCACTTTTTTCTTGGGTGCAGCAGTGTAAATAAAATTATCATCGCTGAAAGTCTGAGCATTTATACCTGGAATTGCAACCAACAATAAAATTATAATCGATATATATTTTTTCATTAAGATCTCTTTTATATTTTTAATTTCTTGTTGTTATTGAACAGGCCCGGAAAGATCTACACTTTCACTGCCTTCGGCCGCACTTAATGTAAATGTTTCGGAACCTGAAACCTGACCAGCTGCCAAAACAATACTTTTTCTCAATGTCAAAGGTTTATTAGCTTTGCTTTCATAGTTAATTATAAAATTAAAAGTAGCATTAGGATGGTTTGCCACGGAGCAATACACTCTTATAGTCATACTATTTGATGCAGCAGAAAACGTATAATCATAGGTATAAACTATAGGCAGTATACAAACTCCGATAGTATTGGCATAAACCGGTCCATCAGTATTAAATTTAGTTAACCCTTGAGCATCAGCGTCTGCTTGAGATATGACAGATGTTACAGCGCCAGCAGCCTGGTTATAAGTAACGGTTGACCCGGGAACGCCCGGACCACAGTTGCTTCTGGTAAAAGGACCGCTTCTAGATATACTTTTATATAAAATTATGCTTGACGAGGTATTGTCAGTACAGTCAACTTGCTGTCCCTTGTAATTGTAACAATATTTTTGGAGCACATTTAAGTCTTTATCTTTGACAAATTTTAATCGCTTAGCTGTATCGTATTCATAATAGGCAGCTATTCCTTTAGTATCTGTAATACTTGTAATACCGACTAAAGGATTATAAGTGTAGGTCGTTAAAAAAGCAGTTGCCGGAAGTGAATTTCTAAAAGTTTTTAATGCCTCTCTAAGTTGTTGTTCACCACAATCTGACGATAGACAGTTATCATTATCGGCATTTGACAGTGTCTGTAAATTTGTGATAGTCGTTGCCGGAATAGAAGAATACAGCATATTTTCAATTTTAGCTATAGGTTGTGTTTTATTATATCCCCAAATTATAGACACAGGAATTCCCCCTTCCGGAGTATATTGTAATACATTCCCTTTATCATCATACTTGTCGAAAGTGATTTTTTTGTCTGCTAAAGCGACATCACTTACCCCTTTATTTGCATAAATATACTTTCTGGCCAATAAACTACTTGTAGAAGTATCATATCCATATTGTGTTTTTTGCTCAGATATTTTTTCTAATCCTTTAAACTCTTGTGTTTTTAATGGTATACCGGTAATACCTTTAAGAGCAAAAATATTAATATTAGGTTCACCTGACATTTGAGAATCTCCAGGATAAAAATACTTTGTCTCTAATTTTTCTCCTATACTATTTAATAATGTCTTGGATATTAAATTGTTAGTCAAAGAGTTATAAGTATTATTTTCAGTAGTACTTAATGAGCTACTATTGGCATACGTTTTAGTTACTTTTTGACTCAGATAATCATTATAAAAATAAACTTTATTTGCCTGAAGCAATAATCCCGTTCCATGAATACTTACACTATAGTTATTAAAACGATTTACATCATCATTATAAGAAAAAAGTTCTTCGGTAAGTAAATTATTTGAATTATCGAATATTTTTTTAGAAATTATTTTGCCTCTTTCAATACTCCTGTCATCGAAAAATAGACCCACAAAATTTTCATATAATCTTGCTGGCGTAACAAAAGAAGGGTCATATTTTCCTGTATCCTTAGTATTATTATTGCTTATGTCAGGTGTCGATTCATAATCTTTAAACTTACTCAGAACATATCCATTTGTACTGGTTACTTCTGCAACTTCACCATAAGTTATCATTGTGTTCTCAGTAATCGCCTTACCAAACGAGGTTGATGAAACACGAGCTTGTTCGCTTATAAGACCTTTTCCATTGTCAATCTTCCAATAGGTGCCATATCTTGGCCATTGCAGCAATATACCACTTGACAAAGTGTTTGCAGGAGTTGCAGGAGAATAATTTTTTATATATTTAAATTCTCTTATATTACTGCTATTTACCCCGTCAAAGTCTGTAATTTTCCATATTCTAGCTCCTCCGGCAGTACCACTAACCGTTACTAATGCAGGATTAAAATTGTTAGAACTAGTTCTTTCAAGACGCTTGCTGTATAAATGTGCCTGATATTCAAATTTTGTGTTTCCTCCCGTGGGATAAGTCACCTTACTCAATAAACCTTGTTTTGATTTACTAAAAACAGGTTCCCTAACATTGGTAGTATAGGTAAAATCTCCGTTTGCATTATAGGTCATATTAGGTATAAAACCATATTGCCCATTTTGTCCATCCAGACCATTCCAAAACCCCCAATAATCAATTCCCTTTGTATTGGGATCAGGAAGATCATCTGTTACATCATATTCAAAAGTATAGGGCTTTTTTCCTAATTCTGTTACTGTACTAAGGAACATTCTATTATTTGCTCCGCCCATATATTGATAAATGAAATCAATATTATTAATAATATTATTTTTTTTATCTGTAAGATTTATGTTGTCTAATTCCACATCTTTAAATTCAAATATTGAGCCATCCAAAAGATTTTTATTAAACAAATACTCTTGCTCACCATAATTAAAATTAATAATAAAATCATCCCCTTCAATCTTATCCAGAATAGCTTTTTTCTGTAATTCGTAGGAAGGCGACGATCTAATTCCTGTCGATTGTTCAGTTCCGCCTACACAACATAATTGATTAAAAGATGATGATCTGCTTTCATCAGTATAGCCATTTAAAGCTATAAAAGGTTTATTGTTTCTTAATGAGGCTAAGCTGGCTGCAAGACAATAATTTCCTTGCAATGTATCCTCTCGATAAGTAAAATTTATCTCTGAATTATTCTCTGCATAAATTATTTTTCTTAAAAACCATGACGTTATTATAGGTCTTGGAGTCCCCTGAATTTTACCACTATACTGGCTTCCTAAAAGAATGGTAAATTCCAGATTATTTAATGTTCCGCCAAAGAAGTATTGATTCCCTAGATTATCGGTTATTTTGATTTCTGATTCTTTTGGATAACATGTATTTACAAATTCTTGCATCGCAAATTTTGTTAAATCGACTTTTAAATAATTAGGGGCATTGGTCACAACTTTTACTTGTCCATCATTACCCATAAAAAATTTGCCCGATATTCCATTAAAATTAAAACTAAAAATATCAGGTGCCGGCTCATAAGCATCATCATTATTTAAAACCCCTATAGACCAAGAAGACGTATCAGGTATAATATAACCTGTTGAACTTTTAAAACTATAAACATCATCTATTGGATAGGTATTTTTTTTAGTTCCTACAATAAAACCATTAGTACCATAAGTACCGAATTCATCTTGTGGTGTGCCGTAATTATCGTCCGGGGTATTTCTAACCTCTCTGGTTATAGCACCGCCCACATTTAAAAACCAATTCAATCCCACTAAACCGGATCTTTTAGCAGGAAGAAATCCAGAAGAATTATAAGCAATACTAACATTAATAGGATTTTGATTTTTTTGAGAGGCAGAAATTAAAGGAATTTGCAAATCAATGGCTCCTGTATACAATTGAGTGGCAGTATTACCGTATTTTACAAAATCTGTTACACCGGGAGTTTTTGCATTAAGTTGGTAATAGATACTCTCTCCAACTTTAAATCCTCTCATCTCTTGCCCCAGTAATCCTAATGGTATTAAAATAAAAAAAAGAAAGATTTTTATCCTTATTATGAATAAGATTTTTGTATTTATATTGGTCATCATTAAATTATTATTATTTGTAGTTGGAGTTCTCAATTGTTTTCTTCATAAGTGTAAAAGATTACATCTCTTACACTTATGGAGAAACTTATTGCACTATCTTTATTTACTTGTTATTCTTTTTATCACCTTTACAGATTCGGTTTTTACATCTGTTTTTATTTTTATAATGTAAATCCCTTCTGCGTAAGCACTTAAATCAACTGGTATTGTTCTGCTTGAAATACTAAAGTTTTGTAGTATTCTACCGGTCATATCCACTACACTAGCTGTACCTGTGGTAAAATCATAACCTATAATTACATTGGTATAAGTCGATACCGGATTGGGAATAGCTTCTATACTTGCTTTAACTTTTTCGATTTTTGTTTTGTCTTTTAGTTTCACAACCCAAAAATCACTACTGCCAATACTTGAATTTTTATCTTTTGAAGCGCCTGAATTTGAGGTCCCTGCCATTAAATATCCTCCATCTCTAGTCTCGACTAATTTCCTTAGGATATCTTCGCCTGCGCTTCCAACAGTTTTCTTCCACAATTCTTCTCCTTTTTCATCAATCTTCAATGCGATATAATCATTGATTCCGTCTTTTTCCTTAACTAACGTATTGGTCACTTTCCCTACAATACCATTTCTTGGAATTCTGTTTTCACTTTGGGCATATCCACCAATGAGGTAAGTATGATCATCTTTGTTTTCTACCAAAGAAGTCAAAACGTCTGTTTTCCCAAAATCATAGGTTTTACTCCAGATAACTCCTCCGTCTTCGTCTAATTTCAAAACCCAATAATCAGTACCGTTTCCAACAATTCCTCCCAATGAAGTAAGTGGATTTTTACTATTTGAAATGGCTCCTATAATATAACCTCCATCACTGGTCTGATGAATCACGTAAGGCTGCTCATCTCCTTCCGCTCCATATGAATTTTGCCATAGAATCTCACCAACATCATTTATTTTTATAACCCACACATCGCCAATTCCTTTATTACTATCTGTTTTTTCTCCTGATTGAGAGGAGTTTGAATATCCTGCCAAAATAAAACCATTGTCTGTAGTTTGTTCCATGCTTTTGAGTAAGTCTGCATATTGTCCTCCATATGTTTTTTGCCACTCAATTACACCTTGTTTATCCAATTTTACAACCCAGTAGTCCATATTTCCCCGGCTTTTTTCGGATTTACTGTACAAGTCTGCTTTAGTAGTGGTGAATGCCTTCGCATCAGGTTTAATATCTGAAATAGAGAGAGGGCTTGAGCTCGAAGATCCTCCTAAAATATATCCTCCGTCTCTGGTCTGAAAAGCGCACAATAATTCCTCCGAACTATTGCCTCCAATGGTTCTTTGCCATTGTTCGTCGCCTGAAGCATTTAATTTTATAACCCAAAAATCTGTAAGTCCTTTGCAAGGTTCATTTTTTTGAAAACTATTCTCAGAGTTTGATGTTCCTGCCAGAATAAATCCTCCATCGTTTGTGGTTTTGATGCTTTGAAGTAAGTCAAAACCGCTTCCCCCAAAACTTTTCTGCCAGTCAAGCTCTCCTTTTTCAGTCATTTTCCATACCCAATAATCAAGATCTCCATGATTATCGTCTGACTTATTTCCTGTTTTATTAGACGCAGAGCTTCCCGCTAAAATAAAACCATAATCGGCTGTTGGCTGGGCATCAAAAAGATAATCTGCATGAGTTCCTCCATATGATTTTTCCCAAATAATATCCTGAGGATAAGTAAATAACGGCAATAAAAGAGGAAGTAATAAGTAAATTTTTTTCATACGCAATTTTCGTTCAGGAGTTTATTTTATGCGCAAATCTAAATGATGGATTTCATAAAACATTACGGGTTTCCACATTCTGAAATAATATTTTTTAATCATATAAGAATTATGAGAAAACAAGTATCTTAAGAGTGAATAAAAATTATTAACATATAATTTTGTTTTGAAAAATAGCTAATAAAATGGCTCAAAAACTTCCCTGTTAACATTCTATATCATAAAGTTTCAGAGAAGTTTAAGGTTTTTTTTGTTTTAATCAGACCAATAAAATATTACTTTTGATATAGATTGCAGATGCGAAGTCATTAGACATTTGAATACCCCTTCACAACAACTCTACGGATACTATATCAGATGTTGTGAATACAAGTTTATCATTTATTTAAAATATCTAATACTGAAAAAAATCAAAATCATTCAACAAACCTAATTTTGGTAAATTCCATTTTTTATATCTTAGCGACCAATTAATCCCATCTTAACCTAAAATATGCCCAAAAAAATACTACTTATTGTATTATTCATCTCTTTTAATTCTTTTGCACAAGGAGAAGCCAATATTTGGTATTTTGGTTATCTCGCAGGGCTTGATTTTAATAGTGGTAGCCCGGTTGTTATAAATGATAGCCAGATGATAACTTACGAAGGTTGTTCTACCATTTCTGATGCAAGCGGGAAGTTATTGTTTTATACTGACGGAGTTAGAGTTTGGAACAAAAATCATCAAATAATGTCTAATGGTAACGACTTATTGGGACACTCATCAAGTACACAATCTGGAATTATAATACCTAAGCCTAACAACCCTAATATTTACTATATTTTTACAGTACCTGAATTGGCAGGTCCGGATGGACTTAGATATTCAGAAGTAGATATGTCCTTAGACGGAGGTCTGGGAGATATAACGTCAAAAAAAAACATTTTATTATACACTCCTTCTTGTGAAAAACTTACTGCCATAAAAAATACTGCCGGCGACGGATATTGGGTTCTATCACATGGCTTTGGAAACAACCGTTTTATAGCTTATAATATAAAAGCAAATGGTGTAAATTTAAATCCTATTGTAAGTAATGCGGGAAGTATAATTGATGGAGACAGATCAGGTTCAGTAGGTTACTTAAAATTTTCTCCTAATGGTGATAAGGTAATAAGTAGTAATAGAAATCTAAATGTCGAATTATTTGATTTTGATAATGCAACGGGGATTGTGAGTAATCCAATAGTAATTTTATCAAACAGTTGGCCAAATTATGGGGCAGAATTTTCTCCATCAGGAAACATAGCATATGTTACAACAAAAGATGGGGATTTACTCCAATTGGATTTAAGAGCTTCAAATATTGCCAGTACCGCAGCTACTCTGCACTCCAATTATAATAATCCTGACCCACATATAGTATCAGCACTTCAATTAGCCCCAGACGGTAAAATTTACGGGGCTCTTTATGGGGAAAGATATGTTTCCGTTATTAATAACCCAGATGTATTAGGAGTAGGGAGTGATTTTGTAGCACAAAGGCTTTTTTTAGGAAATGATGCAACCTCTATTAGTGGTTTACCACAATTCATTCAATCCTATTTTAATGTTGGAATCAATGTTCTAAATAATTGTTTAGGAGAAAACACAACTTTTTCTTTAAGCGGTAACAAATCTATAACTTCTGCAACATGGGATTTTGGAGACGGAACAACTTCGACAGATATTAATCCAACGCATACTTACCTGTCTGATGGAGCTTTTACGGTTTCAGTTACCGCCAAGAGCCCTGGTGGCACAAGCAGCAAAACAAGAGATATTATTATATCAAAAGTTCCCACAGCTACAAAGCCAAAAGATATATTGGCTTGTGATGATAACAATGATGGCAGCTATACTTTTGACTTAACCATTCAAAATACAGCTATTTTAAACGGACAAGATCCTAACTTATACAAGGTGAATTATTTTGCAAACAATATTGCTATCACAACACCTACTGCTTACGCCAATAAAGTTGCTTATCAAAAGGAAATCATTACTGCTGAAATTTCAAATTCTGCTAACGGAAGATGTAAAAGCAGTACAAGCTTTGCAATTGATGTTTTTGATAGTCCATTACCAGAACTAGCCAATGCCATCCCAGATTTAACTTCTTGCGACAATACGAGTGTTGGGACTGATGTTGATGGTCGCATCTCTTTTGACTTAACGCAACGAGCTTCAGCTATTTTAAAAGGACAATTGGCTACTCAGTTTTCAATATCCTATTATAAAGATGCCGGTTTTACAAAACTTATTGCTGCGCCAACTGCCTATCAAAACACAATATCTACTGAAACTATTTTTGTAAAAGTTGCAAACAAAGAAAATCCTGACTGTATAGCAACTACCTCTTTTAAAATTGCCGTTTTAGCTTTGCCGGTAGTTACTGCAACTGCTAATTTAAAACAGTGTGACGACGATATTGATGGTTTCAGTATTTTTAATTTAGAAGAAGCCATTTCTAAAATAACAACAAATGCTTCAAATGAAACAATTGCTTTTTTTAAGACGATAGCTGATGC
>NZ_RCZH01000035.1 GCF_006438875.1 Flavobacterium pectinovorum
CAATAAGTACGACAATTTAGGGCAATTGACAAGTAAAACAGTGGGGGGTAATGATGTAACCGGAGCCGTAGGATTACAAAAAATAGATTATAATTACAATATTAGAGGCTGGCTCACAGAGATTAATAAAACAGCCAATTTGCAACAAGGGTCAGATCCAAGAGATTTATTTGCTTTTAAAATCAATTATAATAAAGTAGAAGGAGATGCGAATTTCGCAAAGGCGCTTTATAATGGAAACATTGCTGAAACTTTTTGGAGTTCAGGTCTTGATGGACCAAATATCAGTCGGGGTTATGGATATCAGTATGATCAATTGAACCGCTTGAAAAATGCTTCTTACCAAGCTCCGTTACTAGCGGATAACCAGAATTATTTTGGTGAGAGTATGGATTATGATAAGAACGGAAATATTATCAAGTTACAGCGTAAGTATAGAACTGGTACATCGCTTAGTCCTTATGTTGGAGATTTAGATAATTTAGGGTATTTCTATAAGACAGACTCTAATCAGCTTATGAAAGTAACTGATGCTACCAACATACCCGGAGGGTTTATGGATGATAGCAATGGTACTAATGATACTGCTGATGACTACAATTATGACTTAAACGGAAACTTGATAAGAGATGACAATAAAGGCATTACTACTATTAGTTATAATCATCTTAATTTACCTCGGAAAATTACGTTTGGAACAAAAGGCAACATTGAGTATATTTACAACGCAGCAGGGCAAAAATTACAAAAAATTGTAATTGAAACTGGTAAACCTACAGTAACTACAGATTATTTAGGAGGATTTCAGTATGTAGGTACTAATTTAGAGTTTTTCCCAACAGCAGAAGGGTATGTTAAAAATACAAGTGGGAATCTTTCGTATGTATTTCAATACAAGGATCATTTAGGAAATGTGCGAGCAAATTATACTAAAAATAGTAGTAATGTTCTTGAAATTATTGACGAAAATAATTATTATCCTTTTGGTTTAGAACATGTTATTAGCTACATTAGTTTGCCACCAAGCAATAATAAATATAAGTACAATGACAAGGAGCTTCAAGACGAGCTGGGGCTTGGAATGTACGATTATGGTTTTAGAAATTACGACCCTGCACTTGGTCGTTGGATGAATATTGACCCATTAGCTGAGATTTCGAGGAAATTTAGTCCATATGCTTATGCCTTAGATAATCCTGTCTTTTTTAGTGACCCTGATGGAATGAGTGATTATAATTTTCAAACTGGACAATACGCAAGTGGTTCTTTTGAATCTGCCATGGCTAATCAAGGATTAAACACTGATGGAAGTGAAAAGAAAGAAAATAAAAAGACAGATGAAAATGCAACGGAAGGAATTGACCCTCCTGCTAAGGGACAAAAGGTCAATAATAGAGCATTTAAATCAGCTAGTGTATTTGCAGTTGCTTTAGCCGCTGATGACGTAACGGGAGTTGGAGCTTTAGATGATGTTTTAATACCAGTCGGATATGGTGTAGCATCAGGTGTATGGCTTTACGACAATAGAGTATTAGTTGCTAAACAAGCATATGAAATTAAGAAAATTTTAGATAAAACAATGAAACCTTCTGGTTTTACCTATGAATTAAGAGTTAATCAGTCAGGGGAATATCTTGATGTTCGAGGAAACAAAGTATCTTTGAACGCAGGGGATATATGGAAATATGGAGAAACAACAGGTACAAGATATTCTCAATCAGCACTTGATAAGATGGTGCCAGGTGGAGTAAAAATGTTTCCTATATTTTTTGGAAATCAAGTTGAAATAAAAGTGCAAGAAAAAATTATGATATATGCACATGCAATGTCACATGGAAGTTTGCCACCTGGAAATAAAATATTTAGATAAAAATTATGGAATTTAGTATAGGAACACAGTTTTCGAGAGAATTTAGCTTTGAAGACACAATAATAGTTGATGATTTAAAGAATACTTTAAATAAATATTTTGCTGAAAAGAAATATGATGCTAAAACACAAAAAATTTATTCTAGTTTTATTTGTGTATCCAAAGGATTTGAGCCTTTTTTTATGGTAAGACCTTTGAAAATATACAGAACAGAGCCAGCAATCGAATATGAGATAAAAATTGAATTTGAACCTTTCTTCAAGTCAAATACGGAAGAAAGAGTCAAAATATTAAAGCACGAATTTTTAAGTCAATCAAAAGTAATCCTTGATGACAAAAAGATGAAAACTTTTGATGTTAAAGAGTTTATAAATGATTTAGAAAAATGTCTTTTAAATTAAATCACCCTACTCGTATATGTGTAACGATAGGTCATAGTGTTGATTTGTAATCTGTATCTTCAAAGAGAATCAAAAAAGCCACTTCATTACGGAGTGGCTTTTGGTTTTTAGAGTTGCTACATTTTAGGTAATCCATCAGATGTGTTGATGAAATTTGAAAATATTCTACTCTTTTATAACAAATATTCGTTAATCCTGCTCCGCAGGATCAACGGATATTTACTTTTAAGGTTCTGTCAAATTTTTTAATTTTAAAATTGTTAATGCTGTTATTTGCACACCATCATAATCATTATATTTTTGTTGAGTATTCTGTTTATTAAAATAATTGACAAGCTCAGCCATTTCTATGTTGGAATTATCAATATCAGAAATAATTTTCAAAATATCTTCAACGTCAAACGATAATAGTGGTAATATTTCATACAAGCTTACAATTTCATCCAGCGCATATTTTGGTAATTCCACCGCTAGGGTTTCTGGTATCATTTCAACCAAATTAGCATCAGTTTGCAATGTCAATGCATCAACCTTAACATTGGTCTTAACACCATACTCTAATATAATGCGGTTCATGGTCTCAACTACCAAAGCATTGTCCTTACCTTCACAAAGTAAAGCATCATAAACGTATAGCACAGAAATGCCTTTAGCGCTCAAATCAGTGATTACATCGCTCATAACACTCACTTCCACGCCAAACATCTTTTGAGAGGTAATCTTGTGACCATGCTCGTTTTTGTCGTGATAGATTCTTGTCAGCATATCAGCCTCATTTTTGAAATAGAAGTCAAATAGCGGAGATTTTCTCATGTCATCCCATTTCATATTGAAAAAACTTAAGTGCCCAACCTTGACTTTTTTTAGGTCAATGCCTGTCTTTTCCGCCACTAATACGTGTGTGAGGTAAGTGAGCGAACCATTATACAGCTTGATGGCAATATTGGGATGCAGTGCGCTATAGTCGCATTCTACAAGCTTTTTGCCATCAACGGTAATCTGCTCCCGTATCCAAGCAGGCATCAGCGTGAAGCTATCCACAACACGACCACCGCTGTACATATCGCCTGCACTGGGAATCATAAAGCCACGAGAAGTAAGGAACTCAAAGAGTTTGATGTTATCCTCAACAAAGCTCCTGTTATCAGCATCTATCCAATACTCATTTACATGCTTGTTGCGCATGGTCAGGATTTTGCCTTTTTTGGTACAGCGACCGTCTTTGACCAATTGCTTGCCAATAATAAGCAGTTCTTCGCTGGTTGGCAAATCAATCTTTGGATACATTGCAATGAGGTTCGAGCAGATTGGATTTTGCATGGCTTCGCACCACTGCTTATAATACATCTTATTTCTGGTACGGATAATTCCTGTATCGTTGATGAAGTGCTCGACCAAACCCGCTTTTAGATAAATCTCGGTCAATCGGAACTTTTTGGACTGCACGCCAGCCTGATAGCTTCCATCAACTTCAATGAACGCTCCTTTGCTCGTTCCAGCAGTAAGCACCTCGATTATCTTGGTATATATAAAGGTATTGTCCGTATTTCGGCTTTGCTCATGCAGTAAAACTGAATTAAGCGGTTTCCATTTGGAATCTGTATAGTAGGTGCTTGCCAGATTAGAAAGGAACACCAGACACTTTTCTACAGCTGTATCAATATTAGGGTCAACAGCTTTAAGCATTGCTTTAGAAACGTATTTTCGCAGGTTGTACTGGGCTTTCTTTGGGATTAGGATAGAATTTACGTTTGGGAAACGCAGTGCTGATTCTGACAGCTTGTAATCGTTTTGGAGCAATTCAAAGTCTCCAGTATCGCCAGTAAAGGCAATGTAATTTTCATTTTTAAGGTTCATTGTGATATTCTCTTATTCTCTTTCCATCACTTGGATGGATTATTGTCTCTTAGATTGGCTTGGTAAGAGAAGCTGGGGCATGACTCCCAGCAACCAAGGTTTTAATGAGTTGTACTCTCAATTATTACTTTTCATAAATATACTTCAAATCAAAAATTTAGTCAAGAGTTTTGGATACCTAATTTTATAAAATAGTTGATATTAATTTGGTGTTCCACATTTTCAATAGCGCAAACTGCGCATACTCCTTTATAGCACAATATCCTTGTATCCCTTATTATTACTGGTATTATATAGATATTATTCTATAATATATTAAGTAACATATATGATATAGAGATTAAGAGATAGATAGAAAGAAATAGATAAATAAATAAAGAAATAGATAAAGTAATATATAAATAGAGTAATTTACTAATAGATTACTATAGTACTATACTTGTGTACTATCAACTCTTTATGTTCCTAAAACACTGCTATAACCGTTCCAAACTGAACAACACGAGCACGTAAGCATTGGAAAAGTTACCAATGGGTAAAATATCCTTCAACGACACGCCCTTCCCTCCGTATCCCCTGCAAGTTCTTGATTTTAAAGGGTTCAGTTACCCGCCCTGTTTTCGCCAATAGGTACACATTGATACCCGTAGCGATGGATATGTCCGTAAACTGCGCTATCAAAATTCAGAAAAAATTTCTGAGGGAAAAACGGAAAAAAATTTTTGATAAAAAATCTCCAAATGGATTTTGAACGATATTTATACTAAAGAGACCATGAGACTAGTAATCACCCTATCCCAACTAAAACAAGTACTTAAGACCCAAAATGTCAGATACCCGCTATCATTCAAAGCTGGCAATTTCACGAATAAGGAACTTGAAGAGTTTTCACGATTAATACAATCCAAAGAACGAGGCTAAAACCTCGTTTTTTTTGTGCTCCTCAAATTCAAAAAGTCTGTGAGCCCAGGAAAACCAGGATTTTTCTTGTTTAATCCAAAATAGACCTGGACATTTGTTTCACTTTCTACTAAACCTGAAAGTAACTCTGTAAACCCAATAAAATCAATGGTTTACATGTAAAGAGAAATCAACAGCATTCAGTTATATATATTAAGGTAGAAAAGTGAAACTTAAATCAAGCAAAATGGCATTAAAAGGACAAAAGACAACGAGTGATTTTTTAGAGTGGGACAAGATGCAGACTATCGTTTTGAAACTGGAGCGTGATAATGATTTGAAATTTGCGCTACTTATTGCAACGGGTTCTTACATTGGTCTGAGGATTTCAGACCTGCTTCAACTTCGTTGGAATCAAGTTTTGAATCAGGATTATTTCACGATTATCGAGAAGAAAACCAAGAAGACCCGCAAAATAACCATCAACCCAGAATTACAGATTATCCTGAACCGTTTGTTTGTTCAGCTCCAAGCCAATGAAAATGACTTGATGTTTGTGAACCGATTTGGCGATAAGCCATTCAGTATCCAATATGTGAACAGCAAAGGGAACAGGAGATAAGTAACCTATATTTGAGTATATAGCCAAAAAATTATTCGTAAAAATTTCATTGATTTTAATGATTTTTTTTAAGAAATATTCAAAAGCGTCAAAATTAAAACCATATAAATCTATATAAAATATATAATATTTTGATTTTCAGTACATTAAGTTTTTATATTCATATAAATCTATATGGGATTATTAATTCAATAATTGTAAGTTTTTACGCATTTTTGAGTTGTGTTTAATTTCTCTACCTTTGTAAAAGAAATCTAAAAGGAAAAGATTCTTGCAAGGAAAATTTCGCCATTCTAATAGCTAAAGAATGGAAAAAGAGCGAGTTGTAAAGCTGAACAACTTGCTCAAAAATCAAATTTATATTTCAGATTACAGGTTCGGTGCAATACCCGAAGCAGGATTCTTGTGCCCAAAAATTACGTGTTAAACCCTAAAAACTTAAAGCTTATGCAAAACTTAGAATCGCTGTTCAAGTCTTTTGAAACTGGTATCAGAAGCGTAAAAGCGACCAAGCCTAAAGACTATCTGAATAAGATAGGACTAGATTATGCGGAACTGAGAATAGGCTTTAATTCAGGACAGTTTCATCATAGAGAAACCCAAGAATCCAAAGATGAATTTGAAGCTTTGGGAGTGCTTAAAAAGAGCGATGCGGGTGTAAGAAAGGAAGACCTGACAGCCTATACCGTTTTTGGAAGATACGGACTGATTTTTCCATTGTTGAGTCAGAACAACGAGATTGTAAATTATTTTGCTTTACGCATCAAGCTCGAAACTCTAAAAGAAGAATACCTCAACAGCGAAGGCATTTATCCAGCTTATCCCAATGCTTTAACCAAACGGCTCTATATCGCTCCGACAGTTATTGACTGTGCAAGCCTGATTCAGTCCAAAGCACTGGAGAATAGGGATGCCGTGATTGCACTGCACAACGGAGCGTTATTGCCCCAGCATCTGGAAGCTATTAAAACCCTGCACGAATTGGAAGAAATAATAATCATTAAACGTTAAGCACATGCAAAATATAAGAACACAAATACAAAATATAAGACCAGAACTGCCCGTAAGCATGATTCAGCTCCCAGAGGGTCACAGCATGAATGATATGTGGATAAACTACGGAACCGATGGAATTCTGGAGCTTTTACAGAATCCAGAAGCAGAAAAAGCAGTCCAGTCACTTGAAATTCATAACGATTACAAAATCAGCTATAAAGGAAAAACAGGAATATTTTATGCCATTGGAAGCCTGCCAATGGATTTGGGGAACCTTAGAGTTTCATTACAGATTGTTGAAAAGGAGAGCCAGAAAAAACATCGAGTGAAAATAGACCTGTTTGATTTTACCAGTGTTGAGAACCAATGCAGGGAACTCAGCGAGAAACAAGGTTTTGACGGTAATTTGCTGGAAGCTGATTTGAAGCAGTTCACAGACCTGTTGGAAGATTATAGAGAAAACATCTTCAACGCTGAAATGAACCCCGTAACCGACCAATTTTCAGAAAAGGAACTTACGCCCCAAGCGCATGAAAAAGCGATAGAATTCCTTTCTAAGCCCCGTGTTTTAGAGCGTGTAGATAAACTGCTCGGACAAAGCGGAATTGTTGGAGAAGAAGACAACAGGCTTCTATTGTTTGTACTGGCATCCAGCTACAAAATGCCGTATCTGATGCATGGACTCGTACAGGGAAGTTCAGGAGAAGGCAAGTCACACCTCATCAACGCAATAGCAGACTGCATGCCACAGGAAGACGTAATGAACATGACCAGAATTACCAGCAAATCACTTTATCATTACAGAGATAAAGAACTGATGAACAAGCTTATCATTGTTCAGGATTTTGACGGATTGGATGATGAAGCGCAATTTGCATTCAGAGAAATGCAGACAGCTAGGTTTTTGACCAGTTCAACGGTGGTTAAGGATATGCAAGGCAATACCAGAGGAAAGATGAAAACGGTGCAGTCACATTTTGCCAGTCTTATCGCCACTACAAGAGCAGAGGTCTATTATGACAATATGAGCCGTTCGGTAATCTTGGGAGTAGATGAGAGTCTGGAGCAGACGCTTCGCATTATCAAGGCGCAGAACCTTAAAAACACTGGTCACAGTAGTACAGAAAGCGAACAGCAGGCAAAACAGCTCCTTAGAAATTGTATGAGAGTTTTAAAGAGTTATGAAGTGGTCAATCCTTTTGCCGATAAGCTCATGCTCCCGCTGGAGGCTAAAATGCTCCGAAGATTAAACAGCCAGTTTCAAAACTTTGTATCCCAGATAGCCATTTTAAACCAGTATCAACGAAAAAAAGACGATAAAGGAAGACTCATCGCTACCGAAGAAGATGTGAGAAAAGCCGTTGAGATATTCTTTAGTTCCATCATCATCAAAGTAGATGAACTCGATAAAAGTACCAGACAGTTTTTTGAAAATCTCAAAGGATTTGTCAGAAGCCAGCCAAACGGAACAACATACCGATTCACTACCCGTGAGATAAGGCAAGAGCTCAATATCAGTAAAACATCTGCTTTCAAATACATGCAGACCCTGCAGGAACTGGAATACATACAAGCTGTTGAAGGTTCCGCAAACAAAGGATTTAAGTACGTAGTGAGTTATTGGGACAATATGGAAAAGCTCAAAGCCAAGATAAAAACAGACATGGGAAGTCAGTTAGACCAGTTGAAAATCAGTTAAAAGAACACGTGAAGCCCTGTAATTACAATTGATATAACGCCAGTGTTCAAAGTTTTGCCCAGTGCGCCTAAGGAACATTTGTAAATGATGATTCTAAAACCAGAGAAAAGATGAAAAAAACAATAGAGACCCCAGCATTTCAAAATCTTTTAAATGAGTTTGACAGCTATGTAAAAGTGAAGAATTATAAACAGGGAAAAGGCACAATGTACCAGAATGCCGTATCGGAATTCCTTATCTGGCTGGAAGCATCTGGAATTACTGCTATCAAAACCGTAACAAGTAAAGAATCAGTAAGCTATTTTGAATATCTGATAAAAAGACCCAAACACCGAGGAAACGGAACACTGGCAGGAAAGACCATAAAATTTCATCTTTTTGCTTTAGGGCTCTTTGTTTTGAATCTGCTGGAGAACAGACATATTGAAAACGCATACTATATTCCAAGTTATTCAGGAGAAAACGGAAAAGCCCGAAATGCCCTGAGCGTTGATGAAATCAAAAATATATACCAGCATTGCGTAAGTGATTTACAGCGGGCTTTGTTATCAGTTGCTTATGGATGCGGACTTCGAAGGTCAGAGATTACAGCTCTGAATGTAAGGGATATAGAGTTATCAAAAGGTATTTTAATTGTCAGGAACGGAAAAGGAAGCAAAAGGCGTGAGGTTCCTATGAGTAATATGGTCGTGGAATATCTCAGAAAATACATAACCGAAGAACGTTACCATAAAGTAATAAGCAAAGATTTAATACAGGATGCACTTTTTATCCACGATAACGGAAAACCGATGAATGGCGAATACCTCAACAATACGTTAAAGAAAATGATTGAGCAAACCAATGATTATCAGCTTATACAGAAAGAGATAACGCTTCACTGCCTCAGACACAGCATTGCCAATCACTTAATGGAAAAGAACGCAGGAATAGATTTTATACGTGGATTTTTAGGTCACTCAGGAATCAATACAACTTATATCTATGCCGTTAAAAACAAGAGAAGAAAACCAGTTACCACTTTTTAATTAAACCAGCCTATGACTAAACTGACAATTGAAAACTACCTGCTTCAAGAGCAGAGCAAAGAGACCGTAAAGACTTATTTATTTGCCATTAATCACTTTTTAAAGCTGAACCCAAAAGCCAAACGATACAAATACAGGAATATCGTAGAGTACATGGAAGAAATTAGAAAGCAACAGCCCAATGCTAAATATCGGGTCGTTATCCTCTCGGCTATCAAGAAATACTACGATTTTCTTGTTATGAGCGGTTACAGAGAAGACCATCCGTGCAGGAAGCTCAATATCAAGGTTAACAGCAATCAGGCAGTTCAGGTTCAGGATTTGTTCAGCTCAGAAGAACTTCAATTGCTTTTGACCCGTGAGAATCGATACGAGAATTTGGACACCAGAAACAACGTTCTTTTGAATCTGCTGATTTACCAAGGTTTAACCAGTGACGAAATCATAAAGCTGAATGTTCAGGACATTGATTTGGACGCAGGAACAATTTATATCAAAGCATCCAGTAATTTGAACAGACGCAAATTATCATTGTTAGCCAAACAAATATTGCTGTTTTCCAAATATATCAATGAAGTCAGACCCAAAATGCTAAGAACTGCAACAGATAAACTGATTATAGGCAAACTGGGCAAGCCTATTACAGTTAACAGTATCCATGCAATGATTGAACCGTTAAAGCCCTTGTTTCCAGATAAGAACCTCAACCCCAGAACTATCCGAATGAGTGTTATCTGCAACTGGCTCAATGAGAAAAAACTGCTTTTGGAACACGTTCAGGAACTCGCAGGACATAAATGGCCTGGAACCACAGAGAAGTATATCAAAGCGGACAGCCTGCAACAGCGTGAACTGATAAATAAATACTTTCCGATTTGAATAAAAAAAGAGGGAAAAATCCCTCTTTAATCGATATTAATGTTATTTGCATTTGTCAATTTCAGCATCAACATAAGAACGCAGCTCGTCAACATAACTGTCTGGTAAATCGTTATCTTCTATTACATTTCGAACAACCTGCGGTACATATATTGCTTGGGTGCTCTCCACATAATAGAGTTCTTTTTCTCGTTTTGTTTCATTGCTGAATGATTTTGCAAATGCATATTGTTCACAATATTTCTGAACTATCGCTGTTTGCGCCCACGTTTTTAGCTCATCCATGCTTTTTGTTTTCGGATGGTCTTTGTCCCACTCTCTGTCATAGTGCCTGCTAAGCATATAGGCTCCTAGGCAAAGAAGCGTTACACCTACCAAAAATATTCTAACAAGAATTGTTAACGGTTTATTCATTTTTGTAGTTTTTAGTTGATTTTAAATTCAGGCAAATATATTAAAAATTCTATTTTATAGTGTACTAAATTATAGAGTACCACAAAAAAGACAAAATATTGAGATTTGGAGTATGAAAGATTCTACCCAAACAAACAATATAGAAGAACTTAATGCAATTGCATTGAGACTTAAAGAACTGAGAAAAGCAAAAGGATTTTCCAATTATGAGCATATTGCATTTGCTTTGGAAATGAGCCGTTCTGCTTACTGGAGATTAGAAACTGGAGCTAATTTTGAGTTGAAGACACTTATTAAAATTTGTAGAGTGCTGGAAATTAGTCTTGAAGAGTTTTTTAAAGGAATTGACCTGCCAAAATCAAAGATAAAAAGCTAAAAAAAATTATAAAACTGTCCTATTTGTATCCCCCGCCAATACTGGGAACTTTAAAAATTACAATAAAACTCTAAGTCATAACTGTTTGATTTAGAGTTTTTTGTTTTAGTATCTATCAAAATTTACTGTCCTATTTTATTTTAGACCCTAAAATTA
Organism: Flavobacterium pectinovorum; assembly: GCF_006438875.1. Classification (GTDB taxonomy): domain Bacteria; phylum Bacteroidota; class Bacteroidia; order Flavobacteriales; family Flavobacteriaceae; genus Flavobacterium; species Flavobacterium pectinovorum_A. Next base: position 11,199 of record NZ_RCZH01000035.1, read on the forward strand.
CCTTCGCAAAAGAAAGTTGAATGTTTCAACCTTCAATGATAGAATCATTTTTCAATTTGCAAACGATAATAAAATCAACGCTATGAATAATTTTACATTTTTTTTAGGTTTTATTCTGATAATAACCTCAATGTTTATGGCATTTCCAGAAAGAGCAAGAAAAGCTACTAAATGTCTAATCCAATTAGTCGGAGCTTTGTTTATCAGTAAAGCATTTCAAGCAATAACAGCTTATTTCAACCGAAATAAACCGTAATGATTATTTTTTATAAATGAAAAATATTACATTTGAATCGCTAGGATATAGAGAAAAGGACGTTCTTACTACATTATAGAAACTTTGCAGAACCTTATAAGTATAAGTACTGTAGAAGTAGAGTTTGCACCAGTAGAAAGTGTTGCACCTGAAATGAGTGTTGCGTTAGAAGGTATGACTGTAGAAGCTGTACCTAGAATTAGTATTTGGGAAACAGTTGGTAATTTTGTTGGCGATTTTGTTAGTAAGCTTGCAGAAGCCGTATCGAGTGGTTCTGATGTTAAGACTGACTTAGTTCCAAAAAATGCAATGGAAAAAGCTGTTGACAATGCTAAACCTGCTACTGCTGAGCCAACAGCAAGAGGTACTGCAGGAAACCTTGAAAAATCTGCTAGAGGAAAAGGTACTGTTGCTCCTGCTGATAGAGATAAACAAAGAGTTAAGACAGCGAAGGGAAAAGCAAAAGAAAGAGAAGAAAATGACAATAAGTGTGCGAACTGTGGTAATGAAACAAAAGCAGAAGATACAGAATCGCACCATTACCCTGACAGACATGCAGATGGTGGAAAAGAATCAGTTCCAGTTTGTAAAGATTGCCACGTTTATTTGCATAGTAAAGATTAAAAAGAAAAATAATGACAAGAAGCGAGTTTTTAAGTACTATTAAGAATAACATTCATGAAAATGATTACCATCTTACACTTGTAAATGGAGGACAACATCCAGAGTTTTCTTATTCTATTGGACTGACTGAAAAATTGGGTTTTGAACTAGTTATCGCTGGAGGATTTACTTCTGTAAAAGATAACGAATCAATATTTAGGTTTATATATAATCAGTTGAAATCAGGACATAAGATTGAATCCGAATTCAAACTATCTGAAAATAATGTTTATTATTTAAGTAAAGTGGATTCATCTTGGAGTAAAAAACTGATGATAGGTGTGTATGATTATTATAATTTAGATGAAATTACAGCTTATCAGATTATTTCCGTAAATAGAACAATGGATACACCATTAATGTCAGAAGTTAAAATAACAGATGACCCAATTTGGAAATGGTTAGATTTAGATTGGAATATCAATGTTCCTAAGAATTCTTATATAATTACTGATATTGATTCTCTACAAGGTAAAACAATAACTGAACTTACTAGAYGGGAAGAACATGTATGGGAAATGTTTTCACAACCAGGACCAGATGTAAAAGAAGAAGATATAAGAATAGTTTCATTGGGAACAATCTTAGGAATTGATAATACATTACAACCTATTGTAAATTTAGCTGTAGGTGAAGGTTTGTGGAGAGACAATAAAGATTCAGAATGGCAAAACTGGTAGAGTTTTAAGGTAATGTATCAGATGTGTTGGTGGTCATTTATTCCATCCAAAATTTACAGATTATCAAAGATTTATAGTAATATCGCATAAAAATTAAAACAACCTTCGGTTTGTCCAAAATCAAAAAAGCCACTTCATTACGGAGTGGCTTTTGGTTTTATAACTTATATATGGAACATCAAAGCTTAAGATTAGCACGTATTTGTTCCCAAGTTCCCGAAACAAACATAATCAGAATTTACGAACCCTCTCTCTCCTGTATCGGCTATTTCAATACTAAATTCCCTGATTTAAGTCTTCAAGTTACTTCCCCGTACTACAAATTGTACACATATTACAGTCAATATACTCGATGTGATAAACGAAAATTCTCTTAATTCTTGACTCAGATAAAACACAGTCTCATTTTGGAACACTTATTTTCCTAATCAAAAAAATATTTTTCAAAAAAAAAGTGCCAAAAGGCTACACTTTTGAAAGTTTGATAGTATTTATTGTAAAGATGCTTGATTAACCCCCTTGTATGGAGTTCCTGTATCTAAACAATAATGAGATACTAATCAACTATATAATGAAATATGAAAATTTAAAGAAATTTATAATCAGTACAAAATCAAGCAAAAGTACAATCTACAGATTCTATAAAAAGAATGAAGATTTATTTATAGAAACTAAACTAAGCAGTGGAAAGAGAATGTTCCCAGTAGACCACGCAAGATATTTTGATTCTGAAATCATGTTTGATGAGAATAAAATCCTGAGACAAGAAAATAAATCCATGAGGAACCTCATAGACTGTTTAGCAGATAAAGAGAGTTTTCAACATACGTTTTGGCAGATGGACTGGAGCTTTTTCTTCACGGTTGCCTATAAAGCAGACCGTCAGAAAATGAGCTGTTTTAAGCAGATGCATGGACTTTATGATTATCTGAATGAAAAATATCAGGATTCTACTGAATTGAGAATGTTTTTTACAACGGAACCGTTCACAAATAGAAAAGGTTTTCATAATCACTTTGTTGTACATATTGAAGATAAAAAGCTCCACGAGAAGATTATAAGTGATATTCAGGAGCATTTTAATTATGATAGAGTTGATGTAAGCATTTACGACCGTTATAAAGCAGGATTGTTCTACATGTCCAAAGCTGGTCTAAACGGTGAGGACTGGGATTTTATCAATAATA
>NZ_RCZH01000036.1 GCF_006438875.1 Flavobacterium pectinovorum
GGAACTTATGATCTCAAATAATTCATATAGAAGTCTGCCAACTTTATGTAAACGTCTGTTGAACCTACTCTTATCAAGCATCTTTGGAATAAATCCATATTCTTTCATAAACTTAATGGCTGAGCAGTGATTGCCATAAAAACTTGTCGAAGAAACAATTGCTGTCAGGATAATTTCGCTGTCACTTACATGTCTTCTTACATCTTCCGGATGGTTAATTCCTTGTAAAATATCGTCTATTAAACAAAAAATTGATATAATTTTGTCTTTACAAAGCATGGGTAAGGTTTATTGGTTCGCAAAACAAATTTACTGAACCTGTGCTTTGTTTTTTTATTACCTCTAAACTAGCAACTTGAATTAATTACATATTTTAAATAATGTTTCCTCTTCTTCTGAAGATTGTCTTTTATTTAAATCTTATTTGTAAATTTATTTTGAAATATAATTTTTCCTCTTCTTCATATAGCCAGCCGTAATAATATTTTTTCTTGCTTTCTGTGTTTATATTACCAGGATTATCTTCGTCTTCTCCTGTTGATGGTTGTTCGAAAATAGTATTGTTTATTAGATATTCTCTAAATAAATTAAAATCATAAATGTGAAAACATACAATATTGCCGTCCCTTTTAGGAATAATTACACCGCCTGTTGCATCATAAATTCCGAGCCATGGAGTTTCAGATGTCATTCCCATTGCGCATTCGGCTAAAAATCTTTTGAGCTTATATTCATAAAGTTTTTGGATTGACTTTTCTCCGTTATAAAAGTCCATAGGATCGTTTTCCTCTAGTGTTTCAACTGTTTTTAATAATGAAGAAGTTCTATTGATCCACCTATGAAGTAATGCATGTGCAAGTACTTCGGGTAAATCACCATCTATCATTTTTAAATTACGCCAAAGTTGTTTAGATTGAATGCCTTTAAATTTAATTGTAGTTCCAAGATCAATGATTTTTCTTAATCGAGCTGTTATTTTTGATATTCCGCCAGCAGGCTTATAGGTTTCTGAGTTGAATTCCTCTAAAGATGTTTTTAAATCACCTTCAATTTCAAAAATAAAGTTATTGCCTATGCCAGTATTAAATAGGGTTGAGTCTTCGCCTAATAATGATTTTATACTAAATCCTAAATCGGTTTCTTTAGCCAATCGATGATCGTAAATTCTTAGTTTTATATCTGACTTACTTGTTGATAAAGCAGTAAGTTTTTGAATTTCTATTTCATTTATAAAATCATTTATCTCATCAATTTTAAAATGTTTGCCTTTTCCATTTAGTATTCCATTTAAAAGATCAGGAGATTTTTCAGAAAAATAATCAATACTTAAATTTTTAACAAAGCTTCTTTCATTATTTACCACGCGATATATAGAAATCTCATCATTTCTTTCAAATTCTAATGTGGAAGCAGATTCTTCTTTATATACTTTTATTATTTCATAGTATTCATTTTCATCTTTGTCTAGGTTTATATCTGACTGAAATAATTTCCCCTCGGCTAGTAGTTTTGTTAAAACGTATAATTCACTCCATTCACCCTTATTTCCCGTAATCATAATTTGTCTTTTATCAAATCAATTATTTTTTCAGCAGTTGCTTGAATTGCAGGAACTGCAACAGAATTTCCAAATTGTTTGTAAGCTGAAGCATCTGCAACAGGAATTATAAAATTGTCAGGAAATCCTTGTAATCTCGCCCATTCGCGAGGAGTCATTTTTCTAATTCCTTCACGATTTACTTCTCCTTTTATATGAGTTGTTGGGGTAAAATCTTTTATTCGATTATCAAGTACTAAATTTCTTTCGCGCCCCATTCCTCCAACTAAGATTGAATTTGAAATTTCATCATCTTTGATAATTGAATATCCAAATCCATTTCCTTTATTGGCGTGTCTTTCTTTATGGTTTTTTAGAGTTTGTAGATATTGAGTTGATAAATAATATTTTGTTGGAACAACTTTCTTTTCTTTTACACTTTTGAATGTTACTTTTTCTTCAAAAGGTTCAGGATATTTAAAAGAATCAATATTTAAGTCTTTTCTAAATCCAACAATATAAATACGCTCCCTGTTTTGAGGAACACCAAATTCTTTGGCATTCATAATTTCGGGTTCAGGAACGTAATATCCTAAATCATTTCTAAGTACATTTAAAATCGTTTCTAAAGTTTTTCCTTTATCATGACTTTTTAATCCTTTTACATTTTCTAAAAAAATTGCTTTTGGTTTGCGGGTTTTAATAATTTCAGCAACATCAAAAAACAATGTTCCTCTTGTATCTTCAAAACCACCTCTTTTCCCAGCAATTGAAAAAGCTTGACATGGAAATCCTGCACATAAAAGATCAAATTCTTGTGGGATGTAGTTCTTAGTTCGATCTTTTGTTATATCTCCAAAAGGAATTTCGCCAAAATTTGCTCTATATGTTTTTTTTGCATTGATATCCCATTCAGATGTAAAAACGCATTTTCCTCCTAAATTTTGAAGAGCTAATCTAAATCCTCCAATTCCTGCAAATAGATCAATAAATTTAAAAGTATAATTTTCAGGTGTCGGGAAAGGAACATTCTCAACTTCAAATAATAATTGCTGTATTGCAGAATCTGAAACAAGGTTTAGGTTTTCTTCCTCATTTTTATATTCAACAATTTCTTTTAAATATTTTATTGCTTCTTCTTCATAATGCTTTTTTACTCCATTATGATAATTATGTAGATAATGAGTTACAACAGCTTTTTTGTTATCGTCTTCTTCGACTGTTCTAATTTTAAATTTTTTTCCATCGAATTCTTCGATTGAGATCTGCTCTTTCATATTCATTTCTTAAAATTGTTATCGTTAAAAAAAGCTCCAAAGTCAGTATCAAGAGCAGTAATTATTTTTTCTATTATTTCTATTGAAACATTTCGTTGACCTTTTTCAATATCTGAAATGTAGTTTCTGTCAACGTTGGAAATATTGGCTAAATACTCGATTGAGTATTCTTTTTGTTCTCGAAGTTCTTTGACTTTGAATCCGAATTTTTCTTTGATATTCATAGTTTATAAAAGTAGTTTCGTGCGTACAATTGACCCGCGTACAATTGACCTCATTAATTTTTAGTTTTCAACGTGATATTAACCGTGTCTTGAATTTTTTCCATAAAAAAAACGCCAATCATTTCTGACTGGCGTTAATTAATATTTCTAAAAGTTCTTATGAAAATGTCTGCCTCTAGCCCTGATGGGAACGGTATCCTTTTGTGGTGGGGTTCACCACAAAAGATATAGTGGACAGCAGGAAATAGCTCCTTAAAATTAAATTCCAAGAAAAAACTCTTCGACTTCGCTCAGAGAGACAAATCTTTGACGAGTTTCTAGTGTGATCTCTCCTTCGTCAGATGACAAGATTGGGTGATTCTGTAGTGGTTTTAACCTATTTTATGATAAATCCTAGATTCTACTTCCCTTTCTTTCCCCATTTAATTTTCATTTTTCCTTCATCATCGAGCGCAATCAAATGCAGGACAATTCCGCGGTCACGAACGGCGTCGCGCTCGGCTTTGGAGGCTAGTTTGGCGTCGTTTTTAGAGTTTCGGAGTGGGATGGTGAGGGCGAGATTGGTGCCTCGTCCGAAGGAATAAATGCCTTCGGCATCGAGGTTGAGAACGCTGGAACTGATGGTAAAATCGTTGACGTCGATTTGTTCGCCGCGCATATTGAGGTTGCCCGATAAATCGCTGAAAGTAATGTTCTTGACGTCGCGAAACGGAAAGGCAAATTTGCCAATTTTTACAATAGGTTCAAAGTTGAGCAATGCGCCCTGATTGACATTAAAATCAAGTTTTCCGTGCATAGAATTGGTGATCAATTCGCCTTTGCTATTGATTAAACCCGTAACATTTGCTTTGCTGGTGAGCTTGCCCCGAATGTTGTTTGGGCTAAAAGATTTGATTCCGAAGTTGTTGAACGATCTTAAAAAACTCGCAATATCAACTCTGTTTACCTGCGCATTTGAGATAAGATTGAAGTTTTTGCCATTTGGCGATACGGTAGTACTAAAATTGATGCTTCCGCCGGAGGTTTGCAGTGAACCGTTTTTGATAATAAGCCTGGAATCAATCATCTGGATTTCGGCTTTTGTATTGGTTGCGGTCAGTTTATTGTAATATATTTTGTCGGCTTTGATGTTGATGTCTACTACGCATTTTTCGATAGCGGTACGCAATTGATTAGACATTGTTTTGTTTTTTGGTGCTTCTTTCCTTTTCTGAGAACTGGTTAAAACGCCCAGAAATTGTTTCAAATCGATATTCGGACAATAAATATCCCAGTTTACGACCATTTTTTCGGGTGCATCGTAGTATAAATTGAGGAAGTTATCGATTTTGCCTTCAATATAAATGATGTTTTTATTGTGTTTGTAGGCGATTTTTTTAATTAACAATGCCTTTTCGGTAAAGTCGAGCTGGACGCTTATTTTCTCGGCGTGAATGTTTTTGGGAATAAAATGAAATGACACATTTTCGACATTTACATTGCCTATAAAACGAGGTTTCTGGATGTATAAATCGACAATATCAAACTGAAATTTCAGGTTTGCTTTGGCGTGACCTTCCGTAAACTGAATCCATTTGTCGTTGCTTACTTCGTTGAGTTTTGTAACATCAAAATCTGAACTTACATAACCTGTTGCCAGTGGTTTCTCGAGATTATTAATCGATAATTGCGGAATTTTCAGCGGAATGTTTTCATAATTTCCTGCAAAATGATTTAAAATAACGGCCGAATTGGCATCATTAAAACCTTCTTTTGGTTTGAAATTATTGGTAAAAATACCTTTAAAACTACAATCAGTAATTAATCCGTCAGGAATGCTGAGTTCGTTGTTTTTGATTACGGCTTGCACTACAATTCTGGGATCTCCTGCGGCATTAAAATCACCTTTGATGTCGCAATTAACATCAATTTCTTTTTTCAAATCAAATCGGTTAAGCTTAGAACTAATGTTTGCCGATAATAAATTGGAAGCATTTTGCCATAAAATAGTAGTCCCAATATTGATTCCGAAAAGACCATTTCCTTTGGCTAAATTAAAGTAAGCGGTGATGTCAAAGCCGTCTGTTCCTATTTTGAGACCTTTGGTTACAACATCAATTTTTTGTTTTTCTGAATCATAAGAAACCGAAAAAGTACCTTTGAGTTGTTTTTGTTTTGCAAAACTTCCGTGTACGGTATTAAAAGCTAAACTGGCTATTTGTGTGTCCAAAAAAACATCGGTTTGCCAATCATCGCCGTCATAATCTACTTTCGAAGTTAAATCGGCGACATCAAAGTCAAACAATTTATGTCCCAAACGATTGTCCAGAATAAAGTGTACATCGCTAAGTTCGATTTGATCAACGGTCGTTTCGGTTTCAGATTTATCTTTCGGATCTTTTTTCTTTTTTGGTTTAAAGATGTTGGCGTTCGAATAGCCATTTTCGGCTTTATAAACATAAATATTGGCTTCGTTAATCAGGATTTTATGAATGTTGATTTCGTTTTGCAATAAACTCCAAACGTTCAGTCGGACTTCAATTTCTTTTGCGTTTAGTAAAGTGCGTTTGTGTGTTTGCCATTGATTGTCTTTGATTTCGACATCTTTTAAGGCCAAAGTAAAGTTGGGAAAACCAGTCAGGAACTTATAATGAAAATCACCAATATGAAATTTACCATTTATGTTTTCGTTGATTTTGGAATTAACCTTGGCTATAATTTCGGTTTTGTTTTGATTGAAATAAATCGATAATCCACCGCAGGCAAGAAGTAATATAGCAATAAGTCCCAATACAAAAAAGCCGAAACGTTTGGCATATTTCTTAAAACGAACCGATTGTAAAAGGGTTTTTATATGAAGTAAAATTTCTCTCATTTCGAATGGATTTACGGGATCATTAAAGATAAGGTAAAAAACTGACGTTTTTTTAAAAAGATGACCTTCAGCAGGTTGTAAGTTAAAACTTATAATTAAAACTTTTCGTGTTAATATAATTATTGACAATACATTTATAATGAAAACTAATTTGGTTATGGTGTTTCATTTGTATTTAATTTTTAAATTTGTACTCTAGTTTGATGGGTAACAATTCAGACGATAATTTTAAAAAGATAAGAAATTATGGCATTAGCAATAACAGATGCTACTTTTGACGAAGTAGTTTTGAAATCAGATAAACCAGTAATGGTAGATTTTTGGGCAGCATGGTGCGGTCCTTGTAGAATGGTTGGTCCAATCATTGACCAAATCAGCGAAGAATACGCAGGTAAAGTAGTTGTTGGTAAAGTCGATGTAGACGCAAACCAGGAATTCGCTGCAAAATATGGTGTGCGTAACATACCAACCGTTTTGGTTTTTCATAACGGTGAAGTAGTAGGTAAACAAGTAGGAGTTGCTCCGAAACAAACTTACGCAGATAGTTTAGACGCTTTGTTGTAATCGTAAGATTATGATTTATATAAAGAAGGTTTGGCGAAAGTCAAGCCTTTTTTATTGCTTAATTTTAAAAGTTTTTTTGCCACGAATTTCACGAATTAGCACGAATCATTTTAACTTTAAATTGGATTTCACGAATTTTTTTGTTTTGCATTTACCAGAATACCTGTCAGATCGAAATTCTTTAAAATTGATTTTCTGCATTTCAAACGAAAATTATAATTCGTGCTAATTCGTGAAATTCGTGGCAAACTTTTTTTATTTTTACGAATCTAATATTCCCTTAAAAATGAAAATTTTCTACAGCTTTCTTTGTGTTCTTGCATTTACCGCAATTGGTTTTTCTCAATCGAAACAAAAAGAAAATCTTGTTTTAGAGAATGGCGTTTCAGAACAAATGGCGCGTTTTCGAAAACATCAAATCTCTGATGTAACTTATGGACTTAGTTTTGAAATTCCGTATCAAAAACAAGAGAAAATCAATTCGGATTTGACTTTGAACCTGACAATATTAGATTTGACCGAATCTTTGTATTTAGATTTTAAAGAGAAAACTTCAAATATAAAATCAATTCAGGTTAATAGAAAAAGCATTGCTATTGTTCATGAAAAAGGACATATTGTTATTGCTGCTAAAGATTTGTCTTTAGGAAAAAATATTGTTGCGATTTCGTTTATAGCAGGAAATTTATCTTTAAATCGTAACGATGATTTTTTATATACTTTATTGGTTCCAGATCGTGCCAGTACGTTGTTTCCTTGTTTTGATCAGCCTGATATTAAAGCGACTTATAAATTGAGTTTAATGGTTCCTAAAGATTGGTCAGTTTTGGCTGGTGCCGATGTAAAAGAGAAAGTAGAAAAAGGTGATTTTACAACATATACTTTTGGAGAATCAGATAAAATGAGCACGTATTTATTTTCGTTCGTTGCCGGAAAATTCAAAACTGTAACGCAGAAACCAGGTAATCGAGAAATGACAATGTTGTATCGTGAAAATGAACCTGAAAAGATAAAAATCAGCACAGATACAATCTTTAAGCTGCACCAACAATCATTAGACTTTTTAGAAAAATATACCAATTATAAATTTCCGTTTCAGAAATTGGATTTTGCTTCGATTCCGGTTTTTCAATATGGTGGAATGGAACATGTTGGCGCGATTCAGTATCGGGAATCGACTTTGTTTTTAGATAATAGTGCTACAGACAGTGAGAAACTGGATCGCGCAAAACTCATCGCTCATGAAACTTCGCATATGTGGTTTGGCGATTTGGTCACTATGAAATGGTTTGATGATGTGTGGATGAAAGAAGTGTTTGCCAATTTTATGGCAGATAAAATCATGAATCCGATTTTCCCAAAAATCAATCATAATTTACAGTTTTTTTCTGCACATTATGCAAATGCTTACGCAGAAGATCGCTCGCTGGGCACACATCCGATAAAACAGAATTTAGCCAATTTGAAAGATGCCGGATCACTTTATGGAGCAATAATTTACAATAAAGCGCCAATAATGATGCGTCAATTGGAAGCTACAATGGGAAAAGAAGCTTTCCAGAAAGGAATTGAAAAATACATTAAAAAATACGCCAACGACAATGCCGATTGGAATAATCTGGTAGAAATTCTCGATGCCGAAACGCCGCTTGATATGCAAAAATGGAGCGAAGTTTGGGTGAATAAATCCGGAAGGGCCATTTTTACAGATGAAATAAAATATGATGCCCAAAACCGAATTTCGGATTTTGTGATTCAACAAAAAGCAGAAGATAAATCAGATAATATCTGGCCTCAGATTTTTCAGATTGGTTTGATTTATGCTGATAATGTTAAGATTGTCGATGTCAATATTAAAGATAAAAACCTTTCCCTAAAAGAAGCAATTGGACTTGAGAAGCCTTTAAATATCATTTACAATTATAATGGCTTTGGATATGGCGTTTTTCCGCTTGACGGGAATAATTTTAATTATATTTCAACATTGAAAGATGAGGTTGCAAGAGCTTCAAGTTACAGCAATCTTTATGAGAATATGTTGATTGGAAATGTTTCTCCGAGTAAAACTTTTGATTGTTTTATAAAAGGAATTCAGAAAGAAGAAAATGAATTAGTTCTGAAAATAATTACGAATCAAACCAGCAATGTGTTTTGGAAATTCCTGACCGGAAAACAACAAAACAAAGCGCAAAAAGAGCTTGAAGATATTTTGTACGAACGTTTACAGGCTAATTTGTCAAGTAATATCAAAAAGACATTATTCAATTTATTTAGTTCAATTGCTTATTCAGATTCGGCTAAAGCCAAATTATATCAGATTTGGAATAAGGAAATCGAGATTCCGAATTTGAAATTAAACGAAGACGACTACACCAATATCGCAATGAATTTGGCAATCTTCAAACATGAAAAAGCCGATGAAATTCTCGAGAAAACAAGAACAACAATCACAAATCCGGACAAACAAAAGCGATTTGAGTTTCTACTTCCTTCATTGTCAAAAGATGAATCTGTTCGTAATGCTTTTATGGAATCTCTAAAAGACGATAAAAACCGCGAGAAAGAATCATGGGTTTCTGTGGGATTGGCTAATTTTCATCATCCTTTGCGTCAGGAAAGTGCACAAAAGTATATTAGATTTTCGTTAGATTTGGTGGATGAAATTCAGCGTACGGGAGATATTTTCTTTCCAAAAGATTGGCTCAGTAATACTGTTGGAAAATATTCGTCGAAAGATGCTTTTGATGAAGTACATCGATTCTTAAAAGAAAACCCTAATTTTAGTCCGATATTAAAACGAAAGTTGCTTCAGGCGACAGATGGTTTGTACCGCGCACAAAATATTAAAAAAGAAACCGAATGAAAATCGAATCAGAAATAGAGAAAGTTTCAAGTTTTCAGCATCTCGAAATGCTGGCAAATCAAGTTGTAGAAGGTTTTATATCCGGAATGCATAAGAGTCCGTTTCATGGATTTTCGGCTGAATTTGCGGAGCATAAAGTTTATAATGCGGGAGAAAGCACCAAACATATCGATTGGAAGTTATTTGCCAAAACAGATCGTTTGTACACTAAAAGATACGAGGAAGAAACCAATTTGCGTTGCCATCTTATTGTCGATAATTCGTCTTCGATGCATTATCCGGAACTAAAATCTGGCCAGCCTTTTTATGAAAAGAAGATTGGCTTTGCGGTTTTAGCATCGGCAGTTTTGATGAATATCTTAAAGAAACAGCGTGATGCTGTAGGTTTAAGTGTTTTCTCGGACAGTTACGAATATTATGCTCCTGAAAAAGGAAGCGATCGTCATCATAGAATGTTGCTTAATAAACTGGAGCAATTATTAGAGCAGCCAAAAGTTAAGAAAACTACCGACACGATTACGTATTTACATCAAATTGCAGAGAAAATGCACCGTCGTTCGATGATTATTATCTTTACGGATATGTTTCAGTCAGAAGATGATGAAAAGCTGTTTAATGCCTTGCAACATCTTAAACACAATAAACACAAAGTAGTTTTATTTCATGTTGTAGATGACAAAACAGAGCTTAAATTTGATTTTGATAACACACCGAGAAAGTTTATTGACCTGGAATCTGGCGAAGAAGTATCTATTTTTGCTGATAATGTAAAAGTAGAATATGAAAAAAGGGCAGAGGAGTACTTTAAAAAACTGTCTTTGACTTGTGCAAAGAACCAAATTAAGTACGTTCCGGTGAATGTGGGCGATAATTTTGAAAAAATATTGACTACATATTTAGTTGAAAAACAAAACTTTGGCTAATAATTTAAAAATATATTTAATTTTTTTTAGCAAAACACTTGCAGAAATGAAATTCTGTACTATCTTTGCAACCGCAATAACGCAGAGGTTTGGTAGTTCAGTTGGTTAGAATACATGCCTGTCACGCATGGGGTCGCGGGTTCGAGTCCCGTCCAGACCGCAATATTGGGAAAAGCCTTTCTTAACGGAAAGGCTTTTTTGCCCAAATACGGTATCTAAGATTAGTTGTGTTGTTTTGCTACGACTTTGTAACTCGTAGCTGGTTTAGTAGTTAGACCAATGAAAAGCTTTCCACTTTTGTGGATGGCTTTTTTGATTTAGGACACTTTTGATTTGAACCATACAAGTAATATAAGGGATCAGGTGCAAAAGTTGGGGATTAGGCAAAAAGATTAGATAATCTGAACAAGAAGAAATCTACTTTACGCACTCCTCTAAATTGACTTCTAAACGCTTTTACTTTAGCATTGAATGATTCTGCAGAAGCATTAGTACTTCTATTGCCAAAATAGTTTAAGATTGATTGGTAATTAACCGTTATAGTATTTAAAAGGATATTAAAATTTTTAAACCCTGAATCTTCTACATTCTTGTACCAATGTGCCAGTTTGGTCATCGCAATGTGTTTATTGTTATGATTGTTGTAAATACCTC
>NZ_RCZH01000037.1 GCF_006438875.1 Flavobacterium pectinovorum
ATGAAAAAGGCTGTACCGATACCGAACAAATAACAATTACAGAACCTGAACTTGCTTTAACTGCAGCCATAAATACTAAAACTGATGTAAATTGTAAAGGTGACGCAACAGGATCTGCAACAGCTTCGGCAACTGGTGGAACGGGAACTTATTCTTATTCCTGGAATACTTCGCCAGCACAAACTTCGGCTATAGCCAATAATTTAATTGCGGGAACTTATATCGTAACGGTGACGGACGAAAAAGGCTGTACTGATACCGAACAAATCACAATTACGGAACCTGAATTGGCTTTAACGGCGACAATAAATACCAAAACTGATGTAAATTGTAAAGGTGACGCAACAGGATCTGCAACGGCTTCGGCTACTGGTGGAACAGGAACTTATTCTTATTCCTGGAATACTTCGCCTGTTCAAACTTCGGCTACAGCCAATAACTTAATTGCGGGAACTTATATCGTAACGGTGACGGACGAAAAAGGATGTACCGATACAGAACAAATAACAATTACGGAACCTGAATTGGCTTTAACAGCGACAAAATCACAAATAAATGCAAGTTGTGGTGGTGCTGAGAGCGGATCTGCAACTGTTATAGCTTCTGGAGGAACTGCTCCTTATACTTACTCTTGGAATACAACTCCGGTGCAAACTTTGGCTACAGCCACAAATCTTGCTGCAGGAAGTTATAACGTAACAATTACTGATTCTAAAGGATGTACTTATACTGTATCATTTGAGATTCTTGATGGAGATTCTGTTAAACCAGTAATTAATCCACTACCGGAAACCTCAACTATTAATTGTCCCGCAGAACCTGTATTTGCTGAAGCTTCTGCAACAGACGACAATGGTACAATTGCTTCATTAACTTTTGAAGATACTATAACTCCTGGCAATTGTGCCGGTTCTTACACAAAAACCAGAATCTGGACCGCTAAAGATGCTTGTGGAAATATTTCACTTCCTGTAAGTCAAACAATTATTGTCCAAGATATCTCAGCGCCAACCTGGTCTACTGAAGTTAATTCGCTTAACGCAAAAATTGAATGCAGTAATTCTGAAGTTTTGGCATCGGCGCAAGCCTTATTCCCTATTGCAACTGATGCTTGTGATGCTGATGTTTCGAATATCGTTAAAGTATCCGGTTTGTTTGTAGCTTCGGAAGGTTGTTCTAATGCGGGAACTTATACTAATACATGGACTGTAAAAGACGATTGTGGAAATACTTCTGGCATTTTCACGCAAGTGATTACGATCGAAGATACTACTGCGCCAATCTGGTCAACCGAAGTTAATTCGCTTAACGCAAAAATAGAATGTAGTAATCAGGAAGCTTTGGCATCGGCGCAAGCCTTATTCCCTGTTGCAACTGATGCTTGTGATACTGATGTTTCGAATATCGTAAAAGTATCCGGTCAGTTTGTAGCTTCGGAAGGTTGTTCTAATGCGGGAACTTATACTAATACATGGACTGTAAAAGACGATTGTGGAAATACTTCTGGCATTTTCACGCAAGTGATTACGATCGAAGATACTACAGCGCCAACTTGGTCAACTGAAATTAATTCGCTTAATGCAAAAATAGAATGCAGTAATCAGGAAGCTTTAGCATCGGCGCAAGCCTTATTCCCTGTTGCAACTGATGCTTGTGATAGCGATGTTTCGAATATCGTAAAAGTATCCGGTCAGTTTGTAGCTTCGGAAGGTTGCTCAAATGCGGGAACTTATACTAATACATGGACTGTAAAAGACGATTGCGGAAATACTTCTGGCATTTTCACGCAAGTGATTACAATAGAAGATACTACGGCGCCAACTTGGTCAACTGAAATTAATTCGCTTAACGCAAAAATAGAATGTAGTAATTCTGAAGCTTTAGCATCGGCGCAAGCCTTATTCCCTGTTGCAACTGATGCTTGTGATAACGATGTTTCGAATATCGTTAAAGTATCCGGTCAGTTTCTAGCTTCGGAAGGTTGCTCAAATGCAGGAACTTATACCAATACTTGGACTGTAAAAGACGATTGCGGAAATACTTCTGGCATTTTCACGCAAGTGATTACGATCGAAGATACTACAATACCAACATTTGCGGGAGAACTTCCGGGCAATATTACTGTTTCTTGTGACGCAGTTCCTGCTCCGGCAAACATGGAAGCTTCTGATAATTGTAGTGGCGATTTACCAATCGTTTTCACTGAAGTGAAAAGTGATATTCAAAACGAATGTGCTACAAATTATACTTTAACTCGTACATGGACAACAAGTGATTGTAGCTCAAATAAAGCTACTTACACTCAAATTATAACAGTAAGAGATACAACTCCGCCTACGGGAACTGCTCCCGCTGATGTGGCTAATTTGCAAAGCATTGCGGATATTCCTGTTGGAAATCCAGCGGATATTACAGATGAAGCCGATAATTGCAGCAGTACTGTAAATATTACGGTCAGCGATTCTAATAATGGCGCAAGTGGCTGTGATGGAAATGCGTATATCTTAACGAGAACTTATACGTTGACAGATTGTGCGGGTAATAAAACTGAATTGGTACAAACTTTTACTGTTGACAATAAAGTTTCGATAAGTGCAATTGCTTCAAACGTAACTTGTCTTGGAGGTCATGACGGTTCGATTACCGTTACTAATAGTCCTGGTTCAACAGTAATTATTAGAAATGAAAATAATGAGGTTGTTGGTAATGCAAATTTACCTGCAGGAACTTACACACTTACTGCAACATCAACAGTAAACGGTGAAAACCAAACTTGTACAGCAACCACTACAGTAGTGATTACTCAACCTAATTACACTATTAAAATATCCGGACAAATTATAAATATAGACACCAATACTCCTATTGCAAATGTGCCTGTTACATTGGTACCGCAAGGTACTACAACTGGTCCAATCTTATTACGTATCACTGGGGCTGATGGCCGTTATACTTTTACAGGTATGGCTGCAGGAAGTTACTTAGTACAGGTTCAGGATGCGAATTTGAATAGCGCTTACCAATTATATCCTGTAAATTCAAGTTTGTTCTTTACTACTCTTGAAGATTGTAAATTCCAAGAACATAATTTCGAATACGGAAAATCAAAACTTCCCGTTTTAGGAGATTACGTTTGGTATGATACTAACGGTAACGGAGTGCAAGACGAATGGTATGATGCCAATAATGATGGTGTTGTAACTAAAAATGTTCCGGATAGTGAAGGTGCTATAGATTATAGCCAATGGGAATGGATCGATCTTAACGGAGATAACAGTTATGCTGGTCCACAAAATGTTGGCGAATTAAATGCCGGCGGTTTTGGAAACGCAGCAACTCCAAATGTTATTATCGATGGTCCTAACGGATATCACGAAGAAGTGATTGTGGGTATCGAAGGATTCTGGAGAGACAGACCTGCTACTCAAAATCCTTACGGAGATTATACTATAAAATTGGTTAGAGATGCAAATTTAGATGCTGTTGCTACTGCTTTAGGAACTACAGGTTTAGTAAAAGTTCTTCCATCTGCTGGAACAGACAAGAAAAAAACTGGAAAAAACGGAAAAATAGCCATGCATACAGTTTGTCAAACTACCAGCAATTCATCATACATTGTAACGGTTACAGCAGATGATTTGGTTCACTTAGATAATGACTTTGGTTTAAACTGTAAAGAATACCGCGATATTGTTGCTAATGATGATAGTGCAGGTCCCTTCCCAGGAGTGAATCATACTACACTAAATGTTCTGAATGTATTACCAAACGATACTATTGAAGGTGTGGTTGTAACAGCGCCTGATGTTATTATAACTAAGGTAACACCAAATGACTTTTTACAATTGAATCCTGATGGTTCTGTAGATATTTTGCCAAACGCTCCTGCTGGAACTTTGACAATGGTGTATCAAATTTGTGAAGCTGATCAGACTTCAAATTGTGATACTGCAACAGTGACAATAACTATAGAAGCACCAGTTATGACGGTTACCGCAACAGCGATTTGTGTAAACGATGTTCCATACATTGATTATGTGGTAACTCCGGTAAACTTTACTCCGGTAAATGGTGTTACAATTGCCTGGGCTGACGCTGCGAACAATGTGATCACTACAATGACTGATTTACCACTTAGCGGACGCGTATTGTGGCCTGGTGCTGTGGTTGATCAAGCCGGAAATGGTGTTGACTGGCCTGGATGGCTATTTCAAAACAATCAATGGATACAAGGTGCAGACGGATTTGAAGGACTTCGTCCAACAGCTAACTTAACAATATCTGTTAATCCAAGCCAGACTATTACGGTAAATTATCCGCCAGCTGATCCATTTTGTACTGCAAGACCAACTTTTGCAATTCTTGCAAATGATGATAGTGCAGGTCCGTTACCGGCAGCCATAGGAGCAACAAATGTATTGAATGTATATACGAATGATACCTTAAATGGCAATGCAGTAAATCCTGCCGATGTTACGCTTACATTAGTAACACCAGATCCTACCGGAGCATTAACATTAAATCCTGATGGTTCTGTAGATGTTAAAGTCGGCACACTTGGAGGCACTTATACTTTAACGTATCAAATTTGCGAAAATGCCGATAATGGAAACTGCGATACCGCTATCGTAACAGTTACAGTTCTTGATCCTGCACCGCCAACTCCGGTTGATGCTGTAGATGACACTTATACTGTTGGATGTAACACTTTTGGATTAGTTGGAAATGTTTTAAGCAATGACTTAAAAGGTATAATCCCGGCTACGTTAGAACTGGTAAACTTTACCTTATTAAGCCAAACCAGTAATGAATCTAAAACAGATCCAAATATTACTGTTGATGCCTCCGGAAATGTAACAGTAACAAGTTTAACTCCGGCTGGTACGTACACTTACACTTATCAAATATGTGATAAGCTAAGTGCTGAGAATTGTGATACTGCGACAATTACGATCACCGTTTCTCCAAATGGCGTGATAAATATTGCAAACAAAGCCTGTAACGATGACAGATCTCCTGTTGACTTACTTGCCTTATTGCCAGAAAACACGCCACGAACAGGACTTTGGATCGATACAGACGGAAGCAATGCATTGCAAGGAAATGTACTTACCGCATTTGGACTGGCACTTGGCAATTATAAATTTGAATATAAAATAGCCGATGAAACGTGTCCAAGAAGCATCCTGCTTACAATGGAAGTAAATGATGATTGTAAAGTATTGGCTTGCGAAAGTATCGTCATACACAATGCCTTCTCTCCTAATGGAGACGGTAAAAATGATGTTTTCACAATTGAAAATATTGATCAGACAACCTGTTATCCTGAGAACACTGTCGAAATTTATAATCGTTGGGGAATATTAGTATTTGAAACTACTAATTATAATAATACCACCAATGCTTTTGACGGAACCTCTCGAGGCAGAACAACAGTAAAACAATCTGATGGGTTACCAACAGGGACCTATTTCTATATTGTTAACTACAAATCTTTAGACGGAAATAATGTAATTCAAAATAATAAGAAAGACGGATATTTATATCTGTCCAAATAGAATACGGCAGGAGAAATGCGCTATAACACATTCTTTTATAGCGCATTAAAGAATAATTAATAAAAAAATCCTTATTTTTGAATAAGCGAATATATTTGACTTTTGTGATTTTCCCTATACAAAAAATCAATAGTAATAATTAAAATAATAAATATCTACTATGAGAACAAAATTATTTTTCTTCGTCATTATGTTTGTTACAATTGCAGGATATGCGCAACAAGATGCACAATTTACGCAGTATATGTACAACACAATAAATATAAATCCCGCTTATGCAGGTTCTCGTGGCGCTTTAAGTATTTTTGCTTTGCACCGCGATCAATGGGTAGGACTTGATGGAGCACCGAAAACTAATACAGTTTCCGTTAATACTCCAATCAATAATAGCAATATAGGGATAGGACTTTCGCTCGTAAATGACAAAATTGGTCCCACAAACGAAAACCAGATTTCTGCAGATATCTCTTATACAATACCAACTTCTGAAACCTGGAAACTTTCTTTTGGTATTAAAGGTACTGCTGATATTTTTAATCTTGATGTAACTAAACTCAATCCGGAGAATGCCGGAGATCCACAATTTCAAAACTTAAACAGCGATTTTTCTCCTAATATAGGAGCCGGAGTTTACTGGCATTCAGACAACGCATACATAGGATTGTCTGTTCCTAATTTTATAGAAACAAATCGCTACGATGATAATGATGTAGCAATTTATAAAGACAAAATAAACTATTATTTGATGGCTGGATATGTTTTTGATCTCTCTTATGATTTAAAATTCAAACCGGCATTATTAACAAAAATGGTCGAAGGCGCACCACTTCAAGTAGATGTTTCCGCAAACTTTATGTTTTTCGACAAATTTACGGTTGGTGTAGCCTACAGATGGAGTGCTGCCATAAGTGCTATGGTAGGATTTCAAATCACAGATGGTATGTATGTTGGATATGGATACGACAACGAAACGACCAATTTAAAGAACTATAATTCAGGTTCGCATGAAATTTTCCTGCGCTATGAAATCTTCAAAAACAATGGCAAAATCACAACTCCTCGTTTCTTTTAAAAATGATTATTATGAAAAAATATATACTCCTTTGTCTAACAATCATAAGTGCTTTTTCATTTAAAAGTTATTCTCAACAGGCAAAAGTAAACTCGGGCGACAAAAACTACGATAACTACGCCTATGTAGACGCCATAAAAACTTACGAGAAAGCAGCTCAAAAAGGATACAAATCCGAGGATATGTTCAAAAAGCTAGGTAATTCCTATTATTTCAACTCTGATTTTGACGGGGCTGTAAAATGGTACGGAGAATTATTTGCAATGAATACAAATCTTGAACCTGACTATTATTACAGATACGCGCAGTCTCTAAAATCAACGGGGCAACTTGATAAAGCAAATAAAGTACTGGACGAATTTAACATCAAATATAAAGGTGACAACAGAGGTAAACTTTATAAAGAAAATGTAAATTATCTGGACCAAATTAAAGCAAATTCTGGACGTTACAAAATTGAAGATGCCGGCATAAACAGCAAATATTCAGATTATGGTTCATTTGTTTACAACAACAAGTTATACTTTGCATCAGCAAGAGACACGGGTAATTTTTCTCAGCGCAAGCATAAATGGACAGGAGAATACTTCACCAATCTTTATGATGCAGATATTGATGCAACAAACAATAGTGCTTCTAAAGTACATAAATTTAAAAGTGCTCTGAATACTAAGTTTCACGAAGCCACGCCTGTTTTTACAAAAGATGGCAAAACGGTTTACTTCACAAGAAATAATTATGTAAATGGTAAAAAAGGAAAAGATGAAAATAAAATTACTTTAGTAAAAATATACAAAGCAACGCTGGAGAAAGATGGCAAATGGGGAAATATAACAGCATTGCCATTTGACAGCGACAATTACAGTACCGCACATCCAGCGCTTAGTCCAGACGAAAAAACACTTTATTTTGCATCTGATATGCCTGGAACGTTAGGTCAATCAGACATTTATAAAGTTAGTGTTAGTGATGCCGGAGCTTATGGTACACCCGAAAATTTAGGAAAACCTATTAATACGGAAGGAAAGGAAACATTCCCTTTTGTCACCAACGAAAAGGAGATTTATTTTGCTTCTGACGGGCATCCCGGATTAGGAGGTTTAGACGTATATGTGGGACAAATTGAGGATAACGGAACCATTACCGGAATTCAGAATCTTGGTGCCGATGTTAATTCTCCAAAAGATGATTTTGCATACATTATTGATCCTGTTTCCAGATTAGGTTATTTTAGCTCCAATAAAGACGGCGGATTAGGTTCTGATGATATCTACAAGTTTTTAGAAACAAAAAGACTAAGATGCATTCAGGAGTTAAACGGAAATATTACAAACTCTGAAACCGGAGCAATTCTACCCGGAGCAAAAGTCACGTTATACGATATGGGATCAACTGATCCAAAAAAATCAGTTATTGCCGATGCAGCCGGATATTATAATTTCGCTGTCGAATGCGGTAAAAGCTATAATGTTCGAGCCGAAAAAGAAGAATTCTCCACTAAAGAAGTCAATATAACAATTGGAAAACTAACCGGAAAAACAAGCTTACCAATTGCCTTAGATCCTGCAACTTGTAAAGTAACAATTGGTGATGATTTAGGAAAATGCTTCAAAATAAAAATGATCTATTTTGACTTGGATAAATCAAATATTCGAACTGAAGCCGCATTAGATTTAGAAAAAATATTGGTAGTATTAAATGATAATCCTTCAATGAAATTAGATATTCGCTCACACACAGACAGTCGCGCATCATTTAAATACAATGAGGCCTTATCTGACCGAAGAGCTAAATCTACGATACAATGGCTCGTTAAAAACGGTATAGCACCAAACAGATTAACAGGTAAAGGTTATGGAGAAACCCAGCTTGTAAACAAATGCGCCGACGATGTTCCCTGTACAGAAGCCGAACATCAGGAAAACAGACGCAGCGAATTCATTATCACTGCATTGTAGTTAATTAAGGGATCAATCTCAAAACCTGGGGAGGAAATGTCAAAATAAAATAAGAACTTTGTAATCTAAGAATTTTATATGACCCCTATAGAACTTTTGAAGTTTATGCTTCCTGATTTTTTAGTAGAACATTTTGAAGTAGTTTCATCTACTAATAGCGAAGAAATATTACACCTCTATTTTGAAGAGAATTCTAAACCTCCAGAAGAGTTTAATAATCTTCAATTAGTATCAAAGGGTTTTCAAGATGAGATTACAATTCAGGACTTTCCTCTGAGAGGCAAGTTGGTGTATTTACATATCAAAA
>NZ_RCZH01000038.1 GCF_006438875.1 Flavobacterium pectinovorum
TTGATATGTAAATACACCAACTTGCCTCTCAGAGGAAAGTCCTGAATTGTAATCTCATCTTGAAAACCCTTTGATACTAATTGAAGATTATTAAACTCTTCTGGAGGTTTAGAATTCTCTTCAAAATAGAGGTGTAATATTTCTTCGCTATTAGTAGATGAAACTACTTCAAAATGTTCTACTAAAAAATCAGGAAGCATAAACTTCAAAAGTTCTATAGGGGTCATATAAAATTCTTAGATTACAAAGTTCTTATTTTATTTTGACATTTCCTCCCCAGGTTTTGAGATTGATCCAAAATTATTTCCTTTCTGTTTTTTTTTATCCAATAAAATAGGTAATGAAATACTACGATAGTTTTTTAGCAGACAGATGCTTCAACTGTCTTTAAATGATTGAAGTAATAACAAAATCAAAAAACAAATTATGAAAAAATTGAAAGATTTAATCGGAGTTGAAATTTTAAGTATTAGTGAGCAGAAAAACATTAACGGCGGCGGTGGCGGAATCGAGGCTTGTTATTGTCCCGGAACTGGCATTTTTGCGGGTGTTATACATCCTGGTGAAGGCGAAACTTGTGCATCTGTTATTGAAGAAAGCTGTTTGTTAGATCACTAATTTTCATATTTGAAACAAAAATAAACCGCCTTATGTTTTTATTTTGGCGGTTTATTTTGTGTAAATCTTTAAATTTATTTCTTTAACTGTTTCTTTTAATAGAGAGTTTTCCTCTTCTAATTTTTGATTGTATCTAATAATTGTCTCAATTATTTTAAAATACGTTGAATGACCAAAATTCACATTGTTTATTGAGATTTGATCTTTGCTTTTAAGATCATCGATATCCTGTTCCAGGATTTTAGAAAACTGAACCCACTCCTCTTCGCGTATTCTGGATATTCCTCTTTCTTTTTTAGAATAGGTTGTTTGCTCCATAGCAAGCATGTCAGCCATTTCCTTTTGAGTTAATCCTTTTTCTTTTCTAGCCTGTATTAGATTTTCATGTTCCATCTCCAAACGAATTAAAAACTAATATACAGTTATTTCTTATAATGGAAGTAATCTTATTTTTAAATTCCTAAAAATAGCCTGAAATAATCCTACAAAAATAACTTAAGTGATTATGGTTTTAACGATTTTTGAAAAATGAAAAACTTTCTTGATTTTGTTTTAAAACTTGTGCGCAGAGTATGTTGAATCTAATTAAAAAAGGTTTTAAGGAATATTTAATAATTTAAATAGTAATAAAATGAAAAACCAAACAAAATTCTTTTTTAGTAAAGAAGAAAATGTTCTTGATCTATTGACTAAATTAGATAGAGATCAAATGAAAAAAATAGTAGGTTCATATTCTGAAAGAACTTATGCTGAAAGTACAGGCACACAGAAGCCTAAAACTCCAATATTAGCAGATCAAAATTGAAATTAATTTTTATCTTAAAAGTAGCGTTTTTTAAAACTAATTGAAATTAATACTGTTTAATTTCATTCCAAAAAGCACGAATTAATTTTCGTGCTTTTAATAAATTATTATTAAATGAGAACAACACATTTGGTCGTTAAAGTCGCTAGTAGATGTAATCTTAATTGTACATATTGTTATATGTATAATATGGGAGATGACAGTTATAAATCTCAACCAAAATTCATGTCACAACGTACTGTAAAATCAATTTTAATAAGGGTAAAACAACATTGTATCGAAAATAATCTTGGTGATTTCTTAATAATTTTTCATGGAGGAGAACCTTTACTTGCAGGAATTACTTTTTTTCGAGATTTTCTTAAACTTGTAGATGAAATTATTCCTAAAACAATTGAAATGTCATTTACTATGCAGTCAAATGGCGTTTTAATAGATAAAAAACTATGCGAAGATTTAAGTGATTTAGGGATAGGAATCGGGATTAGTTTAGACGGTACTCCAAGTTCTAATAATAAAAATAGAATTTATCACAATGGGAATGGTTCTTATAAAGAAATAATTAAAGGTTCTACAATTATTAAAGAAGTATACGGTAAAGAATATAGTGATTTTTTATGTGTAATTGATACTAATGAAAAGCCAAAAGATGTATATCAGCATTTCAAAGATTTGGAAGCAAATTCTATCCATTTTTTATTTCAGGATTTTAATTATATCAAATCAAATCAAGACTCTGTACCAAAAATTGGATCGTGGTTAGTTGAAATGTTTGATTTATGGTATTTTGATGAAGATATGAAAAAGCCAGAAATAAGACCTCTAAGTGATTTAATTGGATTAATATTAGGGTTGGACAAAAATTCAGAAAATTTTGGAAAAGGGATTAATGACACATTGGTTATAGAAACCGACGGTAGTATTGAAACAGTCGACACATTAAGAATATGCGGCAATGGTTTTACAAAAACAAAATTTAATGTTGCAAAAGATGAATTGAAAGCGATTTATGAAGGTTCTGAATTAGCACAACAATACTATAATGGACATGATAATCTTTGTGAAATTTGCAGCAATTGTTCCCTTGAATCTATTTGCGGAGGAGGATATTTAGGTCATAGATATTCACTAAAAAATCAATTTGACAATCCTTCAATTTATTGTAAGGAAATTATTGAAATAATTTGTCATATTCAAAATCAATTATTAAAAGAATTACCTATTGAAACTATTAAGGATTTAAAAGTTGAAGCTCTAAATTATAATAATATTTTAAACGAATTAAAACAATATGCTTTTTAAAACACAAATATTAGTTATATTCTTTCTGTTGTTTAATATAAATTTATTTTCTCAAAACGAAGAGAATAAATATATTAAGCAAAATGGGTTTTATAAGATAAATATAATCTCAAAAAATGATACAATATCTTTTTTAACAACAAATACTGATAAGAAAAAAGCTAAGCCAACAATCCTGTTTTTGCAGGGTTCATTAGCAAAACCAATAATTTTTCATGATTCTACAGGAGCAAGTGTCACAGCATTTCCATTTGAAATTGAAAAATATTTAAAAATATTTAATTTCATTGTCATTTCCAGACATGGAATTCCACTAGTTGGTTCTTATGAAAATGATACCGATGGTTATTTAGATAAAAACAGTAAAGTGCCGATTGAATACATTAAAAAAGATAACTTAAAATATAGGACATTTCAAGCCAAAACAGTTGTTGATTATCTGTATAAACAAAAGTGGGTACAAAAAGATTCTATATATGTTATTGGTCATTCTGAGGGATATAGAGTAGCAGCTAAGCTTTCTGAAAACAACAGAAAAATAGCCAAACTAGTTTGTATGTCTGCTAACCCATTTAATAGAATAGGTGAATATGTTTTTAAGTCCAGGATAGAAACTTTATCTACATCTTCAGATAGCTTGCTTCAAAAAGAAATTGAAGAAGATCTTAATAGTTTTAAAAATATTCCGAAGAATATCGAAGTATATAAAAATGACTACAAAGAGTATAATTGGATGAGTTATAATAGTGTATTATCTTTTGAAAGTTTATTGAAATTTAAAAAACCTATTCTTATTACTTACGGAACAGAGGATATAGGTTCGTTAAGTAATGATTTCCTTCCCTTTTTGTTAAGAAAAACAAATTTAACAATGTTTGTGTATCCGGATTTAGACCATAACTATAACAAAAAAGAAATTGATAAAAATGGTAATGAACTTGAGAGTAGTTATCATTGGGATAATGTTTTTAAAGACATACAAAATTGGCTGCTAAAAAACGTAACAAAAAGCAATCTTTAAATCGTTTCTGTCTATAAAAGATAAACTTATAGAGTTAACGAATTTATGTATTGTTTTTTTTCTAATTTAATAAAAGAAAAATAATTAATTTAGAATTTCTGGCTGGGAAATATCATATTTTTGTAAGAGGTACATAACAAGACGACCTACATAATGATTTAATTCTAAATTAAAATTGAAAAAATTTACCAATTATATACAAGCTGATTATAAAGATTGTGGTCCTACCTGTTTAAAAATAATCGCCAGACATTACGGTAAGACAATCAACATTCAGGAGTTGCGGGACATTAGCGAAACAACTCGTGAGGGAAGCAATTTGCTTTTTTTAAGTGATGCAGCAGAGAAAATTGGTTTTAGGACATTAGGAGCAAAATTAAGCCCGGATAGATTAGATGAAGCACCTTTGCCTTGTGTGCTGCATTGGAACCAAAATCATTATGTGGTGCTTTACAAAATAAAAAAAGGCACTTACTATATTTCAGATCCGGCTTTTGGACTAATACAATACAACAAACAGGATTTTATTAAATTCTGGATCGGGAATAATGCCGATGAATCCACCGAAGAAGGAATTGCCCTATTGCTGGAGGCTACCCCAAAATTCTTTCAATCTGATTTTGATAAAGAAGAAAATAAAGGACTGGGATTCCGGTTGCTGTCGCAATATATTTTAAGATACAAATCATTTTTGATACAGTTAAGCATCGGATTATTGGCCAGCAGTTTACTGCAGTTGATCTTTCCGTTTTTGACCCAGAGTATTGTGGATATCGGGATTCAGAATCAAAATATCCATTTTATCTATTTAATTCTTTTTGCGCAATTGTTTCTTTTTGCGGGAAGAACAGGTTTAGAACTGATCAGAAGCTGGATCTTACTGCATCTTTCTACCCGAATCAATATTTCGCTGATTTCAGATTTCTTTATAAAACTGATGAATCTGCCCATTTCATTTTTTGATGTGCGCATGACAGGCGATATCATGCAGCGTATAAATGACCATCGAAGAATCGAAAAAATCCTGACCACTTCATCAATAAACGTTTTGTTTTCCGTGATTAATATGTTTGTCATGGGAGGCGTTTTGGCGTACTTTAACCTGCAGATCTTTTTTGTTTTTTTTATCGGAAGCTTTTTTTACTTCGGATGGATTACCCTGTTTTTAAAACGAAGAGAAATTCTGGATTACAAACGATTTGCCGAAGTTTCACAAGAACAGAGCAAAGTAATGGAACTTATTAACGGAATGCAGGAAATCAAACTCCACAATGCCGAAAAACAAAAACGCTGGGGTTGGGAGTATGTGCAGGCAAGACTCTTTAGAGTTTCTATAAAAGGATTGGTTTTAGAACAAACCCAAACCATAGGTTCATCAGTAATCAATGAATTAAAGAATATTTTCATCATATTTTTATCGGCCAAATTAGTTATCGATGGCTCGATTACACTAGGTATGATGTTAGCGATCAGTTCGATTGTTGGAAGTCTGAACGGACCAATCGCCCAGCTTATAGAGTTTGTGCGAGAACTTCAGGATGCAAAAATTTCCCTGGCAAGATTGTCCGAAATTCATGAAAAAGAAGATGAAACCGAGCAGGAAGCCCATCAAACCAATGAAGTTCCATATGATTCTGATATTGAGATAAAAAACCTTTCGTATCGTTATTTAGGATCAGATATTCCGGTTTTGGACAATTTGAGTTTAATAATTCCCGCCAATAAAGTAACGGCAATAGTAGGGGTGAGCGGAAGCGGGAAAACAACACTCATGAAATTGCTTCTGAAGTTTTATGAACCTGAAAAAGGAGAAATTAACATTGGTAATTCGCAGTTAAAGAATATTTCGCAAAAAGCCTGGAGATCCAATATAGGCGCCGTGATGCAGGAAGGCTTTATCTTTAATGATACCATTGCCAATAATATCGCAATAGGCGTTGACAAAGTCGATAAAGAACGACTAGTATATGCTGCAGATGTAGCCAATATAAAAGAATATATATCAGGCTTGCCACTGGGGTATAATACCAAAATTGGCTCAGAAGGAACCGGAATGAGTACCGGACAAAAACAAAGACTGCTAATTGCAAGAGCCGTTTACAAAAATCCCGAGATCTTATTCTTCGACGAGGCAACATCAGCTTTGGATGCCAATAATGAGAAAGAAATTATGCGAAAACTCGATATCTTCTTCAAGGAAAAAACTGTGGTTGTTATCGCGCACCGACTCAGCACGGTTATGAACGCAGACCAAATTGTAGTTTTGGACAAAGGAAAAATCATCGAAATAGGATCACACTCGGCATTAGTACAACAAAAAGGAAATTATTTTGAATTGGTTCGAAACCAATTACAATTAGGAAATTAATCATGGCAGAAGATACATTTGAATTAAGAAGCGAGGAAGTTCAGGACATTCTCACCAAAGTTCCCCACTGGATGATACGCTGGGGAACCGTTTTGATATTTGCCATTATATTTTTGCTGTTTTTTGTGTCATGGTTTATCAAATATCCGGATGTTGTAAATACTGAAATTGTGATAACCACCAATATTCCGCCCGAGAAAATAGTTTCGAAATCATCCGGAAGGATTGAAGCTATTCTGGTAAAAGACAAATCGAT
>NZ_RCZH01000039.1 GCF_006438875.1 Flavobacterium pectinovorum
GATTCTATATTTATAAGGCTCGATTCCGTTTGAAGCTGTAACAACAATACTTCCGTTGCTATCTCCAAAACAACTTACTTTCGTTGCTACTGCAATTCCTTTTGGAACTGTTTTTGGAGTTACTATTACAGCATTTGATACTGCAGGACATCCCTGAGAATCTGTTACTCTAAAAGTATACGTTCCATCAACTGTTGCAACATAAGGCAATGTTGTGAAGGCATTATATCCAGTTCCATCGATATCTACTTCATAAGTAGTATAAGTTCCTGTTCCTCCTGTTGGAGTCAATTTAATCGTAGCATCTACAGCACATGTTAAATCCTGATTCAAGTCTGCTTGTAAAAACACTTGTGGTTTTACTACAAAACTTACTTGGTTTGATTTACATCCGTTACCGTCAATGATACCAAATATATAAGTTCCCGCACCTGTAACCGTATAAGTAGTACCTGGTA
The DNA here is from genome assembly GCF_006438875.1 of Flavobacterium pectinovorum. Classification (GTDB taxonomy): domain Bacteria; phylum Bacteroidota; class Bacteroidia; order Flavobacteriales; family Flavobacteriaceae; genus Flavobacterium; species Flavobacterium pectinovorum_A. Next base: position 459 of record NZ_RCZH01000039.1, read on the forward strand.
TTTCTACACCGTTTAGTGTATATTTCGCAGGAGCTACAGCTACTGTAGATAATGCCGCCAAATCTATTGTAACATTCGTTCCAACATAACATATTGGTGCCGGCATTGCAATTGCTGGTGCAGCATCTTTGGTAATAATTACCGCAAGTGGTGCTGTAATTATACAACTATTAGCATCTTTTACATAAACTTTCCAATTGAAAGAAGTCGCTGTATCTAAAAATGCAGTATCTGATGGTGTAAAGGTACCTGGTCCTGTTGCTGTTGAAACTACAAATGAATATTCGTAAGGTGCAACTCCGCCAGAAGCTAATACTTGTACTTTAGCTTTGTTATCGCAATTTGCAGGTACATTGGCAATAACTGACAATGATAATGCAGGGTTTTGAATAACATTTACTGAAGCCGGAGCTGTACAGTTTGTAACTTCATCAGTAACTACAATACTTTGTGTACTTGCAGCACTTAATCCTGTAATTGATATTGTTTTACTTGTTTGTCCTGTAACCGGAGCTCCTCCGTTAAGTACATAACTGTAAGTTCCTGTAAAGTTACCTACTGTAAATAATACTTCTCCGTTTGCACCTGGATTACAAGTTACATCGCTAACCACTGTTCCGGAAACTGTAATGTTTACGGCTGGTTTTACAATGTATGATTCCTGATACGTACATCCGTTTGCGTCTGTAACCTGGAATATATAAGGATCATTGCTTGGAGCCAATCCTGCAAATACATTTAATAACTGTTTTGCTCTTACAATTGGAGATAAAATCTCATATTGAGGTGTTCCAACTCCCTTAGTTACTGAATTTATTGTAACTGTACTTGTTTGTCTGGCAGCTGGCTGACAGAATACAAGAGTTCCTGAAATGTCCATATCAGTTGGAGCGTTTAATGCCGGAACATTAACTCCATCTGCTAATTTGAACTTACATCCGTTGGCATCCATAACATAAACATCGAATCTAATTCCTGCGTATGTTTCGTATTTATCATTTGTAGAGTATGTTAAGCCTCCATCATAACTGTATTGGTATGGCGATGTTCCGTCTATTCCAACTACGGTTACAACAGCTTTTGTTGGTGCATTTCCTGTAGTACAATTCAATGGAGCCGTTATCGACGAACTCGCTGATAATGCTACTGGTGTACCAACTGTTGCTGTACGAGTATCTGAACATTGTTTAGCGTCTTTAACTCTAACAACATAATTATTTCCAGCCGGTAAATTTTTAAATTGACTTGATCCCGGGAAAGGTACAAGAATAGCAGCACCTTGCTCTAATTGATATTCATAAGGACCTGTTCCGCTAGTAACGTTAACCGTAATCGTTCCATTTGAATCACTAAAACAAGTTACATCTGTTGGAACTGCCGTAAAGGCAATCGTTGGAATTGGATCTAAAGTAAATCCTTTTTCAACACTACAAATAGTTGTATTACCATTATCTGTAGCTTTAAAGATATAACTTCCTGTAACACTTGTATCAAGAATATTACTTGGCATTGTTGTCCAACTTCCTCCATTATTAGTAGAATACTCATATTTATAAGTTGGTCCAAAACCACCTGTAGCTGTCAAAGTAATCTTTGCATCCGGAGTTCCTGTACAATCAATATCTTTAGTCAAATTAACATCAAGTTTCAATTGTGGTTTAACTTCATAATTTACAGAAGCCGTACATCCTTTACCGTCTTTGATAACCAAATTGTAGATTTTTGCAGCATTGAATTTAAAGTTTGGTGATGTCTGGAAAACGCTTCCATCTACACTATAAGTTGCACCTCCAACAATTGCCGGATCAACAAAACCAGTTATAGTAATTGTAAATTGATTTCCATCATAACAAATTGGTGCTGGTACATTGATAGTTGGATCTTGGTATTTGTAAACTGTAACTGGTACATGTTGAATACATCCAAAAGTATCTTTTGTATACACATCATATACAATACCTGCAACACTTCCCGGTTTTGTAAATGTATTTGGAGTTTTCCAATCAGCATCTACAGGAGAAGCTCCAGAAGCAACTACCTGATAATAGTATGGTGCTGTTCCGAATTTTGCCTGAGCAGAAATAGTTCCCTGGTTCGTACAGTCTGCTATTGATGTAGCAGAAGCAACTAATTCTAATAATTTAGGTGATTCTTTAATATTAAAGTCTTTAGAAACTACTGAACAACCTTTATTTGGTCCTGCAACTTCTTTAACTAATATATAATAAGTACCTACAGCTAAAGGACCTAAATCAACACTAGCCGATGTTGCACCACCAGCAATTGTAGCTAATCCAGATGCTCCTGCAATTGGTACATTAGTAAAAGATTCAAAAACCTGATAACTTACATCAACTGAAGTTGCGTAATTGTTTTTAACTTCAAAAGTTACTTTTCCATCACCTGCTGCAGTACATGTAATATTATGCGCCACATCATTAACAATAGATAATGTTGAATTTGATGGAACTGGCTTATCTGCTTGCTGATAATAATAACATTTTGTTACTTCATCATAAACTATAAAAGTATAGGTTACTCCAGGAGTAAGGCCGTAAAAAATTGCTGATTCACTTCCTACTGCAGGAAATTCTCCTATCCATCCACCAACACCGTCTGCGGTAAATACTTGTCCAGGTCCTGTATAAATATTGAAATGGTATGGTCCATTACCAGTTAATAAACTTCCAACTGTTACAACGGCTTTACCACCAGCAGGAACTGCAGGAGGTCCAACAATAGCTTCGCAATTAACCGTTGTTAAATCAATATTAATATCAAGTTTATCTACAGGAGAAGCAACTAAAACGTCTTTTTCGATTACTGAACATCCATTCGCATCTACAACTCTAATTGTATAGTAACCAAAATCAACTACATTAAAAGTAACTGAAGTAGCTCCAGTATTATTAGGCTCAGATTTATTATAACCATTAAGACCTGTAACGTAATATGTGTAAGGAGCTGTTCCACCTGTTACACTATCAACAACAACATTTCCTTTAGAAATTCCACCACTGATCGCATCACAAGTAATTGGATCTGCATGAGATGCAACAATAATTTTAGTTGCTTGCTTAATTTCAATATCTTCTGAATAGCTACAACCTTTTGCATCTGTCACTGTAACTACATAAATAGCTGCAGGTAAACCAGATGTTTGTGTTCCATAATCCTGAAGTGTCGCTTTGTTTTTTACATTAATTAAAAACGGTGCAACTCCTTTAGTAGGATCAATATTAATAGTTATAGATCCTGAAGTATCTCCAAAACAACCTAGCACTGCTGGAAGTGGTGCTGTGAAATGAGGAGGTGTAGGTGTTGTAATTTGAACTGGTACTGCGATAGTCGCTGTACAGTTACTTACATTGTCTTTTACAGTAAAGATATAATCTGCAGGATCACTTGTAGTGAAAACATTTCCAGCAAAAGTTCCTACCGCAGCAGCTGGCGTAGCTGTATAACTATAAGTATAAGAACCGCTTCCTCCACCAATTGTTAAGGTAACTTTAGCTTCTTCTGAACCTACAGTACATGTAATGTCTTTATCTATTATTGGAGTTATTGTTAATTTATCATAAACAGTAACCGGTGTTGTTGTTTTAGCAATACATCCATTTGCATCTTTCGCCCAAATATTATAAGTTCCTGCAGTAGTTACTGTGAACGTATTTGGAGTGTTAAATGAAGTACCATTTATACTATAAGTAAAAGGTCCTTTTCCAACTCCTGTTGCTGTGATAGTATAAGTACCTACACCTAAACATTGATTGGTAGCTGTAGCAGTAACTGTTGGCACAGCATCATTAACAATTGTAATATCAAATTTAACTTGACAACCATTTGCATCAACAACATAACCATCCCAGTCTGAACCTAATGCCGGATCTAAATTAGCTGTATTTGAAGTTGTCAATGTACCCATAGCAGCACCATCCAAAACAAATGCATATTTATAAGCAAGTGTTCCTCCTGCTGCGTTTATTGTAACTGCTGAAGTACCAACTTTACAATTACCATTTACCTGTACAAGAGTTGCTGTTAAAGGATTTAATGGTTCATCGATAATTATTGTTGCAGTGCTTTTACATCCTGTAGAATTTGAAGTAACTTCTACTGTATAAGTTCCTTTTGCAACATTTTTCAATACTAAAACATTAGCATCGGTTGCTGATTTTGTAAGTGTACCTGTTCCTAATGTTCCTGCTGTTAAAGCGAAAGTATAATCTCCTGCAGTAGCAACGTTTGAAATCGTAAACGTTCCATTTCCAGTTGAATCTCCTTTACATTTTACATCATTGTTTTTATTTCCTGAAATAGCAATTTTCACTGCTGCATCTATCGTAATAACTTTTGTGTCAAAACATCCGTTGGCATCCGTAACTTTAAAGGTATAACTACCTGCAGCTAATCCATTAAATACATTCGAAGGCTGTTGTGCAATTATTGCCTGAGACGGTGCAATAGTTTCATATTTCAATG
>NZ_RCZH01000004.1 GCF_006438875.1 Flavobacterium pectinovorum
CTACTGAAACTATTTTTGTAAAAGTTGCAAACAAAGAAAATCCTGACTGTATAGCAACTACCTCTTTTAAAATTGCCGTTTTAGCTTTGCCGGTAGTTACTGCAACTGCTAATTTAAAACAGTGTGACGACGATATTGATGGTTTCAGTATTTTTAATTTAGAAGAAGCCATTTCTAAAATAACAACAAATGCTTCAAATGAAACAATTGCTTTTTTTAAGACGATAGCTGATGCACAAAACAATACTAATTCAATATCTAATACTACAACTTACACTAATACAGTTGTGAGTAATGATGTCGTTTATGTTAGGGTTAGTAATGCCAATACTTGTTTTAGAATAGCGCGATTAAACCTGATTGTCTCTACAACTCAGATTCCTTCAAGTTTTTCAAAATCGTTTACACAATGTGATGATGTAGTTTCCGGAACGAATACTGATGGTCTAGCTACGTTTGACTTTAGCGGTGTTACCAATCAGATTCAGGCTATTTTTCCTTTAGGTCAACTTTTAGATATTACGTATTATAAAAATCTGAATGATGCTTTGGCCGAAAAAAATACTATTGCAAATATTTCTAATTATAGTAATATTGGTTATCCCAATTCTCAAAAAATATATGTTCGTGTAGATAGCAGAGTCAACAATGATTGTTTGGGATTAGGCGGATACATCACTTTAAATGTTGAACCAATTCCTATAGTGAAATCTCTCATAGAAACTCAATGCGACGACAATCAGGATGGATTATTTGCTTTTGACACATCAACTATTGAATCCCGAATTTTAAATGGATTAACAAATGTATCGCTTTCATATCTGGATCAAAATAACAATCCATTATCCAGTCCGTTACCTAATCCATTTGTAACGGCTTCTCAAACCATAAAAGTAAAAGTAACAAACAATACTGCATCAGCTTGTTCTTACGACACTACAATTGCATTTGTAGTAGATCGTTTACCACATGTTTTTCCTATCCCTACCTCATTGACAACTTTTTGTGATGATGAAATTGACCCTGTACTACAAGACGGAAAATATCCTTTTGATACTACTGCTTTTCAAGATAATATTCTTGGAAATCAAACCGGAATGATTGTAAAATATTATGATGCAAATGGCAATACCTTAGCAAGTCCATTACCAAATCCGTTTTTATCAGCAACACAAGATGTTAAAGTAGAGGTTATTAATCCCGTAAATCAAAATTGTACTGCAACAACAATTATCTCGTTCAAAGTTAATTCAGTTCCAAGTATTCAATTAACAGGAGATGAATTGGTATGTAGTGATTTGCCAACTTTTACCAAAATAATTAATGCTGGTTTAATAGATGAAACTCAAAAAGCAAATTATACCTACACCTGGACATTAGATGGAAACATAATTGTTGGTGCAAATCAATATGATTTAACCGTCAACAAAAAAGGAATTTATAAGGTAGAAACCACTAATAATAATGGCTGCTCCAGAACAAGAACTATCACTGTAAACGCATCTGACAAAGCAACCGTAAAAGTCGATATTGTTGATTTATCTGAAGAAAACAGCATAACAATTTTAGCAACCGGAGCCGGAGACTATGTTTTTTCTTTGGATAATGAATTTGGAGAATATCAAGATAACAATGTTTTTCAAAATGTTCCATCAGGAATTCATACCGTTTATGTAAAAGACCTGAATGGCTGTGGTATTGTTCCAAAAGAAATCGCTGTTTTAGGAATTCCAAAATTTTTCACTCCTAATCAAGACGGTTCAAACGACACTTGGAATTTAAAAGGAGTCAATGCTGTTTTTAATGCAAAAACAACTATTCAAATTTTTGATCGTTATGGAAAATTACTTAAAGAAATAAACCCAATGGGCGAAGGCTGGGATGGTACTTATGTTGGTCAACAAATGCCGGCAACAGACTATTGGTATTCGATTAGACTAGAAGATGGCAGGTTTTTTAAAGGGCATTTTGCTTTAAAACGATAGAAAAATTTTGCCCTTTTTCTTAAATCATTAGTACTAAGGCGATGTATGTGTCTAAATCATAAACAAAATGGTTCAAAAAATGTTCCGTTAGAAATACTTAACATCAATCTTCAGAGAAATCTGGAACTTTTTTGTTTATTATAATTTTTTATCGATTTACTTTGTATCACACGAAAGAATTCGTTCGGGACTTGGGAAAGAACAATACAATTTAATTTGGAGATAATATGTTTAAATTTTTCAAAAAACAAAAAAAAATCCACTTGGTGGGATGGGAAAAAGATCTTTTTTCAAATCTTTTTAAATTATTAGGAGATGAATATAATTATTTTAGAGAACAAGTATCGGAAGGAATAATAGAATCTATAAGGCTTGAGAAAAAAATACCTAATTACATAAATTTCAGATTAAATATTATATTACTTAATAAATTCGAAAAGAAAAAGGAGCCCTTTTTTACTATAAATGGAATCAAGATATTTGATAAAACGTCTGGTGCTTATAGACTTCTGAGTTTAGATCTAGGATATGGTTTAATTTTAGGATATTCAACTTCAGATATTTTGAACTTTAATCCTGATCCTGATATACAAAAAATAGTTATTGATTCTATATATATAACATATCCCGACAATGAAGATTTTAATAAAATAAAATCTTTGCTTTCCAATGAAGAAATAAATTTATTAAATGCTTCGGATATCTATGAAGTAGAACTTGAAGGAAAGATGTATTATCATTTAAAAGATCTTGAAGATGGTGACTTTATTGGTATGGATATGAACAAAAATATTTATAAAATCACTCATGATCCTTTTCAAATTATCGTAGAAGAAAATCAATTAATAAACCTTCTTAAATAATTTTTTTAATTGATAAAAAATAAAAGCTACAGCTTAAACTGTAGCTTTTTGCATATTATAAATTCGACGATTAAGAATTAACGAAATTAGATGAGTATTGCATTATATTATAATAATCTTCCATAAATTGGTTAGATATTTGAATGCTTCCCGCTAATAAGTAAATACTTTGTAAAAATGTTGCGCTGTTCTTTAAAAGATAGTTTATAATATCTTCTTGGTTCCCCACAGTTAGAGATTATACTGAAAGAAATCATTTTAGTCCACATTTTCTGTCACTTACTTTCTACTGAGTTTATATACGCTTTTTTCATAAGTTTTTTAATTTCTTTATCATTATTAGCATACATATATTCCCATGCTTTTCTTATCCTGTCATTTTGAATTTGTCTCATTTCAATTTCTTTGTTATTGTCGCTATAATGTATTCCCCAATTATAAAGATTGCTTAAGGCTACCATCATAGCAAGCCATAAAAACCACCTTCCAAAAACAATTTTATAAAACAGTTTCGCATCCTGTTCTGGAAATAACAAAATCTGAAACTTCCTAACGATACTTTTTGGCTGCCTGCCAATCATAAATTTAATATCCAGGAAGCTTTTTTGCAGGATAGCCTCTATTGGTTTAATATCCAATGGTTCCAAAACATTTTTTCCCGGTTTATGCTCCTTTATAGATACATCGATTTTATTCCCTATGTTATTTATGGCAATAATAAGCGCCTCAATATGCTGATTATTTGTCTTCTGTTCCTGGGCAAATTCCTCCAATACTAATTGTAATGTTTCTCGTTCTATATGTCCTTTGTTTGCATCTGTTTCCATACTACTATTTTTTAAAATATTATCTCCTTAATGATGGTCTCTTTTTTTTCTTTTGGAGTCTTCTCATTAATTCAGGATCAATATAATCCGGTTCATATTCAGAATTCATTAGTTGACCTGTAAACCCTAAAATCTCTTTAACAACTTCCTCTCCTGTTCTACCTGAGTTATAGCTTTGCTTTTCTTCGTTCTGCTTTCCAGTGTTGAAAGAATTGGATATTGACTGACTATCTTTATTACAATTTTTTACTTCGTCTGTATTTCTCATAACAGGCTGTTGTTTCTGACGTAATATTTTTTCAATTTTCAGCAATGAAAAACCAATTTCACTCCCTTTTATTTTTACTTTTTTATCATCTATAAAAGAAATCCCCCTACCTTTAAGAACTTTATAACCCAAATCCCGCATATGTCTTTCAAATGATAAATAAGAACTGGCAGATTTTAATGTCTGTTGGATATCTGCTTTTAGTTTTTCTTTTCTAATATCATGGCGAGGCAATAACCTATCTTTAGTAGATAGGAATGCTCTTGGACTTAATACTTCTTGAAGACCATATTTCTTTTCAAGACGACGACAAAGTTCAGCCATGCGTTTATAGTTATTGCTATCATTGGCAACCTTACCATCAAAGCCTACTCTATTGGCTGCAATATGAATATGCTGCTCTTTGGTATCCTTATGCAGTACACAGATATATTGGTTGTCTGCTATACCGAACTCCTTAGCACATTCCCTGCCAACCTCTCTCAATTGTTCTTTAGTCAATGTATCTTCCGGGGCTAAACGTAATGTCAGATGCAACACTGGTTTTTCAATACGCCTGCTTAATTTTCTAACATCGTTAAACTGCCCAGTAAGCTCATATTTGTTTCCAAAACATTTATTGTATTCTAATACTTCCGCACGCTCTTTATGCTGCAAATGGTCTTGCATTGCAAGTGCATGTTTTTTCGATTCAGACAATTCTCTTTTATCTTCCAAGCAGTAGCTTATGCAATGGTAAAAGGAGCTGCCTATACTTACATGACCTATCATGACATAAAGTTTTTAATTTGGACAGCAAGATCTTTAACCTGCCCAGACTGCACTTTTAATTCTGCCCGTTCAAGTGGACTTAATTCATCGTTACTATTTCTCTTTTTCGCGATCTGGTTTAGGTTGGCTGCCATGTGATTGAGTACTCCAGTAAAACTTAGAATTTCTTTCGGAAGGGCTTTATTTCTGTAATCAATCTTTGCCGTGAGTCCAATTTCACGAAGGTATTCGGAAACGGTAAGATTTACTTTTTTTGCTTTAGATTCAATTATTTTACGCTCGTTGGGTGTACATTTAATCGCCATCAGTTGGTCTCTCTTTATTGCCTTTTTGGGTCTGCCTCCTGTATTTTTTTTAGTTTCATTCTCTTGTTCCATAATCTTTCATCATTTATTTTTTGAATGCGGATGCATGAAAAAAATCCCTCTCAACGAATGCGCCAGCATGAGGGGAGCCAGCGTTTTGGTTTTACCAAAACATAGCTGGCTACCACCGGGACGTCATATAGATCGCCTAAAACTATGACCTCGCTTAACTTGTTGTTCCTGGTTTAACCATTCGTTTAAATCTTTCTTTTGGTCGTATAAAAAACTTTGGTCGGTATATTTAATAGAACCTCCTTGTAGGGCTTGGTTAGTAAATTTTATACCTCCCGCATCTCTGTCTAAATAGAGATCGACTCTCTCGTGTTTTTCCATTAACTTTAGTGACTTGTTAAAAAAAGATAGTGAATTAAGTATCAGGAAATTTGTTTGTAGGTCAACCGATTTTTGATTCATCATTTTATAAGAGAGGTAATCAAAAAAGCCTTCAAAAACGATTACTGATTTTGCTTGAGTATCTATAAAAGTGATATCTTTTGGTGAACTGCTACCCTTAAATTTTTCACTTCGCAATTCATATCCTCCTGAAATATTCTGAAATCCAATAGCAGTCTGCTTTCGATTATTTAAAGAAAAATCAACCTCTTTACAATGATGTCTTGCAATCTCTTGTGAAATACTTCGATTATCTAAATAAGTCATCAACTGCTTATTTTCCAATGTCCGTACATCAACAATGATTATTTTATCAAGGGAATTATCTTTCTTTTCATTTGCAATTCTTAGACTTGAAGACTGTCGATTCTCATTCTTAAGTGATAAACTTATACCGGAGGAAATGCTATTACCATTTAAAAGCTGTAAAAATTCAGAGACAGTGCATCTAAAATATTCAATCCCAAAATCGACTACATTTCCGCCCTTGCCTGATCCATGGTCATACCATAAATTTAATTTTTGATTCACTTTAAAAGAGGGTGTATTTTCATTTCGCAGTGGGGATAGATACCAATAATCCTGATTTTTTATTTTTGATGGCTCGTGCCCTAATGTTTCAAGATAATGGACTAAATCAATTTGATTTGCAATTTTACAATTGAACTTTTCCATAATTATTTTTTTTAAATAAATCTTCTATTGATTTGATTCAAGTCTTTTTTTGCTAATGAAAAAAAGAACAGAAATTTTTTCTTTTTTTGATGTTTTGATGCAAATACGTTCTAATACATTGATTATATTAGGATTACACTGCATCAATAGCTGCATCAGTGCATCACTTTATTTTTGTCCTGCATCGGTTTTGCATCAAAAAAGATTGTTTCTTAATTTGATGCAAGGTTTGATGCAGATCCCTTTAGTTCAATTACAAGACTTTATACTAATTTTGCATCAAAGCATCAAATATTTTATAAAACAAAATCTTTTTGATGGTATAAAAACGTCCTCTTCGATCTACTTTCACATATTCACCATGCGACAATAATTCAATTCCACAATAAGACTTCGTATTATCTTTGGGTGTAAAACCCCATCGCTTCAGAATATTTCTTATTTCATTAGCAGAAATATTTATTCTGTTATTTTGCTTCCTCAGTAGAATGAAAATATCATTAGGAGCTAATTTCAACTCATTCTCATCCATTTTCTCAAAACATTCATGAATCAATTCAAGCATAAGGATTTCTTCTTTATTTCGATTTACAAGCTTTAACAGAGAAGCGGTCATAATCTGTTCGGGTTTAAACCACATTCTCGTTTTTTGTTGAGAAAAATAATTTCTCATTTGCAGGTACTTTAAGAAATACGGAATTTCTTTGTTCAGTTTTTTAAGAAAGAATACATCTTCTGTATTTATAGTACGAATTTTACGAATCCAAAAACGGATTTCTTCTTCATCTATTTGAATAAAATTATCTTCATTATTAGAACAAAGAATAAATTTTGCAAAGAATTCAATTTCTTGTCGATCCTTTCCTTTTGCTTCTATTTTATCTTTGTCAGTGGTAGAAAGATACTTTAATCGTTCTGTAATCTCCTTTTTATCAAAAAAGACTTCATCAATCGCTACGAGCAACATACTCGCCCAATCGGAATTAAACTGCGAACCAAATGAATCGCCTTTTATGTAAGTCATATTCATTCCAAAAATTGCTTTCAACCACTTTATAAAAGAGCTTTTTCCTGTCGATCGTTCTTTACTTACTAAACAAAGAATTGGCAATGTTTGAGTAGGTTTTTCATATAAAAGTTTTATGTAGTCTAAACCTAATTGCGTTTGGTCTCCAAAAATATGTTGAATAAATTGCAATGAATTCGGAATCAATTTTTCAAGTTCATGAATTGAAAAATCCTTAACGATCGGTTGGTTAGGCAGTTCATGATAGGTATTATAGAAATCATCTACAATTTGCTCATAACCAAAATGATTAGGAATACAGCAAAAACCATCTAGTTTGGATATATCGTTTAAAAACGATTTTCCGTGATCTGAAATGATTGTTTCACGATTCCACCGAACCATCACTTTTACTTTGTCACCAGATATTATAGGTTTATCAATAATTTTGAAATACGAAGTTCCTACTCGTAAATATTTTTCTTTCATTTTGTACAATGTTTTTTTATTGTATATATAGCTTATACAATAGATCAGATAATAAAAAAACAAGTATAGAAATGGTACTTTCTATACTTGTCTCTTATATTTCAGGGATTTTACTTCATTAAGAGAGTCAAATAACTCTTCGTGATTTATTAAAATTCTTCTCCCAATAGAAGAAGCTTTAATATTACCATTATCAATATGGTTTCTAATGGTCTGGCGATCCACATGTAAGAGTTCTGCCGCTTCTTTGACAGTATACATGTTATTCGATAAATCTTTTTCTGGTTTAGTCAGAAGTTGTGCAACTAAACCTTTTAGCTCTTTCAATTCTGATTGAATTGTTTCAAATGGATTTTGCATAAAATTGTAGATTTAATTTTTTACAATTTTATAACTTAATCGTATTAATTATAATTTATTTCTATTCAATATCTTCAATTGAATTCAATTGAAAATGAGTTAAACTATATTTGGTTAAAAATGGAATAATCATTTTCATAATATTTTTCATGATGTGCTTTAATTAGATTGTTTTCCTTGGAAAGATCATATTTTGTTAGCATCGTTGAATTAATTTTAATATCTAAAAATTGGCTAGAAACCTCACAAAAATCTTTGTTTTCAATTGTGTTTTTAAAATAATTATTCTCTTTTAATTTAGAAAACAATAAAGCGAAGTATAAAATCTCTTTTTCCTTATATAACCATTTACATTTTTGGTCAATTAATCCAATTTTAATCGCATTATTTTTAAAATTCAAATAACACAATTCATCTTTAAAAAAATTTTTAAACCGAACTTCTATTATATTATTTTCATCATTCGAAAAATCATAATTTACTATTGCTGAATTTATTTTATTCCTCTTATCTGTCTTATAAATCAAAAGACGAAAATATAAAACAACCATAATTGCTGCCGAAAATGTTATTCCTATAGCAACTAGTCTAAATATCCCTCCTGATTTCAGAAAAACATTTTCGAAAAAATAAAAAGCAATCAAAAAAAGAAAAACCATAATAAGAATAATTACACCTAGTTTAATTTCTCCCCTAGTATTCTTATTATCAAGAGGCTTTAAATCAATAAATTCTGATTTCTTTTTAAAATATTTCTTTTTAAAATCCATACTAAACGATTTTCAATTTCAATTCAACATTAAAAACTTCATCCATGGCTTCTTTTTTCTCTGGTTCACTAATCTGGTAATACTGATTCAAAGTCTTCATATCGTTGTGTCCAGTTATAGATGCAATTAATTTATCACTTTTACCTTGTCTTTTCATCATAGTAATAAAAGTTCTTCTTGCTGTATGGGTACTTATTCTATTGTAGAAGAACATTTCTTCTTTAATATTTTCTTTCCCTTTAGTTGTAACTTTTTGAACTTTATTATTGTATTCCATCTCCTGAAATACTTCTTTTATATATTTATTCTGTTTTTGATTGGCAATTAAAGGCAGTTTATAATCATATTTTAATAAAATATGTCTAGAAATACTGGTTAAAGGTATCTCCCTAGTTTCTTTAGTTTCATCTTTATTTTCTTTTAATAAAATAAAATCATTAGTTACATTACTTCTTCTTATCAAAGATAACTCACCAAAACGCATACCAGTCACACAAGCAAAGACAAAAACATCACGAACTTTCCCTAGCTTTTCACTTTCAAATTCGTGTTGCATCAACTTATTCAAATCATCTATTGTTAATGCAATTTGATTTGTAATTACTTTCTCAACTTTTTTAAATTCTACAAAACTATCATTATAAGTGAATTTATTTTTCCTAGCCCAAAACATAAAGGTTTTGAAAAGCCCTAGATTTCTAGCATAAGTATTATTAATATGCTTTAAATCATCCATACAATAGGAAGTGAATTCACGATGAAATGTTTCATCGATCTTACTAAATGTCAGTTTGAATTTTCTAGCTGCTTCAAATTTTTCTAGAATATTTTTTATATTTTTATACCTCTTAATTGTTGACGCCGACCATTCTTTACCTTTTTCCTTTTCGGCTGTAAACTCATCATACGCATCAAAAAATGTATTTTTCCCGGACGGAGCTTTTTTAAACTCTTCGTCAAAAACTTTTTTTAAATTCTTCGAAGTAAAAGGTTCATTTATTCTTTTATATAAGCTTTCTGTTTCAAGAAATAAATCAGAGTATCGATTCATCTGAAGTCTTATACTTTGAACAAATTTTGATCTCTTTTTCCCATTTACAAAAGGGAATCTATTTTCAAAATCCCAATTTTCAGGCATTATTTTCTCACCAGTTGAAAAGACAAATTTCTTATTCTCATTTTTAAAATAGCATGAAAATAAAATCAAAGTTTCTTTATCACTCTTCGGCTCTTTAAGATTAAAAGTGTATTTCATCAGTTGACAATTTAGTTGACAATAATGCTATATTTAGTTATAAAAACTTAGTTATAACAAATATAAGAATTACTACAAAACAAGCGTTTCTTACTGATAATCAATTATTAACAACCAACTCTGATATAATTAGCGGAATAGCCGGCGACTCCACAAAAAAAATCGTAATTACCTAATAACTGGTAATTGCGATTTTTCATTTTATATTTTTCCGACATTGGGTCAGAAACTTAAAAGATTAATTTTTTAATCTTATACATTATTTCATGTTATATTTTTTTCTAATTTAGAACATCCTATTAATCAGCAGATTCAGTTCTAAATTACGATAAAAATTAATTATATGGAGATTTTACCTTCCACCGTTTTAGCACCATATATAAAGAATTATACCGTTGTTACGATTAATAAACATCTTGATAACGAGGTTTTTTACCCAAGCGGATATGTAGACTTTATAGTCAATATCTCTGAAGGTGCCGCTGCTACAACTATCAATGGTAAACGAAAAGATACGCCTGCTATAGAATTACTGGGCCATCTCACTCTTCCTACCAGACTTACTGTAGCCAAAGGTACTTCGGTACTTATAGCTCGGATTTATCCGCACGCCAGTGCATTGTTCTTTTCAGATCCGCTATCGGAATTCACTAACTACGCCACCGACATGTATGATGTAGCTTTGAATGAAAACAGAGTCTTATACAATCGTATGATGGAGGCAAATGAACTTGCCTCTAAAATTAGCATCTTAGAATCTCACTTTCTGCAGCAATTGAAAAAAAACGAAACCCGATTAAAGAAAGTATCGATTGTAGAGGCTATTAATCAACAGCTTTTATTTAATCATCAACAATTGGATTTACCTGCTCTGGCGCGACATTCAGGGCTATCAGAAAGATATATTCAAAAACTTTATCTCTCAAATATTGGTATCAGTCCTGTAGCTTTTACTTCGGTAATGCGCTTTAACAAGAGCTTGCAGCTAGTTCTCAATACCTCGCAATCGTTGACCGAGATAGCTTACGACAGCGGGTATTACGATCAGGCACATTTTATCAAAGAGTTCAGAAAGTTTACGGGTATCACTCCTTCTGCTTCCAGAAACTCGTTGATAAAAAATGATACAGATTTTCAACAAGCTGTAAACATTGGTTTCTAATTTTATTTTGCCGGATGGTTGCTGCTAAACATATCTCGATACATCTTCCAGCCGTTTTTTGTGTTTTTCCAGATGACAATCACTTTTCCGTCGTCCAGTTTTTTACCATCGGGATCAGTCATCTCATAAAAACTTTCCTCTGTGACTGATGTTTTACCATCTCCGTACAAGTGTTGAATCGTAAACTTTACATGCACTTTGGGACCACCTTTATAGAATGCAAGCAGTTGTTCACTTCCGCATACAGGTTGAGCATTGGGCGGAAATAAACAGGCATCATCTGTATATCTGGTAAGGATAGATCTATCGCCTTTATTAGCGAGATCTGCATAGATCTCATTACTGGCTTCTATAACTTTTCTGACTGACTTTAATGCGGGATCCGCAGTTTGAGCATTACACCAAAAAGTGAACATCAGTAATCCGTTTAAAATAAGAGTCTTTTTCATTTTGATTGTTTTTATACCAACAAAGTAAGTCATTCGCTCTGGCAAGAAATTGTAAAATTACGAACAACTTTATTTTCAATATCCGATTAGTATAAATCATAAAAAAACCACTCCAATAAAAAATCAGAGTGGCTTTCATAACCTCTATTTAAAACTAATTCTACTTAAAAAAGTACCCTATTGCTATTTGAAAAACCCGATTCTTCATATCATTATTTATAAAATGATTTACATCGCCTTCTTTGAAAACATTAGAATACGAAATATTATATCTTGCATCTGCATAAAATTTATCTATAAATTGATATCCCAATCCAAAGTTTACAGAAGTATCTATTCCTGTTGAATAATCTTTCAGATTAAAACTTTCGTGATTTTCATATCCTAAAAAGTTATCCTGATATTTATTATTAGCTTTTAAAAGTATTCCTATTTGAGGACCGGCTTGTATGCTTAATCCTTTTATCACGTAATATTTCAGCATTACAGGAATGTTTAAATAGTTCAATTCGATTGTACTTTTAAAATTCGAATTTGTTACCTCCGGATCAGAAAAAGAAGTTTTTGTTCCTTGTTGACTAAACAATAATTCGGGTTGAAGCGAAAAGTTTTTTGCCATAGGAATTTCGACCATAATCCCTGCCGTAAATCCAGTTTTACCTGATGAGTCTAGTTCACTTTCATCAAAAGTAAGGCTGGCGATATTTAAACCTGCTTTTACGCCCAATTTAACTTTTTGAGTCTGGGCCATACAAGCCGCACCCAAAAATAGTGTGCACAGTATTAGCGTATATTTTTTCATACTATATTTTTGTTTTTTAAGAATGGTAACTCTCACAGAGGAGAGTTACCATGTTCTATCTTTAATTTTGTTACTTCTTAATAATCTTGGCAGTATATTTTTTATTCTGTACTGTACAGTCTAAAACATACACTCCCGGCGTTAATCCGCTTAGATTAATAATTGACGGCATACTTGCATACGATTTACTCCACACTGCTTTACCATCTGTGGCGTAAACATTGATTTTTGTTTCACCTTCAATTTTATCTGCCAGGAAGATATTTACATTATCAACAGCCGGGTTAGGGAATACTCTAAAAGGATTTGTAATTTTTCCAAGTAGCATTCCTTTTGAATCAAATACTGTCGAAATTCTGTTACATCCATTATTATTCGTTGTTTGAAGACTATAGTTTCCTTCCCAAATTGCAATAATAGATTTTTCAGTTGCGTTTGGTATTGGTCTTTCGTTTAAGAACCACTGATACGAAGCTGCATCAACTGAAGCTGTTAATTTTTTATCTCCTATTACCTGAATTTCCGGTACAATGTTGTTTTCAAGAATTGAAATGGTAGTACTAAAAGTTTTACCAATGCCATTTTCATTAAAAACCGTTACAAAATAATCTCCACTTTCTGTTATCACGTGAGTTGGTTCTGTTGCTCCGTCAAACCATTCATAAGATTTGTATTTTCCGGGAGACAAAACAACTTCAGGACCACAAAGATCTCCACTTTCTAACTCTGATTCGAAAGCATCAAATTTTGCTGTTATAGTTTCTGTAAGTGTACATCCATTTTTCATAACTAATGTTACCGTATAATCTCCTGCCGTATTTATTGCAATACCGTTAGAGACATCACCTGTACTCCATTTGTATGAAGCGACTTTTAATTTTTTTGCCGCAACATTTGTTTGAGCATCAACGTATAAAGCTTTTCCAGCATATCCATAAATTATTGGATTGTCAAATATTTTAAAATCTGACGGTACTCCCTGATAGATATAGTTTTTTATTATATTATTTTGCTGAATAGCATCATTATCTAATTTTGCCGTAACATTAAACACATGTGAGTCCCCGCTTTCATCCAATTTAGGCTGTTTTTTCAGCATATATTCTATGCTTCCGCCAACAGGAATTCCTTCTGTAATTGGTTCTGAAATAACTTCATTCGTGTTCATATATTCTACCTCTAACTGAATTGTATTTGCTGCAATGGCAATTTGTCCTTCATTGGTCAGTTTCACTTTAAATTCAGATCCGCCACATATATCTCTTGGCGACAATATTTGGACTGAAGCATCTACAACAGGATCAGTGATTAATTTTAAATCATCTAATACCATGTAAGAATATCCTCCTTCTTTAGCATGTCTTAATCTTAACATTACAGATTTCCCCGCATATTTATTTAAGTTTACTGCTCCTCTTTTCCATTCGGTATCTGAATAACTTCCTTGTTTAGAGTCTTTCCATATCTCGGTCCATTCGCCTCCTACTGTTTTAATATCTATACTGAAAGAATTGATATAATTACATTGCATTCCGTAATAGAATTCTAATGCAGTTGTATTTTCAGCTAGTTTATACATCGGAGAAACTATTTCTCCATAAACAGCATAATTTTCAAGCTGACTGTAAAGCATCATTGCAGAAGCATCTTCTGTATGATCTTTCTTAGGCAGCGTCAGGTTTGTATTATCTGGTGTAGTAACGTTTCTCCAAGGATAATTGTCATCACTTTGATTCGAAACATATCCTTTTGATCCAAAAACTGATCCCTGGGCAACACTTGAAAAGGTTTCAATATCTAAGTTTGGTGCCTTAGCAATAACCTCAAAAGATTTTGTAAGCGTTGTTGCATCAGCTTTTAGCTGTCCGTTTGTAATTATTTTTACATTGATTTCATAATTTCCTGCCGGCAACTGCGGAATACCATCTATTGTATAGGTAATGGTCTGATATTGTTGAATTTGATCATTTCTTTCTGATACAACCGGTTCGCCAACAGCTTTACCATTTTGGGTAATTTGATATTCGATTGTAGCTTTTTCTACTTTATTATAAAATACATTTCTTGCAGCAATAAAAAATTGGTGCGAAGGTGCATCTTCATATACAACCTCAGGCATACTTAAATTAGATAACTGAAGATATTCTGATTTCTCTGTAATCTTAATGTTATCTACTGCAAAACCATTGGCAAATAAACCATTATCATCATGCTGGAATGCTACCAGAACACACGATTTTCCTGCATATGGAGTTAAATCTACATGATACTCGATCCAATTATCGATATAATACATTTTAAAAGCCGTATTCCAGGTTTCACCGCCATCTGTACTTACTTTTACATATCCGTCTGAAAGTCTCTGACCATCGCCGAAGCCATCAAATGATAAGTGTGCTTCTTTATAATTGCTCAAATCTAATACGGGAGAAATTAACATATCATTTGCAGCGTCACAATTACATTTGTCATCGTTACTCGCCATAAATTGCGTGTGATCTGTTACGAAAAAACTTGGAGATCTTAAATCTGTATATGTTCCGTGTTGCCAGCCGGCAGCATCTTTGTTTTCAAAAGTTCTCCATCCTTTATATTTAGTCACATCTTCGAAATCCATTGTATATGGAAGTACAGATATTTTCATATCTTCATTGTTCCAATTATCGTAACTTAATGTGAATGAATTATTTTCTGGTGTAGCATCCTGAGTTACATCATCAGGAAAAACAGAAACCGAAATGGTATTCCTACCAATACTTTTTAAGTTGATATTTGGAATAGAATATGCTATCGTATCTCTAAATTTACTAAAAACCAATGATGCTTTTTCTGTTTTTGAATACACTTCATTTTGTGCACTATCCAAAATTTTCACTGTAACATTTACCTGCTCGGCAGTTGTACCAAAATTATTAATGATCTTAGTTTTTATTGTTACATTATTATTGTCGATCTTACAGGTACCAGCATCTACTTTTGCATCTAAAAGTACTAAATCATAAGGTGCATTATCTACATGAATATTATCTATAAAGGCTCCTAAAAAACCATCATTATAATCATCTGTAGCAACACGGAAACGAATAGCTCCTTTTTTACCGGCAAGGTCATTTAAACGTATTCCAATTGGTTTTTTCTTGAAATCATTGTTAATTCCGGTAAACCATGGTCCCGATAATGCAGATCCACCATCGTAATGTAGAGTTGAAGGATAATCGATACCGGTAACTTTTTTCCAGTTTTGGTTATCTTCAGAATATTCAACAATTAATCCGTCATATCCGTTATGGAATAAGGAAATAATATCAAACTCAACATATGGAAAAGCAACATTGGTAAAATCAAATACTGGTGATTGTAATGTAAAATCAGCATTCAAGGCCATTCTTTCACCGGTTTCGCCAAGTTGTACTGTTGCCCATAAATATTTAGACTTTGTATCTCTAAAGGTGTAAGCAGATGCCTGCCATACAAATTTTTGATTTGTAGACAATGATTTTGAATACCAGCCTCCTGGTGTTCTTTCAAAATCCATTGTATATGGAAATTGAGTTATAATACCACTGTAAACACCATTTATCCCACTATTATTCGCTGCTACCGGATCCTTATCATAGGATACAAAACCTTCATAGGTATGCAGACCGTTTGCAGATAAATCAATAGTAGTATCAAAAGAAATTGTCATTTCTGAGTTTCCTTTAAAAATAGTTTCTAATGTAACGTCTTTCCATACTGTTTCGCTTCCGGGAAGTGTATTGGCATATCCTACTTTTAACTGAGATCCAGCCGGTATATCCTGACAACCCAAATTAAAGATTGTAATCGCTAAGGTATGATTTACTGACAATGCTGTCCCTGAATATTCCGGAAGGCTTAATCCTGTAACTTTTAGGTCAAAATCTTTTTGAGGGGGATAAACCATAAAACTTGAAACAAAAGAAATTCCGTCCTTTGCACCAAACGCATCAATAGGTTTAAAATCAAATTTAACCTCAACATAGTTTAGCTTAGTTGTACTTATTTCATAAGGAATGGTTTCCTTAGTTTTTATAACCCTTTCTTCACCAACCGCCAGATCTTTATCAAAACTAATGGTATTATCGGCAGAGTATAGCGTATTTAACCTACCGCCAAAACCGGGAAACATTAATCTTAATTTGTAATATAAACTTTCATTTGCTTTAATTACAGTAGATCCTGTGTTTTTAATTGTAATATAAAATGGCTCATCTCCTTTTAAAGTACCACAAGCAGCAACAGGTTTTTCTACTGAAACAAGCGCTATTTGTTTGTCTGCAAAAGCAGTTCCAATACCAATAGCATACCAGGCATTGCTAACTTGTTTGTATTCTTCAGAACCCATTCCATATAAATCTTCTGTAACCATTAAGGTAGCCTGACGCATATCACTAAAGTTTGAAGAAGGAGATAAATATTCCGTAAGCGTGATATAGGCAATTTTCTCCGCCTTATCAAGACCAATCGCTTTAACATCATAACTGTTATTAAGGTCATTCGTGCCCTGTCCACCTTCGCTTAAAAGGTAAAACCAGTAGTTTGTGATTCCGCTGTTAATGTGTACACCTCCGTTATCATAACTACTATTTGCCGGATTTGCCCAATTTACTCCTCCGTAGGTATCCGGCTGACTTTGTGCCTTTGGGTTTGACATACTTCGCATACTTCCATGTGTGTACAATTCATTACCCAACATCCAAATATTTTCTTTTTTGTCTTTTCCAACATAAGCCTCAACAGATACACCAAATATATCACTGAAAGATTCATTCATAGCACCAGATTCTCCCTGATAGATTAAACCCGCTGTGAAACGTGTTACTCCGTGAGTTAATTCATGCGCAGTAATTCCTAAACCAACATAAGGACTAGCAACGCCGTCTCCAAATTGTGCCCAACCTCCGGTCCATGAAGCATTTTCGACATTAGTGCCTAAATGCGCCAGACCAATAATTGTCATTCCTTTGTCATCGATACTATTTCGGTTAAATTTTTCTCCATAATATTCTATGGTTTTTTGCATACCCCAATGAATATCCATTGCGACCTCATCATGATCTTTATTGTGCAGTTCATTCCAAATATTATCTTCATCAATAAATTCCGTGATTACTTCATCTGAAGCCTCATCTGCATGATTCATATTCCAGGTATACATGGGAACATTATATTTCCCTTGTAGCCCTTCTAATCTGTAACCGTCCGCATATTGCTTAGTATTAAATTCTACTTCTCCGGAATATCTTGATTTACCTTTACCCAGACTTTGACCTGAAAAATCAGCATCATTATTTAAATTTATGGTAAGGATTATTTTTCCTGTATTTGCATCCACATACATCGTCTGACTTGATTGCGGATTGGTCGCATATATATCAAATTTCCATGCCAGATAATAATCTTTTAATTCAGAAGAAAAATTAGGCCCAACATAAACCAGTTCCCCTTGTGGTTTAGCACTTATTTTTTTGTCCAGTAGAGCACCTAATTTTTTACTCTCCCAAATATATTGCTTCGCATTTACGGTTCTTAGTGCGTTTTCTAAAGCTGTTGCTGCATTTATTTTATAATTGCTGCTTACAGACACTTTCTTTGCTGTAGAACCAAATGCATCAATCTTAGTTTTATTTTCTCTAACCTTATAAATTGCGCCTTCAACAGGAATAGAATTATGCATTTGCTGATAAGTAGCAAGGGTTCTGCCATGATTATCCGAAATTGATTTTAATTGCATTTTATCCGATGTAGACAAATCAAAATCTCCTTTTTTAACTTCGAATATATTTTTGGCAGTTAAGTTGGCCGATTTAGCAAAAGATCTAACTTTTGTGCTAATGGAATCCTGCGGGTTTGTTTTCGCGGTTACATTCGTTAAATTTTGTCTAAATAGTTTTTGGCTTTCCTGTAGTTGCTTTTTCACTGCGTCACTTTCTGCTGCAGAAAGTTCTATCCCTTTTACTTTTTCTTCTTGCGGAGTAAAGAGATTATTGGCATCATTGTCCTGATTGGAAACTTTATCAGCAGTTTTCTTAGAAACCTGATCTTTTTTTGGATTTGCGACCGACATTTCTAATGCGGTTTTTGCATTACCACTTTGTCTATTTTGCAAAGGTGACTGAGCCATTCCTACGGAACAGGCAAAGAAACCCAACAAAACAAACAAATACTTGGTCTTGAAGTAAATTTGATTCATTTTTTTAAATTTAAATTAATATTACAGTTTGCTTGGTTAATAAACATGACACTTCAATGGTTCATAGCAAAACCATTGAGGCCATTTCTAAAAATCAATTCAAAGATTGATTTTCAGAATTATCGTTGGTTATTTTTTTCAGAATCTTTAAAAGGGTTTCCTTTTTTGTTTTTGCTTCTTCCAGAAGCTGTTCTAAACTTTTAAGAGGTTTGTTTTTTTTCTTTGCGTTCATCCAAAATTTATTTACATCGATTTGGTAAATGTAAAAGGGACATTTGTGCTTTTGAAAAAAAGGACTATTACAAAAACACTCTCAGGTAAAAAAGTATCACCTGAAAAACACTCAAAAAAAAGTAATCCAAACTAAATCAAGTCATTAGTTTGGATTTATAATATCTTTAATAAAGTTAGATTGTATTGAGATAAGTAGAGAGATTTACTTTTTCATTGGTTAAATCGAACTTTTTACGAAGTCTTGTTCGGGAATTTTCGATTGCTTTGAAGGATTGACCTGTAATTTGAGAAATTTCTTTTGTAGATAAATCCAAATATAAAAGGGCACATAATCTGCGGTCTTTTGGAGTAAGAGAAGGATAATCGACCGTTAATTTATCAAAGAAAGATTTATGAACCTGTTCAAAACTGATTTCAAATTCTTTCCAGATATCTGTATTCAAATTCTTTTCCAGACGTTTTAAAACTATATCAATAGCTTGCTGCATTTCTTTATTAACAGTTTTGAGTTTAATCTGTTTCAGATCAGTCAGGATTTCATTAATACTATCTGTACGATGTATTTCTGCCATTGCTTTTCCAATAAGCACCTGTTTTTGGGCTTCAAGACTCTGGTTTAAAGCTTGCATTTTTGTGTTTAATTTCTCTTTTTCCAGTTGATTTTTAATATTCCTGTTTCGGTATCTTATCAGTAAAATAATTAGAATCAATATACCAACAACCAATATTAAGCCAACAACATAATGTTTAAATCGCTGCTTTTGTTCAATAAGTGTTTTTATCTGGGTTCGAACTTTGTAATCCTGCTCGAGCTTTATTCTTTCTATGTTTACTGCCTTTTCTTCGACATTTATACTGTCGCTGATTGCATTATATTTCTGAAAATAATAAACCGCATTTTTGTAATCCTCTTTACTTACATATACCTGATACAATATTTTATTGAGGTTTAAACCTGAATAACTATATTCCGTTTCTTTGCATAATTCTAATGCCTTTTTTGCATTTACAATTACCGCATCGTATTTTTTTTCTTTTAGCATATATTCAGAAAAAGACTCATATACAAAAGATTCTACTATATTATTAACGCCTTTATTTACTAAAGAAAATGCTTCATTAAAATAAAAGTCGGCATTTGTATTGTCTTTTTTTAAGGAATAAGCCCGGGCTATATTAGTACAAACATTAACCTTTAAGTTATTGTCTTTTATCTTCTTATTTATTAAATAAGCCTTCTGATAGTAATACAAAGAGGAATCTAAATTTTTCTTCAGATATATTGTACCTATATTGTTTAATATTTTTATGAGCTTAACAGAATCGTGCTTAGACTGTTGATAGCGATATACATTTAAGAAGTATTGGAGTGCTTTTTCTTTATTATTTCCTATGGCATAAATAATTGCAAGATTGTTTTCTAATTTAGATGCTTCTTCACTGTTATTGTTATTTTTGTGAATCTCATACGCTTTCAAGTAATATTGTAAGGCGATATCTAAAACCTCTTTTGAATCATACATTTTACCTGCCGTTATATAAACCTGAGCCAAAGTGAGTTCTGAGTTGTTTGTTTTTTTTGCTTCAGCTTCAGCTAGCTCTATGTATCTTATAGCTCTGTCCCAATCCGTTTTTTGAAGTCTTAATGCGATTTTACTGCAGAGTTCTACTTTTTTCTGATGGTCGTTAATACTGTTTAAACTATCAATCAGCTCTTTTGTCGAAGACTGCGAATGAATGCTAAAAGAAAGTATAAGAAAGAATAAAGAAAATAGTCTTGCCATCATGTATAAAAGCTCTAAAAATAAATTTCAAATTTAAATAAAATGCAGGATAAAATGACCCAAAAAGAAAAAGTATCAATTGCATCAATTTCAAGATTATAACTATTTTAAATCTAAAAAATTGTAATTGAACGATATCTCGGTTTAAGTTATTCAATTTCATTTTTTTTAAGAATCAGTCAACTCATTAAAACGCTTTTTATCTACTATTAAAAGTAATTCTGCTAGGTCAAGCGTCTTTTTCTTTCTTTTGTTTAAATATAATATAAAGTCATTAAACAAAGCACTATAATCTCTTAAAATTCCTATAATGTAAAATAAAAAAAATTAATTTTATAAGAAAAATATCATTATTTTTAATTAATCTTAAAAAAGAAAAGATTTAATTTGTGAGAAAATTTAGCATATTAAATAATCTTTTAACATTAACCTTAATTAAAAATTGAATTTTTATGAGAAAATTACTTCTTATTGCGTTAGCGCTGAACTTCGTAGCTTGTTCTACAGACAACAATGAAACCACTTCTACTCCTTCTGCTCAACTAACAAAAAGTGCCTTTAACCCAAATCCAACTCCGGCAGATTACAGCACTGCAAAAGACCCTAATTATATTCGAGATGAAAAAGCTTTATCTGAATTAAAAAAAGGGTCTGCTACAGGAAAAACCGCAGCAGTTTGGGTTAATACATATGTTCCGGATCCTAATTTTAGATTAGCATTAATTAATGCCGGTGCCGGACAAGAAGATGCCGTAATTGGCAATGATTATATAAATATTGATAAAACCCGTGTAGGGTTGTACGTAGCAGGCGCAAATATTAGTAATGCAACCGGTATACAAGCTTTTACATCTCTATCGCAGTTAATTATAAGTGGAAATCAGCTGACTTCTTTAAACGTTTCAGCAATTACTACCTTAACCTGGTTAGAATGTCAAAATAATCTGCTAACGACTTTAAACCTTTCATCAAACATTAATCTTACTCAAATCTGGTGTCACAGCAACCAACTTACGAGTTTAACAATTCCTTCTAATGTTGCTGGGCTTTGGGGACTTTGGTGTTATGGTAATCAATTAACTACTTTAAACCTTAATGGAAATACTAAGCTTACAAGTTTATTTATCCAGTCTAATCAGTTGACTTCAATAAATTTGGCCCCATTAACTGTTTTAGGAAAGACGAACGTTTCGTCAAATAAATGGACTACGTTAAATTTTGATTCAAATTCTCAACTAACTTCTCTTTGGTGTTTTGGCAATACATTATTGACTGATCTAAGTATCAAAAACACCAATAATTTTGCTATAACTCTTCAAGATTTCACGCAAAATACAAAACGTCCTAAAATACATGTTGACGCTAATTTTCTACCTCAGGCATATACTTTATGGCCTGCTAGTGGAGGATCTGTTTATCAATTGTAAAATTCCAGACTTACTTTAATAAAAAAGGGAATAGTTAAATAAACTATTCCCTTTTTGTAATAAAATAGATTCTAGTTCTTTAATTCGAATTGGTTTCTATTCTTATTCCAGGCTAATAAAACTAAAAGTTTTTTACTAATATATTGTCTTTCCTAAAAACAAAAACCGACCTTTTTAGAGGTAGTTTTTGGAAAAATATAGAACAATTTATTTTTTGTCAAGTTTTATCCATTCGTTAAAAGTTGCTTCACCTCCAACTCCTTTAATAAAATATTCGTCTCCGTCTTTTTTAATAAGGTAATTAGGTTTTGATTGTTTACAACGGTCATCTTTCTCGTTGTAGTAAACCTCTAAAATATTATCTTTTTCTACTCCTTTGTAATTTCCTTCACATAAAAAATCTCCCCTAAAAGCTTCTGCCTTTAATACAATTTTGTTTGTTGTAATCGTAAAATAATAAGTGGTCTGTCCCGTCCCATCGTTAGTTAATTCGCCTTTTGTACTTACTTCAAATTGACCCAGAAATTTTTCAGGAATTGGTGTGCTAAATTCTACTTTATCGTTTAATAGAAGATCATTATAAAGTGAAACCCCTCCTTTGTCAATTTTATTCGTTAAAAGCTTTTTTATAAAAACCCATTTGTTATTTTCGTAAATATAAAAATACGTATAAGCATCTTTCTTTAATTCAAAATCTCCTGATCCATCATCAAAATACGCTATCGATTCTTTTGGTAAGAAACTGGCAACAATATAATATTCATTTATTTTATTATCTAAAATTTGACTTACTTTATCATTTATTAGCTTTGAATTACCCAAAGCTTGATTTATGTCTTGAAATTGAGAAAAAAATCCTTTTGAATTTGAAACATTCCAATAGTTTTGAATTACTTCTGATTTTCCGATATAATTAACGCTAAATATTCCTAATTTTTCATTAGAAAAAGAGTAGGTTGGAAATGTTGGAGAATAATCAGGGAGACTATATCCATTATTTTTATACTTTTCTTCCAAAAAATCAATAGGAGCGGATTTAAAATCGTCATCTCCATTTTTAGAAATTTGATTTTTACTGAGTTCCTGATCTTTGCTTTTGGTTTTATTAAAATCATTCTTAGTTTCTGGTTTACAACTGATAAATACAATTAATAATAGAACCAATAGTTTTGTACAATATTTCATCTTTTTTGATTAGGTTATTTTTATATTTTTTTTGTGCTAAAATAGAATATTCTTTTAAACAAAAAACCTACCTGATTAGGGTAGATTTTTATTTCTTAAGCCTCTTTTTCTAGCCTTAATTCTTTATTTTACTGGTAGGTTTTCATAAGTTGGTTTTTGAGCTAAATTCTTATTTAAAATATAACCTTTCCTAAAACTTACCCTATCGTAAATATCAAGCCATAAATTATTATTATTTGATTGTTTATTTACAGTATCATTTACAATAACCCAATCATTATACTTTAGTTTTGAAACAACTTTAGAAGTCGTATCAGGTTGTGTATAGATACTAATCTTACTTTTTGACGAAACAAAACGAATTGGGTTATAATTTTTCCAATATTTATATTTTTCTTTTAGTTTAAAATAATACGGTTTTTTGTAACAAACCGTATCTAAATTTTCGTCATTATCCTCTTCTTTACTCCATAAACCTTTAGTTAATACAATTAGTGAATCTATGTTTTTTTGATTTATAAACAAATATTCTTCGCGTAAATCAAGATTTTGGCTATAGGTTCTCTTAGAGTTTTCTTGTTTCCAGGGAGAAGATGGAATGTATTGAAATTTCCAAACATCATCTTTTTTATTAACTAGCGAAAATTTAATTTTTGCATCTTTATCTTCCCATTCATCAAATACTACTATCTCATAATTTAAATTATCCTTATTGGTGTGATCCTTAATCCTATACAATTGATTTTGATTGGGATTTGCCTCGTCAGAATAAAAAATATTATCAATCGTTGCGTCATTAATAAGTCGTTTAACATTGAAATTAAGTGTTACATCTTCAAAATCTCCTTTTTTTCCTAAGAAATAAAAATATTCATTTTGATAAAGAACACTATGAAAAACCTGACTTTGAAGCTCTTTTATTTTTGTATTATTTTTAACTAAAACTACTTTTTTATCATCTGTTTTTTCAACATTTGTTTTTTTATTCGAGCAAGAAATAACAACTAAGGAAAATATAACCATAAACAAATAACGCATATCTAATGAAATTAAGTTGGAATAAATATAGCATCTTTTTTAAACTGTGAAATTCTTTTTAAAACAAAAAACTACCTGCTTACAGGTAGTTTTTGGAAAAATATAGAACCATTTATTTTTTGTCAAGTTTTACCCATTCGTTAAAAGTTGCTTCACCTCCAACTCCTTTTATAAAATATTCCCCTCCGTCTTTTTTTATAAGATAATTAGGTTTTGATTGTTTACAACGGTCATCTTTCTCGTTGTAGTAAACCTCTAAAATATTATCTTTTTCTACTCCTTTATAATTTCCTTCGCATAAAAAATCTCCCCTAAAAGCTTCTGCCTTTAATATAATTCCGTTTGTTGTAATCGTAAAATAATAAGTGGTATGTCCCGTCCCATCGTTAGTTAATTCACCTTTTGTACTTACTTCAAATTGACCCAGGAATTTTTCAGAAATTGGTTTTACATTATCTTTTAATAAAAGATTCAATAAATTATAAATTTCCTGATCATTAGCTTTAGCATAACTTAAAGCTGAAGTCTCTTCTAAATCAACTTGATTTACATCTGCACCTTTTTCTACCAATAGTTTAACTGCATCTCTATTTTTACTCTTTACAGCTTCTATTATAGGAATAGAAGCCATTTCAGTTTGTGGATTATACTTCCCTTTTATGTCAGCATTATGATTAATTAATGCTTCAACAATATGAAAATTAGAAAATTGACAGGCAAAGGAAAGTGGTGTAAGACCACCCTCTGTATAGGTACTATTTACATTTGCTTTATTTTCTAAAAGTAAATCAACTATTTTTTCATTTTGATTCTCTATTGCAACATAAAGTGCATCATATTGATAATCTTCATCCTCTTCACCCAATGTTATATCGGCTTTTTTTGAAATAAGCTTTTTTACAAAATCATATCTGTCAAATTTACAGCAATATCCTAATATTGTATAGGAATTGGATTCATCAAATTTGTAAAAAGCATTTATATTTTTAGTCGTATCTATATAATGAACAAAATCTGCCTGATCTAATTCTATTGCTTTTTTTATATAATTTTGATCTTGATTTCCTTTAGAAGATTGAGTTGACGCCGTTTTAATTACATTTTCATTTTCTGATTTTTTACAACTCAAGAATATAATTTGTAATAATAGCAGACATACTAATTTTGATTTTTGCATTTTTTAATATTAAGGATGAATGGGTCGATTTGATATTTTTCACAAGATTTCACTTCTATTTATTAAACATTTTATTTATCATATTCTTTTCTGGAGTCATAATCTTCAAATAAGACTTTTCCAAATTTTTTGGGAGAAACCATAACACTTGGCGGTAACATTTCTGAACTATCTTTTCTTTGAAAATAATCTCTTTTAAATTTTTCTAAAGTGATAGATTTTGTTTTTATATTATATTGGAAAGTAATATTGTCATTTTGAAGATCATCAAATTTATCACAAGTACCTTGTTCTATTGAAATATTATTACTTTCTACAATTAACTTTTTAATCCCCATATTAGGGCAATTATAAGTTGCGGTATAAATAATATTATCGTTTTTTGAAACGCTAAACTTATTTTCCCCTTCATTTATCAGTACATAAAGAGGAGAATTCATTAAAGAAGAACCATATTCTTCCAGTGGTTTAATTTCTTTAGGTTCAAAAATTATTATTAAATCTTCTTTTCCATCTTTATTTAGATCGCATTTTACTTCTTTCTTTATCCTGTAGGTACCTAATTCTGATTTTAGCGACTCTATTGTTTTTATATGTTTATTGTCTTTTGCCTTAACAATTGCAATGATTTTTTCTAAAGAAACATATTCGCTTTTAATCTTCTTATCAAATTTGATTTCTGGTTGGGTAGTTTTACCTTTAAAAAAAAGAACAGGCAAAAAATCTTGATTTTTAGGAATAAAAATATTTCCATCCCTTTCAACATTATCTGTTGCAGACATAAGTAATTTGTTATCCGAAATTACAATTTCTAAGATATCCCACGGATAACCAAAAAAATAGTTATTTGATTTACTCTCGTCAATCAACATTGGTGTAAAATACAATAACGGCTCTAATCTATTGTTTTTAATATCATAAAAGGCATAATCAATACCATCTTCCTCGCCGGAAGCTCTAAATAATTCCATTAAATTATCATTATCTAAATTAACGAAAAACTTATAATTAATACTTTCATGAAATTCATTCTTCAAGAATAATTTATAATCCGAGGTTATCCAATATTCGATATTTACACCTTTTTTTGAATCATATACGCTACATATGTAATCTTTTTTTAAATCATTATCAAAATCAATAGCTTCAGTAATAATACTTTTACTATCATATTCTTCTGGAATTAAACCCCTTATTTCATTGTTCAATGATGCTTTTTCAGCTTTTATTAAATACGAAATTACTTTTTTTTCGCTTCTCTGATCTTTACAGGAAAACAGAATCACAGAAATACATATAAATACTATTTTTTTCATTTTTGTGTGTTTTTATCTGGAGTTTTATTAAATGTTAGTTCAGTTATAATATTTGGATCAACTTTATTTCCGGTTCTGGTCTTTTCGCTTTTAATTTCAAAATGTAAATGGGTTTGTTTAGCTGTTAGGCTTCTTGCATTTCCTGTTTTTCCCGTTTCTCCAATAGAATCTCCAGCTTTTACAGAATCTCCATCCTTAAATTTTACCGCTTCATTTAGATGCGCATAAAAGAAAAAATACGTTTGACCATTATAAATCCCCTCAATTGTTACTGTATTTCCGTATGTTCCAGATTCATAAGGATCTCTTATTATACCATCAATACAAGCATAAGCTTTAGTTTTTACTGGGGCATATAAGTCTAGTCCATCATGTTTTCCTCCAGTTCTACCATGCCAATCGCTTTTTCCAGGTGTCCATTGTGTTTCTGTATACCATCCTCTTAATTCCATAATATCAAGCGGATTACGCCATTTTAAGTCAGTTTTTTTCTTTTTATCATCTTTTACATTTACACTTGCAATATTATCACTTTTATTTCCTTCTTTCAAACTTGCATAATATTTTACTATAAGTTCTTTTTTTTGAATTCCATTATCATCCTTATCTAAACCTGGATTTGCTTTATAATCAGATGTACCTTTTTTATATAAAGTATCTGTGTCTTTTTTACCTACAAAATCAGGAGAAAATACAGCTACATAAATATCTTCTGGAGTTCTAGGTAAGCGAACAACATTTTTAAAATATTTTCTTACCTTCTCAAGCTGATCTACTTCAGTCATATTTGCATATTCCAGCTTTAACTTGTGTAATTTATCAAAACCTTCTCCATCTTTAAATTCTTTCATGCTTACAAGTGCAACTTGAGTAAATTGTATCAATCCAACTGCTCTTGAACCCTTTTCTCCTGTTTTTTCATTGTTGTTTTCAAAATATTTTGCAGTCATTTGGTCTCTCGAAA
The DNA here is from genome assembly GCF_006438875.1 of Flavobacterium pectinovorum. Lineage (GTDB taxonomy): Bacteria > Bacteroidota > Bacteroidia > Flavobacteriales > Flavobacteriaceae > Flavobacterium > Flavobacterium pectinovorum_A. Next base: position 27,780 of record NZ_RCZH01000004.1, read on the forward strand.
TAAGTCTTTTGTAGCCTGCCATTTGATTGGCTGCAAATGTGCCATTCGTTTCCCTATACATTACAGCCATTAGTCCATTGGCCATTTCTACTGTATTTTCAGGCCATAAATCTTCACAAATTTCTATTACTTTTTCTCTGAATTCTTTTGTGACTTTTGAACCCCATGTTAGATTTGCCATATTTTTCTTTTTACCACCTGCTCCCACCACCATATTTATCATCTTATTAGTCAAATGCTTCGTAGAATATGCCTCAATCCCCACATAATACTTATTTACTGTTCCTTTTTTTAATTTCTTATCAAGGTTCCTCAACAAGAAAGTGGCTATTGCAACTCCTTCAGAATTTACTGTTGCTGCTTTTGTGTAGATTGGTTTCTCTCCCACTTTGTGGGCTGTCAATACAATTTCTTTTCCAATCCTATTTTGTGTTTTGGCTACAATAGTTATAGTTGTGCCTTTTTCGTTAAACGGAATCTCATCTTGTGATGTTACTCTCCTGCCGTCATACATAAAATAAGCATCAAGAATTTTTACTTCTGTCGTAACAGATACAAGAGTATCTGACTCGTAAGTAGTTGGTGTCTTAAATGGATATGGCTTTCCATTTTGGATTCCTAACAATTTAAACCCAATCTTAGCATTGTTTCTACTCTGGAATCCAATAAGTTTCCTGAAATTAGAATCAAATTTTATTTCCTGAAAAATCGCTCCGTTTTCATTGGTTTTTACATCACAATAATATTTTGTTTTTACTTTATTCAGATAAAAATATACTCTTACAGTCTGATTATTATAATATGGAATATTTGCTTTTACCCAATTACTTTCACCTTCAAAACCAGATGCTTGTTTTTTACTTCCACCACCAGAAGCCCAATAAGCCTCGGTTACTTGTGGACGTGTTATTTCTATATTAAAAACTGACTTTGCTTTGCCACCTTGTGTGGTGTCGCTATAAGCTTCTACCGTATAATTCCCTTCTTTTTTAGGAAATGGTACATCAAAATAACTCCATTTATGCAAATGCATTTTTTTAGGATTATTGTTGTCAGTCATTACTACAGATCCTGGTGGTAAGTATGGTTTATTATTTGCATCATAAATTATCCATTTTACATCTTCTTTTTCTTCGTCAGTAGCTGGATTTATTCTAAAACTTTTGACTTCTAAAATCAAATTGTTTTTTGGATCGCCTACCAAAAAGATATGATTATTTGCTATTTTGTTGACTTGACCAATACTGGTAACTTCATTTTTAATTGCATTAAATTTATAATCCAGATTTAATGCATATTGATCTTTACTACGTACTTTTATGCAATATTCTCCTAAATTTGGAATAGGAAATTTAACAATACCTGTTGAATCTAATTCTCTTTCTTCTGAAATTATATTTACTTTATTAGCTGTTTTGCTTTCAACCTGATAGTACAATTTTAAAGGATTTAATGATTGCACTTTATGATTTTTTAAGGCAACTTTAAACGTTTTTTCTTTTGTAGAAGTTCTTGTAAGTCCGTCTTTAGTAATTCCCGAAGATGTAATTACAATTTCCTGAGCTATAATCTCTAATTTTACAAAAGCGGATGATTCTATAGTTTTACTATTATTTGATCCCGGATTTCCTCCATAAGCTTCGACTTTATAAGTTCCCGCTGTATCAAAATTATAACTAAACGAAGTTCCTTCGTTTACAAAAACAGTTCCTTTATCATTCTTCTTTTTAGTATTATAAATAATCCAATTGATGTCTTCTTTTTTATACTCATTATGCGGTTTTATAAGAGCTTCATCAAGAATAAATTCCAGACTTTCTCCAACAATAAATGAAGTTGCATCAGTATTTTTAATTTTAACCGCTCCTTTCTTTACCGCTCTTCCCGTAATCTCGTTGTTACTTACCTCTTTTAAGAATACATATACAGCCTCTTTACCAATATCTGCGTATAAATTGGCAGTTAGATTAGGATATATTTTGGTTTTAGTGGTTATTGTAATGGTGTCTGGCAACTTATCAAGCCCTTCAACTTCTTTTAGTAATAAAAATAGTTCGTTGTATCGCTCAAAAAGGTTGGCAACATTGACTGTATCATTGTTTAATTGATTTTTAATTATTTCCCAACGACTTTTACCTGCTTGAGAAATTTTTCCTTTAAGGATATTATTATCAATTGACTCAACCATTTTTTTGCGAACAACATCCCAATTAAAATTTTGAGAAATTATAGGTATCTGATTTGATTGTTTCAGCATCGCATACATTTCTGTAAACAATATATTATTTGGTTTACCATCAAAATCCTGAACTTTAGCTTCTTCATCAAAAGCCTTAGAAATGCTGGTCCAATAGGCTATTGCAGCAAAATCTTTTTCATTAATAGCCTGAGTTAATTTCTTTTTAATTTCTGCTATTACAGCTTCTATAGTTGGTTCTCCACTATTTGCCTGCAACGCTTGAGGAACCTTCAAAGTTTGCTGAGCTACCACATTAGCGTAGGCTTGTGTCGTTGTACTATTGCTAAAATTTAAAGCACTATTTCCTGCTCCCAATGTCGGAGAAGTAGTGTTGACTGATGCGGGAGAACTCGTGATTGTACCGCCAGTGGTATCAGCAACGCCTTCTCCGATTGAAGCGCTTGAAGTTGTTGTCTCTGAAACTGAAGAAGTAATACCAACTTGCTTTAATGTGCCGTTGATGCCTTCTCCAGTTGAGACGATATCGTTTGCTATTATTCCCTCAGAAACCGAAGAAGTAATACTGTCAGATAATAACTGTTTTTCGCTTTTTTCAGCAACAGTATTGACAGCGCCTTCTTCGATTGAGGTACTGGAATTATTTGCAATAGCAGTCGTATTCAGAGTTTGTTGCTCCTGCCATATTTCCACTATATCTTTTTGCTGACTCATTTCTTTTGAAACTTTGGCTAACTCTTTTATGATAGCTTCTGTTAACTGTTCTGAGCTTTTTATATCAGCACTGTTTTTTATTGAAAGATTGAAATTGTGAATTGCATTTTTACTCATCGCTATAGTATTTTTTCTGGGTGTAAAAGTACTATCGATATGTGTCATTTTAAAATTTCAAACAACTAGTATTCAGTAGTTTCAGCAAATTTACTTTCTACTGAAACTACTGAATCCAGAGGACTTTTTCTTGCTCATTTTCTATTCTTCTGTCTTACTTTTACACCCTCAAATATCAAATAGAAGTGTCTTTTTATATACCTTAATAAGTTACTGAGCCTTCGATTATTTCTCTCAAAACAATCACAACATTTTATATTAATCATTTTAAAAACAATAACCATTATGGATTATGTATTCTCAAATGGCATTACTAAAATGCCTAAAATACCTGACAAGAAGAACTTACAAGACAACGACAAAAAATAGAATTCATTAAAACTTACTTACATAATTAAAAAAAGAAAAAGTATGGCAATACAAACATTAGAAACTATAAAAAACTGGTTTAGAACTGGTAGAAAACCCAAGCAAACTCAGTTTTGGGACACGTGGGATAGTTTTCGCCATAAAAGTGAAGAGATACCTGTAGCAGAAATTAATGGAATTGATGAATTACTGCAAAATAAAACGGACAGCGAAATATTTGAAAATCACTTAACAGATCCAAATGCTCATGCTGAATGTTTCGTTGAAAAGCTCGATAAAGGAGGTTTTACAGGAACAGCAAAAAATATCGACGACAGATTATCAGCCATAGAAAATCCGGATCGGGTTTTAAAATTTGGCACAATTACTTTAACAGGACTTAATATAACAATTCCGGCTAACGCTTTTGTATGGGTTTTGAATAAAATTTCCTACTTATCCTCTGATGCTTATTCTGAAACTATTAGTGCGGCAACAACAGGGATGTATCGAAACGACATCGTTGTTGGTAATAATTTAGGAACTTATCAAATTATACAAGGACTTGAAGGAACAACTGGCACGGCAGCAGCAGAACCATCTGTTCCAATAGGAACTATCAAATTAGGTTTTATATCTGTTTTTGGGGCTATTATTACTGATTCTGGAAGTGCTCCATCTATCGAAAAAGTTACCATTGTCGATAATGACAGACTTTTTATTGAAGATAGTGAGAGTTCTTTTTCTAAGAAAGCGATTAAGTTTTTGAATATAAAGACTACTTTGACTCCTTTCTTTGAAGCACTTTTTTTAACTCAAACAACTAACCAAAATATTTCAGGAATTAAAACATTTTTATCTGGAAAATTTGGTTTGAGGAATGTAGCCAATACGTTTACTTCGTTTTTTACGAATGCAAATACTGCATCCAGAACTTATACACTGCAAAACAGAGATGGAACTTTACTTGACAATACTGACCTATCAACAATAAATACGGCATTAGGAACAAAACAAGCTGTATTTTCCGGAGTTGCAAATTATATTACAAAATCAATTAATTCAACAACTTTAGGTGTTAGTAGATTGCTGGATAATGGAACTTCGTTTGGTATAGGAACAGCTAAGTCGCCTACAAAAGATATTACTTTAGGAAACCAGATAAATAGAGAAATTGGAATAGAAGAAAGTAGTAATACAGCAATAGGAAAGGATTTAACAATATCTGCTGGAAGAACTATAAATTATACAGAAAATGCATTTTTTAATGCATTAACACCTCCATTTGGATTCTCTAGTTACGGAATGTGTTCGACACCAAGTGGAAATATTTATATAGTAACCCTGTCCAATAAATTGTATAAACAGACTTATGGTTCTGGTCCTTTTGTTGATCTTGGAACTGTTTTACCTCAAGGAACTGGAGCATTGTGCATCTGCTCAACTAGTACTAATGATTTATATATTGGTGTCTTAAACGGTGATATATACAAACAAACAAATGAAACTGGTCCCTTTGTCGCCTTAGGCCAAACATCGAGGCAATGGTATGGGTTGTGTGCATTGGGTACTTCTATTTATGCATCTGTCCAAAATGGAGATATATATAAACAGACAGGAGGAACGGGAAATTTTATAGCATTAGGTCAAACTAATAGAATATGGACAAGAATGGCAGCTTCATCTACAAGTGTTTATGTATGTGTTTCTGGCGGAGGAATCTACAAACAAACAAATGGAAATGGGGCTTTCACTCAACATTCTGCTAATAATTCAACTGGAATTACAATATCTAAGAGTAATGATATTTTTATAAATATTGGTACGGATATATTTAAGCAAACAAATGAAACTGGTCCCTTTGTCGCCACAGGCTCAACAGTTACAAGTAATGGAATTTGGGGAATGGCTACTCATTCAAATGGCAATATTTATGCTGGAGATTTCGGATCCACAATTTTTATGATGCAGAACAATGGTTCTGGAGCTCCAAATTTAGATGGTGGAACATTTAAGCATAAAGCAGGAACAGGAAAAGGAACAGGAAGAAGTAGACACGAGTTTTATACCGGGCAAAAAACAGCTTTCGGAACAGATATGCAGGTCGATACTTTAAGATGTTACATAGACGAAAATGGTTATATGATATGGGTGAATATGCCAACCTACTCCGATAATACTGCTGCAATTAGTGGGGGGCTGCCCACAGGTTGTGAATATAAAACTGTAACCGGAGATCGTAAAATAGTTTATTAAGGAGACAAAAAATAATTCACTAAAAAAATAATTTAAAAAAGAAAATAAAATGGCTATAGAAACATTAAAAACTATTAAAAGCTGGTTTAAAACAGGTCTAAAACCTACACAGGCGCAATTTTGGAGTACTTGGGATTCCTTCAGACATAAAAGCGAAAAAGTGCCCGTCGAAGATATTGAAGGGATTGAAAATTTATTAACCGGAGATAAAATTATTCCGTCCGGACAGTTTTTAATTTTTAAAGTTTATCCAAATACAGCTGATGAATTAGAAATCGGCGATAGCGTAATAGGATATTGTGAAGGTAATTTCCTTGCTGAAGCAACGTATTACGGTGGAGATACAAGTTTGATGAGCAGTTTTACTAAACCAAACAATTTAGTAGGGAGAATTATATCATTCGTTAATAACCACGTACTTACTTATGAACTTAATGGTGAAGTATTACAAAGATCTTATAGTTGCGGTGCCTATAATGGCATTGTACTTATGTACAAAAAACCAGGAATGACTGAATTTTCCAGTGTATCGCCTACTGGTTCCTACCCTGAATTATGGATATCATGGCTTGAATTAACGCCGGGTACTATTATTAAATTTAGAGATACTATTGGAAGTTTGAGCGATTCGAAAGAATTTATAGTCTAAAACTAACAAAATCCACATTAGAACATTAAACTTACAAAAAAAATGGAAAACATTATTAAAAATTGGAAAACAACATTAGCAGGAATTATCGTGGGAAGCATCGCAGTCGCAGTTGCTCTAGACTATATCACGGCAGAAGTTGGCGGACAAATAACAAGTGTCTGCATTGCTTTAGGTTTAATTGCAAGTAAAGACGGCAATAAAACAGGAGTAATAAAATAAGTTACACTCCTAGGAAGTGTAAACTAAAATAGTTTAACAAAGTTCTTAAAACTCTCACATCCGTTTTTAACAAAGACTACTCAAGATTGTAGAATAACAAACCATTCGTACAGTCTTGGGGCTTTTTGTTGTGCAAGATAAGTTCATTCAAAAAACAAAAAAATGAAAGAAAATATAGAAAAAATACCCAATAAAACCGAATCATCAACACATACTTATACTATTAATAACGCTTTAAAATTAAATACAATAAACGAAGGTGAACCAACCGACAACGTTTTGGTTTATGGTACAGATAATGAGGTAAAATCTATTCGTAGAAGTGAGTTTGAAATTGGCTTAATTAAAATTAAAGGAGAATATTCTAATAATGATGAAGCTTTGCTTAATGGGCTAGTTGATGGTGACATTTATAACTTACCTTTAAATCTAAGCCAAAACAATGTAGCCCTTTTAGCAGTAGTCAAAGATATATCCCTTGCAATTTTGACTTTAACATGGGCAAATATTGATACAGATATTTCTTCTTTTGGAATAAGTGATAAATATGATTTGGTCCAATGGAAAAATTACTTTTCATCGAGATTAAGCTCAGGAGTATTATACAGCTTAGATGTTACTGAAAATACTATTAGATTTAAATTCCAAAATTCAGTATCCATAAATCAAGTGAATTTATGGAATATGCGATTGATGGATATAGAATTAGAAAATTTTGAGCAATTGGACTACTTAGGACTAGATAACAACAACCTAACTAGTTTTAACCCAAGTATTCCTCTGCCTGGTACTTTAACTCATTTAGGTTTAAGTGGAAATCAATTAACAGATTTTAGTCCAACATTACCATTGCCTTATAGCTTACAGACATTAGAAATTAGAAATAATCAATTAGTAAATTTTAGTCCAAAGTTACCTTCTGGTTTGTCAACACTTTGGCTAGACAGCAATAATTTGGAAGAGTTTGCAATTATTAACTCTTTACCGTCCAATCTAAGATTCATTGAATTAGCATATAATAAATTATCAAATTTTGATCCAACAATTCCTTGGCCGGAATATTTCGAAAATTTAGGACTAATGGGAAATAACTTAACAAGTTTCAATCCAACATTACCATTACCAAATTCTTTATATTTTCTAAATTTAAGTGGTAATAAATTAACGAGTTTTAATCCTGTTTTACCATTACCTACTTCACTACGCGAAATATATATGTCCACAAATTTAATAACTACTTCAAGTTGGAATAACGACACTGCGTGGATAAGCTCATTAGCAAACAACGGAGTTATTAATGTAATGTCTAATACAGGCAAAGTTTCAGGAACGGCAACAGAAGCTCTACTTTTAGCAAAATCCTGGACAATTCAAGTATATTAAAAACAAACTCCTTTGAGAATTAATAAAAATTACTAAGGTTAAAAAAATGAATTTCATAATCAATTCCAATACAATATGGCAACAAATATCAATACAATTTTGGACTGGTTTAGAACCGGCAAAAAACCATCACAGGGACAATTCTGGGATTCTTGGCAAAGTTTTTGGCATAAGGACGAAACAATACCTCAAAGCAGTATTAACAATCTGGTAGGTGCGCTTGAAACTAAAGCAGAGAAATCACAACTTGAGGCTCACAAAGTTGATAAAACAGCACACACCGCTTTGTTTGAAACTAAAGAAGACAAAAACCAAAAAGGTGTTGCCGGAGGATACGCTCCATTAAATAGTTTTACAAAATTAGCAAGTCAATATTTAGATATCGTAAATGATTTAATTTCCGGTGGTTCTACTTCGCTTTTAAGTGCAGAACAAGGTGTGATTCTGCAAAACCAAATTAACAATATAAACACATTCTTAGCTTCAGACAATGTTAATCTGAATACAATTCAGGAAATTGCTGATGCGATTGAAACCGTTCAGATTTCATTAAATTCTATTTTGGTAAATGATCTGACTACCGGCGGAACAACCAAAGCATTAACTGCAGAAATGGGAAAACTATTGCAGAATACCAAAGTAGATAAATCTACCGGGAAAAGTTTACTTGCAGACATTGAAATTAGTCGTCTTGCAACACTCTTTAATTATGTTCATCCCGCAAATCATCCGCCAAGTCTTATTACTCAGGATTTAAACAATAGATTTGTAACAGATGCCGAGAAAGCAACCTGGAATGCGAAACAAGCTTATCTTGGATTCACTCCCGAAAATACAAGCAATAAAAATGTAGCAAACGGATATGCCGGACTTGGTGTTGATGGAAAACTGATCTCTTCGCAAATTCCTTCAATCACCATAAACGACACTTTTGTCGTGACTTCAGAAATTGAAATGCTGGCTTTAACTGTAGAAACCGGTGACATAGCAGTAAGACTTGATTTAAATAAGTCTTTTATCTTAAAAGGTAAAAATCCAACAGTCGTATCAGATTGGCAAGAATTACTTACGCCAACGAGTGATGTGACAACCGTTTTTGGCCGTAACGGAGCAATTACGGCACAAACAGGAGATTATACTGCTGACCAGATTAATGAAACGGCAACAAAGAAATTTCAATCTGCCAATCAACAGGCTTTTAATGATGCAACTTCCAGTATTCAAACGCAATTAAATTCGAAAGTATCAAATGCGACCCATACAGGCGATGCAACCGGAGCAACAGCTTTGACCGTAAAAGGAATTAACGGAACTTTGCTTTCAGGTTTAGCAACGGGTATTTTAAAAAACACAACTGCTACCGGAGTTCCTGTAATTGCAAATGTTCGAACAGATTATGCAGAGCCAACAGCAGCTCTTGCCACGGGTATCTTAAAAAATACAACTGTTACCGGAGCACATAGTATTGCTGTGGTGAGTGATTTCCCAATATTAAATCAAGATACTACTGGAACGGCGAATAATTCGGTAAATCTTGGTGGACAGCCATCCGAATATTATGCTCCGGTTAGCTCACCGATATTAAGAGGAACACCACAAGCACCAACAGCTGCTGCAGGATCATTCTCTGATCAAATAGCGACAACTGCCTTTGTTGCAATTACAGATTTAGATAATGTAAAGACATCCGGACATCAAACTATAAATGGTAGTAAATGGTTTAATGGTTCGGTATTGTTTGATGCCGGAGTTGTCTTTTTAAAGCAACCTTCCGGTTCAGCATATAATACGATAATGACACTACCGGATGGATTATTGTTTAGCCACAATTCTAATGGTAATTTTAGCACCGAAGTAAACTCTCATGGTATAAAATTTGGTAAACCAACGATTCAGGCAGAACTAAACATAGATAATCTAACGACTTCCAGAACTTTTTTAATACCAAACCAATCTGGAACTATGGCATTAAAAGGAGATTTTTTAACAACTCCAGGAAGTACAGCATCTACACCATCGATAATTATTCCAAATGGACCATTAACTACTTTACCACAAAACGGAGCATTAGAACGCGATCTAAACGGTGTATTATGGGAAACTCATGGCGGATTAAGAGAAAAAATAAACGTTCCGGACGTTCCGTATAAAAGCATCACAAATCTAAACACATTATTTAGTGGCTACAGACGAAGTTCGGTTAACACTTGCCAAGTAAGTTCTCAAAGTGAATTTGTTCCTGATACTTCTCCATCATGGGGAATGTTAACAAGTTGCAAAACAGATGATGCCGGAGATTATGGTACTCAAACTTACATTTCGATAGGAACAATACCTAATACTTATGTTCGAAATTGCAACAATGGAACATGGTCAGCCTGGGTGAAGTTAAATTAAGCTTCACATTATAAAATAGATATTTAAAAGCAATATTAATCTAAAGCTTACGCCAAAATCGATTGAAAAGTAAAATCCCTTTTCTCGATTTTGGCGTATTTTTTTGATACGAAAAATTTGGTTTGATTAATCCCAAAAAACACTAATTAAGTACCTTTCAAAAAAACACACAAAACAACTATAAACAACTACAAAACAATTAATTAAACAACATTTATTTTCTACTGAAACTACTGAAAACACAACTCCAATTTTTCGTTTTTCAGACACTTCTTCCTTATTTTTACATACTCTAATTCCAACAATTGGTTTGCCTGAAAGGCGCAAAAAAACTCCTGCTTTCAAAATATTTCTGAAAGTGGACCGCTCAACTATGTAAATAACTCAAACGATCATATTAACAATTAAAACAATAAACTAATCATGGATTATACACCCAAAGATTTAGGAGAAACACCTAAAACACCAGACATGAGTAATTTCAAAAATCCTTTAATGCAGGCATCAGAAGGAAGCATTTTTATCGAAAGTTTTAATATCTCGCCTTTAAGTGTTTCCGAAAAAAGCGAAAGTCTGACCGAAGCCATTAAAAAAGAAAGCAGAGACAGTAATATGTAAAGATCTCAAAGCAAAATTCTGCGGCACAACAAAAAAAAAATCTCAAAAACCCTAAAAAATGTTAGACGAAACAGCCATACAAAACCTAAAAGAAAAATACGGAACCGTATTAAAACTTACCTCAGCCGATCAATTAACATCTACTTATTGCAAAAAACCTTCGTTCAATACCTTCTTAAACTATCAAAATTTATACAAGGACAATCCGCATGAAGCGATCCTTTTTTTATTTAAAGAATGTGTATTGGATCAGGAAAATTATGATGATGAATTCATGCTTTCTGCAGGAAATTCTATTGTAGACATGATCAAAAAAGACAGCGAATTTGCGATAGATTCAACTCCGCAAAAAGATGAATTCAAAAAGTCGGCAGCCCTTATCAGATCCGCTTTTCAGGTAGATCCTTATAAACTTTCTATGGATGAGTTTTACAAACTTCTGGAAGAAGCTCTCTGGTTACAAAAACACAATGAGAAAAGAATGGAAAATACACTTATGACCGCCTTTGCACAAACATTTTCAAATTAAAAACAAAAAATAAATCATTATGAAATTCAATTTTAATGTAAACGAAATTTTAGATACCAAAGATCCTGAATATACTGGTATTAATTATAACGAATCTGAATCGAAAGATTTTATCATCGACAAAACCGGAGGCGAATTTAACCTGAGAGTTTTTGCTCCTTTAGTTTTTGAACCTCTTGTAAAAAATGATCTTAATTTGGCAAGTTTACGAATCGATGCGGTTACTGTAAATCTAAATCGTTCAAAAGTTATCAAAAAAGAAGGAATCGAAGGGAGAGATTCAACCATCAAAGAACACATTACAAATGGCGATTTTAGCATTTCTATCGAAGGATTAATTGCTAATGAAACTGGGGATGAATATCCAAAAGAAAAACTTTTCCTGTTGAAACAATTCTTAAATGCGCCTTATTCTTTAAGAGTGACACACGCCATTTTAAACCGATTTGGTATTTATGAACTCGTAATCGATTCGTACTCAATTCCTTCTATTTCCGGAACAAAAAATATTCAAAAATTTACTGCCAGCGCCACGTCAGATGAAACTGTAGAACTAATAATTAGAGACAATGTTTAAACTAAATGCGAGAATTAAAGTTTACGAAACGATAAAACTTATCCCAACTCCCAAATATTATGAATTTACTTATGTCAAAAATGTCGACATAAACAGTTCGTACAAATCCCTGACCGATACGGCAACTCTTGTAATGCCCAAAAAAGTATATACGGATACAAAAGGATTTGACCAGAGCTTATTTGCAAATGCCAGCGGTGATGAAAAAACAATTCACGACTTTTTTAAACTGGAAAATTATATCGAAATATTCCTGGGTTATGATGGCGATTACAAACCAGCTTTCAGAGGTTATATCACAGGAGTTCAATCAGATATAACAACTGCAACTATATCTTGTGAAGACACGATGTATGCTTTTAAAAAAGTAAAAGCGGTAAAAGATGATGATGTTCAAAATAAGAATGACGTTCTGAATCTTGTCGCAACAAACCCAACAACAAATGTTGAGAATTTTAATCCTAAAACTTTTTTCGAAAAAAGAATTAAAGAACTAAAATTACCTTTTAAAGTAAATGCTCTTGACGAAGAATTAGGAAATGTATTGGTGAACAGAAACCAAAGTTTGGCGCAGGTTTTTGAAGTTTTAAAAGACAAAGGAATTTACACTTATTTTAAAACCGAAGAAACTGGTCCCGTACTTACAATTACCAATAATCCGCAGCAACATACTGCAACTGAATTGGGTGGTTTTATAACCCGTAATTTCATTAAAAGTCCGTTAGCAGGAACACTTGTCAAAAAATTAATTAACCTGGGGCTTAATCTTCTAAGTTCACAACTGGACAAAGCAGGGAAATCAATTTCCGGAAGTTTCTCCGGAAAAGCGCGTTTTAGATTTCGCTACAATATTATTGAAGACAAATTGGTTGTGGTTAACGAATCTACAAAAAACACCCGCACCAGAGTTGAAAAATATTTTAAAAACTCAAACACTCCAATTTATATTGAATTGGGTGATCCGAATGGACAATTGACAAAAACCCATGTTTTGCATAATGATACCGATGATTTACCAAACGATCCAACTGCTTTCAAAAAAGCAACCACAGAAATAGCTTCCGAATTGTATCAATATGCAGCTTTGAGAGCAATGGAATCTAAACCAAGCGGATTTGAAGGTTCTTTTCTAACTTTTGGTGAACCGTTTGTGCGTCCTACAGACAAAGTAATTCTTGAAAACGCTAAGGATAAAGAGAAAAACGGCACTTTTCAGGTCGAGAAAGTAGAACGAAGTTTTGGCGAAAATGGTTACCGACAAAGGATTTTTATAGGACGAAGAGTAGAAGCAATTTAAAAAAACAAAAATGGGAAATATAACAGATCTAATAAAAGATGTCGCCAATAAAAATCAAATCATTGAAACTTTTGCGGCAAAAGTCATCGAAATAAATAACGAAATAACATCGTTCCATAATCCGGAAGATGCATATACCGTAAACATAATGCGAGCCGATGGCGCGATTCTTAAAAACGTAAGATTAAAAGCTTCAATTCTCGATGTAGAACAAGGAATTATCACTATTCCTAAAAAAGACAGCTGGGTTTTGGCTACCATTATCGACGGAGTAGAAACAAGAGCGTTTGTTTCTCAATTTTCTGAAGTCGACAGATTAATGGGAAGAATACAAGCAGCAAATGACCCAAAGTTATTTTTTGATTATAGCGCCGATGGCAATAAACTACATATTCGTTACATAAAAACGGATACTGTAACAGAAACTAATGAAACTAAAATTCTTGATGTCGCTAAGATAGAGTTTGACAAAGACAAAAACTTTAAAATTAGCTATTTCGATGAAAAAGAAAACCCATTAGCAATTACACATTTTTCAGCTGATAGTCTTAGAACGACTTTTAATTCGATTAAGAATAATGTTGTAACAGAAGGCTCGGTTTTAACAATAACAAAAAGTGCTACCAATCTAAAATTAAATGATGATAATGGTAAAAAACGAACTAGTTTATTAATAGAGCCAAGTAATATCTCAGCCCGTTTATATAATGACGATGAAGAGGAAAAGTTATCATTTGAAATGAGCGGTAATGAAAGAGCAGAAATAAAACTTACGGACTCAAACGATACAATTCTATTAGAAAAAAATAGAATCCAATTAAAGAAAGATGCTAATAATTTAATTGAACTTTTAGGTCAAAATGGTGTAAATATATTGACATCCGGTAACATTAATTTAAAGGGAGACAATGTAAACATAGACGCCAGCTCTAATATAAATATTAAAGCAAATATGGCCATAAAAGTAGAAGCAGTACAAGATACAACCATAAAAGGAGCAAACGTATTAATAAATTAATTATGGCAAAATATATATGTAACGGTGCCCTGTGCGATTGTACCATGAGCACCGAAGAGGGTGCGCTGGAGGTTAAATCTCAAACAAAAATTTTTATTCAGGATAAATTGATGGCTACTGAAAATGAAAAAACATTTTCTCTAAATTTTAAACTTTGCAATATATCATCCCCACCACCCAAATGTCAACCCAGTATTGAAACTCCTTGGACAAACACAAAAAGTAATGTATTACAGAGTGAACACAAAGGCTTATTAGAATCTTCTACTGCTTTCTGTACTTTTGGACAAGGAACAATTTCTATTAAAGATTCAAAACAAGCGCAAACAAAAAATGTTATATTTGGAGATTACTCCTCAGAGCCAAAAGAAATCTCAAAGGTTTATGCCAAAGTCAGAACTTTAGAAAATTATAAAGGAGAATTTGGCTTTGATTGGGTTGATGTCGATCCTGAAACAATGGAAATTAAAAAAATACAAGATGTGCCCTTTGAAAAAGTAGAATACTTTTATAAAAAAGGAAACACAGCTCAGGATTTAGGAAACATCATACCCATAAGTGAAGATAAACCTGCTGCAATACAAGCGATTCAGAAAAATTATGATCTAATTAATTTTTGTGATTATGTTGATACTCCTTTTGTTTTAGTAAAACCAGGTGAGCAGGCTACATTGAGTCTGGAAGTCTTTTTTGAAGGAGAAACTCAGGATGATTATATATCTATTACAGGAGATGAATTTTATAGTTTTAAAATTGACGGAGAAGAACAAAGAAAGGATGAAAACGACAAAACAACAAAGAAAAAAATAGTTGGTAATGAGAAACTCCAGCTTACAATAAATTGTTCGAAAGAATCGTTAGACAAAAAATACTTTTTTTTACATACTGGCGCAAAAGGCCCACGTGAAATAGGTGGTTTAAACATGATGGAAAATAAAGTATTGAAACTTCAATTTAGAGTTATTGCTTTAGTTTCAAACGAAGGAAATCCAAATGAGAAAGCGAAAATCTTATTTAAAAAGTTTAAAAATGCAGGTATCAAAGAGTATTTAAACAATAACTCTCTTAACCAAGCAGGTTATATCGTTGAAATTGAAAATCTTGAGGCTATGGATGCCAATAAGGTCGATGATTATTTTTATGCATTTGATAAGGAAGCTTGGGGAAAAGAAAAATACTTTACAATAGATGTAAAAAGGACAAAAAATGTACTTGGAAAAGACGAAAACGGCAACGATATTTGGATACCAGAAATACAAGAAGGTCAATTGGGAGACTGGATAGTTGAAGATGGGGTTGACGAAAATGGAGAGGTAAAATATATAATAAAAAAGAAAAATCAAATTGATTATATAACTATTAATTCATATAAAAATAAACTAAGTGCTGATTCTAAAAAATATGATTCGGGTGGGATCATAATTTTATCTGATCTTGAGTGTACCAATAGTGCTACAGCAGCATATAGCAGAATTTCTCCTTTAGATCATTATGCTCTGCTAGTATTTGCTGATGCAATTGAATCTAAATCTACTTATGCGCATGAGCTTGGTCACATGTTGGGACTAGAACATACTTTTTGCGATGAAGATGTTTTGGGAAAAAGAAAAGAAATAGAAAATTACATAACAGAAACCATCGAAAAACTCAACTTACAAATTAAGGAAGAGGAAATAAAAAATCAAATAAGTGAAATAAATAAATCTCCTAAACCTTTAAAAGATCAAAAGAAATTAATAACAGAATTTAAAGGAACGGAGAAAGAAATAAAGTATGTAAAAAAGAGAACTTTTATAGAAACAATTGATCATTCAAACGTATATTATTCTATAATAATTAAAAAATATAAAGATTATATAAATGACAAAACTAATTATAGCTCCTACATTTGGGACAGTGAAAAATTAAATAAACAACAATTTATCAGAAAATGTACTGTAGAAAAGGAAAAAAATGAAACTTATAAAAACGTAAATAATGCCGCTAAGGTAAATTTAGAAAAATATCCAAATGATAAATTAATTGATTTTAAAAGTCCTTTTTATCTTTTATACGAAGATGTGTTAAAGATTTATAACGATTATCTTAATTATAAATTAATCAAAGAATGGCAAAATGCAACTCAAAATTATTTATATTTCACTAAGAAAAGCACTTTAAATATGATGGATTATTCACAAATAACCTTACAGGGAAAAGATACAGTAGAAGGGCTTAAATATTTAGGCCATCAAATAACCATAATGAGAAAAGACTATGAAAATTACGATTAATATTATTATAATTAGCATTATACTATTAATGATT
Source organism: Flavobacterium pectinovorum (assembly GCF_006438875.1). GTDB lineage: Bacteria > Bacteroidota > Bacteroidia > Flavobacteriales > Flavobacteriaceae > Flavobacterium > Flavobacterium pectinovorum_A. Next base: position 44,409 of record NZ_RCZH01000004.1, read on the forward strand.
GGTTGCAAAAGTAAATCAAATAAAATACTTTCGGTTGATGCTCTTCCATGCTCATTAATAATTCAAGCTAATTCTAGCGAAGGCAGCTTTACAGATTTACCTTATATAACAAATTTTGTTTTTTATAATTGGTATAAAGTTGGAATGGATGTTTGTAGGGTAAATTCATTTATGCTTAAAGATAATTTTGAAATAATTATAAAAAAAGGAGAGGTGAATGATATTATTAGGGATGATCCTACTCGTGGATATGATTTTGGTTCAAGAGAAGGTGAATTTAGAAATGGCGTGCAACATGGTTTGTGGGAATGCAAAAGAAGTTATTATTTAGATTCGTTAGGACATCACATTTATAAAAATTATAAGTTTAGAGAAGAATATTTCAAGAATGGTTTACGAGATAGTATTTATAAAATCTATAACAAAGATGGAAAAGTAATTTATTCAACTTATTTTAAAGATGGAAATGGTATTGAAAAAGATTTTCATGAAAATGGTGCATTATATTATGAAATAGAAACAAAAGGAGGGTATTTTACAGATACGCTTCATTTATATAATAAAGAAGGCAAAAAATTTGAAAAACGTCTTTATCAAAAAGATGTTTTGGTTTACTATGCAGGGAATGACTGCAGTTTAAGATACAAATACAAACCTAATGACAGTACATATTTAGAAGTAGATTCATACGAGGTAAAAAACTTAAAACAAGGAGCCTTTAGAAATACTTTTAGTTATAAAACTAAAGAAGAATTTGAGAATGATCAATTTGCAAAAAGTACCTTAAAAAGATAAAACTAAGTTTTACAAAGTGAGGGATATTAAATTAATAATAGATAAAATATCACTTTATGAAAATAATAAAATCTGTTTTATGTCTTAGCTTATTGACGACAATTATTGCAAACGCACAGCATAAGGTATCAAAAACAACCGGAATTAAAAATAACAAGTCCAAAAAAGTAACCGAAACAAACTTTAATCTTTCAAAACGAATTAATTCTTATCCTTTTAACAAAGCTTCTCAGATAAAAATCATATCGTACAATTTAAATTCTGATGGTATGACCAGAGTTTCAGCGGAAACCTATGACAAAGAAACAGGAAGAACCGTAACAACTCTGGATTATAATATTGGTATTGAGCTCCCAAGAAAAAACTTAGATTCACTTTCACTGGAAAATGTAACTCAAATTAAAACCTTAAATCTTTCGCAAGTAGAAAAATTATCGGATATATTGTATAACACTTGTTCCAGATTAAATACTAACTGCTCAGAGATTATCAGAGGATGCTATTTGCCAAGAAATGCTATTTTATTTTTTGACGAGAACGGTAAAGTATTTGACTACTTAGAATTATGTTTTGAATGCAAAACAAAAGAATCATTTGGAAAAATAGAAAACTTAGATCTAAGTGATTATATGTACAACGATTTAGAAAAATATTTTAATAATCTAGGTATCAAAACAAAGTATGAAACCCTTGCTTCACCTTCTAAATGACTTTAATCAGATCAAAGATTTTTACAAACTATGGCAAAAAAAACAATTATCTCACTTCTACTAACTATTTCATTTATTATAGTTAGTAATGCTCAAAAAAATAAACTTTCAGAGCTTAGAAATAGTTATTGTGGCGATAATTGTGAATTCTATCATGAAAATTTAAATTTCCGCAAAACTTTATTAAATCTACCAACAGCTCCACCAGAGCCACAAGCAAAAGAAGACTCAATCGTTTTGTTTTTCAAAATTCCATTAGAAAAAACAAAGATATTATTTCCTTTTTCAACGTACGATTCGGTTTATGTTGTAACTCCAAAATACTATGAGGATAAAGAACCACGAAACTACTTAAAATCAAAATTTCATGATTCTAAAACTTTAGCTACTGAAGAACAAATGAATAAAATTTCAGATATTCTTTTTAACTATTATGAAATAAAATACGATAACATTACCGAATTAAGATACCGAATAACGGGTTGCAGCGGTATCGAAGATACTTATCCTAAGATTATTTTACTGTTTGTAAAGAATGGTAAAAGCAAAGATTACATTGCATTTCCCAGTCAGGTATTTCGAAGAACAAGTTTTAATAATAAGGAATTAGAAGGTCTAGATCTCTGTGCCGAAAAAGAAAAAATGATAATGGAAATGTTTGGTGTAAGTCTGGAAGAACCAAGTGGCGATGAAGTATTAGAAGACGAACCAGGCGTATTGCGTGATGAGTATAAAGAAAACTAATTTTCTTCTTTTTATCAGACACGAAGTATCAAAACATAATGAACTAAAATGTGTAACAAAACAAAAACTGCAACATAAAGTTGCAGTTTTTTTGTTTTATCTAGTTTAGCTTTTTTCTCAAAGTCTCTTCCATTTCGTAGAATTTACTTTCGAGATCATGAATCTTTTCATAAATATTAATTGGATCGGGCATTTGCTTAGAAGCATACATACTTGCGTACCAAACTTCCAGAATATCCTCGGCATAAATGGAATACATGGGATAATTTCCGTCTCTGTTATCAGATTTCAGGATTAATTTTCCGCTTTCTCTAATTCGGTTTAAAACCCTTTTAACCACTACTCCATCATTCTTACTGATGATAACGTAAATTCTTCCATCAAGAATATCATCAAAATTATCGACATATTTCCCAAAAAGATAATCGCCATCATGTATGGTTGTCGACATCGAATTTCCTTTAATTTCAAAACATCTGTAAGTTCCGTTTTTTAGCATTGGCATACTGAAAGAAGGAAGCGATTCCATGTATTCCGGATCAGAATAACCGTCTAAATAACCTGCGCGGGCTTTTACACCAACAAAATTAATATTTTCTTCTCCGTCTTCGTTTACCGTGATAATCTTTGGCAGATTTAAACCAACTTCTGCAGTTGTTTTATTGGTGAAAATTTCATCGCTGTCTCCAAAAAAATAATCCGGATTTACATTACAATGTGTAATTATACTTTGCAGCAAGTCAAAACCAGGTTTGGTTCTCTTTCTATCTCCGTCAGATTGCAATCTTCCAATCGTGATACTGTCTATCGTAGTACTGGTTACTCCTATTAACTTCGCAAATGAGTTATTGTTTAACTTCATCTCGTCTATAATACGTTTGATCTTAGTATGTATTTCCATGTTGTAGTTATCTTTATCTTATTATGTAATATGTTTTAGATTTTACAAAACATTCCACTATATGTTGCAAAGCTAAATAAATATAATAAAATAATTACGTCTTTCCGTAATTATTTTCAAAAAACAACTGGTTCACAGCGATTTTGTAATTTCTTTCTTATCGAATTATTACAATAATCTCAAAACAAGTAAAACATATTACTGAAATAACTGCATTTTTTAATGTAATATGTTGTATATTTTAAAACATATGTTGTATATTTGTAAAAAATTAATCCATCATATGATTCTAAAAGACTTTTATACCGAAAAAAAGAACGCAATCGAAACGGAGTTCATTTCTAATGCGCCAACAGTTCAACTTTACAGTGACGCGATTTTCAAAACTTCTATTGAAACACCAGTAGCAATGTTTAAATACGATACAGTAAACTGGGAAACATCTTCTGAAAAAAATTACAAAGCAGATGTAACCTTTTGTGTCTATATCGTATTACCGGTTGAAACTATTTCATCAACAAGTTATGCAAATGCATTCGAAATTGCGCAACGAATAGACAAAGCTGTATTGTCTACAAATAATACTAATGCTGCTATCGATACTAATTCGACTTTTAAGATAAGAGAAAAGCAATGTACGAACGAACATACATATTGGAACAAAAATGATTATTTCATCTGGGAGATCACTTATAAAACAACCTTGATCGAAAACACCTTAAAAAAGAAATACATCCTTTTCAACAACGGACTTAGCAACGAAGAATTAGAAGATTTAGGATACGATTTAACTTCGGGAATAATCGGAATAAATCCAAATCAGGTTCAGGGAGATATCGATCTAAATACAACTCGTTAATCAAAAAAGCTCATTCATTTAAAATAATAATAATATCTATGAATTAAAGCAGCAACCAAAACCTAAAAGCTAAGTAAAATTAATCCCCACTATTAAATACCACAAATGAAAAGAAGCAGAACACTATTAGACAAAAGGAGAGATTATGTTATTAACTATCTTAATAGAAATCAAGCTAAACAAATGAAAGTTGTAGTATCTGAACTTTCGGATACTTTGTTCCTGACTGAGCGCACTATTTATACTATTATAAATGAAGGACTCGCTACAGAGGCTAGAGCTTAAACCACTGAAACTACTGGTTTTGAACATCAAAAAAATTGGAAAAAGCAACCTTGAGCCTTAAATTTGTACTCGATATCAAAAGCAAATTTATCTCTTGGCCAAGAGGAAAATCCAATTAAAAGATCAGTTTTTACAAATCGTCCAAAAATAGAAATTCTGCTTTTTTGGATTCTGGATAACGAATACCATTTTAAACAATAAATCATTGACAATAACAAGTTTAACAACCTGTTACAGCCCCTCTTTTGCCCATTTTTGAGCAAAAACCCAAAAACAAATTTTTAAACAATTAAACATTTTATATTATGAGTAAATTAAACGATGTAGTGATTAACAAACTATCTGGCGGATTAGGAAGAAGAACTCCAGAACAAGACATGGTTTCAGGATTGCTTTTTAGCGGAGTTTCAACTGATGAACTTACTAACGACAAAGTAGTTCTTTTAGCTTCATTAGAAGATGCTGCAGCATACGGCATTACAGAATTAAATGATGTAGGAGGACAATCTGCTTACTACCAAATTCAGCAATTTTTCAGAATGAATCCTTCTGGTGATTTGTATATTATGAAAACAGAAGCAACTTCTTATAAAATCATTGCCGCAAAAGCAAAAGATATGCAGGAAAAAGCAAACGGAAATATTCGTCAAATGGCGATTATTTATGCTGGAGCAACAACATTTGCAGACACAGAAGATGCCGTGGCTGCAGCACAAACACAAGCTAAGTTTGCTTATGCAGATTATATGCCGTTTGAAGTTATCCTGGAAGGAAAAGGTTTTAGTATTGAAGAAGCTACTTCTTTAGCTGAATTAACTGCCGAAAACGTATCTGTAGTTATAGCTATGGATGTTGAAAAAGCAGACAAATACCCAAACTCTGCAGCAGTTGGACTGGCATTAGGAGCAATTTCTAAAGCAAAAGTATCTGAAAACATCGCCTGGATCGAAAAATTCAACTTAACTGGTGAAGGTTTTTCAAAAGCAGGTTTTGTAGGTGGAGAAGAAGTTAAGGCGCTTGGACTTTTAGGAGAGCTAAACGACAAAAGATACATTTTTGCAAGAACACACACTGGTTTACCGGGAGTTTATTTCAATGATAGCGCTACTTGTACTACAGGTACATCTGACTATGCTTATGTTGAAAACAACCGTACTATTAACAAAGCAACTCGTTTATTGCGTACAGCTTTATTGCCAAAATTAGCGTCTCCGGTTTTAGTAGATATCGATGGAAAATTGCCACAATCAGTTTCAAAAAGCTTTGAAGGTTTATGCAGATCTGCTTTAGAAGGAATGATTGCAAATCAGGAAGTATCTGCTTTTGATGTTTATGTAGATCCAAAACAAAACATTCTGGCAACTTCAGAATTAAAAGTAAAAGCAGAAATCACACCAGTAGGAACTGCCCGCAAAATTATGGTTGATCTTGGATTCAAAAATCCTTTTGGAATCGACAAAGCATAATTTATACTTCACAAAACAACAAAAAATTCACCAATGTTATCGCCATAATTCACTTGTTATAAACACAACTGAAAATAAGGTCATAGCTCCTGAGCGTTATCGGGATTATCAAAAAACAAACAAAGCTACATATGAATAAATTACCATTAATTAACGGACAACAACACAGCTGGTCATCTATCGAAGTAAGTATTGCAGGTAACATCGTTACTGGTATTACGGCTGTAAACTATAGTGATTCAGTATCTAAAGAAAACCATTACGGAGCCGGAGATATGCCGGTTCACAGAGGTAGAGGAAAATATGAGGCAAAAGCTTCAATCACTTTATACAACTACGAAGTAGAAGCTATTTTGGCTGCTTTGCCAAAAGGACAAAGATTGCAAGACATCAATCCTTTTAGCATCATCGTAAGTTATCTTGATGACAGCAACGAAGTAATTACACACACCGTAAGAAACTGTGAATTCAACTCAAACAGCAGAGGAATTAGCCAGGGAGACACTAAAATTGCAGTTTCTTTTGACTTGATCTGTTCTCATGTTGAGTGGAATTAATCAGCCGATAAATTCTTAAAACCATAATCCCCTTCCCTGTTTCTAAAACCGACTAAAAAGAGAAAACCAATATCTAAATGCGTTACGCAAAAAAGAAGTTCAAAAGCAACATGATTTTTGCAAGCAAACTATTCTACACGCTCTTTATTAGTCCGTTTTAGCCAGGGAATTTACTTCAAGAGGCTGCTTTGAGTTTATTTAACTCCAAAAAAATAACTCAGGCAGCCTCTTTTTTTAATCCGCTTACATAAATAATCCTATTTCTATAAATAATAAAAAAACGTCAATCAGTTATTGTAACTGATATGACATTTATACTTGTGTCGCAAAGTATTATAAGGTGTTATTACATTTTAATACAAACAAAAAGACACCACTAAATCTGACATCAATTACCCTATCATAAAAACAAACAATATCTCTCAAAATGGAAAACACAATCTCTAAAACTGCCGATGTTCTCGACGGAAACATTACTCAAGCACAACTAAACCAATGGAAATATAAGCACAAAAAAGTTGTTAAACTTACCATTGCAGATGATGATGAAACTCCTCTATTTGCTTATTTCAAAAAACCGGATATGAGCATTCGTTCAGCCGTATTGCAAGCTTCAAAAATGGACGAATTCAAGGCTCTTGAAGTATTGTTCAAAAATTGCTATTTGGGCGGCGATGGTAAAATTGAACAAGAAGACGATTTGCGTCTCAATATCACCACAGCATTCTCAGATCACATTCAACCCAAACCCGTAAAAGTCGAAGTAATCTAAAAAAAACCTTTTCCTGTTCTCCTTAAAACTCCATAATAATGATTGTTAAAAACCACGATATAGAATTAAAAGATACCAGCGCGTCTGAAATGGCAAGGTTTAGACAAATTATGCTCAGCATTTGGCGTCAGCAAATAGAAGATGATAAAAATAGTGTTGAGATGGAAAAATTTTGCACGAATTATCCTTATGTTTGTAATGATCAAAATTCAAAAGATTTGGACGATTCTAATGGAATCTCTTCCGGAAATGACTATGAAATTGATCAGGATGGAAATGTTACTTTGAAACGTAAAACAAAAAATAATATTGATGGTTTATATAAAGGTAATATTTTTATAGGAACAACAAACAAAGGAGCTTTAGCGCAATTAAAAAGTAAAAATATTATTAACTCTGATTTTAATGAAATTAAATTTAATAATAGACCTGATTTAGATTCATTTTTGAATTTAACGCTTAAAATCCAAGATTCGTATGATAGAGAAGTTTCTGCTTTGATGGTTGGTCAAAGAACAGCGAACTTAGATGATTTGAGAACAAAAGTATATGATTTGTTATTGGTTGGATTGAAGTATTCAGGCTCAAGTTTTGATCAAAACGGAGTTTTCCTGGGTAAGTTCAATAAACTTCCAAAATTAATGAATACTATAGGTTTTGATGGTTCAAATACTTGTCTTACGATTGATGCAAAATCTTATGATATTGCGGGATTTTATCATACACATCCTACTTTTGGAGGTCCAAAACCAAGTGGTACAGATGATGAAGATGTACCAGGCTTATTTGGAGACAAAAACGTTTATAAACATAATAATCTACCAGGTTATATTAAGACAGATATGGGTTGGTCTACTTACGGAACAGATAATCATGGAAAAGTTCAATTTGAAACTGGTGGTAAAATATATGAAGAATGAAAAAGATATTAATAATAAGTTTAAGCTGTTTCTTTTGTTTTAGTTTATCAACGAAAGCGCAATCAGTTATTTCTACTTCACTGGAAAAGACTATAATTGATTACTTAGAAACACAGAATAATAGTGTAAATAGTAAATATGTAATTGGAGGTATTTACTCAATTCCCTTTAATAAATATATTATCTATTTGAAAGGGAACAATGGAAAATTGTGTAAAGAATCATCCTCTGCGATATACAAAATACTAACCGTTAAGAATGACGTAAATTTGTATCTGATGAATAGTTTTTTTGCACCAATAACATTAAATGAAGAAAACACCCATTTTTTCCTCAATGACGACGAATGCGAAGAAAGCAAAGGAACAATATTTGAATCAATTATTGTAATGTTGCTAGTTGACAGTAAGTTTTCTATAGTAAAAGAAGTTAAAGGAACTAATTATGACTCCTTAAGAGAAGATTTATTATGTCCAACATCACCAGAATCTGTTGAAAGAGCCCGCATAAGAAAAAAATATGGCAAATTATAGTAACTGAATCATCAGATTAGGCGTAATAATATAATTTGTAAGTATGAAAAAAATCACCTCAATTTTTGTTGCAATTATTGTACTTTTTATCAGTACTTCAAGTGTTAGTATAACTTTTTAGAAGATTTTAATTTTAATGAATTAATGCCAACTGTTTTTGTTCTTGATAAAAACCTAAACGGCGTAAAAATGCCAAGTATCGCTAATTTAAATTAGATTTTTAATATCCATTTTCTACTTGAAAATTAATTTTCTTTATAATTACAATTGCAAGTTAATTCTATGAAAATCATAATACGAATATTGTTTTTTATTGGATTTTTTCTCTTTCTCTTCAGCTATTTTATTGATCCATATATTGTCAATGAAGGAGATTTAATCGTTATTGATAGCGATGTTGTAGAGTTTTTAAAAATATTATATACATTAACCAGTCTTATTTTTGGATGTTCGTTTTTTGTATTTCTTAGAGTTTTTAAAAGTAAAAGTTATTTGATTTTTTCTTTTATTTTTCTTGTCATCAGTTTAATATTTTTAGGCAAAATGTTTTTATATTATGAAAAAAATTGAATTTAGAAAAATAGATTTTAGTTATGGGTCTCTTAGTGAAGAAAAAATTATTTATGCATACGGTTTAGATTACGATAGTCTCAATGAAAAACATAAATCTTTATTTCAAATTGCATGGCAGGGTTGGACAGTACAAGAAGTTCAATTAATCATTAATGAATCTAAAAACTTAACGGGAAAAGAAATTTATGATTATGTTGTTCCTGGAACAGAGCTAACAATTTCAGTCGATAAAGATTATGCCTATTTTTTTGATTGGAAAACTCCCCAGGAAGAAGAAGATTTTAAATGGACTTTTAATGAATTTATTGATTTTATGGAAGCATTTAAAGATTTTATTTCAAAAAACCGTCCAACAGACTAATGAATACAAAACAACAAGTAATTGAAAACTTAAAAAAATGGTTTAATAAGACAAACGTAATTTCATACGAAGAACGTATACCATTAAATTGTCGGGACAAAGAATTAAAAGAATTAAGAGATGGAAAAACAAAAGAAGTTTATGTAGTATCTTTTAAAACAAAAAGCACTAATTTAGAATATGATGAAAACGGCAAAATTATTTCATTTTTTGAAGGAATGTATTGTTTTGCGTATTTTGATGCAGAAACATTAGAGTTGCTTTATATAATGAAAAAAGCAGGATTTATCGAAAGTGATGGTTCTTATTAATAAATCTGGAATCATTCAATTGGAAAATAAACCTTTTAAAATTATAAAAACAATGAAATTATATGCACTAAAAGCAGATTTTGGAACCTATATGAACAGAACTCAATCTGTAGATCCATTAGATAATTTGCCTTTTTCTGGAGAAAACTATAATGACAATGAAGATTTTACTGCTACAATAAATAAACTACACTTTCGATTAGAAAGAGATGTTTACGAAAAAAAAATGACTTCTGATTTTTTATATGAAGCCATTGATTTTTATAACGGCCCACTAATTCTTAAACCAAATCAGGCAAGAACCTTGCGCTTTTACACAATATCTCCTAAATTAAAGGAACTACTAGAAAAATTAAACTTACCTAAACACAGATTCTATCCAATTACATTAGATATTGATGCCGGAAAAGATTTACCTTATTATATATTACAAATAGATATTTTCATGATTCCATATGTTGATTTTAACAAATCAAATGTTTACGGATTGAATGTAGAGACTGAAGAACTTACTTTTTTTAAAACAGGAGAAATAAAAGATAGTGACGAATTATTTAACTTACGAGAAAAAGAACTATTTTCAAGATTTCAATCACAATATTTCACCTTAGAATTAGATTGGGTTTATATGGCTCCTTCTTTTCTTATCTCTGAGAAATCTAAACAATTATTTGAAGACAATAATATAGTAGGAATGGAAATCACACCATTTTATGAGGTTGAATCTGATTATGATGAACCAAATGATTTAGGTTACTTAAATAAATTTGGAGGCAGAGAAATTATCATCAATGGCAAAAGTACTATGGATGGTTTAGATATTAATGATTTTCCAAGAGCTGATAAAGAATAAAAAAACTTCTTATATTTATCTCAAACACCCGTTTTTCTATTCTAGGAAAACGGGTGTTTTTTTGCCTTTAATTTTCATTTTTACCAACAAACAAAACTACAAAAAGTACAAAATTCTCTACTGAAACTACTGATTTACAGCTTTATATTATTTTTACAACCCGCTATTTCGGCGTATTTTTACACTGTAATTAAAAGCACGCATTCTATCAAAATTATTATTCTAAAAAAGTAACATTTACAGGATTTATTTAAGGAATTCTTTCCACACTAAATAAATTTCAAAACACAAATAATCTTACCGAATAATTAAAACCGTGATTGTTTTTCCAAGCAATCGGGAAAGGCTTTTTATTCTCAAAAAACGAAATCATTAATAAATACAAATATGGATCAAACAACAAAAAAACACATTGATTTGCTTCATCCTTCGGTCAGGGAAGAAGTTGCCAAAATTATTGCCGAATGTGATCTTGCCTTAACCGGAAGGGCAAAAGTACGCATTACACAAGGGCTTAGAACTTTTCAGGAACAAGAGGATCTTTATGCTTTTGGCAGAACAAAACCCGGAAAAAAAGTTACGAATGCCAAGGGCGGACAGTCTATTCACAATTATGGATTTGCTGTAGACATTTGCCTCATTATAGACGGCAAAACCGCTTCCTGGGATACGGCGAAAGACTGGGATAATGACCAAGTTTCGGATTGGCAGGAATGTGTCAAAATTTTTGCAAAATACAACTGGAACTGGGGCGGCGACTGGAAAACTTTTAAAGATCTTCCGCATTTTGATAAGAAAGGATATAGCGACTGGAAAGTACTTAGCAAACTAAAACGTGACAGAAAAAACTACGTAATCTTATACAAATAAAGAGATGAAACATTTGAAATTAAAGTTTGTAACATTTTCAATCGCCGTTTCGTTTGCAATGACCTCTTGTGTTTCGACAAAAACGGCATTATACGATCACTATTCTTATCAAAAAACGACTGCTTTAAAAGTCGAAACTTCAAAATTAATGGATCAGGCGACGACTCCTTATGTTCTTCATAAAAAAGAGGTCGAAGCATTATTACTTGACATTGAAAAATTGGGTGAATATGAAAAAAACAAACCCAATAACGAAATCACTTTTGCAATGTGGACGATTTTAAATGATAAAGAAAAAAATCTTTTGGCGGGATTTTTTAAACGTTGGGAAATAAAAGGAATTCTCTCTCAGCCTTTTCTGGATGAATCCAAAAAACAGGTTTTAGATGCTTTTGATTTACTTATTCAATATGAAATTAAAAAAGACAAAGAGTCAAAAGATGCAATTTTAGATTTAATCAACGGTAAAACATAAATCTTATGGAAAACGACAAAGTATTGGAGGAGTTAAAAACCAAACTAAAAACTATTATAACAAATAGTTACAAAGACTTCAAACCTGAATTAGAGAAAGATTTAAATTCATTTTTGGAAACATCCAAAGAAAAACTGGAACGCTGGATGCTTCTTTTCTCTTCGGGAAATCTTACTGAAGACGAACTGGAATGGCTCTTAAAAAGTCAATTGGATCTGGTGACTTTACAAGCACTTCAAACTGCGGGAATTTCAAAAATAAAACTGAATGCTATTAAAAATAATATCATAAAAATAGTTTTTAAAGTAATTCTCGAAATAATTATTCCTGTTGTTTAATAGTCAATTCACGATAAAAAAAAGAACAACAAAAATATCACACAAATACCTTATTATAAACAAGTTATAACTAACATTTAACTTACTGAAACTACTGAATACGAAGCTTCAAAATCTTGTTTAAAGAGCATCCATGGTGTATTTTTACAGTATCAAATAAAACAGCTTCTTTTGAATATGGCGCGCAAATTCGAGGAAGAAATTAATTAATAAAAACAACAAATAATAACGACATATGAAAGATTTTATCATAGATGATGACTTGTTAATTATCAACGATGCTTTAGGTTTTGGAGACTTCGCCATTCAAGAAGCAGATCAGCAAAACATCGAACATTTATTGCTAAGTCAAAAAGGAAGTTATAAAGAGTTTCCGATCCTGGGAGTAGGAATTAAAAAATACATTAACAGTCCGGATGCCACATCCAGGCTAAGACTAGAAAACGAAATAGATAAACAATTATCGTATGACAATTTTTATGTAAAAACATTAGATGTCAACGATTTACAAAACATTAAAATCGATGGAAACTATTAAACCACAAGAAAACCAAAACATTTTTGACTTGTCTTTACAAGAATACGGAAGTATCGAAAAAGTATTCGACATTTTAGAAGACAATGATAAGTTTAACATTACAGAGGATATTTCTGTATATAACGATTTAAAAATTGGCAGGGAAGCCTTTAAAAAAGATATTGTAGAATATTACAATTCCAGAAATCTAAAACCCGCAACGGCTCTTACTGAAGAGGAGGAATTTTTACTGGACAACTTCTCCGGAATTGATTATATGATTATTGAAGATGATTTTATCATTTATTAATACAAAAATCTTCTGCCAAAATTACCTGAAACATCAGTTCTAAACCATTAAACAGACTGAAGTTCTACATTTAAATCGGCATTTTTTAGATTTCTCTAAAAGAAAACTACGTCTCAGTAGTATTTACAAAAAAAACATAAACAATTCTCTATAAGCATATTACACATGTCTTACAGGCTAATCTATATTAAAAAATTAAAATATGGCACGTACAATTGCTGAAATACAGAAGGATATTCTGGACGAAAAGGACAAACAACTTTCCTTGAAAACATTAACAAATGACTCAAAAACAGCCATTTGGAAACTCTGGATCAATATAGTCGCGACTGCTATTTGGGCTCACGAAAAAATAGTCGAAAAAAATGCTTTGATTTCAAGACCTCACACTTTGAACTGGTATCGAGAACAGGCTTTAAATTTTCATTACGGAATGCCTGTGGATCCGGATTCGAGCAACAATATGTCGCTTGTCTGGAGAGATGGATCATACCAGTTTGACACGACAGACCTTTCGGACGATCAGATCGAAGATTCTAAAATAATCAAACATTGTGCTGTAAGCGAAGTTGACTTAGAAACGGTGCTTGATCCAAAGAAAACGGACCCAAAAGAAATTTTCTCAGATTATTTTCATAATAAAGTTGGCGTTGTCTTTATAAAAGTTGCCACTGTAAAAGATGATAAAATTTCGAGAATTGATGTTCCCAATGAACTTTATGCTTTTAAGGAATATATCGCCAAAATCAAAGATGCAGGAAATCAAGTTTATATAACTTCTGACCAGGGAGATATCTTAAAATTAAGTCTGAATGTTTATATCGATCCTTTGACGATTTATATCAATCCAAAAGATATTGAATATTATCAAGCAAAAATTCTAAATGAAAACGCAAATCCGGATGGCATAACTCCAGTTGATACTTACGTGGTAGACGAGTTTAATGGTTCATTGATCTCAGATAAAAATGTATTTCCTGTAATGGATGCTTTACAAGATCATTTGAAAAACATTGAATTTAATGGAGCATTTGTTAAAACATATTTGGTTGATGCCGTACAGAAAGCGCAAGGAGTTAAAATTCCGGTTTTAACAAAAGTTCAGACTGATCCCGCAACAAATCCAAGTGACGAGCCCAATACTTCGCCAACCGATGTGACCAAAATAGAATATTTCATTCCACGAGCAGGCTATTTTGATATGGAGACTCTTGATATTGAGGTCAACTATATTCCTTATACATTTTACAGAGATAAACAATAGTCTAATACTTAAACAATGAATAAATACACGATTCTAAAATGGGAAAAGCTGTTATTATGGCTCATCCCTCCTATTCTCAGGAAAAAAACACATGCAGATTGGCTCAATGTTTTGCTCTCGCCTATTCGCTCGATTTATGAAGAAACTCTTTATAAAATGCAGCATACAGGTCAGGTGATTTATCTGGAAAAAATACTGAATGAAACTTTCAATCCTACCAAAACTTACGATCCTAATGCAAGCACGGAGCAAAAACGAGTTGACGAGTTAATTTATATAGACGAATCTGTCAAGCCTACTTTGCAATATGTATATCTGCACAAAGAATATTTTGAACCCGATCGTATTTTATTGGATGGACCCAAAGTGAAAGGAGCTTTAATGATTCCGCAATTAAAAGTATATACGCACGACGACTACAAAAAAAGCAAGAACAATAAACCTGTTTATCTGGCGCATCGCAAAGATTATACAACATTGGCTTATGCAAATTTCAGGGTATTTATTCCTGAAAGTTTAATCTTAAGCGGAGCCATAACGATCCAACCGGATAAAAATGGGTCAGTATCAAAAACAGCTGCCATAAAAGTTGCAAACATTGAGTTTCACAACCTTCTTAATTTCTATAAACTCGCCGGTAAAAGCTACGAAAGCTATCCGTATTCACCAGAAGTTTTAGATAAATAGTATAAAAACAACAGACATTTAAATCAATAAAAATGAAACAAGTAAATTTTAGTCATGCAGGAGGATTTCCTCTCGAGCAAGAAACTTTAGAAAGACTTCAAACCGCATATAGGTCAGAGTTATTCGAAGCCTTAAAAAGTCATTTAAGCATCGACCTTGGCAACGATTATATTCTGGCTTATGCAACAAACGAAAAAAAGGGCTGGGCAGTTATTCGTCAGGAAGATCCTGAAAATGAGACAGGAGTTTTATTTCCTATTAACATTGGAGATCGAACAAATTATTTAAAAACGACCAGAACAGAAACCAATTTAATCTACGGAACGGGAGAATCTCAAACAGCCTATTATGATTATGAGGCAGAATACAGCCCAGCAAAATATGATGATACTGTTATTGTTACTGAAAATGGTCAAGTCCAAACAATCAAATATTATGTTTTAAAAGATTTTGAAACTGTTACAGACATTCATACAATTGATACAATTCTGGCAGCAATTCAATCTAACATTGATGCAATCGAAGTCAATATCAATGTAATTGAAGGAAATATTAATGCCATTGAAGCAAACATTGATGTAATTGAAGGTGATGTTACTGCAATTAAAGGAGATATTACTGGAATTAAATCAAACATCAATGCTATCGAAACAAACATTGATGCAATTGAAGGCGATGTTACTCAAATAAATGGTTATTTAGCAAAAGCTTTGGTTGACACCAGTATTCCAGGAACTACAAATCTTACTCTAAATTATCAGTCTAATTGGACAAACACTCATGTAGGTGGAAAAATATATTTAGACAATACCAATACAAGTGCTGAAGATTTTAGTACTGCTACAACCTCTTCAGATTCTTTATTAATAACTGATAGTGCTAATCAAGTACTTAAAAGCAACAACTTACTCGACTCATTACTTAAACGAATTACTGCTTTAGAAACACAAAACACATCTGCAATTCCTATTGGTATGGTTGCTATTTGGGGGAAAACCGAGCCAATTCCTAATGGTTGGGAAGAATATGTGCCGCTGAAAGGAAGAATGCCTGTTGGACTTAATATTCTAACTTCTGAAGAAAAAAGTGATGCACAAGACGGAGACGGAGGTAATGGTATTAGCTACTATAAAGATTATTATGGTTCGATAATATATCCATTTGAAACGTTGGGGAATGCTGGAGGCCGAATGGGTAAAAAATTGCTTATCGAAGAACTTCCTCCACACAGCCATAGTTATGATAGAGCTGTGCCAGTGCGAGGTTACGATTTTCAAGACAGAACACCTCCTTTTGGTGGTTACGAGTCAGCTGATACATCAATAGTGGGAGAAGGTAAATCTTTCCCAATTCTAAACCCTTACAGAGTAGTTCAATTTATTGTATATACAGGAATTTTACGTGAGACAACACCACCAACAAAACCAACCTTATCGTTTTCAAACGTTGGTAATTCGACTTTACGTTTAAACTGGACAGCTGCAAGCGACGAATCTGGTGTAACAAAATATCTAGTTTATAAAAATGGTAATTATTTAGGAGAAACAGCAGGGAATGTCGTTACTTATTATGTAAGTTCTTTAACCGCCGGAACACAATATAATTTCTATGTGATTGCGCGAGATGCCGCAGGAAATCTATCACCACGCAGTGATAATGGAGACGTAACAACAACATCCATAATCGCTCCAACAATACCTCAAAATATACAAGCTAACTCAGAAGGTCAAGGTCAAATACTTGTGGAATGGGAACCTTCGACTGATGATAATGGTAGTGTCCAATACGAATTATATCGAAAAACGGCTGGCGGAACTTACATTGCATTTATGATGAATCCTGATTCTTTTTATTTAGACTCGGGTTTATCCCCAAACACAACCTATTATTATAAGGTACAAGCTTTAGATGCTCAACTAAATCCATCTGGCTTTAATGGTGAAGCTCATGCAACTACAGATCCGGCAACAGGTGGCGGTGGTGGAGGCGGATGTTTTGATGTAGAATCTTTAGTGACAATGGCATCAGGACAATCTAAAAAATTAAAGAATATCGAAATTGGCGACAAACTTCAAGGATTTTCTTTCCCGAATGAAATCGATGAATCTGATGGAGATTACATGGTTTGGAACGGAAAACTAAATGAAGCTGCAAAAGCAGAAGTAACTGTAGTAGGCAAAAAAGCAAGTTTACAACCTAATTATTTCGAAATTAAAACAGCAGAAACGACTATTAAAGCCACAGGACAACATCCGCTATTGGTATCTGAAGATGGTGAGAACGTAAAATGGGTTTGTACAAAAAATGTTGTACAAAGCATGTTATTAATTGACAAAACAGGAAAAACAAAAGCTATCGAATCAATCGTCTTTAAAGAAGAACCATTGGAAGTAATACTTCTGGATGTTGAAGATGTAGATAATTATGTTATTTCCGGAATTGTTGCTCATAACAATAAACAACCAATAGAACCATAAATTACAATCTTTAATAATCTTTTGGGGTTTTATGCCCCAAAAGATTATTTATTCTAAAATCATTAATCATAAAAAGACTATACATGAAAATTGTGAAATTTATTTTTACAGCTTTAGCATTGCTGTGGCTTTCAATTACAATCTTGGCAATGATACCCTTAACTATTTTACTTCTACCAACTCTATTTATTTCGAAAAAACATTACACAGAATGGACCCTTTTTTTGTTTGCATTGATTTGTTCTTTAGGCATCTACCCTATTTGCTTTGTATATGCCGTTACAAAATGGAAAGGCTTTTTAAGCTATCTGAGAAAACTTAGTCTAGGTATTGACATTGGTGGAAATATCGTAGTCGGAGCGCTATTAAATGACAATTTTATTATCGCTTCATCTACCAATCAATTTGGAGTTATTCGGGAAACCATCAGCGACAATTTAGGCGAAAATGAAAGAGACAATACACTATCGGTTTTCGGAAAAAGATTTACCAATTTGCTTGGAGTAATTGATTTTGATCACGCCAAAAAATCTATTGTAGAAGACTAAAAAAAACAGAAAAACCTATGATGCATAAAATCTCAGAATATTCAAATGAACTAAAATTATTGCTTTATGGAGTCTTTGTGTACTTAGAAATGGATATCGAAATTGTCAAAGTGCTGTTTTACCTAATGGTAATGGATACTTTTCTGGGTATAATCAAAACCATAGTGCTAAATAATGCTTTTAGCTTTAAAAAATTAGCCTTAGGATTTGTATCTAAGTTAGCCGTATTACTAATACCAACAGCTTTGGCGCTAATGAGTAAAGGACTTAATTACAACTTTAACTGGTTTGTAACCATAGTTATGGATTTACTTATTGTGAGCGACGGAATTTCAATAATAAGCAATATAATCGCCATAAAAACAAAAAAAGAAGTCGAAAATTTCGACGCAATGACATTGATTCTTAAGTCGATCAGAGAACGTTTGATACAATTATTCAAACGTCTGCTGATCACAATTGATCCAAAATATAACATCGAGAAATAAACAAATACCACATCTCAAAATACGATCTGCAACAATTCGCGCAAATATTAAAATAAATAAAAAACTACTTTCTTTTTTCCTCTAAATCTAAATTTAGGCCTTTAAACTAACCAACCAATTTGAAAGTGGAAACTAAAAATGCACCGTACCAATTAGACCGAATATTTAAAATCAGAAGAATAAAAAACACAATAGATTTAAGCGATTCCTTTTCTATTGTGAATAAAAAAGAATCCGTGGCAAACTTTGACGCCGAAATTTACAAAGTAACCTTTAGCACAATAATACAACAAAAAATAAAAAACTTTGATCTGTTCTTATCCGGCAATGAATTAATCGACGACCAGGAAATCGAGAACTTAAAAGAATCCTTGGGCATCGTCATTGCCGGAGACGGATCACTATTTGAAATCCTCGATTACAAAACAGATTTCACCATACAATTCGATCAGGAAAACAGTTCTTTTCTTGAATCTGATGAGGTGAGAAATGGTTTGATCGTTTTTAGGAAATAAAATAACACAGAAGGACAAAAAATCCTAATGAGAAAGTAATCGTTAATCTTATTGAAAGTAAATTTTCAATTGAACATGAATTATTAAAATAAATATTAACTACAAAAAACATAAAAAATGAGTGAATACTCAATTGGAAAAAAAATACTTCTTAGAGATGTTGAAGAGATTTCAATATCCGAAGAAAAAGTACTGGTAAGAGGTGCGGATCAAATCATTAAAGAAGTTGATAAAAATTCTTTTGGTGGTAGTTCGGCTATTTCTGTGACTAAATTTGAATTGGATAATTTGATCCGCAATAATGCTTTAATCCCTGGATCTTATTATATAGTAAGCGGAGTTCATCCGGCATTATACGATGATGGAACTTCGAATGGAACAACTATTTATATTAGGGCAGCAACAAATAACAAACTAGAAAAAAATGGTCATGGAGAATTTTGGAATCCTAGATATGATCAAAGTGTAGATGGTTTTGGAATATATGGAACAAAACTAGCAGAAACTGCTACATTTGAACGTTCAAATATATTTGCAACTGGTGTCCCTACGTACGGAAGTACAAATAGTTTACATGCGAATAGTTCAGGAGTTTTATTTGCATCCGGAAATGACGGAAGAATTGCGCGTATAGAAACTAATGGAACTGTTTCCATATTAGTTTCAGGATTAACTCCTCAATATACCGGGTTACCATTTGTCATTAAAAATGACGATTGTTTGTATGCCATTCCTGCAATACCAAATAAACCTTTCAAAATTTTAAAAATTGATTCTAATGGTAATGTTTCAGATTTTTGCACTCTTTCTTTATCATCTGCTAATATGTTTAAAGATAGAGACGAGAATATATTGATATGGAGCTATCATGATAATGTAATTAAATCTGTTGATAATTTTGGTAATGAGCAACATTTTGCCAATGTCGTAAACCCAGTTGATGTTAGACAAAATAACAATGGGGATATTGTAGTTTTAAAAGGCGATGGTACTGTTGTACAACTAGATTCAACTGGTACAGAAACACTTATTTGTACGTTTCCATATCTTGCTCGAAATTTATATATAGATGGTTTAGATAATATCTTTGCTACAGCTACAGAAGGTGATGTGACACAAAACTCTATAAAACATGTATATCGTTTTCTTAATGGAGGCAGTTCTGTTGAACAAATCTGGTCTGGAACTAAATTTCCGTGGTTCTTAGCAGGAGATTCTCAAAATGTATTATATATCTCTACACATTATACTGATTCTATTATAAAAATAACATTAGATCTCGAAATATCTGTTATTGATAGAACTGACGAAGGAAATACCTGGAATACAATACATTTGGATAAAGACAATAATTTATATATCCATTGCGAAAATAGTATGATACTTCGTTATCTCTCTGCAAAAACACTATATGATAAAATTCTGGTCCCCCAAGTCTCTTACATTGTTCAGCCTTTTGATATCGGCGAGACTATTACAGCTAATAATGGAGCAAAAGGCAAATTAGTCACAAATTATAATGATACCAATATATCACCAGTAAAATTCGAAATTATATCAGGAAATTGGATTAGTGCCACAGGAATACAAGGTGATAATAGTGGAGCTCTGGCAAGCATTAAAAATGTTACTTTGGCTCCAGCCTATCAATCAGGTGACCAAGCTATATGGGGAGGTTATCAATGGCTTAACTCAACAGGTAATACCGGTTATTATTATAATGATTTTCAACTAAATGAAGATTGGAGTAAATTACAGTACAATGACGATAATTACAATCAAAGTTTAGATGTAATTGAGTACGATTATGAAAATGATTGGATCTCTCGACGATATGAAGTTGAATCAGGAAGTGATGTTGTATATTCTAAAATTGACAATACTGATATGGGATATTATTCAGCTATTTCATCTTTTCAATTTGGAAATAAATTTTCTGATAGCTACTACAAAGGACTTTTGAATATAGAAGTTAATCATGCATATTTTAATAATGTGAATTTCATAGGGGAACATTTAAAGTATATTACTTTAAATCAAAATTCCTCAATATCAAGCACAACTTGGGCCTTGGATTGTTATATTCAATCTTTAAGTATGAATCAGAAGTCATTTATGGGAAATTCAATTTTTGCAGAAAACTCATATATAGTGAATGTTGAATTAAAATTAGGTTCCAATATAAATTCAATAAATATTCCAAAATATTCTGGTTTAGAATTATTAGTTATAGAAACATATGCTTCAATAGTGCAGGTTGGAATGTTAATATTTAACAATAACATATCCAAAATCATATACAACAGACCTGACGGTACTCCTAAGATTCGTTACTACGATAACGACGATAATTTAGTTATAAATGATATTACTGATTAATTAAAAAACACAAGAAAATGACTAAGAAAAAATACGGAGTAAGAACAGTAAATGGCAATCAACCTGATCCGGAAACAGGAAATGTTAATGTATCAAGCGGAGGTTCACAAGACTTAGAACAAACATTGGCTAATGGAAATACAGTAGGTGAAGGATACAATATTCAATTGCATGGATCGAATAATACATCTAGCATTCAAAATGATGGGATTTTCTTTTTTGATTATGGTACTGGAAACAGTAGTATAGTGAACGCTAAATATTATAAATCAGAATTAACTCAAGATGTTTCAGGTACTCTGTACAATACTCGTAATTTTAGTAAATATAATGGGAATGAATTGGTTTATAGAGAATTCAACACATCTGATCCTGCATTATCTTATACCTTAAATATTACGTTAGCCAAAAACGGGTTGCCTTTAGGTAATAATAATGTCAATATTGAATGGCCTGTGCTTCCTGACGGAAATTATACTGTGGCTACTAAAGATCAACTAGTAGCTCATACTCTTCAAGAAACTGTCACAGCAGGAAATACGATTACAAACGGAACCACAATTGTAAATAGATATGGAGAAAATGATAAGGTCGAAATCGGATTTAGTTCTCTTCAGGTTCATGGAGAAAATGATCGATTAGTCCAATTGGATGCAAGGGCATTATTATTTCAAAAAGGAGGGCAAAGAGCCGTTATATATGGTGAAGGGGGTAATGGAACTTACTTTCTGCAAACAAAAGATAATGGTAATTATGATTTAGCTACAACTAAAGATTTTCAAATTCTAGTAGAAAATTGCAGAGTTATACGAGATACCTCTATTGAAATTGATAATACTACTACAGGAGAAACTACTGATTTTAATCCTAGTGGAATATTATCTACAACATCAGACGGTAAATACCTACAACACAAAGTAGCTGGTATTTATTCAGGTGATTTTAATACCGGAATAGGAAACAATCTAAGATTCAATAATAGGACGGCCTCTGGATTTGCAAATTATGATTTCCCAGAAAATAAACCTGCGGGTACGTATAAAATTGCTACTACTGATGATTTGCTAGATGCCACTGATTCGACAAAAGGATTAGTCAGCTTAAATGGTGATTTAGGCGGTACAGCAGATGCGCCAACAGTTCCGGCATTATCAGGTAAACAAGCTACATTAGTGTCGGGTACTAATATTAAAACTATTAACGGAACCTCATTATTAGGTTCGGGAAATTTATCAGTAGGCAATTCTCTGAAATCATTTTCAATATTTGATGATAATTTTGAAGATGGAACGGCATCATTAACATTAAGCGATGGTTGGTCTGTTGGTAGTGATGGAATTGCAATTTCTAGTAGTGGAGGTTGGGGAAATTCGGCTTTATTAAATAAATATACTACTATTGATCAAGTATCGTCACGAGCATTAGTTCAAATAATAAACACCGCATCTGTTTTTTCTTTAATTAGAAAACCAACAACTTTAAATCAATTTGGCACAGTCGCTCAAGTAGATTGTTCAACATCAATGTTAAAAATATATGCATCGTGGGATGGTTCCACAACTATTCCCACTGTCGCAAAAAGCATTAGTATTCCTTTTTCAATTGTAGCGAACCGAAAATATTTGTTAGAATTGAAGAAAAACAAGGCTTTTACAACATTTACATTTACTGATACAACCAACCTAAACAATACAATTTCCTTAACGTATAATCAAGAAACTGAAACAATTTCAGGTATTGGTCGCCAATGGGGTGCTCCGGGAGTAATGTTTAACTCAGGAAATATTAAACTTAAAAGGTTTACTTATTCAAGTGAATTTCCAAACGCTCCGAAAGTTCTTGTAACTGGTCACTCATTTGTTGAAGGTTATGCACTGTATGCTGAAGGTGATTCCGGTAAGACATATTCAAACTTACTGTTTAATTCATTAAATGGTGATGTTGCTATTGCAGGAAGAGGTGGTGAAGATATATCAACAATTAATACTCGAAATGATATTGATTTCTTCTCACCCACATATCATTTAGTAGACATAGGCTCTAACGATACTGTGTATGCGACGTGGTTAGCTGGAATTCAAACATACATTAGCAAAATACAAGCATCTGGTGCAATTCCTGTATTAGCAACTATAGTTCCAAGATCAGATCGCCAAACATTTATTAATCAAGCTAATGATTGGATAAGGTTAGGCGCTTATAACTATGTTGATTTTGCAAAAGCAGTGACAGTTAGTAATGATGGTCTTACACAAGATGTTTCCTTGTTTTGGACTGATTCTGTGCATCCAAATATTGCAGGAAATGCGAAGATGTTTCAACAATTAAAAATTGATGCACCTTACTTGTGGGATGGCTATACAAAGCCTCAGATAGCAGTTGTTAATTTAGATATTACCGAAGTTAGTAAAATTGCTAGTTTTACAGTTTCCTTAACTGATTCGGGTAAGTTATATGTAATTAACTCTTCTAGTGCCGTTGTTGTTACTTTTCCAACTGGAATAACAGCGGGTAAATGGTGGGAATTTATAAGTATTGGTACTGGTGCGGTTTCATTTGTTGCAGGATCAAACGCAACGTTGATTTCACCGGATAATAGGTTAAAGTTAAGAGCGCAATATTCACAAGCTAGGATCTTGGCTAGAGCATTAAATCAAGGAGCTTTGGGAGGAGATATAATATTATGATTGGCTTTTATTCAATTTACCCTAACGTTATAGATTACTTATCTACAACGTATGCAAATCCAGTTGGTATTGCTTATGATGTTACTGGAAATAGAATTGCAATTGTTGAATTTAAAACAAAAGTTACTTTTATAGATGCAACAACATTTAAAGTGTTAAATACTATACTTGCATCCAATTTAGATCTCTTTATTGCTTCTATAGGTTTTGATTCTGTAAATAATAGATTTTTTGTTGGTTCAGATAATGTTAATGGAAAAGTACATATAATATCAGGAATTAATTATTCAATAACTTTAAATGCTATCTACGTACCAACAGAGTCCGTTTATAGAGATTTCCGTTTTGATCACTCGACTGACAGAATGTTTATCTCTTGTTATGGAGCTGTAAGCCAACCTATTTCTAAAATATCAGTACATAAAATCTCTGATTTAACTTTAATTACATCTTTTAATGCAGATAAAGCAGCAGGAATTGAAATAGATACAACTGCTCGAAAGTTGTATGTTGCAGGGCATACCAGTGCTAATATCAAAGTTTACGATCTAGATACTTATTCTTTATTGAATACAATTACAGGCAGTGGAGATTTTACTCTATCATTAGTGTATGGAATAACTCAAGATCCTTCCAATTCTGACTATCTGATTATTCAAGATTACAATCTAAACAAATTATGTTTACTACAAAAATCAACAAACACAATTATAAAGCAGATAAAAGGATTTACAACCGCCAGGCTTTCAGTTTTTGTCAATGACAAAATTTATGTTACTCTAGGTACTACCACCAACAGAGTTGCAGTAATAAAAAGATTTTACTAAAAATAAGAATAAAAAAAGCTCTCAAGTTGAGAGCTTTTTTTATTATAGATCTGGCAGAATAACAAAGCAATTGAATCTTTTCAATCGTTTTGATTATCAATAAAGTTTATTAGAATACTCAAACACTTAATTTCTAATCAAACCTAAAACATTTTTAATCAAATTTAAAAGTCCCTATTCGAACTCCTTTTTACCTTCGTTTTAATAACAATTTAAAGAAAAACGAACAATTTCAATGTAACAAAAATCTAAAAAAAGCTACTTATACAACAAATTAAAATAGCAATTTTCTGTCAATATTATTGTTTTTAATAATGATATTGATAGTTTTGCGTTTTAGAATTAAACCCAAATTTAACCTACAAAACCTTATGAGAAAACCCATTTCTTATTTTTTGTCTTGTGCACTTTTCGCGGGAGTCCTAGTTGGATGCAGCGACGATTCAAAAGATGAAAATTACAATCCTACGTATTTGTCGAGTATCGACGCAACAAATTTACCCGCAGGCAATAAGCCTATGACCATGTTTGAAGATGGTGAAAGTTCTTCGAGAATGTACGACAACAAAGACCGTTGGTTTCGAGTTAATCAGCCAATGCAAGTCATTCAAAAAGGAAAAGATTCTGTACAAATTTCCCTTTATTCACCAGTTGGACTTACAGATGTAAAAGTCTATGCAAAATTACCTAACTATGACAAACGATTTGTAGTTCTGGAATTTACAAAAGTTCCGGCTTTTCATCGTTCGTTTCACCAACTTCCTTTAGTAGATGGAAAACATGATTACAAATTAGAAGATGGTAAAACCGTTACCATTGACAAAATCAACGGATTTTCTTCTGGTGCAATCCAGTTTTCGGTAGAATCGAGTGATCCTTTATTCGAAAAATTCAAAAAGATAAAATCAAACAGATTAGTACAATTCAGCACGCAGTACCACCTTAATAATCCTGCTGATGATCCTAATAAATTTTCACCAATGAATCCTGTTTTGGCCAAAGAAGCCATTACAATGATTATCAATTATTCGTACGCAATCAGTCATCCTTTGTATTATGATACGTTCATGAATTTTGACCGTTTCAAAAAAGAGCAGGCAACAACAGCCGGAACTGCTACCGTTAATGGTGCCTTAAACTGGCACGGAAATGCGGACGATGATGCTGCAAACGGTGTTTATGATTATCTGACCAAAGCTCAAATTGAAACTACTTATAATACGTACATCGATAACCGAACTTTGAATATGGCAATGGTTGGAGGAGGTTCGGCCTGGGGCGGTGGCGCATTAGCTTCGCAATGGGAATCCGGTTATGTAACCGGACACTGGAAAGGCGAAATGTCTGTTTGGTCACACGAATATTCTCACCATAGTGGATACAGCCACAGCAGTAATTTGGCTAATAGTGGCGAAGGCGGCGGTCAGCAGGAAATGTTAACCGAGTTTTATAAATATCTGATTTATTTAAATGATCTTCCTTTTCTTGATCCGGATGTATTAAAAACGTATACAAAAACGGCTTATTTAACAGGTACTTACAAAAAACCTATATTTACTATTAATCCTAAAAATTCATTTTTAGTAAAATATAAAGGAGAAGGAAAATGGAAATAAATCGCAAAACTATCATGAACAAAATACCTTTTTTTATAGCGTTACTTTGCCTTTTTACCAATTGCAGCAAAGATGACAACCAAGGAGATGATTCGCCGCAATACAGTTATTATTACCCAACAGAAGAAACTTCTATTACTGCCGCTAAAATTGGAACCGGAACCGGAACATTAGACCCAAAAGGAATTACAATTGCAAACAACAAATTGTACGTTTGTAATGGTGATGTTCTGGAAATTTTTGACGCACTGACATTAGCGCATCTCAAAACAATCACAGCTTATACAAAAGGAACAACTACAATTCCGTTTACCAAACTTTCTTCGGTTAGTGTTGATAGCGGACGTATTTATATCGGAAGCGTTGATTCAAGACTTTTTGTAATGGACGAAGCTACAAATGCCGGAATTAATACGGTTGGAAACGGTCAATGGTGGAATACTTTTGTACACGTTTTTGGAGTTATCGTCAAAGACGGATTAGTATTTGTAAAAGAAAAAAATACTACTATTAAGGTTTTTGAAACGACACAAATCACTGAAACCAGCAATTGGGATCTAAAACCAATTGCGCTGTTAAATACCTTAAACGGTTACGATCAGGTTTATTCTTTGGATGTTGAAGACGGAAATTTAGTCGTTGCAGGAAGAGATGCTAAAAGTTATTTGTATTACAAAATTGCCGCTATTAAAGCCAATGCTGCAGCTTCACTTACAGAACCTTTAAAACCAACAAATACTACTTTTGAGGCTAAACCTATTGCATTGCACTTTAGCAAAGATTGGGCAATTACATCCGAAACCGTTGGAAGTTTAAACTATTTGCGTCTGTATCCTAAAGCAGAATTTCTAGACAAAAAATACAATGCAAGAGTGAATGTTTCTGATATTATGGGACAAAATCCTTTTGGAACTATTGTTAGTACAGCGCAACTTAATGATCGCCTTTTCTTGTCTGATAATACAAATCAAAAAATAAGAATTATTAAACTTAATCAATCCACAATTACAGAACATAAATAGACTTTATTCTATAATTTTCAATACTCAAAAGGGAATAGTTTCATAGCTATTCCCTTTTTATTTTAAAGTAATTTAAGAAACTTATCTTTATGAAAATTAGACAATTGTAAATGCCGAATTAAAAATAAATGGTAACTTTTCATGCTTTTTTAAGACAAATATATTTGTATTATACGATCACTAAAAGTTCTACTTAACACGCGGAACCATAGATTTTATGTGTAAAAAAGCAAACAAAAAGAAACATATTTCTTTCGCATAGCGCTCTATGTGCATTTAAATAAGTAAAACGCCTTTTTTTGAGCGCATAGGATCTATGTATCTATGTGTTTAAATTAATATAGCCAATGCAGTTCCAAATATCAAAAAAACAATGACAACAGATATCATAGAATTAAACAACTTTATTGTTTTAATCGAACAATCTAATACTTCTAAAACTTTTGTTCAGAAGTGTGAAATTGAAGGCGATGCAGTTGGTTTTGCTTTTTATGGTTCGGGAAATGTCGAGTTAGAAATCAAGCATAACAATCAAACCAAATATCTAACGAATACAACCGGTTTGGCGATTTGTTTTTTTGGAAATCAAAAAGTAGAATTCGCACATAAAATAGAACCCCACAAACCCTTGCAATCCATCAGTATTTTTACAAAACCTGAAAAACTGCATTATTTGCCTCAGGCCGAAAAAGAAATCTTCGAAAATCACCTTCCGGAATTACTAAACCCGAAAGAACATTTTGTAGAAGGTCCGTCTTTTTATATGACGCTTGATATGCAATTGGCAGTCCAAAAAATCTTCAATACCACCTATACCGGCAATACCAGATTATTGTTTCTAAAAAGTCAGATCAATGAACTCCTCGCCCATTTCTTTGCACTTTTAGCAACAGGAACAAAAATTGACTTTTCAGAAATAGACAAAAACAAACTGTATAAAGCCAAAGAAATTGTAACCAATAGTTATTCAAAACCACCTTCGATTACGCAATTATCGCAAATGGTAGGTTTGAATAGTAATAAACTAAAGAAGAATTTCAAAGAACTTTTTGGCATTCCTGTTTTTAAATATGTTCAGGAAGAACGACTTCATAAAGCGTATGAATTACTCCGCGAAAGCGAAAAAACGGTACAGGAATCGGCTTGGGAAGTGGGTTATGAAAGTTTAAGTTCATTTTCGAATGCCTTTCATAAAAAATTCGGAATGCGTCCAAATGAAGTTCGGCAACAATTCCTTTCAAACAAATCTTAATTCTTTTCAGACAAATGATTCTTTTTTAATGGCTGCAACTTTGTGTCAGTAATCAATTAAAAACTATCATCATGAAAAACACCAAAATTTTAGTCTTGGGTTCCAACGGAAAAACAGGACGTAGAGTAGTCGAAAGATTAGAACAAGTAGAGAATATCGAAATTCGTTTGGGTTCCCGAAAGGAGAAAATTCCATTTGATTGGGAAAAACCGGAAACCTGGGAAGCAGTTCTTCAGGATATAGATTCGGTTTATATTACTTTTCAACCTGATTTAGCAATTCCCTCCGCAGAAGATTCAATTGAAAATTTCACCAATCTTGCCACAAAATTAGGGGTTCAAAAAATGGTTTTACTTTCCGGAAGAGGCGAAAAAGAAGCGCAAATTTGTGAGGAAATCGTAAAGCAAAATGCCAAAAACTGGACGATTGTTCAGGCAAGCTGGTTCAATCAAAACTTTAGCGAAAGCTTCTTTTTAGATCCAATTTTAGCCGGAATCGTAGCTTTGCCAAGAGCAGAAGCATTGGAGCCTTTTACAGATGCTAATGATATTGCCGATGTTGTTACGGCGGCGCTTCTCGAAGATAAACACAACGAACAAACGTATGAATTAACAGGTCCAAGATTATTAACTTTCAAACAAGTCATAAAAGAAATTGCTGAGGTTACTGGCCGAAACATCACTTTTCAGCCTTTAACTTTACAAGAATACAACCAAATGCTACAAGAATACCAAGTTCCGGAAGATCACATTTGGCTAATAAATTACCTCTTCGAACAAGTCTTAGACGGCAGAAATTCAACTATAACATTCGACATCGAAAAAGTTTTGGGCAGGAAAGCAAAAGATTTTTCCGCTTTCGCGAAAGAAACAGCCCAAACCGGAATCTGGAATTCTTGAAAAAATTAGCCGCGAGGGCACTAAGACACAAAGTTTATTTTGTTTGAGGTTTTAGTATTTCACACAAAATAACCACAATATTTGTCATTGCGATTTCTATGATAAAATCAAAACTTTATTTGTTTCAGCTGACTAGAATCCATTGCTACAACAAAAATTCATTCCGCTGGATTTTTTAGGCAGTTCCACAGGAACAAAATATATTGTAGGGATGGATTTTAATCCATCATTCGCAATCAAAACCCAATCTTGTCCTTGCGAGTAACGAAGCAACCACACTAATAATTAAAATAAAACTTGATTTAGCAAATGAGATTGCTTCGTTCCTCGCAAAGACAAGATTACAAATAAAAATCCGCGTAAATCCGTTCAATCTGTACAATCGATGGGCCATAAAAAAAGCTTGTCCACAACAGACAAGCTTTTAATTCTTAAAAGAAATATTAGATTATATCGTTACTTCTTTCGCTTCAGTATCTTTCGATTTCACCAATTGATTTACTCTCCAGATCAAAAACACAGTACAAAGTGTAATTACCGCAATTACATATCCTAGTATATCATAGTTCTCTATCGGAGACGTTTTTGTTTTTTGATGCACAATAAATCCGGCACAAACCGCTGCGATTCCACCAGCAATTTGCTGCAGAGAAGACGAAATCGACATATAAGCGCCACGATCTTCCAATCCAGGAATAGCTGTATTAAGCGTAGTTGCAGGAATCATACGACTCATAATTCCCATGAACAAAATCATATTGATCACTACAATTTCCCATAGTGGAATTGGATTTAAATTCGTATAAATTAAAATCATAATGATAGAAAGTATAGAACCCGCTGCAAACAATTTGAACTTGCTTATTTTATCACTTAACTTTCCGACCAAAGGCATTATAAAAAGAACCGAAAGTCCTGTAAAGAAAAATACCATAGGCAATTCGAGTTGGCTAATATGGATATTATTGACTAAAAAAGCACTTCCAAAAGGCTGTAACATAAAACCTCCAACCGAAAGGAAAGCAATAGAAGCAAAACCAACCTGATATCGTTTATTGCTCAAAGTATGCCAAAGATGTAAAAACGGACTTTTGTCTGATTGTACTTCTAAATGTTTGATGATTGGCTCCATTTGCGTAATAATCCCAATCAGAATTAAGACTCCTAAAACGGTAATCATGATAAATGCTGAATGCCAACCCCAGTTATTAGCAAAATACAATCCAACCGGAATTCCTAAAATCTGACTGGTGGCAAAAGCCATTTGTATGAAACCCATAACGCGTCCTCTTTGGTGAATTACGAATAAATCCGTTACAATCGCCAAAGAAACGGAGCCAATTACGCCGCCAAATAGTCCGGTAACGATTCTTGCCATCAACAACATCGTATAACTTGTTGAAAGTGCACAGAAAACAGTACCAATGATGAATCCGGTATAGAAGAAGATTAAAAGTTTTTTTCGGTCAAATTTATCAGCAAAACCCGCCGCCATTAATCCCGAAATTCCGGCACTAAAAGCATATGCAGAAACCGCAAAACCAAAGTTTGCAGTTGTCATATTCATGGTTTTCATTAAGATATCTCCCAGCGGAGAAATAACCATAAAATCAAGGATAACAGTAAATTGTAAAAGCGCTAATATCGCAATAATGATTTTTTGGCGTGAAGTAAATGCGGGGCTGTCCCCAATAGTTTTTTCCATATAAATTGGTTATTTTTTTTGATTAAGATAATTCCTGGCATTCGTGACCAAACTCATTGATCATATCGATAATGGCATCAGGTTTTAATACATCCGAAACGACACGAAGCACGCAATCAACATCTTCATGATCGATGCTCCATTGTTGTATATCCGAATGATTATCCAGTGTTTTATGCATCTCGCAGTCTGGATTTCTTTGTTTAATATTCGTTTTAAAAACGTGTATGGTATTCAAATTTGCTTCCATAATTTTTCATGGTTTTAAAGCTTTAATTGTACCGGTAAAAGCTTCTTTCATAATTTCCTTGGTAAGTTTAAAGGGTCTTCCTCCCATACTCTTACCCTCAGTATGCATGTTCAACAATGTGTATAACGGTCCGTAAGCGACAGACCAAAAAGCCTCAAATGTCATCGGAATTAGTTCGTTATTACGAAGTCCGTTATCCATAAACTCATTCATAATCTTTCTAAAATCTGCAAACTCTTTAATAGAATCCAGAATAGTTTCTGAATGAGGCGAATGTTTTATGATCTCAAAAAATGCAACTTCTTTCGGATACTTCATGGTAAAGTTGGCGCGGTTTTCCCACTGTTTCCATAAACCTTCCTCAAATGACATTTCGGACGAAAAATCTTTTACTGTACCGGTAAAAAACTTCAGCGCAATAATGGCACCTATTTTTTGGATCAAATCATCTTTGTCTTTGTAATAAATATAGAGCGTGCCAACAGAAATCGAACAAGCTTTCGCCAACTTGTTCATACTGAAACCCTGGAATCCGTCCCGTACAATTTGATCAATTGCCATTTCGATTACCAATTTTTCTTTGTCTACATCTCTTACTCTCATACTGATTATTTTTGACAAAGATAAAATAATAAATGAATGAACATTCTTTTATTTATTATTTTTTTTATTGAATAATAACATTGACAAATCCGACAGATTTAGAAATAAAGTTTTAAATAATCTTGATATGAAAAACTTAGCCAATGGATTAAACCGTTGGTTAAACAATATATTACGATTCGTTTTCCATGGTTGAAACCACGGGCTAAGTGAAATATAATACAGCTAATTATGAAAATGATTGCACTAGCCCCGATAGAAGTGGAAATCCTTTTGTGCCGGGGTTCGGCACAAAAGATTGTAACGCATAGCGGGATTAGCTCCTAAAAAAAACAAAATTGTTTTACTCCATAAAAAAACTCCTGCTCGAAAGAACAGGAGTTGCAAAAAAAACAAATCAAATTTCTATTTTTTTAATTACAATTATCTTAGACTAAACCTCTTGTCAGCCAGCCTCTTTTATTGGCGGTAACAATGGCGTAGGGTGTGATCCAGAACAAACTGAAGGTGTAAAAAACGCTATAAGAATACGCCCAAAGCGAATCTGCAAGATTGTATCTCTTAGCATAAAACAACACTGGAAAACTCGATACAATTAAGATCCCCAATAATGTAGAACTCAAAAATAATAAGGGATGCATGGCGATAAAAACAAACATAAAAATCATAAACGGATACGCCATAACAATTTTCAATGATTGGTTCAGCCACAAAAGTCTGGCACCAAATTTAGATCCTTCTCTAAAATCTGTAAAAACATATTTCGCCATAGCAATATTCTCACGTACATTACTTCTACTCCATCTGATAAACATTTTGTACAATCCCGTATATTCTTCCGGAACGTTCGTAAGCACATAAGCATTTCTCTGAAACAATACATGTTGTCCTTGTTTCAAAATCATATTCGTCATCGCACGATCTTCGCCAATATCAGACGGTTGTCCCATAAAAGTCTGGTTGATCCATTCATCCAGGCAAGCAAAAACTGAAGTTTTACGATATGCTGCTGCCGCTCCCGGAGTACAAAGAACAGAACCTAATTTACTTTCTGCCGAACGCATAAATTCAAAACTCATTACGAAACTCACATTAAGCATTTTTGGCAAAATTGCTTTTTTACTGTTCAATACATGAACATTTCCTGCAACTGCACCACATTTTTCATCCACCACAAACGGACTTACTAAATTACGTAAAGTATCTTTTTTCACGATCGAATCACTATCAACCGTTACAAAAATCTCTCCCATTCCCAATTCAAAACCACGGTGAAGAGCGTGACGTTTTCCTGCATTTTCAGGTTGTTGAAAAATTGTCAAACGATCTCCCAATTTTATTTTGGCTTGTTGCATCCAGTACCAGGTATCATCTTTACTACCGTCATCAACGGCTAAAATTTCTAATTTATGAGCGGGAAAATCACTTTCTGCCAAACTCAATAAAGTATCCCAAACCAGTTTTCCCTCGTTATACGCAGGAACAATTACCGTAACGGTTGGCAACATTTCATCCGAAACAGATTCGATTGGTTTGTATTTAATAAACAAGTATAAATTATACAGAAAAACTCCCGTCTGAAAGAAAAACAGCAAACCTGCTACCACCAAAAACGGAAATCCCCAGTTAGAGTTCATTCTATCAAGCTGAAACTGATCAAAGTCTGATTGTAAATAATATACGGAGTACGCCCCCACAAACAGTAAGACAAAGGTACTTACGAGTACAAATAAGCCAAACTTACTTTTGGTGCGCTCACTTACTTTTTTTGTTGCTACATTGTCATTACTAATACGAAAAATGGAACTATTTAAGGCATGTCCAGCGTTATCGCTATTGGTATTTGAAGTATAAAATTGTTCTGAAGTTAAGGTTTCACTTTTCATATGACACTACTTTTGATTGCTATGTATGGGCTTTTATTTAAAATTGCTTTCCTTCCGATTTCATTTTTTTAATTTTCGGAAAGGAATTCACATATTCCCATTTTGCAAGCCACGTGCCATAATCACTTTTTACTGGATTCTAGCGATTTAGCTTTTTTGAGTAGTTTTTGAGTGTGTAATTATTATACGTTTTGGTATACAGGATACAGATTTTATTGGGGTTTGGGAGGTTTTTGAGTTGAGGTTTTAGGAGCTATTTCCTGCTGTCCTTCCAATCTTTTGTGCCGAACTCCGGCACAAAAGGATTTTCCCTCCCATCAGGGCTAGGGCTTTTAGGGTTCACTAGGCTTTTTTGAATAAAATGAACTATCGAAAATTGAACTAATTTTATTGACTAACAGATTAATATGAACACGGGAGAAATACTTATATATCAAAATCAGAAAGGCAATATTAAAATCGATGTGCGACTTGAAGAAAAAACAGTTTGGCTAACTCAAGACCAAATGGCACAATTATTTGGAAAAGCCAAATCTACTATTAATGAACATATTAAAAATATTTTTGAAGAAGGAGAACTTCAGGAAAGCTTGTGTATGCACAAATTCGGAAATTCCGAATTTGTGCAAAAAGCGCCTAATTTTTACAATCTTGATGTCATAATTTCTGTAGGTTACAGAGTAAAATTGCATCGAGGAACGCAATTTCGTATTTGGGCAACCCTGCGATTAAAAGGATAAATTGTAATTATCATAAAAAGAACAAAACAAAAACCCTATTTCCCTTTCAATAATTTTTCTAAATATTCAACTTTTTCTTTTTCTCCCTGAACCAAACGCTCATAAAGTTTTTTATTTTCTTCATAAGCTTCAATCAATTTATCTAAAGGATTGAATGTGGGTTGAAAATTCACAGAACTTGAAATCAATGTTGAGCTATCACTACTTGTGTTATGATAAGTATTTGAAATTATATTAAAAACAGATTCATCACTATAATTTTTTATTGCTTCAACAGAAACACCTAATACTTCAGCTATTGCTTTAAGTTTTTCTTCATCAATACTTTCGCTCGCTTCAATATTAGATATAGATTGTTGACTTATACCAATTGCCTCGGCCAAAGTCTCTTGCTTCATATCACGTAACTCTCTGATTCGGCTAATATTTCTGCCTATATGTTTTGGTTTTGTTGCTGTACTCATACTTCAAAGATATTTAAAATTCTTTTAAAAAATAGATTTTGGTAGAAAACAAGTGCCATTTGTAAGATACAATCATTTATTGGTTCGATACACTGTTTCGTTAAATGTACTTGCCAGATAATAAACAAAATAGAAACTATGAAAGCACTTGAAAATAAAAACACTGAAAGTTTAGAACAAGTAATCTCCAGATAGTGGAAAAAAATTTATTTTAACATTATTATTTTTAAGAAAAATATTATAATACAAAAATAACACTTATACTTGTGGTAATCAAAATCTTACTTTTATTTTCATTAAAGCAAAGTGCACGTTGCAGAAAATTAAATTGATGTTGGTTATTTTAAGATAACTATTTATTAATTAAAAAACTAAAAATTATGAATTTAGAAAGTTTAAAATTAGACAAGTTTAAAGACTGTACTTTAAAAAAAGAACAATTGTTTATGCTAAATGGAGGTGGTATTAAATCGGATCCAGGAACCGTTTGTGGTCTACATGCGGGTAAGCTGCAGAAATATGACTATGGCTATGATATTGAAAGAGGAGGACATCTAACATTTCATGACAGATTTAACGTCCGTCAATGTGACCCTATTCTTAAACTAACAGAAGAAGATCGTCTTCCTTTGCGATAAGTTATTTTCTCTTAATAAAATAATTGTCACAATTGAACGAGTCTGAATCCTTAAAATAAATTCAGACTCGTTTTTACACAACCAAAATAGGCTTCCATTCCTTGTTTAATTTACTAAACTTATTATTTTGAGAAAAACTTATATAATAACGCTAATTATTCTAATAAACATTGCTTTTATCAATGTGTCATCGGGACAGAGCCAACCAAAACTTATAACTTATAATCAAAAGAATTTTGAAAAAAACAAAGTCTTTGATGAAGTATATAATTTATGGAATGGAAAAATGTATTGGCTTCCCAAATCAAATGACAGTACATCTTATTTTGTAGATGACAGGAATTATAAAGGGACTATTAACTATGGAGTAACATTTCGAAGCAAGACATATAAAAACTTTACTTTTGTAGAACATTTGTCTATGTGTTTTTTGAAAGTAGAGATCAGTAAATGTACTTATAACCCAAAAGATAACAGTATAGACATAGAAGGTTTTGTGAGTGGGAATGATGATTGGGGCTCAAACATACTATTTAAAACAAAAAAAACAAAAAACTACATTGACATTTTTATCGGAGAAAAAACAGATACTTTAAAGGCTCGTTATCTGGGTAAGATTGTTAATAAAGATAGTGTAGAAGTAAAACTGAAAAACAAAGAAATAGATCAGGCTTCTACAATTCTGGACACATTTCCTGCTTTTTATTTTAAGAATTATTCTCACTACAAAACAATTCTAGGAACAAGACTGCCCTTTAAAATAAGTGGAAAAGTCACAAAAAACACTTTGCTTGCATTTGGCTCATCCTCAAGCTATTCTGAGATTTTTGATTTAGGTTCTATGATTTATGACCCGAAAAAAAATCAACAAAAAAAAATAATACCCAAAACAGAAATTAATTGTAGACCTCTGATTACTGCTAACGACCTAATAGCAGATATTGAAAAAGAAAAAGCACAAAAACAAGAAATCACTTATTATACTTATACACAAAAAGCTGAGAATTATATTCTAAGCAGACAATATGCCAAAGCTAAAGAAGAATATAATTTGCTGAGCCAAAATTATCCCACTTTGTATGCAAGAGATATTCATAACGCTGTTCGTTGTGCTATTTTGTCCAGAGATATCAAAACTGCTTTTGTATGGAGCGAAAAACTGGCCTTAAAAGGGATTGAATTGCCGTATTTTAATGCTAAAATTTTTAACGGTTTTCGAAAAAATCCGGAATGGAAAAATTTTAGTCTAAAATACGATTCGATCTGCAAAAAAGTTCAGAGTAAATGGAATTTAAATCTAAAAAAAGAATTAACAGATCTACAAAACGAAGACCAAGCTGAGTATGGATTGGAAAACCGAAAAAGTCCAAAAATATTATATGAAACAACCGAAACAGTTACCGGTAAATTTATCGATTTATTAAAAAAAGAAGGGTACCCATCCGAAGAAAAAATAGGCTCCCTTGTAAAAAGGGATACCGCATTGATCCCTTTTCCTCATTTTAATATTTTAATTATTCATGCCCTGCAACAAAAGCCTGATAATTTGCCTGCTCTAACCGAAATACTCGATAAAAGCATTGCTTCTTTTGAATATGACAGTAAACGAAGTGGTAATAATGGCAATGAATTTGGATCTTGCTTTCGTATCTATAAAGGCAACTTGTATAACTTGAAATCCTGCGGAACAAGAAGTGATGTTGAGATTAGAAAAATAAGTTTCAAATTCAATAATCCTAATAGCTTTATTATGGATTATGGCAATTTTTTAGTTGAAGGTTACAACCCTAAAAACCCAAAAATAGCAGATGACTATTATGAAGAAAACTGCAATTTAATCATGAAACTTACGGATGACTGGGAGTTTTATGACAAATAAAAAAATAGGTTATGATTTTGATATATAGCAAAGACGTCGATGATTTTGTGAATAATGTTATGGATTGTCTAGACGAAGATTTTGTAAGGATCGGCGAATCTGATAAAGTCAGTATTGAAGCAATGGATTTTAGCAATGAAAAAAGTTCTTATGTATTAAAAACCGGTTATTTAGAAAATATAGAATTAGAAAAAATTCAAAGTATCTGGTTCAATGGCGGCTGTATTAATTCTGGAGGAAGTGATTATGAGAATAAATGTTATGAAGTTCTCAACGATGCTTTTATGCTGCAAAAATCAATTAAAAAAATCGGAAAAAGAATTGCTGATTTCGAAACGAACCGTCTTGATATCATGCTGGAAGCAAAAGAACAGGGATTGAAAATTCCGCATACTTTAATAACCGGCAGTAAAGAAAAATTGCTGGCATTCTATGATATTTTTGCTAACAAAAACGGAATTGTTTCTAAAAGGATATTGGATACACTCTATTATCAGGATGATGATTATTTGTATAATTTTAATTTAACTTTTCTAATAACTCCAGAAATCCTTCAGAAAACATCTACTGAATTTGCTATTTCATTTTTTCAGGAAAGAATAATAGCCGATTTTGAAATTAGGGTGATTTATATCGATGGTAATTTTTATTCAATCGCTATTCACATTTTTGACGATACAATTGATTATAGAACAAAGTTTATTGAAATGGATAATATAAGAATTGTCCCTTTTAAATTGCCCATAAACATTGAAGAAAAACTCGATAAGGTTTTTAAAAAATTCCATCTCAATTATGGTTCGGCAGATCTTATGTATTGTAATGGTGATTATTATTTTCTTGAAATAAACCCAACAGGACAAGTAAGCTTCATGAACAACACCTGCAATTATTATCTGGAAAATAAACTAGCTGAAATCTTAAAAAATGGAAAACAAAAAACCAATCAATATTTTTAATGGTTTAAAATCTAAAGTAGATAAACAACCACAAAATCAAACAAAACCAAAAAGTAATCTGATTGCAATTAGATTTTATCAAAATTCTAAAAATATCTCAAAACCATTTGTCAAACCAATTTCTAAAATAATCTGATTTGAAACAATCTAACTTTATTCTTTTTGCCGACTGTATTCCCGTTAAAGGAATTAACAGAAGTATTATTTGTGATACCAAGAATAACAATTTCTATTTCATTCCCAATGGATTATATGATATTTTAGAACCGTACAATGGCAAAACCATTGGAGCTATAAAAAATGATTTTGAATATCAATACGATGAAATGATGCATGATTTTAAGGCTTTAATACCTCAATTCGAATCCTTAAAATGTTCTTATATTCAGTTGAGGTTTTATAAAGAAATAAGTCTTGATTATATAAAAAGTATTGTTGAATTATTAAAAAAAGAAAAGTCCAGAATTGTTTCGATTGATTTTATAATTCCCTATCATGAGAAATTTAAATTGGAAGAATTAAATATACTATTATCAGAAAACAGCAGGATACATTCGATCATAATTTTTAATTCGCCTTATGACAAAAGTTTTGAACCTTTAAGACAACAGATGGGTTATATAATGCTCACAGCAAGAAACATTATTAACGAAAAAAATTGCGGAATAATAAAAGATGAATATTTCTATTCAAACATCAAACTTTTCAGTGAATCCCTTCACCACAACACTTGCCTAAACAGAAAGATATCTATTGACAAAGATGGCTATATAAAAAACTGTCCGTCGATGTCTGCAAGTTTCGGCAATGTAAAAGATACTACTTTAGAAGAAGTTTTAGATCAACCTCTCTTCAAAAAATATTGGAATATCACCAAAGATAAAATAGCAGGTTGTAAGGATTGCGAGTTTAGACACATTTGTACAGATTGCCGTGCCTATATCGAAGAACCAGAAAACTTATTCTCAAAACCTTTAAAATGCGGTTACAATCCATACACAAATGAATGGTTAAAATGGAGTACAAACCCTTTAAAACAAAAAGGAATTGAATTTTACGGAATCTAAACATCCCCCAATCATCCGTAATTTCTCCCAACCATTCTACATCGCTTGGTTTGTAAGTTTTGTGTCTTTGCAGACTAGTTTTCATTTTCAGGAGTATTGTTAGGTTCAAAAAATTCTTTTTCAATGTCTTCAATACTAGGTAAACTCGATTTAAGGTCGTCTGGCAATAATTGTGTGAGTTCATATTCAGAAACTCCAATGGGTTTGTTTAGGTCCCGCAAGGCATATTCGGCAAAAATTTTGTCTTTGCCTTTGCATAGTATCAAACCTATAGTAGGCTTGTCGGTTTCGTGTTTTAATAAATCATCAACTGCCGAGCAATAAAAATTCATTTTACCTGCATACTCGGGCATAAAATCACCTTTTTTCAAATCTATAACAATAAAGCAACGCATTTTGAGATGGTAAAATAGTAGGTCTAGCTGAAAATCTTTGTCACTGATTTCTAGTTTGTATTGTCGGCCTACAAAGGCAAAACCAGCACCTAATTCGAGTAGAAATTTTTCAACGTGTTTTACGAGTTCCAACTCCAGTTCTCTTTCAGAAAACTCGGTTGCGAGTGTAATAAAATCAAAAATATAAGGATCTTTAAAGGTTTGCTTTGCCCAAAGTGAATGAGAATTGGTAAGCGTATTGTCGAA
Organism: Flavobacterium pectinovorum; assembly: GCF_006438875.1. Classification (GTDB taxonomy): domain Bacteria; phylum Bacteroidota; class Bacteroidia; order Flavobacteriales; family Flavobacteriaceae; genus Flavobacterium; species Flavobacterium pectinovorum_A. Next base: position 85,052 of record NZ_RCZH01000004.1, read on the forward strand.
ATTATGAACCAATGCACCTTGCCGTTCGTGAACTTTACTTTTTATTTGTGCTAGCAAAGTATCTCGGCTCCAACCTTCTTTCAAGATTTGTTGCATATACCAATAGCGTATGGGCAAATCTTTTATTTTTTGAATTAATATGATGTGATGTGCCCAGCCAATTTTTGTAATTAGTTGTTGATTAATAACCTCTAATTGCGCAACGGGTAATTTCGTAATTGCATCATTTTCTAATTCGGCAACGGACAGTTGCAAAATTGTGTTCGTTTCTAATTCGGCAACGGGTAGTTGCCAAATTGAGAAATTAGAATATTCAGTATAAAAAGAAACCATCGTTCTTATATTCCTTTCGGAAAATCCCTTCACTTCAGCCAGTTCGTTTTTTAAATCGATAGCCAATTTGGGGATAACGCCTTTTCCCCAGCCTTTTTGTCGCTGCTGGTTATAAATCATTCTACCAATGTCCCAATAGGTGACCAACATTTCGGCATTGGCTGCAAGATTGACTTTTAATTGTCCTTGACGGACCCTATTTTTAATGTCGGTTAGTAAACCTTTGTATATCTCTATTTCGGCACTCATTTCTGTACAATTTATAATATTGAATAACCCTACTTAATTGTCGTGACAGTACAACTACAATTTTTAGATTAGTTTCTATTCAACATAATTTTTATTCGTCCTGGCTGTCATATCGGTTCCAATAAAAAAGTGCCCCTTCAGTATCAACGGTTTTATAATAGTCCACTAATTTAATGTATAAAGCATCTCCAACACCAAGTATTGTCAATGATAATAAATTGTCAAGCAAAAACTCTATGGTACTATTATCGGTACATTTTTCGCTAATAATCCTGTCCACTTCTTTTTCTAAGGCAGGAAGATGTTTTTCCAACTCAGCATTAAAATTATCTATTAAAGCTTTAATATCATTTACTGACTTATCCATTTTATTTTAATGCTAAAATTTCAACAATTAAACCATCGCTTTCTTTTTCTAAAGCTAAAATATCAGCTGTAACTTCTTCGATATTTCTTAAAGGTTTTTATCTAACAAATATACAATATCTTCGTAATCATGACTACCATAGAAATCATCATATCGCATATCGCAATATGCGATATTGAATTATTAAAACAAAATCAATCTCCTACTCCTCATACATTTCCATCCACAATCTAGTCTCTTCCAAATCCAATTCCTTTTCAATCTTCCTAAAAATCTCCTCATTGACAGAACCAGACTTATGCATCGATTCTAATTTGTCACGTTCAACATTCAGCAAGTCGATTTGAATTTTGGTAAAATCATTGAAGATCTCTCCTCCCACTAAATTTCCTTTTCCGAAGAAGTTGGCAGGAAGTTCCGTTTTTTGAAGGCGGTTGAATTTTACTTCGTACTTGCTTTTGATGTTGTGAAGCAAGTCATCGTTGAGCAACGAGAAATTGTCTTCGATATGGGTAATAGTTTGTGAAACGATGATGTTTCGAATCTCATATTCTTCGGCAAGAATAGAATATTTTTCAATTTTTAGTTTTTTGATCAGCCACGGCAATGTAAGTCCCTGAATGACCAAAGTGGAAAGAATCACACAAAACACCAGATAAATGATGAGGTTCCTTAGAGGGAAAACCTCCGTTTTATTCATCATTAACGGAAGTGCCAAAGCCGCCGCCATCGACACGACACCACGCATTCCGGACCAACCGAAAACAATCATGTTTCTAAAATCAAATTCTTCCTGTAAACGGATCTTTTTACTGATATATCGTGGAAGTAAAGTTGCCGGAATCACCCATAAAAAACGCACCAGAATCACGACCAAACTTACCGAAGCACCCCAAACAAATAAGGACCAACCAGAATAATGCTCAATTCCCAAAATGATTTGTCGCAACTGCAATCCGATTAAGATAAAGATCAAACCGTTTAAGATATTCGTTAAAACGCTCCAAATCGTTCCTGTCGTCATTCGGCTTTCGTGCGTGAAAATCGTTCCCGATCTGGCCGAAAGAAAAAGTCCGGTTGCCACAACGGCCAAAACTCCCGAAGCTTCAAAATGTTCGGCAATTAAATAAGAGGCAAAAGGCGTTAAAAGCGTTAAGGTTGCCTCAATTACTTCATCACAAACAAATCTTTTATGAATAAAACTCATCACATATCCAACACCTAAACCAATCACAATTCCTAATACCGACATTACAACAAAGTTTAATCCTGCTTGCCAAAGCACAAAATTTCCGGCTGTAATCGCGGTTAACGCATATTTGTAAGCGACCAGACCACTGGCATCATTCACCAGACTTTCGCCTTCTAGAATCGCAATTAATCTCGGGTGCAAACCCAAACCTTTGGTAATAGAAGTTGCTGAAACCGCATCTGGTGGCGAAACTATTGCGCCCAAAAGAAACGCTAACGGCCAGGAAATATCATCAATCAACATATGTGCGGCAATCGCAACAGCAACCGTGGTAAACAGAACCAAACCGACAGCTGCAAGCGTAATTGGTCGAATAGTTTGTTTAAAATCAGCCCAACTGGTGTACCAGGCGGCATGATATAAAAGCGGCGGCAGAAAGACAATAAATACCACTTCGGGACTTAATGCAATTACCGGAAGTCCAGGAATAATACTGATCACCACACCGCAAAGTACCAACACAATCGGAATGGGGAAATTGTACTTTTTACTAACAAGACTCAGAAAAGCGACTCCAAATAGTAACATGATAATTACGGTAATATTCTCCATTTTTTATATTATTTTGGTAATTCTGGTATAAGAGTACGAATATAATATTTTTAAAGTTTTCTTTTTGCCACTCCCGAAACTTCGGGATAAAATGATTAAAATGATTTTGTTTCACGCAGATTCTACAGATTAAAGCAGATTTAAATAGATTTTTATTAAAATTAATTTGCGTCAATCTGCCTAAATCTTTTTTAATCTGCGTGAAATTCATATTAAAAAATTGTGTGATTCTTTTTATCCCAATAACTATCTTGATAAGAAGATTAGAATAATTTTGTTTCACGCAGATTCTACAGATTAAAGCAGATTTAAAGAGATTTTTATTAAAATTAATTTGCGTCAATATGCCTAAATCTTTTTTAATCCGCGTGAAATTCATATTAAAAAAATTGTGTGATTCTTTTTTATCCCAATAACTATCTTGATAAGAAGATTAGAATAATTTTGTTTCACGCAGATTCTATAGATCAAAGCAGATTTAAAGATATTTTTATTAAAATTAATTTGCGTCAATCTGCCTAAATCTTTTTTAATCTGCGTGAAATTCATATTAAAAAATTGTGTGATTCTTTTTATCCCAATAACTATCTTGATAAGAAGATTAGAATAATTTTGTTTCACGCAGATTCTACAGATTAAAGCAGATTTAAATAGATTTTTATTAAAATTAATTTGCGTTAATCTGCCTAAATCTTTTTTAATCTGCGTGAAATTCATATTAAAAAAATTGTGTGAATCTTTTTTATCCCAATAACTATCTTGATAAAAAGATTAGAATAATTTTGTTTCACGCAGATTCTACAGATTAAAGCAGATTTAAAGAGATTTTTATTAAAATTAATTTGCGTGAATCTGCCTAAATCTTTTTAATCTGCGTGAAATTCATATTAAAAAAAGATACCTATATACTTGAGTGTACCAACTAGCAACACCTTAAAAATATAGGTTTTTGTTTTTAATATATATACTATAAAAATACAAACTATGAAACCATTATCACAACACATTCAAGAAACATTTAACAATGAGTCTTTAAAAGAGGCTTTTGAAGAAAAACTTGTCGATGAAGAATTGGATGCTTTAAATCGTACAGCATTTGCCATAGAAGTTCCTAAAGCAGATAAAAGTTCATTGGTAGATAAGACGATTAGTGGGAAATAAGAGATTTTATTGATTTAAGACGTATTGAATTTGTTTTAGTAAATTTCCTTGAGGTATTAATTCTACAAATTGCACAAAATTATTTATTTCAAACAATGCTGTTTTAGAAGAAATCAATTCAGTTGAAATAAATGATACTTCTATTTGATTGTTAATATATTCTATTTCAATTGAAAAGTTCACATTTTGATATGTTACTGCATATTTAACACTATGTGGTTTTACTGAATTAGTAAGCGGTACGATTGTAAATAAATCTTTCCTAAAATATCCTCGAATATAATTGTCGACAGTACTTTTAATAAGATTATATACAATATTCATAAATTTCCTTTTAAAATAAGGAATAAAGGTACTTAAAATTTTATACAGACGAAGTTTGAACATAGAAATAGATGTTTAGATTATGTATAATATAACCACCTTTCAGAAGCAAAATCAGAGATATTCTGTTCATAAACTATCAAAACATTATAGACTTTCATTATTCCGCCTCGTTCTTTTTATTTATTTTTGTATTGTAAAAATATTCGTGCTTAATTACGTTATTGCTAAATCCGAATTACCACCCTGAAGCTCAACAGCTTCTCGATTTAACAAGCAAATAATGTATGTGAGGTACGCCGTCATGGCGTGGCTTTGCATCATTGCTTGTTTAAGGGTGTGGTAATCCTGGATTTAGCTTGGTGTAATGTCCACGCTTATTTTTGCAATAAACATTTATAAATCCAAATTACCACAAAATGAAAAAGCACTATCAAAAGTACTGCATGCATTTGACGTACGCCATTATTTCCTCTTCCACATTTCTATTTACTACCAAGACATTTAGTCAAGAAAAACTCAAAATCACTCCAGAGTTTTCCAAACAAATTATTGAAAAGTACCAAGTAGAATCTTTCAAAATTTTTCCTGTTACTATTAAAGCGTTTGAAGATAAATCAATAATATATGTGATGTCAGAGAATCCTGTTGAGCTAAATGTTTTATCAGGAGATTTTATCAAATTACCTGATAACTATATGCTCTCGAATAAAGAAATTCCAAATAGATTCATGAAAAATGAACTGTTTACAGAGAAAAATGAATCTTATCAAAATTTAGGTGGCACTTTCGATAGATTCCCAATCATCAAAAAAATAAGTACAGATGAATTATTTTATGTTATGTCCAATAAATTTATGGGTCAATTAGAAGTTGAGACTGATCAGTTCAATTTTAAAAATCTTGGAAATACTGTTGAATATAAAACATGGAAAACTAAATATTTGACATTACTACAATCAGCACAAACAAATGTAAATACTTGCAATGCAATAATTAAGAAGCATACTTATTTGAATCGATTAGGTCAGAAAAGATATGACTCTGATAAATTCACAAAGCAAGAAAAGTTAAGTTTTAATAAAAATCTTGATTCCTTAAATGAGAAATTGAAAACAATTGGAGATTTGGAAGACAATCGTGATTTCTTAGCTTTTTACAATAACAAGGTATCTACTGTGGAAGCTACAAAGTCTTATGCATTATCTAGTTTCTATAATAGTACAAGTAGAAGTTATTAGAAATATATTGACTGCAAAAGAAAAATTAAACTGTCCCAAAATGATGTCTAACTTTTTGGGACAGTTTTTTCATTTTAAACTGGATTTTCATTTTTATCACATTAGCTATTTATAACTTCTGTGTTTTCTTTTAGCGGCTCTGATACATTTGCAAATTTTATTAAGCCTAGCATTAAAACATTTGCATTAGCTTGAAGTGTTAATGTGCTAATAAACGATCGCATATATGGAAAGATAATAGGAATTGAATTAGTGAAGAAATATGATGGAATATCTTCAAATTTATACGGTTGATCAAATAAAAATTCTGAAACGGATTTTACTTTAATAACTTTTTTATTTGCATCTTTTTCAGTTGCTGTAAACGTAAAAAATAACTCATATAATCCAGAATTTTCATTATATCTTCCTGACGGATGAAATCCCATTTCTAATTCACTATTTTCCTTTTCAGTTTCCTCATACGAAAATTTAGAAATTCTAAAATCTTTAAACCTAAATGCTATTGTTTGCTCTGCTTTTATCATTGTAGAAATTATTTAAAATAAAAAAGACTCTAGTTTAACTCCAGAGTCTTTAATGTTTGATATATCATTTTTATTATCAGGAGGTGCAATAAAGACATCGAAATCCTGAGGTATTATATATGCATCATACGTTAAACAAGGTTGTGCGACAACAAATGATACTTTTTGTTGTTCAAACTCCGAAAGATCAACATTTATAGTACTAACACCTAAACTTAAAATAGGATTATTAACCTTTATTAAAGAATCATCGGTTATAAATACAATGTCCTCACCAAAAAATGTATTTTCGAAAACATCTTCAACTTCTATCTGTTTAAGAATATATGGTCGATCAGAATTAAAACAATGAACAGGTTTAACTTCTACAACATGAGTATTAATTATACTTTTGTATTCATACCTAATTTCTAGGTGTGAATGTTCACTGTATAATTCAACTAATTTTTCTTTTAAAAAGATGATAGACTCTTTCATGATAGTTTCTTTTTTATTAGACTCACAATTTCAATTCCTAGACTTAAAGCTTTATTACTGTCGTCAATAGTAACTTGAACATTATCATAATCTGCAATTTTCCTAAAGGTCTTTAATTCTTTTATTTTATTTTTTACAGTATTTCCGTAATAAGTATCAGATTTTTCAGTTACCTTATTAACCATAAGTTTTATTGGGTAATCATGAGAATTTAACTGATTTCGTTGTCCTCTCGAGTTATTAATTGTCGAAGAAATTTCTTCATATGTTTCTCCTAAACGATTTAATGTAGTTGAAATGTATTGAAAAACAGCATAGTATGAACAATGTACACTTGGTGCATAGCAACTATGTTCATCGATCAGTATTTTGGCGGCATCTAAATTGAAATTAGATTTTTCTTTTAAGAAACTCAAATTATTTGCAAAGGTATTAATTCAAACTACAATTATATAGCTCTTTTGTTTTTATTAAGAATAATATTGATCAAATATAGCATAAATTTGATATCGCCCTAATTTTTCAAAAAATAATTTTATGTAAATTCCAAAATGCAATTATAACTGAGTAATAATACCTAGTCTAATTCTTACATTTAAGACAAATTGATAGCAAACATTTGTTCTTAAAATATTTTACAAATTTATAAAAACAATATAGTAAATAAAACTATTTGTTAAGCAGTTATACTATTATGTTCGATTATTAAACACTCTCTATTCAGACGGTTCTTCTTTTTCTACAGATTCAACAACTTCTTCCTTGTTGTCATTTAGATTCTCTACAACTGTTTCTTGATCTTCTTTAATAGGTGCGAAACTTTCCTGAATGTGATCTGAAAGGGTTTTCATGGTATATTGTTTTAATATTATATAAGTATGTATAATTAAACAATCTCCCCCTGTAATGGTGAAGGAATTTGATTGTAAATATCTACTTGACAAAGATAATTCATCATATAAGAATTCAAGAATTCTTGATACCTCGTTTTCAGTAGTTTCAGTAGCTCATGATCTATGCTACTAAATCCCTATACATTAATCTCTCGTTAGCATTTAATAATGATAAATTAAATCTTTCACCATCTGACATCTTACGTGTATTATATCGATATGAAAATTCGTCACAGTATCTATGTAGATGTTTTGGGCTTGTTACGTGATAAATACCTATGATACCTCGTTTCAATTGACTCCAAAATCCTTCGATACTATTAGTATGATATGGTCCCATTTTATAAACACCTTTGTTGTGCTTGATAACTCGATGTTTATAATCTTTAGAAAGACCATTGTAAGCTAGCCAACCATCGGTAACAACAGTGGAACCTTCTTTAACCATTGCTCGTATGATAGGTTGTAATGTTTTTCCTTTAGTATTCTTTACAACTTTCGTATAAACTATACCATTACAAATCATCCCAAATACAGGAACTTTCGTTTTAAGGCTTCGACCTTGAGTATTCTTTACTCTTTTCTTTCTGCTTTTGTTCTTACCTCCAACATAAGTTTCATCAATCTGAACAAGTCCTTCAAATGGAATGGCAATTGTATCTTTCATAGCATTACGAATTCTACTTAACATGTACCAAGCAGTTTTTTGAGTAACCTCTAAATCACGATGTAATTGTAAACTACTAATTCCTTTCTTATGTGAAGTGAATATGTAAATAGCCATGAACCATTTACGTAATGAAATATGTGAGCTTTCAAACATTGTTCCGACTCTTACAGTAAACCTCGATCTGCAATCTTTACATTTATAAAGCCCTTTGAATACTCCTCTGGCTTTTAGTTTGTAGTGATATTCGTTTTTGCTTCCACAATGAGGGCAAATCGGTTCGTGTTGCCATCTAAGTTTTTCTAAAAATTCTCGACATGCAGTTTCGGTATTTAATTCGTCAATCATATGCATCATAGATTTAAAAACCGTTGCATTATCTAATTCATTATCAATTATATGGGTCATTTAAGTTTTATTAAAATTAATAAATATTGATTAAACGTGTACAACTTGTACTACAAGTTGTTAACAGTTTTCGATTGTAGTTCTTTGCAAATCTGCTTGTTAACTCAAGAAGGTTGTTTAATTTCTTATAAATGAAAACCACCTACGTCAATAGGTGGTTTTCAAAAAACAATTAGAAAATTAGACTTATCAAATGCTCAAGAATAATAGACAGTATTGCGTGAGGAATTTGATTAAAAAGGATAGTTTTCCAATTTAACTTAATCAGATTGAAAAAGTTTTTCAGACAATTTGTTACTTGCTGATGTACAGCGGAAATGAAATTTTGCATCGTTAAGATTTTAAAGTTAGTATTTGAAATCAAACAACATTGTCCAGAAAATGAATTCAGTTTTGAAAAAGCATAAAACTAGTTCGTAACGAACTGGTTTTATGGTGTTTAAAATTATTTGTTATGGTTTTGAAAATGATCTAAAACGAAAAATCCAGCTCATTTCGAGCTGGATTTTTGATGAAAACGCGAGGTAAACGCTATTTTTGAGTATTTTTGAGATTGAATATATACTAAAAACAAAAACCTATATTTTTAAGGTGTTGCTAGTTGGTACACTCAAGTATATAGGTATCTAAAAAAAATCTGTCTGAATCTTTTTATTGAGATAGCCATCGTGAGTAGCAAAAGTAATTTACGCACACGTTAAAATCTTTTTAATCCTTTTAATCTGTGGCAAAAATACTTACTTTTGAATCTTAAATTTATGCCCTAAATTATGATTCAGAAAAGATATTCAATTTGTTTACTTGCCTTATTAGCAGTCTTATTTTATACACCACTTGCCTACTCGCAAACTGCTCCTCCAAAAGCTGAAACCAAATCTTCACTATTTCAGGAAAGTGCTACCGATAGTGATTATTTAATGGCGATCGAAAAAGCCGGAGAAGTACTGGAATCGGCTCACAATGACACTGAATTTGACGGAAACAGTCATCACTTATTTGGCGAAATCAAAAGAACGCAAAACAAACTTGATCTTATTCTTGCGAGTTTAAAAGGTGCAAATCCTAATATCCGCAACCAACAAATGTATCGTATTGTCCTGAAAGAAATCGAACAGGAACTTAACGAACAAAATACGGCAATCAATTCGCGCAATTTGGCTCTCGAAAAAATCAAGGGACGAGTTATCGATTTACGCAAGGATAAAACCCTAATGGGACTTTTGAAAGATACGATTCGACGTAACCAATTTAAAAAAGAATTTGCCAATCTTAAAAACAGATACCTAAGCACGGACAGTTTAATGACCAAAAATCAGGGCATTCTAAACAAAAATAAAAAGCTGACCGTAGAAAGAAAAATTGCCGTTTCGAATGCTTTAATTACTGTCGAAAGTAAGTTGGAGCAATCCGGAATCAGCATGCTGAAAAAAGAATATCCTGCTTTATGGAGCACAAGCGATTCTACGGCTAAAAAAATCGTAGGCAAAAACATTAAAGCCAAAATCATTATAGAAGAAAATGTAGCCGCATATTACCTGAGTTACAGAGCCGGCGGATTAATTTCTTTGGTTTTGTTAATGAGTTTATTGGGTTGGTACATTTCACGCAATTTAAAATACCTTAAAAATAACGGACACGCAGAGAATCTTTCTCAATTTAATTTTAAATATTTAAATCGAGGTGTTATAATTCCCGTTGCTGTCATTGGTTTAAACATTGCCGTTGTGAGCAATTTGTATGCTCCTGCGATGTTTATCGAACTAATTCAGTTGGTACTCCTGGGACTTATTACTTTTCTTTTCAAGAATAGCTGGTCAAAAAATTCAATGCGCAATTGGGTACTTCTTTTAGTCTTATTCTTTGTGCTGTGTTTCTTAGATTTATTTATTGCAGTTGGTTTTATACAGCGTTGTGCCTTTATCGCAATCAATATTCTGGGAATTCGTTACGGTTTAGTTCAGATCAAAACGATAAAAGATCAGCTTTATATTAAGGGATTCTTCAAATGGGCTACAATCATTTTTATTGGTCTGAATGTTCTGGCGATCCTTAATAATATTTTCGGAAGAGTTTCATTGGCCAATATGTTAAGTCTTACCGCTTTTATATCTATTACCCAGATTGTTGCCTTAAGCGTACTTTTGATAATAGTGTTGGAAATTATTCTTTTACAGATTTACACCACAAGAATTAAGCGCGATATCGAAAAGATTTTTGATTATGAAACATTATCAGATACGCTGAAAAAACCTTTTATCATCGTTATTAGTTATATGTGGATTGTTGTAATCGCAGCCAATTTGAACATTTGGGAATCGTTGCGTGCCAGTTTAATCTCGCTGTTAAGTCACCCAAATACGATTGGAAGCATCACTTTTACTTTAGGAAACATTGTATTGTTTTTTATCATCATTTGGCTCGCGCATTTATTACAAAATTATGTCGCTTACTTCTTTGGAGAAGTTGATGACGAAAACGAAGAAAACATCAATAAAAGGCAACATTCAAAACTGCTTATCACACGATTGGTTGTACTAATTAGTGGATATCTTCTTGCCGTTGCAGCGTCCGGAATGCCATTAGACAAACTAAGTATTTTATTAGGAGCATTAGGAGTTGGTGTTGGACTTGGATTGCAGAGTGTGGTTAATAATTTCGTTTCGGGAATTATTTTAATTTTCGATAAACCGATACAAATTGGAGACGTTATCAATATAAGTTCTGACTCTGGTCGTGTAAAATCGATGGGATTGCGAACCACTAAAATTAACTCTGCAAATGGTGCAGAAATTATTATTCCGAATGGTAATTTATTGTCACAAAACATTACCAACTGGACTTATACAGACAATTTTAAATTGGTAGAAATTGCCATTGAAGTCAGCGGCGAAATTATGCCCGAAGAAATTAATACGCTAATATTAGAATCTCTGGAAAGTATGGAGTTAGTGAATAATACTAAGGCTCCACAGATTTATTATACAGCTATTGCCGATGGAAAATTCAAATTACAAGTAAAATTCTGGTGCAGTATTTACCGTACCGAAGAAACAATAAGCAGTGCCAGACAAATGCTTTACAGTAATTTTAAAGCTAAAGGTTTGACTTTATCCACCTAGAAAAAATATCTCAAAAGCCTTCTTATTGCTACAATCTGACGGCTTTTTTAATTACTTTTATAACATCGAATTTCATTTTTCCAAATGATTATAAAGAAAAAGAATACCTGGTTTAAAATGCTCTTTGAATGGAGAGGTTCCGTTTTGCCACAACTTCTCCCAAGACTTCTATAAATCTATATTTCTATGTGTTAAAGATAAATATACACAACGAATTATTTTAAAAATGATATTGAACATCCCAATTATATTCGGTTATGAATAGAGTATTATTAGTTGAAGACGATCCCAGAGTGGCTTCCTTTATTTCGAGAGGACTCGAAGAAAATCTCTATCAGGTCAAAACGGTTTCCAAAGGTTATGATGCTATCAATGAAGTCATGGAAAATGATTTCGATATTATTATTCTCGATATCATGCTTCCGGACATTACCGGATTTGAGGTTTGTGAAGTTTTACGAAACAGGAAAATAATTGTTCCAATACTTATTTTGAGTGCATTAGATACGCCACATGAAAAAGTAAAAGGACTGCAATCCGGTGCCGATGATTATCTGGCAAAGCCCTTTTTGTTTGAAGAACTTCTGGCGAGAATAAACGCTCAGCTTCGTCGTGCCGAATTTAGTACAGGAATATTAGACTTTCAATCTTATGCCGGAATTGAGATTAATATGAAAGAACAAAGCGCCACGAGAGACGGAAAAGAGCTCAACTTATCTTCGAGAGAACTTAAGCTTTTAATATTTTTTATGAAAAACAGAGAAACTGCTTTATCGCGAATTGCCATTGCTCAGGCAGTTTGGAATCTTGATCTTGACATGAATTCTAATACTGTAGATGTCTACATCAATTATCTTCGAAATAAAGTCGACAAAAACTTCGCCACGCCATTAATTCATACCATAAAAGGAACAGGATATATGCTGAAACAAAAAAATCATGAATCTTAAAAACAAACTGGCGGTTAATTCCAGTTTGCTTTTTGCCTTTACGGTTGGACTTGTAATGGCGGGTTCTTTCCTGTTGTTTAGAACTCATATGAAAGATCTTTATTATGATAATTTGGAAGATCATGCGATGACAACGGCTCTTTTTTATTTTGAAAAAGACGAAATCAAAGAGATTAACAGCGCGCGTTATCATCAAATCGAAATACAATACAATCGGATAAATAACGAATCGATAAGGGTTTATGATGCCAAAACAAAAAAGCTTTTTGTGCACGATAATATTAATATTGAGTTAAATGATCAATATTTGAATCTGATTAAAAAAGAAAAAATAGCACATTTTAAACTCAATGGCAGACAATTTGTAGGTTTATTTTATAAAGACAATCAGGGTGATTTCATCATTATAGTTTCTGGAATTGACAGCGCCGGAAATAGACAATTGGAGATTTTGGGCATTATGTTTATTCTTTTTTATCTCGCCGGAATTCCGATAAATTATCTTTTGGGAACATTTTTAGCCAAACAAACTTTTCTGCCTTTTGAGCGCGTTATAGCAAAAGTAAATACCATAACGACCGAAAATCTTCATTCGAGATTAGAAGTTCCTCAAACAAGCGGAAAAGACGAAATTAAAGAACTTATTACCACTTTTAATTATCTCTTAGAGAGATTGGAAAGCGGAATAATGATACAAAACAACTTTTTGAAAAATGCTTCACATGAATTAAAGACGCCGCTTACGATTATTATTGGCGATATTGATGTTTCGTTGCAACAGCCAAGAACAAATGAGCAATACGAGCAAATTTTAAAATCACTCAAAAAAGACACGTTACATTTAAAATCTACTTTGGATAGTCTTTTGGTATTATCCGGACTCGAACTTTCGGAACCACAGCAAATGGAAACGGTCAGAATTGATGAAATATTATGGAATGTTCTCGAAAAGAAAGCCATAGAATATCCTGAGTCTAAAGTTTCGGTTAATTTTGATGCTATTGCTGATGATGAAGATTTACTTTCCATTCATGGCAATAAACACATGATTTTTATTGCATTGTATAATATTCTCGACAACGCCATTAAGTTTTCTTCTCCAGAACAAGTTGAAGTATTTGCTTTTTCGAAAGAAGGAAAACTTCAGCTAAAAATTACAGATAAAGGACCGGGAATTTCAGAAAATGATAAAGAGTCTATTTTTGATCTCTTTTTTAGAAGCGATAATACAAGACATATTCAAGGTCAGGGATTAGGACTTTTTATAACGATACAAATTCTAAAACTCCATAATATTAACGTAATAGTAGATTCTGAATTAGAAAAAGGAACTTCGATTTCTTTGGTGTTTCCTTAAATAATTGTTGGGTATAATTAATTTCAACTCCCACAAAGTAACCACAATTATTGTCATCCCGAGGCACGAGGGATCTCCGTAAGTAGCTCGACAAAGATTGGCGATTTTGATTGCGGCGTATCTTGCGGAGATCCCTCGTGCCTCGGGATGACAAAAATGCGCAGACTAACTTTGACAAAAGTTGAAAGCCTGAAAATTAGATTTTTTTTCTTTCTCGCAGATTGAGCAGATTGAGCGGATCTAATTTTAAATTTGCGTAATCTAAATTGGGCAAAAAAAATCTGCCAAATCTGCTCAATCTGCGAGAAAAAATTCAACACATAGAAAGATAAGGTTTGAATCCTAGAATTTAAGGAACTATAATAAAAGCATAAAGCTGTCTCCTTTGTCATTTCGACCGAAGGGAGAAATCACACTCGCGATTCGACAAAGAGTGGCGATTTTGATTGCGTCCCGAAGCTTATGGATAATGTGATTTCTCCCTTCGGTCGAAATGACAAAATTGCGATTCTAACCGCAAAAATATTTTTTACAATGCATTTTTCGGTACGAAAGTACTATTCAATGATATCCGTTTTTTACAATCGGTAACATTTACATAACACTCTAATCTTTTTCTAATCTACTTCAAATACAAACCTAATCTACTTATTTTTAGCAATTTGTATAAACGATTGATTTTAAAGACCTAACTCCTTTAAACAGAAATAACACGTTCATAATTTTGCGTTAACAATGAATATTTTTATCATTTTAAGTTAACAAAAGCATTAAATCTTATCGAAACAAACTGGGTTTCTTTGTCAAATAAAAACTAAAAACAACATGACAAAACTAAAACTCTTTTTTTCGGCATTTATGCTTCTTGTTATGGGAAACATTTTTGCTCAAATTACAACCTCATCATTATCCGCAAAGGTTAACGATGGAACCAGCCCACTTACTGAAGCTGAGGTTACATTAACACATTTACCTACCAACGCTGTTTACAGAGGTACAACTGATAAACAAGGTAGATTTAGTTTCGAAAATTTAAATGCCGGCGGTCCTTATGAACTGGAAATTAAAAGTTCAGCTACCAAAGATTATTCTAATGCACAAATATTTTTAGCACTTGGTGACAATGATTTGCCAACAATTGTGGTGAATAAAGCAGATAACAATGTATTGGAAGAAGTTGTAATTACGAGTTCTAAACCGTCATCAAAAAATAACGGAACCAATATTAGCGAAAGACAAGTAAACGGTCTTCCGTTAATAAACAGAGGAATTCAGGATGTTACAAAACTGGTTCCACAGAGTTCTAACAACTCTTTTGCAGGAACAAATTTCAGATACAATAACGTCACTATTGACGGTTCTATAAATAATGATGCAATTGGTTTCAGCCCATCATTGGGTGGTCAATCCGGAACTTCCGGAATGCCTGGAAGCAGTACACGATCAAATTCTATCAGCTTAGATGCGATTCAGGATATTCAGGTTTATATCGCTCCTTATGATATTAAACTAGGAAATTTTCTTGGAGGAAGTGTAAATGCAGTTACTCGCAGCGGTACAAACACAGTAAGCGGATCTATTTACAGTTATGGCAGAAGTGCCGCAATTACAGGTCCAAATAATGCAGGTGACGGTTCAAAAATGCCAAGCTCTTTTGGTGATTATCAAGTTGGTTTCAGATTAGGTTTGCCAATTATTAAGGATAAACTTTTCTTCTTTACCAATATGGAATATGCTGAAAGAACGGATCCATTATTTTATAATGCAGGACAAACCAATTCTGCCGGAAAACTGACTTCATTAGTTGATAATGCTACTGCAGAACAGATTTCGAATTTCGTAAAAACAAACTACGGATTTGACACAGGAAGTTATGGTGCCTACAATAACTTTGCGAAAAGTCAAAAATTCTTCAATAAATTAGATTGGAAAATTAGCGACAAACACTCTCTTTCGTTAAGAAACAATACAGTAATTTCTGAAGCTTCAAACTTAGAGCGTGATGCGGCAAACTTCAGATTTTCAAGCATGGATTTTACACAAAAAAACCAATCTATTAGTACAGTTTTAGAATTAAAAAGTCATTTCAACAGTCAATGGTCAAACTCCTTTATTGCAAGTTACTCGGCAATTAAAGATTATCGTGATCCAAAATCAAGCAATATCATGTTTCCTCAAACAGAAATTGGTTACAAAGGAGGAACAATTTTCTTAGGAAATGATCGTGAAGCAACTGTATTTAATATGAAACAAAATACAGCCGAAATCACAGATAATCTTACGTATAAAACAGGAAATCATACCTTCTTATTTGGTACTCACAACGAGTTTTACGACATCAATTACGGATTTGTAAATGCGCTTAACGGAAGAGTTTCATACAAATCACTAGATGATTTCTACAACAAACTTCCTTCTCGTGTTCGTGGAACTTATCCATTTGATGGTTCTACAAGAGATGAAATTTTCAATAATCCGTATGCTAAATTCAAAGTAAACTTATATAGTGTTTATGCACAGGATGAGATCAGAATTGGCAGTAAATTGAAAGTTACTCCAGGTGTAAGAGTTGATTATACGGACTTGCCAAACAAACCTAAATTAAGCCCGCAAGTTCAAAATTCTCCGGCAGATCCAAACTACGGTACAACATATAATTATACGCCATTAAGCCAAATCAACAACAATTTCTTCAGCACTGCTTTAGTGTCTCCAAGAATAGGATTTACTTATAATGTTGACGAAGACAAAACATTGGTTATTAGAGGAGGTTCAGGAGTATTTACAGGACGTATTCCTTTTGCATGGTTAGGATATGCTTACTATAATGACGGTGTAGGTTATGGAAGTTATGACAAAAACAACTTAACTCCGGCTCAGGTTGCGGCAGCGGGAGATCCATTGGCAGCAAACGGATTAAACGGATATCACGATGCAACGCCAAAAGTTCAGGCAGATTTAGTAGACAACAAATTCAAAATGCCATCAGTTTTAAGAAACTCATTGGCGATCGATAAAATTATTGACGGATATAAATTTACGACCGAAGGTATCTACACAAAAGTAATTCGTGATCTTGAATTTCAACAAGTAAATAAGTTAGACAATCCAACTTATTTCTCTTACGATACCAATCACCAAATGCCAATTTATGCGGCAAATATCAACCCGGCTTTTTCAAATGCTTACTTATTGTCAAACACAAGCAAAGGGTACAGA
This sequence comes from Flavobacterium pectinovorum, assembly GCF_006438875.1. GTDB lineage: Bacteria > Bacteroidota > Bacteroidia > Flavobacteriales > Flavobacteriaceae > Flavobacterium > Flavobacterium pectinovorum_A. Next base: position 102,148 of record NZ_RCZH01000004.1, read on the forward strand.
TATAGCATTACAGAAATGGTTTCAAAAACATATGATTTTGGTCTTAACTTTATGGTTGCTTATACTTACGGAGATTCTCGCGATGTTACAAACGGAATTCGTAACTCTATGGAAAGTAACTTCCAAATGAACCAATCATTGACACCAAATGATCCTCAATTGGCAACTTCAAACTTTAATATCAAACACAGAATCGTTTCGAATGTTGGATATGCAGTAAAATTGGCTGATAACAATACTTTCTCTGCCAATGTATATTTTAATGCACAATCAGGAAACCCGTTCTCTTGGGGATTTGTAAACTCAACAATTGCAGGAACCGGACAAGCAGCAGGATTGGCTTATATCTTTAAAGATGCAACAGAAGCAGCTAAATATATCGGCGTAAGTTCAACAGGAGTTACGTCGGCTACAGCAGCACAACAAGTAGCAGATTACGAAGCATTTGTTAACGGAAATGATTATTTAAAAAGCAGAAGAGGAACTTTTACCCAAAGAAACGGTGATACAACACCGTGGAATATTCAGGCAGATTTGAAATTAATGGATGAAATCAAAGTTACAAAAGTAGGTACATTCCAAATCTCATTCAGCATGGCAAACGTTGGTAACCTTATCAACAAAGATTGGGGAAGAAGCTACTTTGTTCCAAATACATACAATTCAACAGCGAGCCTTGGTTTAACAAAATCAGGAAACCTTGGAGGTGTTGCCACTGGTGATCCAACATATACTTTCCAAAAACCAGCATCAGCGCCTTATACTGTAGATCAGTTAGCGTCAAGATTTCAGGGACAATTGGGGGTTAGATATTCGTTCTAACAAAGACAGTGTTTATTTTTTATTTTTTTTGTCCGCCAGTTTCAATTATGGAACTGGCGGACTTGTTTTATAGAAACTCCGTAAATCAGCTTGCCAATTTTAATTCACTCAGAAATAACTGTTCCATCGGAACATCTCATCGGTAGCCAAATAAATTGATGTTTTTTTTACCACAGATTTTACAGATTAAAAAGATTTAGTTTCACGCAGATGTTGCAGATTTATTATAATTATAATCTGTATATATCTGCTTAAATCTTTTTAAATCTGCGTGAAAGACTCTTAGCGAAATTCAATGCATATCTTAACAGCCAAAAAGAAAATGAGATTAAACGCTGCTATTTTGTGCCTTTGCAAGAGATTTATTCGTCATATCAGTATAGCTTTTAACTTAATGATACATTGATTTTCTCGGATATGTGTATAAAATAATTCCAAAAAATAAAAATAATTATACCGATTGGTATATATTTGCAGTATTATATTTTGAATATCATGAGTAAAGCCGAAAGAACCAAGCAATTTATTATCGAACAGACCGCTCCTCTTTTTAATATGAAAGGATATAATGGCACGTCTATGAGTGATATTACCGAAGCTACCGGACTGACAAAAGGCAGTATTTATGGCAATTTTGAAAATAAAGATGAGGTTGCCCTTGCCGCATTTAAGTATAATGTGAAGAAATTGCAAGATGCATTTGGACAGGAAATTGACAAACAAAATACCTTCAAAGACAAACTACTGGTTTATCCCCGACTCTACTCTAACTATCTGGATCTTAGAGTGACAAAAGGTGGATGCCCAATCTTAAATACCGCCACAGAAGCTGACGATACGCACCCGATTCTTAGAAAAAACGTAGAACAAATTATTCTTTTCTGGAAAAAAAGAATAATACAATTCATAGAACAAGGCATTCTTGCAGGCGAGTTTAAAGCGAAAGATATAAATCCGGAAAGAACGGCATTAACAATAATTGCACTTATTGAAGGCGGTGTAATGATCTCAAAAATAACAGGAAATTTAGAAGATCTATCGACCGTAATGCTTTCAGTAAATAAAGTCATCGAAGACTTGGAATAAAACAACAAGTATTTTTTTACCATAAAATATACCGATTGGTATAATAAATTAAAATCAAACCAAAAATGGAAACAATTTCGAGATTACAAGAACTGCAAAACCACATTGACAGAGAATTTACCGCATCGCCTTCACCTTTTATGCTTTGGATGAAACCTGTTGTTATTGCTGCCGAAGAAGGAAGTGTAACTTTTAAATATCTGGTCAGAGAAGAGATGACAAATCCAATAAAAACCCTTCACGGCGGAGTCACAGCAGCAATTGCAGACGATTGCATTGGCGCAACAATGTTTTCTTATAATGAAGATAGTTTCTATATCACGATAAATCTTGTTGTTGATTATTTCGCTCCAGCAAAAGTTGGAGACATCATTTTCGCCAAAACATCGGTTACCAAAAAAGGAAAACAACTCGTAAATGCACAATGCGAAATTTGGAACGAAGATCAAACAAGAGTAATCGCAAAAGCTTCTACAAATCTACTTAAGACGGAACTTTCTAAAAGAAACTCTTAAGCAAACTCCTCAGTAAAGCAGCTACGGTGTGAACACGACTATTGTAGATCAATTTTGAACACAAAATTGCACAAATTTTAATAGGTTAACATTGTTTGTGAAATTAATTTCATAGACGAATTAGTGACAATTAGTGCAATTCGTGTTATTTTTTAATCAAAAATATACCGATTGGTATAATTTATACTTATGACACCCTTCCAACGAAAACTACTCATTTTCACCGTGATCCTCGCCGCGATTATGGAACTAATTGATATTTCAATTGTCAATGTAGCACTTTATCATATGAGCGGAAATCTGGGTGCAACTCTCGAAGATACTTCTTGGGTAATTACGGCTTATGCAATCGCCAATGTTATTATTATTCCGATTACAAGTTTCTTAAGTGCCAATCTCGGAAGGCGAAATTACTACATTGGTTCTGTGATACTTTTTACATTTTGTTCTTTCATGTGCGGACATTCTTCTTCTATTTGGATGTTGGTCTTTTTTAGATTTTTACAAGGAATTGGCGGAGGCGCACTATTGTCCATATCTCAGGTTGTTGTATTTGAACTTTTTCCAAAAGAAAAACAATCAACCGCGGGAGCTTTATTTGGAGCAGGAATTTTTATAGGTCCAACAATTGGTCCAACTCTTGGCGGTTATATTACCGAAAACTACGATTGGCCGTGGATCTTTTTAATCAATATCCCAATCGGAATTCTGGTTGCTATTTCTTGTTACTTTCTATTAAGAGAACCTCCTGTAAAACCAGAAAAAGCAAAAGTAGACTGGACAGGAATTGCACTTCTTGCAATAGGAATTGGTTCCCTTCAAACCGTTCTCGAAAGAGGCGAAGTCGAAGATTGGTTCGAAACCAGATACATTATTGTTTTAACCGTTATCGCGATAAGTACTTTGTGCTTTTTTATTTATTGGGAATTAAAGGTAGATAAACCCGTGGTAAATCTTCGGGTGCTTAAAAGTAAATCCCTGATTATAGCTGCAATCCTGACTTTTGTAACCGGTTTTGGAATGTTTATTTCTATTTATTTAAGTCCCGTTGTTGTACAGCGACTTTTGAATTTCTCGCCTTTTCAGACTGGTTTATTGTTACTTCCCGGCGCTTTAATGGCATTACTAGCCCTAAAAATATGTGGTACATTATTACAAAAAGGCGTATCTCCAGTTTTAATCATTGCCTTAGGATTTGTACTCTTTATTTATTTTAATTGGCGAATGTCAGGCATAACTTTAAATACCAGCGCGGCCGAAGTTTCTACGGCGCTTATTTTTCGAGCGCTTGGATTGGCTTTGCTTACGGTTCCGCTCACGATGCTTGCAGTTTCTTCACTCAAAGACAAAGATGTTGGTCAGGGTGCAGCACTAAACAATATGATGCGTCAACTGGGCGGTTCTTTTGGTGTATCGATTATAAACACCTATATCGCACATCGCTTTGCGGATCATCGAAATGTATTAATTTCAAATGTTACGCCAGATAATGTAAAAGCAATGGATCGAATTAATGCGTATATAAACTACTTTCAGCACAAAGGTTTCGCTTATAATGAAGCCAAAATAAAAGCCCTGAAATTGATGGAAAACGTCATTATAAGACAATCTTCATTGTTGAGTTACAGGGATGCTTTTGTAATTGTTGGATTGTTTTTTGTAATCACGTTGCCGCTATTATTATTTGTAATGAACAAATCAAATAAGGTAAAACCGGGTATTATAATTTCTGATCATTAAACCTTAAAAAATTATTAGTTCCAATCGAATTCTTTTACACGACGTTTAAAATTAATCTATCAAATACCCAATGTGTAACCACAATATTGTCATTTCGACAGAGGAGAAATCACAATAGAAATTCCGCCCGCTTAATCTCCAATCTTTGTAGAGTTACGCGTGTGATTTCTCCTCCGTCGAAATGACAGAACCTTTGCGATTTTGCGTCTTTGCGTGAGATTTATTTAATAGCCATTTCAGATATATCTCTATTTCAAACATTATGTTAATTAAGAATCAAAATAAGATCCAACTCTAAAAGTTGGCGTAATTTTGTAATTCATAAAAAATACAGATGATGATTATTAGAAAAGCCATTCAAACCGATTCAGAATTTATTGCACCTTGTTTGTTATTGGCAATGGAAGACATTATCTATAAATTTATTGGAAAGAAAGATTATGATAGTGCAAGAAACTTTCTATTATATTTTATAGAAAAAGAAAATAATCAATACTCCTATCAAAATTGTTTTGTTGCCGAAGAAAACAAGGAGATTATTGGTGTTGTAAATATTTACAATGGAGCTGATTTAATCGTGTTGAGGTTGCCGATTATTGAATACGTTAGAGCAAACTTTAATCCGGATTTTAATCCGGAAAATGAAACTCAAAGCGGAGAATTCTACATTGATTCTTTGGGCGTAAATCCTAACCATCAGGGAAAAGGTATTGGTTCAAAATTACTGCATTTTTTGATTGAAGAATTTGTCACCAAAAACAATCAGACTTTAGGTTTACTGGTCGAAGAAGAAAATCCGAATGCTAAAAAATTATACCTAAAACTAGGTTTCAAACCTGTTGGAACAAAAACTTTGGTCGGAAAAACGTTGGAACATCTTCAAATTGGTTAATTGTTTTTTGTATTCAGGTTTCAAGTTTCAGGTTTCAGGTTTCAGGTTTGAAATGAGAATAGAAACTCTTTATGATTTAAACGCAAAACACGCAAAGGTTACGGAAAGTTCGCAAAGTTTAAACACAAAGCTTTGTGAACTTTGCGTTTTTATAAAATCTTGTTTGGCAAAAAAACTTTGCGGATTTTGCGGTAAAATTTACACAAGCCTTATACACATTTCAAATAAGAGTATAAAATCTATGTTTCTATGTGTTTAAAATAATTGCATTACATATTCATCTACAAGATGTGACCGTTTTTTAATTTGACTCTTATGATTTCAATCATAAAATAGAGCTTTATGATGGAGTTAAATTTGTAAATATAAATTCTGAACGGATTTATGGTACATTAAAATTTAATTCCAAATTCAAATATTCAAAAATGAATCAATATCAAAAAGAACTGATTAAGGCTACAATTCCTATTTTGAGATCAAACGGCGAAGATCTTACCTCCTATTTCTACACCCGAATGTTTACGCATCATCCTGAATTGAAAAACATATTCAATATGGGAAATCAAGCTAACGGAAAACAAAAATCGGCTTTGGCGAATGCTGTTTTGGCTTACGCCGAAAATATAGAAGACCCAAGTGTACTAATTAATGTTCTGAAAGGAATTGGAACCAAACACAGAAGTTTGAATATCCAGCAGGAACAATATAAAATTGTTGGAACCCAATTGATCGCTTCAATTGGAGAAGTTGTTGGCGAAGCTGCAACTCCGGAAATTCTCGAAGCGTGGACGATTGCTTACAATCAACTTGCTCAAATTATGATTGATCTTGAAAAAGAACTTTACAAAGAAAATGCCGCAAAACCTGGAAGTTGGAATGGCTGGAGAAATTTTATAATAAAAAAAATAACCGACGAATCCAGCGAAATCAAATCCTTTTATCTTTATCCGGAAGACGGGCAACCCATTACAGATTTCCAATCCGGTCAATATATTAGTGTTCATGTTTTTGTTCCCGAATTAGGTTTTATGCAGCCAAGACAATATAGTTTATCAAGTGCTTTTAATCCGGAATATTATAGGATTTCTGTAAAGAAAGAAATGGGAGTTGCTTCAAATCCTGCAGGGTTAGTTTCAAATACGCTTCATTCAAAATCAGAAGGCGATATAATTTCAATTTCGGCTCCGGCGGGATTATTTCACTTAGAAAAAGATTCTGAAAATCCGTTGGTCTTAATTAGCGGAGGTGTTGGCTTAACGCCGATGTTGAGTATGCTGGAAACAAATGTTAATTCGATTCAGAATAAAAAAACGGTTTGGGTTCACGGTTGCAGAAATGAATCGGTTCATGCTTTTAAAGATCAGATTGCTTCTTTAAAAGAAGAAGTGAAATGGCTTGAAACTTTTACTTTTTATGATTCATTAGAAAGTACTAATAATCAATCGGACCAAATTATTGAAGGCCGCGTTGATCTTACTAAATGCAAAGAAGCAATTTTATTAGAAGATGCAAAATTCTACATCTGTGGACCGGAAATTTTTATCAAAAAACAATATCAATCTCTTATTGATTTAAATGTAAATCAGAAGAATATTTTTTACGAAGAATTCGGACCGCAGGTTATTAATCTCAACTAGGAATTTTTGTTTCAGGTTTAAAGTTTCAGGTTTCAAGTTCAATGCGAACTTGGAATCCGCAATACCCGACAAGTTTAAAAAAACCTGTTGAGTTTCGTTGTTAAACTCGATCTTAAAAAAACCGAAGGTTTGACAAATATTGTAGGGATGTCCCGAAGCTTCAGGATCAATCCGTCCATCGCGAAGTAATAGCAAAAATGAATTTCAAACCACAAATTAAACACAATTTTGTCATCCTGACGGAGGAAGGATCACACACGAAACTCTACAAAGATTGGCGAATTTGATTATGGAATTTGATTGCGAAGAATGGATTGAAATCCATCCCTACAAAATAAATCGTTCCTCTGGAACTTTTAAAAAGAACCGAAGGTTCAGCAAATATTGTAGGGATGGATTTCAATCCGTCCATCGCAAAGTGAACGCAAAAATGAATATCATCCAGAGATTAAACACAATCTTGTCATCCTTCCTCCGTCAGGATGACAAACTATGTGTAAAAAATATTTTTTTACTTCATTTTCTAATCTCGTTTCTCCCTTAACAAGATTTTTACTAAACCAATCCCCGAAATTGCTGTTAACTTTCTATAACTAAATAGGTATCAGTCAAAAAGTTTTATATTTGCACGCGAAAAAAACAATAATACCACATTTTTATAAGGACTTAAAAGCGCTCTTATATATTAATACAAATCTTTGAAATTTACTTTTAAAAATACTTTTTCCGGCAGGAACTTCTTCATTTTAGGAATCATCTTCGTTGTTCTTACGCTTCTTTCTATTTATATATTAAGTGGCTTAATGACCCAGATTACCGAAAAATCAAATACGTCAATTCAACATCGTGGTCTTCAGGCAAAACATGAAGTTATGGCGAAGGAATTCGCACGGTTTCTTGAAACTCAAAACGAATTAAAAAATGTTGCAGAGATAAGTACTGCCCAAAACTTATCGGATAATTTAAAAGTTTTAAGTGCAATTCATAACAACGACAGTCTTGTCAAAAACAATTGGTTCCAGATTAATAATCAAAAGATAGAATTTACTGCTTCTAAAAGCAAAGAGGACTTAAAATCTGCTATAAAATATTTTGTTTCTAAAAACGGAAATCTAAAGGAGGCAAATAGTATCGTTGAAGATCGTGAAAATTTTTTCTGGCGTATCTATTATAAATATGTTGCTAAAAATGGTACCGTAATTCGATATGGTTATGATATTGATCTGAAATCACTTCACACTTATTTTGCGACGATTGATCAGGGGGCGCAAAACTATGCTTTTGTCTTTGACAAAAAGGGAACGATTATTTTTCATCCTGAAGTAAAATTACTTAAAAAGAATATTTTTAAAGTAATAAATATAACAGCCCGCGATACCACTTTTAAGGATAAAAATGACTTTAGCAGCAAAATTGCACCTTCGGAATATTTGGGCGTGGACATTGTGCGATACACAAAACGATTGAATATAAAAGGTACGAATTGGTATTTGTGTGTCAACTTTCCTAAAAATGTTTCAACTGAAGATGTAGATGCTGTAAAAAAGTATGCTTCGTTAATTTACATTATTACGACTGCTATTTTAATTGTGTTCTTTTATTTGTTTACCATTTTCACACGCCAAAATTTTAAGGAAAAAGAAATTTTGTCTCAGGAAAAAAATAAACTTCTTCTGGAAAATGAAAAGATTAATAAAGAGAAAGCATTAATTCAGTTACAACAATTAAAGGAGCAGATTAATCCGCACTTTTTATTCAATTCTTTGAATTCGCTTTATATGCTTATTGAAAGTAATACTGGCGTGGCGCGGAAATTTACTTTGAATCTTTCTAAGATTTACAGATACCTTATTAATCCGCCCATTAATAATATTGTGACGGTTCAGGAAGAATTGCTTTTTATCGAAAAATATATATTTCTGCAACAAACCAGATTTACATCAGAATTTGTATTTACGATTACCATTGAAGACGAAAGCATTCTGGCTAAAAAAGTACCTTACCTGGCTTTTCAGATTGCGGTAGAAAATGCTATAAAGCATAATATCGCTTCTGATGAAAATCCTTTGAAAATAACCATTGATATTAAAGAAAATGTTGTCATCATTACCAATAACTTAAACGAAAAGCAAAACTTCGGGAAAGCATCTAAATTTGGTCACAAATACTTAGAAAGTATCTACAATTACTATGCTAAAAAGGATTTTAAAACCTTCAAAAAAGACGGAGATTTTACTTGCATTTTACCTTTAATTGGTTAGAAAAAAACATTCACTCCCAAAAAAAAGCCACTCACTCCTTTTTGTTTTTTTTAACAAAGCCGACATTATATTTTTATCATAAAATTAACCTAAAATTAACTTTAAATGGGGAAAAAGGCATTGTTGAGAACCCTAAAAACTATCTTAGTAATGGCACTATTATTTAGTACCGGAACGATGGTTTCTCAAAAAAAGAATAAAAAGAACAAAGAGGACAAAACAGAAGAGGTTAAAGATTCGGTTAAATCTTCCAAAGGAAAAAAATATAATGATCTTATAAAACAAGGAACTTTCAAAAAAGGATTGTTCAATACTATTCAGGTAAAAACAGATCTTTATTTAGAAATAAATGATTCCTTATTTCAAAGAGAGTTTTTAGTCGTTAATAAAATTTCAAACGTTCCTTTACCTGTTAATGATGCCGGATTAAATAAAGGAATGAATTATGAAAATAAGATCATCACTTTTCACAAAGATCTTGTCGCTAAAAAAGTTTGGGTAAAATCATCAGAACCTAAAGTTTCTTCTCCGGTTGGCGACGCGATTACTGCTTCTGTAAATAGTAACTTTTCGGAATCTATTATAGAGGTCTTTGATATCGAAACAAAAAATAACGATTCGACATCAGTTGTCATCAAGGCAAATAAGGTTTTTGACGGAAAACAAAAAAGTTTCAATGATGTGTTAAGCAATATTGGCTTTGGCGGATCTGTAAAATCTGACTTATCGTATATAGAAAGCGTGAAAACGTTTCCTAAAAATATCGTAGTAAAATCACAACTTACCACTTCTGTAAGCGAAGGCGGACCTGCTCTATCTGTGACGATTGGCGTGACTTCTAATATTATATTATTGGACAAAGTGCCTATGCAACCACGTTTTGCGGACAATCGCATTGGATATTTTGCAGAGAAACACTGGTACTTTAATGACAGTCAACATGCAGTTCTTGAAAAAGAACTAATTACACGCTGGAGATTAGAGCCTAAAAAAGAAGATATTGAAAAATACAAAAAAGGTGAATTAGTAGAACCTAAGAAACCAATTATATATTATATAGATCCATCGACTCCTAAACAATGGCGCTCTTATATTATAGAAGGTGTTCGCGATTGGCAAGTGGCTTTTGAAAGAGCCGGTTTTAAAAATGCTGTAATCGCAAAAGAACCTACTGAAGCTGATACTGATTTTGATATTGATGATGTACGTTATTCGGTTATTACTTATGTAGCGTCACAAAAATCAAATGCTATGGGACCTGCGGTTGTAGATCCAAGAAGCGGAGAGATTATCGAATCTGATATTATCTGGTGGCACAATGTAATGACTTCATTACAAAGCTGGATGCGTATTCAAACCGGAGCAATTGACCCAAAAGCAAGAGGAAATAAATTTAGCGATGAACATATGGGTGAAGCAATTCGTTTTGTATCGTCTCACGAAGTTGGACACACTTTTGGTCTGAAACATAATATGGGAGCTTCTTTTGCCTATCCGGTAGAATCTCTAAGATCCAAAGATTTCACAGCAAAAATGGGCGGAACTGCTCCGTCGATCATGGATTATGCGCGTTACAATTATATTGCTCAACCTGAAGATAATGTAGAAGCGATTACGCCAAAAATTGGTGAATATGATAAATATGCAATTGAATGGGGTTACAGATGGTATGCAGATCAAACTGAAGAACATACGGAATTAAATAATCTGATTGCAAAACATCAAAACGATCCTCTTTATTTCTACGGTGAGCAACAAGACAGAGACAGTACTATAGATCCCCGCTCACAATCTGAAGATTTAGGCGATGATGCTATGAAAGCCAGTGAATATGGACTTAAAAACTTAAAAAGAGTTGTTAGCAATATTCTGGAATGGAGTTATGATAAAGATGAATCTTATTATGAAACCGGTAAACTTTATATAGGTGCTATTGGTCAATGGAATCTATACAACTATCACGTATTAAACAACTTGGGCGGTATTTATTTGAATACAACTGTTCATGGTGATAATAAAGCGAGTTATGTTCCGGTTCCGGCTGCGATACAAAAAAGAGCTGTAGCTTATTTATTGAAAAACACGATTGCGATTCCGGAGTGGTTATTTTTTAATCCGATTTTGGATAAAACAAATCCGCTGCAAGATTCACCTCTGGGACCATACGAATATACGCCTTATACATTGGCAAGAGAATTACAATACGGTCTTTTCTATAGTATGTTAAGCGATGATCGTTTATTAAGAATGACTGAAAACGAGTTATTTCAACGTAATGGTACTAAAGAAAATATATTTACGGTTACGCAATTATTTCAGACACTACGTCAAAACATTTTTGCTCCAACCATACAAAATAAGTCCCTTACGATCTTGGAACGTATGACGCAAAAAAATTATGTTGATGTATTGATTGTTTCGACAAACAAAATTTTTGAAAAGACTGATGCCAAAAAAGGAATTCAGTTAAACGAAAATTTAAATATGCCTCAATTGTGTGACTATTTAGACGATTCAAAAATGGCGCGCAACATTAACCAGTCTTCTCTAAAAAGAGTTACAGAAGTTACTTCTGATAAAAAAGGGGAACTAAATCAGATTCTGCAATTATTGAAGTCTAAACGAAGCATTGGAAATCAAGAAACCAAGAATCATTATTTTGATTTGATTCAACGTATTGAAAGAGCATTAAACAACACATTATAAAATTTTAACCAATCTCCAAACACAAACCTAATGAAAAATTTATTTTACATGCTGAGTTTCCTTCTTGCCCTTTCCGGGTATGCGCAGGAAAGGACAATTAAAGGAAAAGTACTTGATGCCAAAGACGGACTACCAATTCCGGGAGTTACTGTTTTTCTTGAGAACAGTTCCGTATCAAACAACACACAACAAAAAGGTGTGATCCAAAGTTCAAGCCTTGGAACCGTAACTGATTTTGACGGTACATTTGAATTTAAAATCAACAGTAATATGAAAAGTTTAAGAGTAACTTATATGGGTTACCTTCCTTATACTATTGATATTACATCACAAAACAACTACACTATTTCTTTAAAATCTGACGTAGCAGAATTAAAAGAGATCGTTGTAACAGGTTACCAAAAAATCGAGAAAAGAAAATTAACATCGGCTGTTGCACAAGTTGAAATGGCAGATATCAAACAAGCGGGTGTTGCGAGTTTGGATCAAATGTTAATTGGTCAGGTTGCGGGTGTAGCGGTAACGCAACAAACGGGAGCTCCCGGAACGATCTCAAAAATTAGAATTCGTGGTACTGCATCTCTTAATGGTGCACAGGATCCGTTATGGGTTTTAGATGGTTTGCCTCTTGAAGGAAATGATGTTCCTCAAAACTATGACAAAGACAATATAGATGTATTAAGTAACTTTTCTATCGCAGGTTTAAACCCTGATGATATCAAAGATATTACCATATTAAAAGATGCTGCTGCAACTGCTATTTACGGAGCAAGAGCTGCAAACGGTGTTATTGTGGTAACGACTAAAAAAGGAAGAAAAGGAAACATGAAAGTAGACTTTAACGTTAATACTTTCGTGACTCAAAAACCTGATTTTTCTAAATTAAACCTTATGAATTCTTCTCAAAAAGTAGATTTTGAACTTTCGCTAGCTTCAAGAGAAGATTTGACTTACAGAGACACGGCTGGGGAAATTTCCCGCATTCTAAACCAGGCTAATGAATTAGGAGCCTATAGATCGGGAGGTTTTTCGTCTCTAAGTCCAACAACACAAAACTCAATCAATACTTTGAGAAACAGCAATACCAATTGGGGTGATTTATTGTACAAAGCTGCCTTTAACACGCAATACGGATTAAGTTTATCCGGTGGTGGAGAAAGATCTGATTACTATTTCTCTTTAGGAGCTTTTAATGAAGAGGGTGCTACTGTAGGAACTGGTTTTGACAGATACAACCTTACCTTAAAAAACAACTTCGATGTAACTGATAAATTGCATGTTGGTGTTGGAATTTTTGGTACTCAAAGCAAGAAAACAAGTTATCTTTCAGATACAGATGGTTTTACAAATCCTTCTAATTATTCAAGAAACGTAAACCCATACCTGAATCCATTCAATGCTGATGGAAGTTATAATTATGATAAAGATATCAAAGGATATGGAAATAGTTCTGTATATGTTCCTTTTAACTTCTTAGAAGAAAGAGAAAATACAAGTTATGAACTACTAACAAGATCGGTAAAAGCATTACTTGATGTTGATTATAATATTACGAAAGGCTTAAAAGCAAGTACTCAAATTGGTTTACAGTTTGATAACAATTCTTCTGAAAAATACGCTGGTAAAGACACTTACTATACAAGAAAAGAAAGAGAAAAAACAAGTGTATTTGCAAACGGAGCTTATAATTTTTTCCTTCCTGTTGGTGGAATTATCCAAAATTCAAACACTGACTTTTTCCAATACAACTGGAAAACTATGGTGAACTATAGTACTACTCTTGGAGGAAAACATGAGTTAGAATTTATGGTTGGTAATGAACTAAGAAAAAACAAAAGCACTTCTATTAATACGAAAGCTTTTGGTTATGACCCAAAAACATTGACATCAACTCAAATTGTTTTTCCAACTCCAAGCTATGCAGCTGATACAAACTATAGAACGTATTTAAAGAATGAAAACGAAAATGCATTTGCATCATTCTTTGCAACAGCATCTTATACTTATAACAGAAAATATACTTTCTTTGGAAGTGTTCGTTATGACGGATCAGATTTATTTGGTGCAGATCCTAAATACAAATACTTACCATTATGGGCAGTATCTGGTTCATGGGCAGTATCTGAAGAAAATTTCTTAAAAGATAGTGATGTGATTTCTAATTTAAGATTACGTGCTTCTTACGGTTTACAAGGAAATATCGACAAAAATACTTCTCCGTATGTAGTGGGTACAAACCAAACAACTGTTATTTTACCAGGACAAACAGAACCTGTTATTTCAGTATCTTCTCCTCCAAATGATAAATTAAGATGGGAAAAAACTACTAATACTAACATTGGAATGGATCTTGGTTTATTCAAGAATCGTATCAACATTGTGACTGATGTTTACGGAAGAAAAAGTACTGATTTAATTGGTTTACAATCACTTGCTCTGGAAAACGGATTTGAATTTACAAACGCTAACTGGGCGCAGGTAACTAATAAAGGATATGAAATTTCTTTGTCTACAAGAAACATTGATCATCCAAACTTTAAGTGGAATACAACAATTAATTTTGCTCATAATAAGAGTAATGTAGATCGTATTCAAACAAGATCAAATAGTTATTTACCTTCTAGAGAAGGACTTCCGGTGAATGCGGTATTCGCATTAAAAACTGCAGGAATTGATGAAAATGGTTATCCTTTATTTGTAAATAAAAAAGGAGAAACCGTAAACTCACAAACCTTTTTTGCCCTTTTTGACCCCTATGCAGATTTTTTCCCGGGAGTTCTATCTCAATCAAAACTTACAGATGCAGAAACAAGAGATTTGTTTACTTATGTAGGAGATTTAGATCCTAAATTTACGGGTGGTTTTATGAACACTTTTAAACTTCATAATTTTGACCTTACAATTGCTACCACTTTCAATATTAAACAAACTGTCGTTGAAAAACCTACTTTCAATGGTACAACTTTAGATCGTGGTCAAAATTATACTACTGATGCGCTTAATGCGTGGTCACCTACTAATACAGGTTCACACATACCTGGAATTACAAGTGAAACTTCAGGAACAGGAGATTCATGGATGGCTTACCAATGGTATTCTGGAGGAAATCAATTGCCAATGTACAACTATTTAGATACGTGGGTTCATGAAATGAGTTTTATGCGTGTAAGCAGTATTCGTTTTGGATATTCTTTGCCTAAAAAAGCTATTAACAGTTTGTTTATGGAAAACGTTAGATTTAGTATTGAAGGTAGAAACCTATTCGTAATCAGCTCTGATTATAAAGGTTACTTTGACCCTGAAACTTATGGAAATATCTATGCACAACCAATCCCAAGATCAATTTCTTTAGGATGTAATCTAACTTTTTAATCTGATTCAAAATGAAAAATATATTAAAATACGTATTCTTTGCCAGCGTAGCAATTACTACTGTAAGCTGTGATAATTATCTTGATGTTAAGCCAGTAGGTAAAGTAATTCCGGAAACTTTGGGAGATTACAGAGCCATAATGACAAAAGGATATTCTGTAACTGCAATCCATAAAGCATTGTCTGCTGTGAGAGCAGATGAATTGACTTTTGATGAATTTAATGATAATGCTACTTTCTATAAAGACCATTATATCTGGAACGATATCAATCCTGATAAAACGACAAACGTTTTTCCTTATGCAGCTTTGTACAACAGGATTTTTTATACGAATGTAGTTATCAATGAAGCAAGCCAAAAGTTAGCGCCTTCTGCTGAGAAAGACCAATTAATTGGAGAAGCTTATGCACTAAGAGCTTTAACTTACTTTGATTTATTGAACATATTCAGTAAACCTTATAATGCTGCAACAGCTGCATCAGAGAGAGGTGTTCCATTGGCTTTAAAAATAGATTTAGAGCAGGCGTATGTTCCTCAAAGTGTTGCTGTTATTTACGATCAGATTTTATCTGATGATGAAGAAGCAAAAAAATTATTGAATTTAGATACACAAACAACAGGTATTAATTACCGTTTTTCTAAAGCTTCTTTATATGCTATGGAATCTCGTATTTTCCTTTACAGAAAAGAATGGGCTAAAGCTATTACTGCTGCAAATAAAGCAATGACGTACAAAAATGCTTTAATAAATTTAAATACGACACCAGCTTTACCTAACCTTTATAATGGTCCGGAATCTATATTAGCGCTTGAGGATCCTTTTATCAATATTATAAAAGGAACAACATATGCTTCACTAACTTTAACTGGAGCTTATGATAAAACAAACGACTTACGTTTTGCTTTGTATTATCAGGCAAGCGGAAGCAAATTCAAATTTAGAAAAGGTGGAGATATCGCTCAAAAATGTACTTTTAGAACTTCTGAATTATATTTGACAAAAGCAGAAGCGTCAGCGCAATTGAACGATCTTCCAACAACAAGAACAACAGTTTTGACTTTTATCAAAAACAGATATAATGCAACAGGCTACAACACATTAAGCACATCGATTGCTGCAATGACACAAACTCAGCTTCTTGATTTTATCGCTCAGGAAAGACAACGTGAGTTTGCGGTTGAAGGTCACCGTTGGTTTGATTTAAGAAGAACTACTCAAAAACAAATCATCCATACCTATGCTGGAGAAGATCATACTCTAATACAAAATGACCCGCGTTATACGCTGCCATTTCCTCTAGATGCAAGATTAAATAATCCGGCATTGTAATAATTAAAAAAGCCGTCTCAAAAAATATTTGAGGCGGCTTTTTACTTTTATAAGCAATTATACTGCTTGAACTAAATTACGATAATCATATTTTTTATAAGCTTCTACATTCGCTTTTTCTCTATTCAATTCGATTATCTCATTTTTTAACTGAACCCTATACCATTGCTCTGGTTTGGTATGAGAAAAAGTACTTAACTTCAATACAAGTTTTGCATTTAACTTTCTTTCTCCTATAAGATACTTATGAAGATTACTATCTTTCATTTCAAAGTAAGAAGCTAATTCCTTTTTAGTAATATTGAGTGTTTTTAGATACATCTTAACAAAATCAAGAACTTTTAAAACCTCAGTATCATTTTCGCTTTGAATATAATCTTCCAATTTATATTGAATAGAAAGCAATTGATTCTTTAATATCTGTTCTTTGGATTGTTTTGAAGAATGAGATTTTATAATTTTTTTTAAATCGTCTTTCTTCTTGTCATTCCAAATATCACTAATTTGAATTTCTTTATTTTTCATATTCTTTTTAATTTAAAAACTCGGTAATTAATTTCTCTCCTCCCGCCGGAGGAATAATCATGGTAGCCTCTCCATATCTGAGTGCATTATATTTTGTTGAATACATGGCCATCAGTTTTACTTCATCACTTTTATCTTCTTCCATAACATCAAATACCAAATAACCTCTGTATGGTTCATTGGCTTTTATAAAACTTAACCTGCAGGCAAATGCAATTAAACAGCCCGCCACTTTTTCATATCTTTTATTCAATCCCTTATTATGAGGTGCGATTTCTACATAAGCCATATAAGGTTCCACTTTCTTTTTCATTTCAAAAATCAGGCATCCTTCAATTACATCAGGAGTTTCTTTACTTACTAAAACATACGTTTCATGCCCCACTTCTTTGGAATGCTTTTTAAAATTAAACCTCCATCCATCAGTTATAGAAGGCAAATTTATTTTTACTGATTTTACATCTGAAATTTTAGCATCAATTAGACTATTTTCATCAATCTTTAATATTTTTACATTCATTATCTCAAACATATTCGTTACACAAATATACTAAAAAATTATACAATATGTATAATTTTAATTCACACTTCTTTTCTTCAAAATATTGGAAAATACTAAACAATAAGTTCTGCAAAACAGTAACACATAAAGCACTAAGTTTTATTTACCTTTGCAGAAAAATAAACCAAATGAAAATTGTCATTATTGAAGACGAACATCTGGCGTCAAGCTATCTGAAATCAATTCTGGAACAACAAACCATAATTTCGATCAGTGAAATTTCGGTGGTGAAATCTGTAAAAGATGCCGTTGCATTTTTTAAAATAAATACCGTTGATCTTGCTTTTATGGATATCCATTTGGGAGACGGAAAAAGTCTGGACATTTTTGAGCAGACTCTTGTATCTTGCCCCGTTATTTTTATTACCGCTTATGATTCTTATGCCGTAAAAGTTTTCAAACATTTCACGATTGATTATCTTCTAAAACCTTATGAAGAAGAAGAATTATTGGAAGCTTTAATAAAATATAAAAACATAAAAGAAACCTTTAATACCAACTTAATTGTTGAATCCCTTGTTGAAATTGAAAATCAAAGCAACATTCAGCATCACTTTTTGGTTAGTCACAGAGACAAACTCATTTCTATAAATGATACGGCAATTACCTATTTTTTTGCCACAGGAAAACACATGTTTATTTATACCAATTCTGGCAACAGCTATTTGTACAACAGCAATCTAACGGATGTAATTAATAAACTTGATCCGGTTCTTTTCTTTAAAGTCAACCGAAAATATATCATCAACAGACATCACATTCAGGAAATCATCAAACATTCGAGCCAAAAAATTGAATTGCTTCTACATGTTTCTATTCCTGATAACGAACCTATTATTTTGAGTAAAAAAGAAATTAATAATTTCAAGAACTGGTTGGATTCATAATAGAAAGCTACTTTAAAAATACTCTCGTATTCTTAACTAAATTTAATTCTCATTCAAAACACGAATTTCATGAATTTTCACAAATTCGTTCATGAAATTAATTCCATATGCAAACCTCCCTAAAAGAAGAATTTACAAATAAAGGTTGGTCCGTAAATGTTATTGAAATTAAAGATGCCATACCAAGGTTTTGTCGTGAACGGAAACTAACTTTATTTGGCAGTTACAGTAGTTGAAAAAAACGGAAACATCTACATAATTGTTTTCTCTATCAACTTTCTGTTATTCAATAATGGTTATAAAAAAACGTACTATTTTCAAAATTGGATTATGAATTATCATCCAAAAGAGTTAATTTTATTGCTATAATCTTGACTATTTGTAATAAAAATAGCTCTATCTTAGCAGAAATAAATCATATTTGGGTTTATAACTTTTTTATCTTATTATAAAATGAACAAACAGAATTACAATCTTTTACTAGCAGACGATGATGAAGATGATTGCGCTTTTTTCAAAGAAGCCTTAGATGAATTAGCGCTTCCGGTATCACTTGTAACTGTTAATGATGGCGTGCAGCTAATGGATTATTTAGAAACGAATTTCTCTGGAAATTTACCTGATATTCTTTTTCTTGACCTCAACATGCCCCGTAAGAATGGTCATGAATGCCTGGCTGAAATAAAGGATAAGGAAGAACTTAAAAATCTTCCGATAATTATTTTTTCGACATCTCTGGATACTGACATTGTTGATTTAATGTACGAAAAAGGGGCTACTTATTATATTCGCAAACCAGGCGAATTTTCTAAATTAAAAAAGGTCATTGGCAATGCATTAGCCATAACATCTGAAAATAATTTCAAACAACCCATCAGGGCAAAATTTATTCTTCAACCTTAAATAGTTTTTGGAATGAAACCCACAAACAAAGAGCATTATTTTCTTGCCGATGGTGGAGAAATGGGAGAATTATTACGTTCTAAAGATTGGAGTAAAACCCCGATAGGAAATCCCGAAACCTGGCCACAAAGTCTTTGTACAATAGTTGCCGTAATGCTCAATAATCCGTTTGGGATGTACATTGCGTGGGGAAATGACTATACGCAACTTTACAACGATGCCTTCCGCCCTATTCTTGGTGCGACAAAACATCCCGAAGCTTTAGGGATAAGTTCTCAGGAAACTTTTGCGGAAATTTGGGATACTATAGGTCCTATGTTTTTTGAAGTTATGAAGGGAAAAGCAGTTAGTATTCCGGATTTTAAGGTGATTTTAAACCGAAACGGATTTGATGAAGACTGCTATTTTGAATTCTCTTATAGTCCCATCAAAATCGAAAACGGAACTATTGGCGGTGTTTTGGTAACTGTAATAGAAACTACTGAAAAGAAAAAAGCGACCGAAGCCTTACAAGAAAGCAACTCTCGATTTATAAATAATATTATGCAGGCGCCTGTTGCAATGTGTGTTTTTAGAGGTAAAAACCACGTTGTAGAAATTGCCAATGCACAAATGATCCAGTTATGGGGCACGGAATATGAAAAGGTAATTAACAAACCTATTTTTGAAGCCCTGCCCGAAGCTCAAAATCAGGATTTAGAAATTTTATTGGACAACGTATTTAAAACCGGCGAAAAATTTGTTGCAAACGAACGCCTTGTTCTTTTGCCTCGAAATGGAAAAGTCGAGACTACCTATATTAATTTTGTTTATCAAGCACTTAGAGATACAGACGGAACAATATCCGGAGTTGTTGCAATAGCGATTGAAGTAACTCCCCAGATTTTAGTCCGATCCAAAGTAGAAGAAAGTGAACAAAAAATAAGACAGCTTGTTGAGAATGCCCCTTTTCCTATTGCTGTGTATGTTGGCAAGGAAATGGTTGTAGAATTGGCCAATGATTCTATTATTAAAATATGGGGAAAAGGAAATGATGTTATCGGAAAATCATTTAAAGATGTTCTTCCTGAATTGGACAATCAATTGGTATTTGAACAAATTAATACCGTTCTGGAAACTGGAAAATCCTTCCACACAAAAAATACACCACTCGATCTTACCGTAGATGGAGAATTATATACTTACTATTTTAATTACAGTTTAACGCCTCTCTACGATGTAAATGGTGAAGTTTATGCCGTAATGAATACCGGAGTTGACTTAACGGACCTCAACTTAGCAAAGAAAAGAATCGAAGAAAGCGAACAGAATTTGCAAAGTATGGTATTGCAATCGCCTATTGGTATTTGTGTTTTGGATGCTAAAACTTTGGTTAGCGAAATTGTAAACGAAAGTTTTGTTGAAGTTGCCGGAAAACGCTACGACGAAATTGCCGGAAAATACTATTGGGACACCTTTGCAGAAGTCAAACCTTACTATGAAGAAGCTTTGCAAAAAGTGGCAGACGAAGGTATTCCGTTTTTTGTCAATGAGGTAGAAATGATGCTTATCAGACATGGCAAAGAAGAAAAAATCTATGTGACTTTTGTTTATGCACCACTCAAAAACATAGAAGGCGAAGTCAAAAAAATAGCCATTTGGGTACTCGATAATACGCAACAAGTAATTGCACGACAAAAAATTGAAGAAGCTGATAAACGTTTTAGAAACACCGTAAAGCAAGCTCCTGTTGGAATTACAATTTTACGTGGTTCAAATTTCGTAGTCGAAACAGCCAATGAAGCCTATTTGAAATTAGTAGACAGAGAAGAAAATGATTTTGTTGGCAAACCTTTGTTTGATTCATTACCTGAAGTCGAAGAAACGGTTAGTTCAATGCTAAATAGTGTATTAAAAACCGGAATTCCTTATCATGGAAATGAAGTTCCAATTCCGATAAAGCGTTATGGAAAACTAAGTATCTGTTATTTTGATTTCCTATACCATCCGCTAAAAGAAGAAGACGGAAAAATTTCAGGTATTATTGTGACCGTTACCGAAGTCAGCGAAAAAGTTGAGGTTCGAAAAAAAATAGAACAAAACGAAGAAAGGCTTAAAATTATAGTCGAAGCCAGCGAATTAGGAACCTGGGAATTGAATGTAAAAACAAGAGAACCCCTATATTCTAAAAGATATCTCGAAATCATAGGCGGTTATACAGAAAATGTAGAATTGACGCACGAGCAATTACTAAAGCATCTTCATCCTGATGATATGCACATTAGAAATAAAGCTTTTAAAGAAGCACTTACTTCAGGATATTTGAATTATGAAGCCAGAATGATCTGGAAAGATCAATCTATTCACTGGATGGAAGGCAAAGGAAAACTTTTCTATGATAATGAAAATAATCCTGAGAAATTAATTGGGACAATAAGAGATATTACTGATGAAAAAAATCATCAGCAGGAACTTGAAGAAAGCGAAAAAAGATTCCGTAATCTGGTGATGCAATCTCCTGTACCAAAAGCGATTTTGAAAGGCAGGGATATGAAAATTGAAATTGCCAATATTGCGCTTCTTAAAACGATTTGGAAAAAAGAAGAAGATGAGGTTCAGGATAAAAACTTATTTGAAATTTTCCCGGAACTCGAACAACAAAAATACGGACAGCTTTTAAAAAAAGTTTACAAAACGGGAGAAGTACATTCTGAGTCAGAATCACTTTTGTATATCAATGGCAAAGATGGAAAGCACCAATTGTATATTGATTTTGAATATGCTCCTTTGCGCGAATCAGACAACAGTATCTCTGGAATAAAAATGACTTTGATTGACGTAACAGAAAAAGTCGAAGCCCGAAAAAAAATTCAGGAAAGCGAAAAGAGATTCCGCTCCTTAACAGAAAGTATTCCGCAATTAATTTGGGAAACCGATGAAAAAGGAAACGCCTTATTTGCATCCGGAAAATGGTTTGAATATACCGGTATAAAACCTGCTGGCGAAGCCGAATGGAAAGCCATGATTCATCCCGATGATTATGATGAAAATGCCAGAATATGGAGTCATAGTTTAGAAACAGGCGAAGCCTACAGATGTGATGTTCGCGTGAGACGAAAAGACGGATATTACAGGTGGCATGCCGTAATTGGCGAACCGGTTTATAATAAAGATAATAAAATTATAAAATGGGTTGGTGCCTTTACAGATATTCATACGGAGAAAGCATTTACGCACGAACTCGAACAGCAAGTAACGGTAAGAACCAAAGAATTGAGCCAGATAAATGAATCGCTTAGAAAAAGCGAAGAACGTTATCATTTGATGGTCGAAGAAGTTCAGGATTATGCCATTTTATACCTAAATCATGATGGTATAATTGAAAACTGGAATGTTGGTGCCGAGAAAATAAAAGGATATAAAGCAGACGAAATTATCGGAAAGTACTTTTCTATTTTTTATACTAAAGAAGACCGAGAAAGCAATCTTCCGCAAAAGCTCCTGAACCTTGCGATCGAAAAAGGAAAAGCAACACAAGAAGGCTGGCGCGTTCGAAAAGACGGAACCTATTTTTGGGCAAGCGTCGTAATTACGGCAATTCATAACAAGAAACATCAAGTTATTGGTTTCTCAAAAGTAACACATGATCTTACCGAGAAAAAGAGAGCCAGTGATAAACTAAAACAAAACGCATTAGAACTCGAACAAAAAAATACTGAACTGGAGCAAATGAACAAAGAGCTTCAGTCTTTTGCTTATATCTCAAGTCATGATTTGCAGGAGCCATTAAGAAAAATACAGACTTTTGCCACGCAGATTATGGAGAAAGAATTGCAGAATTTATCTGATAATGGCAAAGATAAATTCATGCGAATGCAAAATGCTGCACAACGAATGCAAACTTTAATTAATGATTTGCTCTCGTATTCCAGAACCAATATTCAGGAAAGAGTATTTGAAAAAACAGAAATCGCCAAAATTATTGATGAGGTAAAAGATGATTTAAAAGAAGAGCTGGAACAAAAAGATGCCACTATAGAAATGGGAAAAACATGCAAAATTGATGTGATTCCTTTTCAGTTTAGACAACTGTTATACAATTTGATCAGTAATTCTCTTAAGTTTTCTAAACCGGAAACTCGTACTCTTATAAAAATAAACAGCGAGATAGTAAAAGGAGCAACTTTAGACAATGATAAACTAAACGATGAAACCAATTATTGCCATATTAGAATTACGGATAACGGAATTGGTTTTGAGCAACAATACAGTTCCAAGATATTTGAAGTATTTCAGCGTCTGCACGGAAAACTCGAATATACCGGAACAGGAATTGGTCTGGCTATTGTCAAAAAAATAGTTGATAATCATAACGGATTTATCACCGCAACGGGCGAACAAAATATAGGAGCCACTTTTGATATTTACATTCCGGTGAAATAAGCTGTAAAACAAAAATCCATAAAAAAACGGAAATAACTTTAAAAGTTATTTCCGTTTTTTATTTTACTAATTCAATCTAATTATCTCGTGTAAACAGTAATTACACCCGTAGTTTTGTCTTTTATCTTCAACTCCTTATTAGTAAGGTTCATGATATCGCTGGTAGTACTTAAATTACCTATTGTAAGTGTTAAGTCATTGTGCGATCTTACATAAGTTCCTGTAGTTTCTACTAAGGCACAATTACTACCATTATAATCACCTATAACTGCTGCATTACTCAGCCTTAAATCCAAATAATCTTGCTTACATCCACTTTGATTTTGTGGAGCATTAACTAATACTTCTTTTCCGTCTACAATTGTTCCTGTTTGGCTCAAGTTATATTTCCCTTGTATTGGCACGATTGTTTCCCCTTCGTTATCATCGCTGCTGCATGATACAGTAAATAATCCAATGCTCAATAATAATCCTAATAATATACGTTTAGTTTTCATGTTTGATTTCTTTTAAAATTAATTATTTGTATAATGCTAAATTATATCTAACATCGATGAATGATGTTATATAATATTCGCTCAGATTTACATAATTATTTTATTAATCAATGTAATTTCTTACTTATATAATTTTATTGAAATCAATAGATACTAGAAATACTACTTACAGGGCTTTCCTTTCAAATACTTAGTATATATATAGTGTGAAACTGGTCTTAGAGGTCTACTGTTTTCAGGGTGCCTCCCGTGACCATTAAAAAAGTCTATTCCTCCATTTGGCGTCTTGGTATACCAAACAAAAGCTTCACCATCTTTCTTAAAACAATTAGTGGTATCGCAAACCTTTAATTTTCTAAAATCTAAAAGATCTTCATTTAGCGGAATTATTTCGTTTAAATTTTCATCATTTTTTGATGTACAATCTACTATCTCATAATGATCTTCTGACCATTGCATACAATCATTCTTAAAAAAAGCGAAATAGATTACCGTACTAATTAAACCAAAAATAAGGAATGTCGCAATTGCTGTATTCTTTAATTTATAGAAAAAAAACAAAATCGTTTTCTTAACCCTTTCTTTTAGATTTATTACTACAGGTTTTGAAACTATAGTCAGAACCTCAACTTGCTCCAAATCTTTACTTTCCTCCACTTTACCCAAATCTGGCTTTAAATCTGCAAAACCTTTAATTTGGTTTTCTTCCTTTATATTATCATTCGAAATTGTTTCACCAGAATTAATTACTTCATTCTTATTGGTTACCTCTTCTCTAACTTCATCTTTCGCATCAGATGATTCAGAAATTTTAGAATCTTCAGGATGTTTTAAATAATTAATAATTCCTTTTTCCCTGAATTTTCTGAAAGGTCTGTGTTGAAAATCAACCAAAATTGCAGTTAAATCAACTGCTTCTCTACTCGCTAAATCTGTTTGTCTCTTTAAAAAAGTTCCAATAGGTCTAAATCTATCTGTGCTATCCCTGAATAAATTTCTTGTGATAGAATTAAACTCACATCCAAAAAAAGAATTAAAAACCCGCTTATCATCTTCGCTCAATTCTCCTTCAAATTTTTGCCAACAAAAGTCTCTCAAATAAGCTTGACCAAGTGAGGTCAAACTATCAGAAACTGGATTATTTATATCTTTTTCATATTTGGCTCTTATAGCTTCTTTATAATCTTCAATAGTAAAGTTTGGCATAGGCTGTGGGAATTTTTAGGAATTATTCGGAATCTTCAAGAATGCTTAATCATTGCAGGAATTCCCGGAATTCCTTATTAACACTGCGGTATAAGCGTTGTTTCTTTGCTTCAACAAATCAGTTCTTGTTCGATATCGCGATTAGAACAAATGTACAAAACTGGTTCTATTAAAAGTGCGGAAAACCGTAAAACGGAGTTTATCCGGGAAGTATAAATAAAGTTTTATAGTTCTACGCACTTCACTTCCCAAAGTAACCTGGCATTGCCATAACAAAGTTCAGAACCTTTTTGAACGGCAAAGCCCTTTAGTTAAATCTTAAATCATAAAAAAATGAAAAATTTATTTACATTGGGAGCGTGCGCGCTATTGTGTACAACATTATTTTCTTGTACAGCAGACGAATTAGAAACTAAAAACAAAGATAAAGCAACAACTGAGGTTAAAAAGGTTTTCCTTACTGAACCGCTTACTCCTCCAGGACCTGGTGACGATCCTATCATTGTTCCGCCACCACCAAAAAAACCATAAATAAAGAACTTGTTTTATAATTAATTACTATTTTCGGGGAAAGTAACTTCTATGCTACGATCCCCGTTTTTTTGTTTTATCATTTTACTTTTTATTCTTTCCTGCAAAGAAAAAACAAAAGTACCTGTCACCCTTGATGCTACAAGAGAAAAAGCTTTTATAATAAGAGAAAAAGGAATATTAAACTTTAAGGACAAGAACTTTAATAGTGCTTTTTACAACTTCAATAAATCTAAAATAATATATGAAAATTTAAAGGATAGTGCCAATATTGCTTATAGTTTAATTCAAATGGCTTCTATACAGCAAATAAATGGTGATTATTATGGCAGTAAAGAAACACTAACAGAAGCATTACCTTATATCAAAAAGAAAGATATTTATAGCGCCTCTATTAATAATTTTTTCGGAATTGCTGACAAAGAACTCTCCTTATATAATGATGCTATTTCGTATTACAAGGAATCTATAAAAGAACTTGACAATGAAGCGTCAAAGCGATCCCCATTAAACAACATTGCGGCCGTTTACATTGAGCAAAAAAAATACGATCCCGCAATTCAGATATTAGAATCTTTACTTAGCCAAAATAATTTCCAAACAAAAGAAGATGCTGTAAAAAAATACCGGATATTGGATAATCTGGGTTATGCATACTTCAGAAAAGGCTTATTAGATAAAGGTCTTTCGCTAATGGAAGAAAGCCTTAAAATGAGAAATCTTGATAATGATTCCTATGGTTCCATTCAAAGTAATCTTCATTTAGCCGAATACTATAGCAAAATCAATCCCGAAAAATCAAATCAATATGCGCTAAATGCGTATCACTCAGCTACAACATCTAATAGTATTGATGAAAGATTAAAAGCACTTTCTTTTTTAATTTCAAATGATACGGATATCCAGGATACCAAATACGCACAGAAATTTGTTTTCTTAAATGACAGTATTATTAAGATTCGAAACAACTTCAAAAACAAGTTTGCGAAGATTAAATACGATTCCAAAAAAGAAAAAGACGAGAATCAAAAATTGCGTTTAGAGAAAGCCGAAAATCAGTTAGCACTTCAGAAAGCGAAATATCAAAGAACCTTTTCTGTTCTTGGAATTATTATCCTTTTCACAGTATTAATTTATGGGAGAAAGTATTACCGAAATAAAAACAGAATTGAAAAAATAAAAGCTTCTTATGATACTGAAACCAGAATTGCTAAAGACATACATGATGAACTCGCCAATGATGTGCACCATGCCATGACTTTTACACAAACGCAACCTTTGACAGAAGAAGATGTAAAGGAAAGTCTGATTCAAAAACTGGACGATATTTATTCTCGTGTCCGCGGAATTTCCCGTGAAAATAATAACATCGATACTGGTGAAAATTTTTCCAATAGCATAAAACAAATGCTGGCAACTTATAATAATAATGCCACGAACGTTATTACACAAAATATTGAGAAAATAAACTGGGAAGGAATCGACGAAATAAAAAAAGTTACGATACATAGAGTTTTACAAGAATTGATGGTTAATATGTTCAAACACAGTCAGGCTTCGATAGTAGCTGTTAAGTTTGAAAACAATCAAAAAAACTTGTTCATAGACTATGTAGATAACGGAAAAGGCACTGAAAAAAATAAAATTATTAAAAATGGTTTGCAAAATATGGAAATCCGTATTCTGGCCATAAAAGGAACTATTACTTTTGACACTGAACCCAATAAAGGTTTTAAAGTAAAAATAACAATACCTAAATAAAAGCCTATGTTTAAAAAAGTAATTGTAGCCGAAGATCTTGGAGATATCAATTTAGCAATCGAACAAACTTTAAAAGATTTGGATATTGTCAATTTTCAACATGCAAAATACTGCGATGACGCTTTTCTAAAAATCAGAAAAGCCATTCAGGATAATGAACCATACGATTTATTAATCAGCGATCTTTCTTTTAAAAAAGATCATCGCGAAGTGAAAATTGCTAATGGCGATGAACTAATTCAAAAAGTTCGTGAGATCCAGCCTAATATTAAAATTATTGCGTACTCGATCGAAGATAAAAGCCTTCGCATAAAATCCCTTTTTGATAATTCTGAAATTGACGCTTTTGTTTTAAAAGGCAGAAATAGTATCGAAGAATTGAAAAAAGCGATTCATATTATTTCGACTTCTGATCAAACCTTTATTTCTCCCGAAGTTGCGTCTGCTTTGCAGGAAAAAAGCAATTACGAAATAGACGATACCGATATTAAAATATTAAAATATTTATCTGACGGGACTTCACAGGATGAAATAATTGAAATTTTCAAAACTTCGGATATCAAACCCAACAGCAAAAGCGCCGTAGAAAAAAGACTCTCTAAATTAAAAGATTTTTTTAAAGCAAATAATACCGTTCATTTGGTTTCTATTACTAAAGATATGGGGATTATTTAGTCTCATTATACTTCTATTTTTAACTTTTAAAGCTCCTTCAGGAGCTTTTTTTATTGCTTTAATTTAAAAACTTTATGGATTATGGATTTCCGTAAAATACTGATTTTAAATAGGTTTAAGTTTGGATAATAAATCAAATAAATTTAAAACTATGAAAAAATTAGTCGTTTTGTTTAGTCTGTTCTTCCTGGTTCTGGGAAGTAGTATTGAAGCCCAAAGTGGTCATTACAAAAGTGGAAAAGGTAGTTCTCATAAAGGAGGAAAATACAAAAATTCAAGTACCAATAACCATTACAAAAAAAGAAAGTAACATTCCTGGCTACGATTGGCATCAAGAAGAAAAAGTCAATCAAAGTTTCTAAACAATTAGAAATCAAACAATAAAACAATTAAAAATAAAAACCATGAAAAAGTATTATGTTAACCAAAACGAACAATCAAATGGAGATCATGAAGTTCATACCGAAGATTGTCAATATTTACCAAATTCGACAAATAGAAAATATTTAGGCGAGTTTTCTAGCTGTAAGCCTGCTGTAGATGAGGCAAAAAAAACTTACTCAAAATCGAATGGTTGCAAAACTTGTTGCAACACCTGTCATACTACCTAATAATCATGGGCTTTCGATTTCAAAAAAGAATAAAACTTGGAGGAGGTCTAGGATTAAACATAAGTAAATCCGGGATTTCTCCAAGTTTAAGAACAAAAATGGGAACATTTAGCAAAAGCGGCTATTCTGTAAAAACAGGGATATCAGGAGTACGATATCAAAATAGTGGTTGTTTGCTTTTGTTTGCCTTTGCCGGAATAACAACATTTTTAATTTTCACACTAAAACATATATAATCATGGGATATCGAAAAGGATATTATAGAAAGGACGGAACTTATGTTCAAGGGCATTTTACTAATACAAGATCCAGATCTTTTTCAAATAAGAATAATGGCTGCTTATTAGTACTATTAATTACTATGACATTTGGTGTAATAATTTCTTGTTCTGATTCATCAGATACAAAAAGCTCAAATTGTCCAACTAAAACTTGTGGTAGTTTTTCAAGTCAGGCGCAAGCACAAGCTACTTATAACAGTAATAAAAGCTGTTATAAAAACTTAGATTCTGATGGCGACGGAATTGCCTGCGAAAACTTATCAAAAAAATAATTAAAACATGATAACACTAGAACTAAAAAGTCATTTTTTAAGGTTATATCAAATGGCATTATCCGATGATCAATTTGATGTATTAGAACTGCAAATGATGTATCATTTTGCTGACGAAAGAGGAATTCCCAGAGATGAACTTGATAAACTTTTTCAGAATCCTATTAATACAGAATTAATTATTCCCGAAGAATTAAATACCAGAATAGAGTATTTGTATGATTTTACAAGAATCATTTGGGCAGACGGAAAAATTACAGATGATGAGTTGAACATGCTTAAAAAGTATTGCAGGAAATTTAATTTTCTGGACGAAAATATAAATGATCTTTCCAATTACCTCATCGATTGTGTTCAGAAAAATATTCAGAAAGAAGAAATTATTAGTCAATTAAACTCTTAAGTTATGAAACCACTTTCACAATTATTTAGCCTAAAAAAAACCGAAGATTCTAATATTAGAACTTTTGATGATAATGAAGAAGACAGAGAACAAATAAGAATCACCTATTATCAAAGTGGTTTTGCTGCCTCAATAAAAGCAACCGGAAGACCAATTGTTCTCAAGGCATGTCTTCAAAATTTGTATATGAGTTTTGAAGATCAATGCCGAAAACAAAAAATGGAGCAAGATCGCTTAAAACAACCCTACAAAGAAGAACAGGAAAAAAATAGAACTGAACTCAAAAAATGCGAAGCCGCAATTGGAATCTACGAAAAGAAAGAACAAGACCTTAATGATACTATTGATCAGATAAAAAATGAAATGATCGAAGTAAAACGCAATCCCGATAAATATGGAATTGAAGACGGAAAAGGTTTGAAAGCTCAGTTTTACATTGGTTTATTTTTACTGCTTCCAATCACGCTTTATGTATTGGTATTTTATATTTCAGCATCGTATTCAGCTTTCTTTAAAGAGTTTGCCAATGATAGTTTAACGGCTGCAATTTTTGATGCAAATGCGTTGACAAATTCTTTTAAAGCCAGTTGGTTAGAAGGTGTTTTGGTTACTACAATTCCATTTGTTTTTATGGGTTTAGGTTATGTAATTCATATGGTACAAAAAGGAAAAGGAATTAAAAACATTTTCAGAATGATTGCGCTATTTACTACCACTTTTTTATTTGATGCCCTACTCGCGTATCAAATTGAAAAGAAAATATATGAGTTTAATAAAACAACCGATTCCTCTCCTTACAACTTAAATATTGCATTGGGCGAAGCTGAATTCTGGATGATTATTTTCGCGGGATTTGTAGTCTATATTATTTGGGGACTTG
Source organism: Flavobacterium pectinovorum (assembly GCF_006438875.1). GTDB lineage: Bacteria > Bacteroidota > Bacteroidia > Flavobacteriales > Flavobacteriaceae > Flavobacterium > Flavobacterium pectinovorum_A. The sequence continues at coordinate 132,926 of NZ_RCZH01000004.1, forward strand.
TATTTGATTTTGTAATGAAAGAGTTTGAAAACATTGACAAAATCAGAGCTTTTATTAGAGGTAAAAAAGAAAATCTCATCAATTTAGATACACTGAAAATTGAATACACAAATAAGATCAATGATTTTAAAGAACAACTAATAACTATTACAGGAAAAATTTCAGAGCTGCAATCTAAAATTGACGGTTTTGTATTTCCAGTAAAAGAATATCTGCATTATCATCATCAATACAAAGAAGGATGGTTTCAGGCTATTAATACCGAAATCGCTTTGCCACATAAAGAGAAAGTTGAATTATTAGAAAATTGCGATCTTTCATCAGAAGAGCATTTAAGTAAACTAAACTTAGTAGATCCTGACTTTCAACATTTAGTATATTCTAAAAACTAATTTTATGAAAAAGACTCTCAAAATAATTGTACTGTTTCTATTATTAGTTTTTACATTTTCGTGTAAAAAAGATTCCGATGAAGAAAAAGATGAAATTGTAACAAAAATACCTACCGTAGAAAATTATAACATAAGTATCCTTATTGATTTATCGGACAGAATAAGTCTGGCAAAAAACCCGAATCCAACAATGGAATATTACCAAAGGGATTTAGGCTATATAAAATCGGTTTCTGAAGCATTTACGCAGCATTTAAGATCAAAAAGAATAAGACAAATTGATGACCGAATGCAATTATTTTTTAATCCGGAACCTCAGGATTCTGAAATTAATTTGATTTCCAAAAATCTAAAAATCAATATAGATAAAAATAATGCTTCAAAAGAAATCCTAAATTCCATCAATGCAAATTATGCTTCACAAACTTCAAAAATATATGATTCAGCCATAAAAGATAATAATTATATAGGATCTGATATATGGAGTTTTTTTGATGATAAAGTAAAAGATCAATGTATTGAAAAGGGATATAGAAATATACTGGTCATATTAACCGATGGATATATGTATTATGATGGCAAAATAATAAAAGAGGGAAATCGAACAACTTATATTACACCAAAACTGTTAAAAGCAAATGGCTTAAACAACAAAGATTGGGAGAAGAAATTACAAGATCACGATTTTGGTTTCATTAAAGCCGGAAGCGATTTGTCAAATCTAGAAGTTTTGGTTTTAGGAATAAATGCCAGTCGTAACAATCCCTATGAAGAAAAAGTGATAAAAGCATATTGGAATAAATGGTTTGCTGAAATGAAAATCAAACATTTTGAGGCTAAAAATGCCGATTTACCTTCGAATATGGATAAGATTATTAAAGATTTTATTCTTAAAAATTAGAATTAATAATACCGTATTACTACGCATTTTATAGAAACCAATTCTAATTAGATTTATCCCTAACTATTTAAGACCAAACCTTAACCAAAAACGCCTATGTTAAAAAATTACTTAATCCTATTGATAGTATTTGTAACGCTTTCATGCAAACATCCTTCTGTTCCACCTCCTCAAAAAATCAACGCATTTTACAAGGAGGTGATTACTTCTGACGATCGCAAATCTATAACTCCTGAAGAAGCCAAAACCTATCATGTCAATACACAATATCATTATAAATACCGAACGGGAAATTCAGGTCATTATGAATATAATTATAATGTAAAAGGTGTCAATATAAAAGGAGATTCAGTCTTTGGGAACATAAATGTTGAAGGAAAATATGGTGCCGGAATTCTAACCAATGATTCTGTCCCGGAGCTCAACATAAAAACCGAATGGATTGATAACGGAAAACTAAAAGCTTTTGACGAAAAAGGAAATGAATATTTCTTAATAGTGCAATAGTCGTATTTACCCAAAATTTTATCCCAATGAAATATATCATAATACCACTATTTACATGCTTAACCACATTCTATCCTGTTGAGACTAAAGTCTACATTTGCGGACCAACCGGAGCAAAAAAATATCATTTAACAGATAATTGCCGTGGTTTAACTGCCTGCCGACATGAAATTACAAAAGTATCCATTTCGCAGGCTCAACGTTACGGACTCACGCTTTGTGGTTGGGAAGACTGACAGATTTCAGGTCAATTATTTTATTTAATTATTTGATAATAATCACTTTACAATTAATTCACATTAGTTTTGTTAATTTGAATAAAACTAAATATCATGAAATTCTTCAATCTAAATTTTTTGGTTTCATTCAAAGAATGGCTTTTTTTAAGAGCTATGCAATCTTCTTTCCTTCATTAATAAATTAGAGATTCAAATTTAAAAAAGGAAAGCACAATTGAATGAATAAAGTTGATACCTCATTTTTACACAAAGACCAGTTTGGACAAGATTTCTTGTGGGGTGTTTCTACCGCCGCTTTCCAAATTGAAGGAGCACATGATGCCGACGGAAAAGGTTCTTCTATTTGGGATGTTTTTACTTCTCAAAAAGGAAAAATCAAAAATGGACATCATGCCCTGACCGCTTGCGATTTCTACAATTCTTACCAAAACGATATTGACCTGATAAACGAATTAAACATTCCGAATTTTAGGTTTTCTATTAGCTGGTCCAGAATTATGCCTACAGGAACACATCCTGTCAATCAGGCTGGAATCGATTATTACAACAAAATCATAGATTCTTTACTGGCATCCGGAATAGAACCCTGGATTACACTTTATCATTGGGATTTACCCCACGATCTGGAAGTAAAAGGCGGATGGACGAATCGGGAATCTGTCAAATGGTTTTCAGAATATGTTGAAGTTTGCGCACAAAATTTTGGAGATCGCGTCAAAAACTGGATGGTTATCAACGAACCTTCTGTTTTTACCGGAGCCGGATATTTTTTAGGCATTCATGCTCCCGGAAAAAAAGGGATTACCAATTATCTTAAAGCCATGCATCACGTAACATTGGCTACAGCATCGGGTGCAAAAACTTTGCGAAAACTTATTCCCGAGGCAAATATTGGAACTACTTTTTCCTGTACACATATTGAGCCTTTTTCTCAAACACCAAAAGATATCGAAGCCGCAAAGCGTGTGGATACTTTATTGAACAGAACTTTTATTGAACCAATTTTAGGTCTGGGTTATCCTCAGGCAGATTTACCGGTTCTTAAAAAACTGAATAATTATATTCTTGAAGACGACTTAAACAATCTTGCTTTTGACTTTGATTTCATTGGACTTCAATGTTATACCAGAGAAGTTGTAAAATCGTCTTTATTGATTCCGTATATTGGTGCCGAATTAATTAGCGCCGAAAAAAGAAATGTTATTGCAACCGATATGGGTTGGGAAGTTTATCCTCCAGCACTTTATCACGTTCTTAAAAAATTCAATAGTTATAACATCAAGAAAATTATAATTACCGAAAACGGCGCAGCTTTTCCGGATGTTCTTCAAAACGGAAAAGTATATGACATAAAGCGTACTCATTACATACAAGATCATCTCGAACAGATTTTGAAAGCTAAGAAAGAGGGTTATAATGTTGACGGTTATTTTGTTTGGAGCCTTACTGATAACTTTGAATGGGCCGAAGGTTATAATGCCAGATTTGGATTAATTCATGTTGATTTTGACACACAACAAAGAACCATAAAACATTCAGGATTGTGGTTTCGTGATTTTTTATCTTAAAAAAGATACAAAAATAAAATTTAAAGATTATTTTTACAAAAATAACCCTTAGAATTAACTTAAAATAGCATCGTTATGGAAATTAATAACTACGTATTAACTGCCATAATTATTGGCGTTGTTCTATTAGTCTATTTTCTAATAAAACAAAATAAAAAAGATCGCAAGAAAATTGAAGAAGCTCTAAATTTCTACAATGAATCTGACGAAGCAGAGATCAACAATGATCATAACTTATAGTTCTTTTTTAAAATCTAAAAAGCAAAAAGCCTTTCGAAAGTTTACTCCCGAAAGGCTTTTTGTTTACAAATTAAACTGTAAAATCTATGATACAGTTTGGTTTAAAACTGCCACAACTTCTTTCCAGTTATTTGCGCGTATATGATGCGTTTGATTCACGTTATGGAATGCCGTAAACATAATAGGTTTTCCCATGCAATAATCCAGATTCTTGCAATGATCGTCAATCATATAATCCGTATTAATAATTCTTTTGCTTCCGCATAAAATAATATTTTCCCATTTTATAAAAGGAAAAAACTCACCAAGCCACGCTATTTTTTCAGCAAGCGAAACCGGAAATTCAGTAGCCGCAGAAACAATAAACACTTCGAAATTTTCTTGTAATTGACGTACACTTTCAATAGCATCCGGCATTACTGGCAATGTTCTGAAAAAATTATCTGCATTTAAAACCTCTCTTACCAAAGTTCTGTCTGTAAAAGCATCTTCTTCAGATAATCCCTCAATACTTTCTTTCGAAAGACTTTTTCCTGTTGCTTTATTATAATGTTCAATAAGTTGCAGCTCAATATCTGCAAGTACGCCATCCATATCAATGGCAATCGATTTCTTTTTCATTTTAGTTTTATTTTGCGACAAATTTACGCAAATATTGCAATATATTGCAATATTAAATTACTTTTGCAATATAAATTTGCATCACATGAAAAAAGAAGAACGTCAAAAAGTAATTTTAGAATACCTCTCAAAAGAGCATCGAGTAACTTTACTGGAACTCAGCGTATACTTAAATGTTTCAGAAGACACAATACGACGAGATGTAAAAGAACTCTCAGATCAAGGTTTACTCAAGGCAGTTCGTGGAGGCGCAGTTGCACCTTCTCCTATTCCGCTGCACTTTAGGGTTAGAGAAAACCATGATGTCGAAAACAAAAAAATCATTGCCGGAAAAGCAATTTCGTATTTAAAAGACGGACAAGTGGTATTTATTGATGGCGGAACAACTTCTCTGGCGTTAGTAGCAAGTTTTCCTTATGATTTAAAAATAACGGTTATTACAAACAGTTTTCCGGTTGCAGCATTGATCGAAGATTTACCCAACATCGAATTGATCTTTGCCGGCGGAAAAATGTGTAAAACATCTTTTACAACTGCCAGTATTGATACCATAGATTTCTTCAGGAATTTTAGGGCCGACATTTGCATTTTAGGAATTTGCAGTATTCATCATGATCGTGGCGTAACAGGAATTTTATACGATGATTCGCAAATAAAAAGAAACATGATCCAGAATTCAAATTTTGTAATTGCATTGAGTTCTATCGAAAAAATTGGAACCGCCGAATCTTATTTTGTTTGTCCTCTTAAAGATATAAATGTTCTTGTAACGAATATCAATCCCGAAGATGAGGTTCTAAAAGCATATAAAGATGCTGGTTTGATTATTTCTTAATAAGCTAATGGATTTCAAAAATTAAAATAATTACTCTTTGAAATCTGCTAAAATCATTTATTCCGATAGCTATCGGGAAAGGGAGAAATTTTCAGCCACTCCTAACAGCTATCGGAATAAAATAGAAGAAAAGTTTTTTAAGCAGATTCGTTTTCAAAACTAGTAACTATCATAGAAAAAATTCCCGAAATTTTATCTTCTAAAAAGCAAAAAAAATCCGTTATTTCATTGATCTTTACTAGGTTTACTGGTAAATATTTCTTATCTTTATAGTATAAATAACAGATAATATATGCCAAAAAACAAACTTTTCAGAGACCAAAATTACTTCTCAAAAAATTATTCTTTTTACCACTTCACACATTTTATTTTTCGCAACGCTTCTTCTCTGCTTCATTTAGATTTAGAAATCATTTTATCTAATTTTTTCAAACATGCTGATGAAACCAAAGCTATTGTTCCAATTCCAACCATAATTATTTTTTCCGGATTTATTTTCTGAGCTTTTATTTTAGAAAATACGTCTTTAAAATTAACGTAAAGATTTCCCTTTTTAGGATCCTCTTTCGACTCTTCATTTTCATTTTTCACCAAATCCTCTACTTCTATGACTTCTTTCTCACTTTCAACGACTATCACCGCTTTATCGGCATTTTCAATTTGTCTGGTTTCTTCAATTCTACACTTTTCATTAAATTTTTTAAAAGGACGCGGTTGAAAATCAACTATAACTGCCGCAAGATTTATGGCATCAATATTCAACGGATCTGTTTCACCCTTAAAGAAAGTTTCAATAGGTCTAAACTTATCTTTTTGCTCCTTAAACTTATTCTTTTTAGTATGATCAAAATCTAAGCACAATAAATTTTTAAAAACATTTAAGTCATCCTGAGTTGGGTTATTCTCAAAAATAAGCCAACACAAATCGCGGAGTTTTCCACGGGAAGGACTATACAGGTAATCGAAGTGTTCTCCTTCTTTTACGATCTCATATTTAATTTTAATGCCTTTTTTATATTCTTCTAATGTCTTGGAATGCATGGTGTGGTATATATGTTTTTTTTTGGAATTGTTGGGAATCTCAGTAAACCGCAGAAATTCTGATAATCTCTTATAAACAAAGGTATCAAAGTACCTTTCGTTTGTCAAAGAAATTAGTTCATGTCTTGTCTGCAGATTAAAACAAAAATATAAAACTAGTTCAAATTAACAGTGTAAAAAACCGTAAGACCGACTTTATTTGGGAAGTATAAAAAACGTCTTACAGTTCTACACACTTTACTTCCCCAAAAATCAATTTTGGCTCGACCATTAACAAGTTCTGGATAAACTCTGGATAGCAATACTCATGCCTAATTTTTAATCTAAACCAAAATGAAAAAAAATACTTTTTATAACTACCACTTTATTATTTACTTTATTCTTCATGAGCATGAAGCCAAAAAGAAATAATATGTTTTAGCATCTAATTCTATGATTTATTTCTCGTTTTACAACGATTAGACTTGTCTACTATTAATCTCAATTTATTGATTTCTTCAATACTACATTTTTATGCTTTTTTTAATAGTCCAAGCCAACCTTTTTAAGATTTTTTACCTCTATTAAATAAAGGTCATGTTTGGTTTTTCATTCACATAACAGGCTCTAATAAACCAAAATTTATTGTGCATTATATTCTTTTTTCAGGAATTCTTGGGAATCTCAGGAAAACGCGGGAATTCTGGGAATCCCTTATCAACAAAGGGCTCAAAGTGCCTTTCCTTTGCCATAGAAATTAGTTCAAGTTTTGTCTGCAGACTAAAACAAAAACAAAAAACTAGTTCAAATTAATAGTGTAAAAAACCGTAAGACCGGATTTATTCGGGAAGTATAAAAAACGTCTTATAGTTCTACACTGTTTACTTCCCAAAATCAATTTGGTATCGCCAACCAAAACTCTGGATAAACTCCGGACGGCAATACTCATGTCTAATTTCTAAATTAAATCAAAATGAAAAAACTAATACTTTTTGTCGCTTTTGCGTCATTATTCACGATATTTTCTTGTACTCCTGATGAATACGAGACTCAACCAAAAAAGGAAACAGAAAAAGTTGTTAATCCTTCAAAACCAACTTATGCGGATGGTCCTGGTGATACTGGTGGAATACCACCAACAAAACCACCAATCAAAAATCCTGGTGGTGATGACTAAATAAATATTTTTAGTATCTAATTAATTACTATTTTCGGGGAAAGTAAATTTATATGTTACGGTCCCCGTTTTTTTATTTTATTATATTTCTTTTTCTTTTTTCATGTACGGAAAAAAAGGCGATTAATACGAATACCGAAGCTATAGAAAAAGAGGCACTTAGTTTACGAGATAAAGCAGCTGAACATTTCGACAAACAAAATTTCAATACCGCTTTTAACGAATTTAACAAATCAAAACTACTTTTTGAAAAATTAAAAGACAGTGCTAATATTGGGTATGTGCTAATTCTAATGGCATCAATTCAGCAAGTCAACGGCGATTATTACGGCAGTAAGGAAACCGTAACCGAAGCATTATCCTATGTTAAAAACAATAGCGAATATATCGCTATTATAAATAATAGATTAGGTATTGCTGACAAAGAACTTTCTCTTTATGATGATGCTATTTTTTATTATAAAAAAGCCGCTAATGAGTTTTCAGATCCCATTGGTAAGCTAGGTCCTTTAAGCAATATTGCACCAGTTTATATCCAACAAAAAAAATATGATCAAGCAATCTCTCTTTTAGAATCTCTTTTGAGCAAAAAAACATTAGAGAAGAAAGGCCAGGAAGTTAATGAATCCATACTACTGGACAACTTGGGTTATGCTTATTTTAAGAATGGTCTCGAAGAAAAAGGATTTCTTTTAATGAAAGACGCACTCCAAACAAGAACTAAATTTAAAGATACTTACGGAAGTATTGAAAGCTACCTGCACCTTGCCGATTATTATGCAAAAAAAGACATTCCTAAATCAGATGAGAATGCTCTTGCAGCATATAATATAGCCACAAAACTAAATAGTGTCGACGAAAGATTAGAAGCAATGCAAATTTTAATCTCTAATAATCGTAGTAACCAAATCAAATATGTGCAAAAGTATTTTACTTTAAACGACAGCATTATTAAAGTTAGAAATAACTTTAAAAATAAGTTTGCCAAAATAAAATACGACGCTAAAAAAGAAAAAGATGAAAATGTAAAACTTCGTTTAGAAAAAGCCGAAAACGAATTATCACTTCAAAAAGCCACTTATCTGCGAATTGTATTTGTTATCGTTTTTATCTTTTTAGTCATTCTAATAGCTATTTTAATACGTTATTATAAAAATAAAAATAAGGCTATAGAATTTAAGACTTCGTACAATACAGAAGCCCGCATTGCTAAAAAAATCCACGATGAGTTAGCAAACGATGTATATCATGTGATTGCTTTTGCCGAATCTCAAACATTATCTCAGGAAAACACTAAAGAGAATCTATTACAAAAATTAGATGATATTTATGGACGTGTGCGAGGAATTTCAAAAGAAAATAATAAAATTGATACTGGTATAAATTTTACCTCCACTATAAAAGAAATGCTTTCGACTTACAATACCGGCGAAAGAAATATCATGATTACTAATCTGGATGATATCAACTGGGAAATGATCGATGATACCAAAAAAGTCACTATAAGCCGGGTTTTACAAGAATTAATGGTAAATATGAAGAAACACAGTCAGGCAAATCTGGTTGTTATAAAATTTGACAACGATCAAAAATCGATCTTGATAAACTATACTGATAATGGTAAAGGCTCCGAAAAAACAAAGATGGTAAAAAATGGTCTCAAAAATATGGAGAGCCGAATTCAGGCTGTTAAAGGAACTATTGATTTTGAAACAGAACCCGATAAAGGGTTTAGAGTAAAAATAGTAATGCCTAAATAAGGAAAAGAAATTGTTATTTGGACTTTATATTAAACCGCTTGCACAAAACTGTTTTAGTAGTTATTCAGGCTTTGAAAGCTTTATGTTGTCAATCTAAATAAAACAAGATTTGGATTATCTTCGACGCTATCGTCTAATTTCTTAAAATTTAATTTTTGAAGAAGTTTAGTTGAGCTTTGATTGTCTTTATGTACAAGTGCATCTATCGTGTTTATTTCAAGTGTTTTAATTGCATATTCTATAACTTTTTCCACAGCTTCAATCATAATTCCCTTACCTTGGTATTCCGTAAGAAGCTCATATCCAATTTCACATTTTTTTAAATTATCTAAGAATTCAAACAGACAAATTGTACCAATTAGTTTGTCTTCGCCAGTCTTTGTAATTGCCCAATAAAAAAGTTCTTCACTTTCATTTTCAATTATACTGTTAATAAAATTTAAGGCATCTTCTACTGTTTTGCATGGTTTTCTGTCAAGAAATTTATTTATTTCTATGTCTGAACGTAATTGCAATATTTCTTCGGAATCACTTTTTGAAAGTTTCCGAAGCGTCAATCTTTCAGAAATCAATATTCGGGAAGTTTGTAATTTCCTGTTCATTTTTTGTTTTTTAAAATGGTTTGTCAAACGCTTTGATTTGAATTTATATATAAATCTAACTAATCAAAAAGTTACAATAATTTATCAAATTTAAACAAAAAAACCTCCCAGAATTTTACTTCTGGAAGGCTCCTACAATAACTAATTAAAATAGGCATCCTATTTCCAACCGCCGCCTAAGTCTCTGTAAACATGAACCGCAGCATTCAGTTGTTCTTTTTTAGTATCTACTAATTCTAATTTCGCTTCTAATGCATCACGTTGAGTCATTAAAACTTCGAAATAATCAACTCTCGCTGACTTAAATAAATCATTAGAAACATCAATTGATGTGTTTAAAGCATCAACTTGTTGCGATTTAAGATCATAACCTTTCTGTAAGTTTTCAATCTTAGAAAGCTGGTTTGATACTTCTAAATAAGCATTCAAAACCGTACGATCATAATTATATAATGCCTGAAGCTGTCTTGCGTTTGCACTTGCAAATTCAGCTTTAATAGCGTTTCTGTTAATCAATGGTGCTGCTAAATCTCCTGCCAAAGAATACAAAAGAGATTCCGGAAACGTAAACAAATAAGCAGGTTTGAAAGCATTTACACCAATTGCAGCAGAAATATCCAATGAAGGATAAAACTCAGCACGTGCTACTTTAACATCCAATTTTGCAGCTACAAGCTCCAATTCTGCTTGTTTAACATCTGGACGATTTGCCAATAATTGAGACGGAATTCCTGAACTCACAGCCGCAGGTAATAAACTCAAGAAGTTGGTACTATCTGTTCTTTTAATTTCTTGTGGATATCTACCCAACAAAAAGTTGATTTTATTCTCTGCTTCTTTGATTTGCTGACGAATATCAAACTCCATACTTTTTGAAGTTAATACCTCGGCTTCAAACTTCTTAACTCCCAGTTCTGTAGCTCTTGCAGCCTGCTTCTGAATTTTTACAATTTCTAAAGCATTTGACTGTAATTTAATCGTTTGGTTTATAATATCTAACTGAGTATCCAAAGCCAACAATTCATAATAAGAATCAGCAACTTCGGCAATAAGATTTGTAATTACAAAGTTTTTACCTTCAACAGTCGCTAAATATCTGTTCAAAGCTGCTTTTTTAGAATTACGCAGTTTTTTCCAAATATCCACTTCCCAGTTTGCATAAGCCGAAATGGTAAAATCACCAAGCGGATCAGGAGTTTCTATACCTGGTTTAATTTCAGTTGTAGCATCACCCGCACCCTGGCTTGTGTATCTCCCTACTTTCTCTATTCCGGCTCCGGCACGAACACCAACAGTTGGTAATAAAAGTCCTTTTTTAACTCGGATATCGTTCTTTGCAATTTCAATTTCCTGCAGAGTGATATTTAATTCCTGATTGTTTTTTAAAGCAACATCAATTAAATCTACAAGGTTTTGATCTTTAAAATAATCTTTCCATTGTAAAGCTGAGGTGTTGTTTGGATCCTGAGTTTGGACAGTTTGACCAAATGATTCAGGAACTGGCGTACTTGTAGTAGGTGCTGCCTCAGGCGCAGGGGCTTTACACCCTGCAACCGTAAGACATAATCCTAACACAATACCATATTGATATGTTTTGAATTTATACATGATTGTTATCAATTTCTTCTGTTAATGGATTCTCTTCTTCATTTTTCACCAATTTGTGTTTCTCTGCTATTCTTCCAAAAATGTAATACAATCCAGGAATCACAAACACTCCACAAATGGTTCCAATAAGCATACCTCCAGCGGCAGCAGTACCAATAGTTCTGTTACCAATTTTACCCGGACCAGTCGCAAAGGCAAGAGGTAATAATCCTGCTATAAAAGCAAATGAAGTCATCAAAATAGGACGGAACCTCGCTCTCGCTCCTTCCATTGCGGCTTCAAGAACTGTTTTTCCTGCTGCATGTCGCTGTATTGCGAACTCTACAATCAGTACGGCATTTTTACCCAATAAACCAATAAGCATTACCATTGCAACCTGAGCATAAATATTGTTTTCTAATCCTGTTAATTTCAACAGAAGGAAAGCTCCAAAAATACCCGCCGGCAAAGAAAGAATTACTGATAATGGCAGAATAAAACTTTCGTATTGCGCTGCTAATACCAAATAAACAAATCCTAAACAAATCAAGAATACCCAAATTGCCTGATTACCCTGAGCAACCTCATCGGCAGAAATACCTGCCCAGTCAATATCATATCCTCTAGGTAATTTTTTCTCAGCAACTTCCTGAATCACTTTAATAGCTGTACCGGAACTATATCCTACGGCCGGACCACCACTAATTTCAGTAGAAGTATACATGTTATGTCTTGTAATTTCTGAAAGACCATATACTTTTTCTAATTTCATAAAAGCTGAAAAAGGAACCATTTCATCACGGTTATTTTTCACATAAAGTTTTAAGATATCATCTGGCTGTGCACGATATTCCGGCGAAGCCTGAACGATTACCTTATAGTTAATTCCGTATTTAATGAAACTGATCTCATAGTTACTACCAACAAGAGTTGACAAAGTGTTCATCGCGTTTTCGATAGAAACTCCTTTTTGTTGTGCCAAATCATTGTCGACTTTCATCATGTACTGAGGGAAACTCGCACTAAAGAAACTAAATACGTTAGATAATTCCGGACGTTTATTCAATTCTTCAACAAACTCTTTATTAACAGCTTCCATTTTTTTGAAATCTCCTGAACCTGTTTTATCCAGTAAACGAAGTTCAAATCCTCCAGCTGCTCCATATCCTGGTACTGCCGGCGGTTGGAAAAATTCAATATTAGCTCCCGGAATATCTTTCGATTTTTCTTCCAGTTCTGTCATAACTTCCTGTACCGATTCTTTACGATCGTTCCAGTCTTTTAAGTTGATCAAACAAGTACCTGAATTCGATCCGGTACCTTCAGTCAAAATTTCATAACCTGCTAATGAAGAAACTGATTTTACTCCGTCTATCGTTTCGGCTATTTTTTGTAATTTCTCTGCAATATTATTGGTTCTTTCTAATGATGAACCCGGAGGTGTTTGGATAATAGCATAAAACATTCCCTGATCCTCATTCGGGATAAATCCAGAAGGAACCGTGCTGCTGATCAACCATGTTCCTGCACAAAATCCAAGAAGCGCAATAATAGTAACAGCTCTTCTATTTACAATTTTAGCCAGTACATTTTGGTATTTACCTTGTGCCAGGTTAAACTTGTTGTTAAAACCATCTATAAAACTATTAATAGGCGTTTTCTTTTTAGGTTTACCATGGTTGTTTTTTAACATCATCGCACAAAGTGCAGGTGTCAAAGTCAAAGCCACAATACCGGAAAGAATAATTGCTGTTGCCATCGTGATCGAGAACTGTCGATAGAAAACTCCAACAGGACCAGACATAAATGCAACCGGAATAAATACTGCAGCCATCAAGAAGGTAATTGCAACAATAGCTCCTGCAATCTCATGCATCGCTTTTTTAGTTGCTTTTAGTGGCGAAAGATGCTCTTCCTCCATCTTGGCGTGAACAGCTTCAATTACTACAATCGCATCATCGACGACGACCCCAATTGCCAAAACCAACGCAAATAAGGTGATTAAGTTCAAAGAAATATCAAAGAATTGCATAAATACGAAAGTTCCAATTAAAGAAACCGGTACCGCAATTGCCGGAATAATCGTAGAACGCCAGTCTCCTAAGAAAAGGAAAACTACTAATCCTACCAGAATAAAAGCTTCGATCAAAGTGTGAATTACTTTTTCGATAGAAGCATCAAGGAATTTAGAAACGTCATAAGAGATTTCATAATCCATTCCTTTCGGAAATTTCTGCTTGATTTTTTCAAGTTTCGCTTTTACATCTTCAATAACCTGATTGGCATTACTACCAAAAGATTGTTTCAATACGATCGCAGCAGATGGTTTTCCATTCAAATTAGAATAGATATCATACATCGAACTTCCAAATTCAATTTTAGCAATATCCTTCAAACGTAAAAGTTCTCCGTTGCTATTTGATTTTACAACAATATTCTCATATTGTTCCTTAGTTGTAAAACGTCCTGAATACTTTAATACATACTCAAATGCTTGAGAACGTTTACCGGAGCTTTCACCCGTTTTACCAGGAGAAGCCTCTAAACTCTGACTTGATAATGCTTCCATTACCTCATCAGCAGATATTTTGTAAGCTAACATGCGGTCAGGTTTCAACCAGATACGCATGGCATATTCACGTGTTCCTAAGATATCTCCGGAACCAATACCGTTTACCCTTTTTAATTCTGATAATACGTTGATATCTGCGTAGTTGTATAAGAACTTCATGTCGGTATTTTTATCCGTACTATAAAGATTCACATACATCAACATACTCGGAACTTCACGAGTAATCTTTACACCCTCTCTTACTACTAATGGAGGTAATTTATTGGTAACCGAAGCCACACGGTTCTGAACGTTAATAGCAGCCTGATTAGGATCTGTACCTAAGTTAAATACTACTTGAATACTCGCTTCACCGTCATTTCCGGCATCAGAGGTCATATATTTCATTCCGGGAACACCATTCAATGCTCTTTCTAAAGGAATAACAACCGATTTGATCATAAGCTCTCCATTAGATCCCGGGTAATCTGCCGTAACATTTACCATTGGAGGAGAAATGGAAGGGAATTGCGTAATAGGTAAATTCATCACCGACAATATCCCTAAAAAGACAATAACCAAGGATATTACTATCGACAGTACAGGTCTTTGAATAAATTTATTAAACATTTGTATATTTTTTAATGATTAAACCAAATTGGAGTAAAATGTAATTTGTGAAATGTAAACTGTAAACTGTTACTGTAAACTGACACTAAATACTGTTACTTATTCCGCTTTTACGCGCAAATGATTAATTACCGTTTGAGGAGATTGGAAATCATATTTAATTTTGTCGTTCTCTTTTACTTTCTGAACTCCTTCAAGTAAAATTTTATCTGTTTCAGTAAGTCCAGTTTTTACAACATACAAATCTGGAACTTCACCTGTAATTGTGATTTCTCTTGAAGTCACTTTATTGTTTTTATCAACAACAAAAACATACTTTTTATCCTGAATTTCGTAAGTCGCTTTTTGTGGAATCACAATAGCATTTTTAAGCGGAACAATCATTTGAACTTGTCCTGTTTCTCCGTTTCTAAGTAATTTTCCGGAATTAGGGAATCTTGCTCTAAAAGCGATATTTCCTGTTTCGTTGTTAAATTCACTTTCGATAACTTCTACATTTCCTTTTTCTTTAAAAGTTTCTCCATTAGCAAGAACCAAGCTAACTTTATTATCAGCACGGTCTTTTACATCTGTTTGATATTGAAGATATTCAGGCTCAGAAACATTGAAATAAGCAAACATTTGACTGTTGTCTGAAAGACTTGTCAACAATTCGCCTTCGTCAATAAGACTTCCAAGTTTTAAAGGAATACGGTCAATTGTTCCGTCAAACGGAGCTCTGATTTCTGTGAATGATAAATGAAGTTTTGCTAATGCAACTTCAGCTTTTGCAGATTGCAATTTTGCCTGAGCTACACTTAACTCGTTTTTAGAAACGATATTTTTATCTGCCAATAATTTAGAATTCTGCAATTCAATTTCTACTGATTTTTGTTCAGCTTGTGCTTTAAGTAATTCTGCCTCATACATGTTTGGCATAATTTTAAACAACAGCTGACCTTTTTTTACGAACTGTCCTTCATCAACATAAATATTTTGTAAAAACCCTTTTTCCTGGGCGCGCAGTTCGATGTTACGTACAGATTTAATCTGTGAAACATATTGTTTGGTAAATGAAGTGTCAATTTTTACCGGATTAGTAACAGTAAATTTTTCAGCTTCTTCTTTCTCTTCTTTTTTAGCTGTACAGCTAGTAAGGCACACTAGGGCAATTAAGCCTGTGAACAAGATAATTCTTTTCATGATTTTATTTGGAAATTAAGCGATTGGATGCTTGGAATACAGAGATTCCTTTGGATGAAAAAATGCATCAGCCAGCCTTAGTCAGAACTTAACTTTCATATAAGAAGAAGTAAAAAAAAAAATACATCAACAAGATATGCAGATCACAACTTAGGTAACCGATGTATACTGTTGAATCAAATTCTTAAAACCTGTTGGGTAATGTAGATAGGATTTGAGTTGCCACAAAATGGCGCGAAGAATTTAAAACGATTATCATTTACAATAGTCTGACTTGCAAAGGAAAGGTACCAATTGTCAAGTAAACTGTAATTTGTTGCAAAAAATTTATTCGTAAGTCCATCTTTAAGATTATCACTTCCAAGATATTCTTCTTCAAGATCTACATCAGCGTCTTCGATTATTGAAGAGCCCTGATCCTGATTAGTGAATTTTATGCGATGCTTTTTCTCAAGAGTGTGTTGATGAAAGTTTTGTGGAGTACCTGCATTAAGATATTGCCCTCCGCCGAACAGAAGGAAATTCATGAATACTAAAAATACTATTATCTTTCTCATTTGGGTGCGAAAGTAATCAAAGTATCTAAACAAAAAAAGAATTTTTACTAAGGTTTAACATTAAAAAAACACGAAAACGTTTTAATTCTTTTTTTAGGCATCAATTTTACTAAATTATTATTTTTTAATGCGAAAAAATCACAAAAAAACTCGTTCAAATCAGAATCAGTTTAAGACGAAACTCAAAACAGAACAAAAACCATCAAAATCGTAAATAATTGAGCCTGTATATTTTATTCAATAAGTTTGAATCTTAATTTTATAGCAGAACTTCCATTATGGTAAATTCCTGTCCTTCTTTAGAGAATTTTTTGTGCGTATCTGTCATTCCAAATTTCTCATAGAATAACTTTTTATTACTCCTTGCATTGCACCAAATTTTTCTTAAATTTTGTTCACGGGCACTTTTAAAAATAAAATTCAACAATTCAGAGGCAATTCCTTTACCTTGAAATTCTTCTAAAGTTGCCAATTTTCTAAATTGCATTTCCTGATCAACAACAAAGCAAGAAACTATTGACACCAATTTTTCCTGATCAAAAACTCCAAAATGCAATCCCAGATCATCTTCTTCTAATTGCACAAATTCAATAGGTTGATCTGGCCACATTACTTTATGTCTGATTTCCCAGGTTTGAGAGGCTTCAATTGCTTTGATTTCCATTATTTTCAATTTTTTGACCGATTCAAATTTAAGATTTTTAAAGGCTATATTTTCTTTCCAACCTGGTATACCTATTCTATTCATTACCAAAAACATAGAAAACCAAAAACTCAGATTAACTCGAAATAAATAAGATAAATCGTTCTATTCTAATTAATAATATTTATTTTTATGTCATCTAAAAACAAATTCAGTTATGAAAAAATTCATTTTAGCAGCATTTCTGTGTATTGGTGTAAATAGTTTTGCACAATTAATACAATTCGGACCTCAGGTTTCTTACAACATAACATCGCCTCTTACTGATGATTTTAGCTCAAAAAGTTCTGGGACCGGTTACGGCGTTGCCGGATTTGCCAGGGTTAATTTATTACTTTTTTATGCTCAGGGCGAACTTGGATATGCAAAATCAAAATTTAGTCTTTCACAAACCGGAATTGGGGAAACTGATTATGAATTAGCGGGAACTGATGCAACTTTACTTGTTGGTTTCAAAATCATTCCTTTAGGAAAACTAGGAAATGTACGCCTTTTTGCAGGATACAACTGGAAAAATTACTCCGATATAAGCACCAATAACAACCTTAATATCATTGCTTTCGAAAAAAACAACAGCAGTATACTTGGTGGTGTTGGCGTCGATTTATGGAAACTGACGCTGGATTACAGATATCTGGCAGGAGTTACAGATCTTGATCCTTCCGGCAGAAATATAAAAACTGCAGTTTCTAATTTTTCACTTGGATTTAAATTCTTATAACAAATGTCTTTTCATTATATAAAAAAGGGAATCAATTTTGATTCCCTTTTTTATTATTTCACTTTAACATAGAATTCTTCAGCATTATTGTTTTGTATCTTATCAATACCATTTTCATCTTTTTTAGCAATATTAATTACATGCAGTTCACTTGAATTATTATTTATTGCACAATGCCAAATAGTACCATTAGACAGGATTATATTCGAGAAGGAAGGATCTGAATCTTCTCCGTTATAATACACCAAATCTTCGGTATTAGTAAGTTTCTGTTCTTGTGTTATCTTATCTTTTTTATAGAATAAAATTTGCATGTTAGTAACCTCAATGAATTCATCAAAAACTTTTTCTTTTTTATAAATTGCCCAACCAGGTTTGTCTCCAACCGATTTCCAGGTACCCAACGCCTGAACCATTATATTGTCTCTTAAAATAGTTCTTAAAACATCTACTTTTTTACTTGATTCAATACCAATTTCGTTATCTGGTATTAACTTGCATGCCATATAAAATAAATCAATAGCATTTATAAAATCGGCCTTTTTATAATAGGAAACAGCTAATTCATATCTGTTTTTTTGAAATGTAATTTTAGAATTGTTTTGAGCGGAAGTTTTGAAAGTAATCAGTAACACAATAAAAAAAAGGGCGTTTCTCATCAAATTTGTATTTTATTTCTCACAAAACTAACTTATTATTCTTACATATAATTATGGTTTACCATATTTATTTATTTTTTAACAAATTGTAAATTTAACGTTAATACAAAAAGGGAATCTGCATATTGAGATTCCCTTTTGTATAATATTTGAATTACAGCAACTTAAAGTAAACTTAGTCCGAAAATGCATTTAGAACTTTCATTGCATTTTGAGTATCTTTTGTACTTACAAAAATGTGGTCGTGATAATAAGCTGCAACAACATTACAACTAATTCCATTCTGTGAAAGCGCTTTGGCAAATGCCGCTGTCAAACCAACTGCTTCCAATGAAGAATGAACAGTAAGCGTTATCCAAGACATTGCAACTGAATATTCCAGATTTAAACGTTCTGCAATTTCTTTTTTCAGAATTAAAGTAATTGCTTCTTTTTCTTTAAAAAGCATCTCGATATCATTCAAATCAAGATTTTCTAATTTCTCCACTTTACAAAAAACATAATCTCCCAAATTATGTTGAGGTTTCATGTTTTTGAGTAATTTTTCCAAATCTTTTTCTCCTGACATTTCCAGTTTTTATTAAATAAATTATTTTAGTTTTTCTAATTTCCCTTTTGTTTCCGGAAAATTTTTATCCAAAATTAATGTTTTTTCATAACTGGCAATTGCATTTTTATTATCACCATTTGCTTCATAAAAATCCCCTAGAGAATCATACACATTTGGGCTTTGAGGATAATTGGCAACATTCAATTTAAATAAATAACCTGCCAAATCCATATCTTTTTTGCTCAAAGACTGATAGGCATAAACATTTATTGTATTTTCAGGAACGGCAACTTTATAACCTAAATGTTTCGACACATCATCATAATGTTTTTCAATTTTGGTGAAAACTGCTTTATTAAAGTTAATTTGCTCCGATATAGAAAGTTTCAACTGATTGAATTTAAATATAAAACGAAGACCGTCATAAGTTGCAATCAATGGCACTGATCCGTGATTATAATCGTTATAATATTTGTAATCATAATTCAGATTGCTTTTTTTATCCTTAGCAAAAAAATCATTCAAATCCAGAATTGATCTGATGTGTCTTGTAAAAACAGCTGTATCTTTTCTAACTTTTACGACATCCATATCGTCATTCATAGTATTTGCTCCAGCCATAAATAGCGAAACATTAGCCAGATTTTTATTCGTTAACTTTTTCTCTGTTTCGGCTATAAATTTTTGATGATCCCACCACATACTTGGGTCAATAGCAATATATGAATTGAATAAATTAGTATGATTAGTCAAAATATTGATCGCTGTCAATCCTCCAAAAGAATGCCCAATTAAGGTTCTGTATGATGCAGCAGGATATTTATTGTCAATGTACGGAATCAGTTCTTTCTCTAGAAACTCAGCAAACTTCTCGCCTCCGCCAGATTGATCGCTTAGACCTTTAGGCACAAACGGTGGATCAACATCTGAATGTGTAGGAGTCAAATCTCTATTTCGATTTGTGTTTGTAATTCCTACTACGATCATTTCAGGACAATTTGTATTTCCGTTTACTTCGCTCATTTCTTCAATAATTCCAACTACTGAACTAAAATGTCCATCGCCGTCAAGTACATAAACTACCGGATATTTTTGTTTTGCAAAGCCGTTATTTTGTGCACTTTTAGGCAAATGAACCCATATTTTTCTGTTCTCATTTAAGACTTTGGAAGAAATACTATCAATTGTTCCAATTTCAATTTTGGTTTTATGCTGCGCAAATGCAAAGCTTGTCAGCAATATAAAAAATACAAAGAATATTTTCTTTTTTCTAAAAGTGTCTTTTAAAATGTTCATCTTCTTAAAATTTATTTTTTGATTATTTAATAAAATCCAAAACCTTCTAATCAATTTATTTTACAAAAAAAATCGCCTTTCCCAGTAGAGAAAGGCGACTTGTTATGTTTATTAATTCGCTGTCCAAGTATTGTTTCCCGGCGTGGCATCCATAAAGATTCCGCCATCTAAAACGACTTGTTTGATTTGCTTTTTATTTTTCAAAATAACTTTTGCCAATTTTTGATTTACTTGCCAAACAGCCGGTGTTTGATGTAAAGTTTCTTTTGTATTATCCTGATAAGTAACAACTAGGTCAAACGGAACCGCAAAACCTCCCACATTTGCAATGGAAACGATATTTTTATCTACATTTCGTACTGAAAGATCGATGTAATTATTTGTAAAAAACCAGTTATTAAAAAACCAATTCAAATTTCTGCCCGAAGCTGTATTTATCGAATTAAAATAATCCCACGGAATTGGATGTTTCCCATTCCAGTTGTCCATATAAGCGTGCAATGATTTTTTGAACAAATCATCGCCTAACATGTCCTTTAAAGCCAGATAAGAAAGAGACGCTTTTCCATATGAATTATTTCCATATCCAGCACCCGAAACTTGTGTAGACATTGTGATTATTGGCTGATCTTCTTCCGTCGACATATCACTTATATAATCTTTTACTCTAAAATCTTTGTAGAATTTATCTGCTGCTTCTTTACCATGTTCTGCAATTCCAATTAAATATTCAAAAGTAGTTGCCCAGCCTTCATCCATAAAAGCATAACGCGTTTCGTTGATTCCCATATAAAAAGGAAAATACGTATGTGCTACTTCATGATCCTGAACTAATTGTGCAAAGATTGGATCTCCCATTTGCGAATCATTACACATCATTGGATATTCCATATCTGCAAAACCCTGAAAAGCTGTCATTTTTGAAAACGGATAAGGAACTCCTGGCCAACTGTTTGAAAAGAAATCCAAAGCATATTGATTATTTTTTACCGAGTTTAAAAAATCAGTTCCTTTTACATCATAAGCCGCCTGAACGCTTGTACGGCGATTTGTTTTTTTATCGACCAAAACACTGCTGGCATCCCATAAATAATGATCACTTAATCCAAAACAAACATCTGAGATATGTTTCGCTTCAAACTTCCAAACGTTCCAATCATTTTGTTTGGTAACTACGCCGCTTTTTAGTTCTGTTTCATTTGCGATATGCAAAATTTCATCTGTAACATAAGATTTTTTCAAACGTTCTGAAAATTCCGGTTGTAAAACTTCATCCGGATTTAATAAATCTCCGGTTGCATAAACAACATAATTCTTAGGCGCTTTTACAGAAAATGTATAATCATTAAAATCATTATAAAATTCCTGACGATCTGTGTGTGGCAATCTGTCCCACATATTATAATCATCAAAAACAGAAACACGAGGATAACTGTACGCTACAAAAAAAGTAGTTTCATCGATTTGTCCTTCTCTTCCACTCTCTTTTGATAAAGGATAATTCCAATCGATAGCAATTGTGGTTTTAGAATGCGGCAGAATTGCTTTATTCATTTTTACATTCCCAACTGTACCCCAACTTCTTGCGTCTTCTTTATAAACATCATCACCAATTTTTAACGAAGTAATCGTTAATCCGTTGCTTAAAAAATCATCACTTACAGTTCCGCTTCTTGGAGAAGATGGTTTATGAAGATTATTGACAAATCGAACCGCGAGATTTCTTAAAGTATCATTACTGTTGTTTTCATAAACAATAGTTTCTGTTCCGCTTACTAATTTAGTTTTTGGATCTACAGAAATATCCATCGTATATTTTCCGTGGTTTTGCCAATAGTTTTTACCTGGTTTTCCGTCCATCGAGCGTGTGCCTTTTGCGTAAGCTTCTTTTATATTTCTAGGCATATAAAGCTCTTGTGAAAAGCTATTTTGTGCCAAAAACAGAAAGGCAATAAATACAAATTGGAATGTTTTTTTTTCCATGAGTGGTTTTAGAATTTTGATTATTTTATACTGATTAAGATATTAGATGTGTTTTTTCAAATAATGTTACAATTCTTTATAAAATTATGCTTTTTTGAATGGAAAGAAAAATATTTTATGCAAGTTCTAAAAAACTTCAAAATTTTAAAGATTAGAACGTTAGAACCTCAGTCCCGTCCCGACGCTTCGGGCAATGTCATTAAGTTAAGGAAAATCTATAATGCTACGGTGAAATAATCCCTCACAGAAGAAGTAAAAAAAAATTTTTTTTCACGCAGATTTAGCAGATTTAGCAGATTTTTTTTAATCTTTTTAATCCTTTAATCTGTGGCTTTAAAATAAAGAAGCTTAACTTAATGACATTGCGCTTCGGGATCCGGATCCGGATCGGGGAATGTTATTAAGTTAAGGCGGAATCTATAAAATCACTTAACAGTTTAATCAAGAAAGTAATTAGAAAAAATCCGTTTTTATCAGCGTTTTCGCTTTAGCGAATCAGTAAAATCAGCGTCTAATTTTGACACAGATAAAACAGATTTACTTCGTAAAAACGCGGATAAAAACGGATTTGATCTGCAATAATTTTATTTTTTAAAAGCTTAACTTAATGACATTGGGCTTCACGATAAAGCCTTAAAACAAAAAAACCGCCTAATTCTAAAAGAAAAAGACGGTATCTACAATTAATATATAACCTCGGACTTATAAAATATAATCGGTATTTATAAAATTCGATTCTTTGCTATTTAATAGCTCTTGCAGAATTTCATTATTATAAGCGATATCTTTTGAAGCCACGAACGTACGAATTGAAAATGAGCGCAAAGCATCAGGAATACTCAAAGTTCCTACTGCTGAATCTTTACGACCTGTAAACGGAAATGCATCCGGACCTCTCTGGCAAGAACTGTTGAGGTTTACTCTACAAACTAAGTTTACTAAAGCATCAATAAGCGGTGCCAAAGTTTTAATATCTTTCCCAAATAAACTTACTTGTTGTCCGTAGTTTGATTCGGCCATATCTTCAAGAGGTTCGTTAATATCTTTAAAAGAAATAATTGGCACTACAGGTCCAAATTGTTCTTCATGATACACACGCATATTTTTATCTACCGGATATAAAACTGCCGGGAAAATATAATTATCAGTATGCTTTCCTCCTTTTTCATTCAATATTTTAGCACCTTTATGTGTAGCGTCGTCAATTAATCCCTGAATATAAGCCGGTTTTTCGGTTTCAGGAAGCGGCGTTAAGGAAGCTCCTTTTTCCCAAGGATTTCCAAATACTAAACCATCAACTTTTTCAGAGAAACGTTTATTGAATTCTTCGGCAATAGATTCATGAACATACAATACTTTTAAAGCCGTACAACGCTGACCATTGAATGACAAAGTTCCTGCAATACATTCCTGAATTGCCAAATCTAAATCGGCATCCGGTAAAATAATCGCGGGATTTTTAGCCTCTAAACCTAAAATCAAACGCAATCTGTTTTTATTTGGATGCTGATCCTGCAAAGCAATCGCAGATTTACTGTTTCCAATCAATGCCAAAACATCAATTTTCCCAGATTTCATTATAGGAGAAGCTACTTCGCGACCTCTACCGTAAACGATATTGATAACACCTTTTGGGAAACTGCTTCTAAACGCTTCTAACAAGGGCGAAATACATAAAACACCATGTTTTGCAGGTTTAAAAATCACTGTATTTCCCATAATTAAAGCCGGAATCAACAATGAGAAAGTTTCATTAAGAGGATAATTATAAGGTCCAAGACACAATACAACTCCAAGAGGTCCACGACGAATCATGGCGTTCACACCTTGTACTTTTTCAAAATGTGCGCTGCGTCCGTTTAGTTCTTTATAACTATCAATCGTATCGTGAATATATTCAACCGTTCTGTCAAATTCTTTTTGCGAATCGCCAAGGTTTTTTCCAATTTCCCACATCAAAAGTTTCACTACTTCTTCGCGGGTTTCTTTCATTTGCCTTACGAAGTTTTCCATGCATTTAATACGATCAACCACTTTCATAGTTGGCCATAAACCTTGTCCTTTATTATAAGCCGCATTTGCAGCTTCAACCACTTCGGCAGCTTCTTTCTCTGCCATAAACGGAATCGATCCCAGTAAAGTTGGTGTATATTTTTCTGTAGATGAAATAGTAGAAAAAACAGGTGTGGTTTGCCCTGTCCATTGTTTTAATTCTCCGTTTACAAGATAAGTATCTTGATTTATTAGGGTTTTAATCTGAAATTCTTCGGGTATTAAACTCATAATTTGGTAATTTATAGTTTGGTTATTAATAGCATTTTAAACAAAAAAAGAGGCTTTTTGCGCCTCTTTTTTTATCTTTTATGGATTCACGGTTTCCCCTTCCCAATCCAGAATTCCACCAAGCAAATTGTAGGCATTATTTATACCTAACTCATTCATAACCTGACATGCTTTAGCGCTTCTGGCACCAGAACGGCAATACACATAATAGTTTTTATTTTTATCTAATTCTTCGATTTCATAAATAAAACCTTGTCCTTTATTAATGTCGATATTTACAGCATTTTCGATATAGCCGTCATTAAATTCGTCTTCAGTTCTTACGTCAAGTATAACTGCATTCTCGTCAGCAGCAAGCTGATTAACCCAATCTTCTTGTGATAAATTCATAATAAATGTGTTTTTGTAAAATTACGACGTTTCTATTAATTAAAAACGTGCCAAATGCGATTTCGATTATTATTCTCAGAAAACGTTTTAGAGAAAGGATTATAATCAGTGAAAGACAAATTTACTTACTATTTTTAAAAATATAGTCTATAAACTCGATCGAAAATAGGATTTTTTCATTTGTACTTTTATGTCTTAAATATAGTTTTCTGACAATTTATCCCATTTCAATCTGCTATCTTTGTATAAAATTGTGCGCTTTAATCTTAATTTGATAAAAAAAGTTCGCCACGAATTTCACAAATTAACACGAATTGTTTTTTTTCTGCCACAGATTAAAATGATTTTAAGGATTTTTATATTTTAGAAAATTCGCAACAAAATAAACACAGTTTAATTAGTGAAAATTTGTGAAATTCGTGGCAAAAAAATATTAGCCACAGATTAAAATGATTTTAATGATTATTTTAATCCGTGAAAAACCCGTTCAATCTGTAAAATCCGTGGGCAATTAGCCAACAAAAATAAACCCATGCAAAATTCCCTTAAAAATATATTCCCTAATTTTTCTCCCGAACTTATTTCGACAATCGAAGAAAACGGAAGTCTGCAAGATTATGAAGCCGGAACCATTTTAATGCGAACCGGACAATATATCAAAAACACCGTTTTGATCACCAAAGGAAAAATCAAAATCTATCGTGAAGGCGAAGACGGCGGCGAATTTCTAATGTATTATCTACAACCCGGACAAGCGTGTGCCATTTCGATGATTTGCGCTACCAAAAGTGAGAAAAGCCAAATTATGGCAAAAGTTGTCGAAGACGTTTCGGTAATGATGATTCCGTTGCAAATGATGGACAAATGGATGATGGAACACAGATCCTGGTACGAATTTGTAATCGAAACCTATAGAAATCGTTTTGAAGAAGTTCTGGAAGTTGTTGACAATATCGCTTTCCGTTCTATGGATGAACGTTTGGAATTTTATCTCAAAAGACATTCCGATGCCTGCGGTTGCTCTGAAGTAAATTTATCACATCAGGAAATTGCTTCCGAATTAAATACTTCAAGAGAAGTTGTTTCGAGATTACTCAAAAAAATGGAACAAAGAGGTTTGGTCAAACTAAACCGCAATCAAATCGAACTTTTGAAATGAAAAAATAAACATTTAATTTTTTATCTGAACCATTAAGAGATTAAGAAAAATTAAGGTTTGCTGCTTAATATGATTTGATCTTTAAATTGGAGTAAAAAATTAAAACATTTATTTTTTATTTGAACCATTAAGAGATTAAGAAAAATTAAGGCTAACTGCTTAATTTCTCTTATTACTTATTAAGATACAAAGAAGCTAAAACTTAACTTTCTTAATCACTTAATGGTAAAATAATTTTCATAGTGACATATGAGGTTTACTGCTTAATTTCCCTTATTATATATTAAGATACAAAGAAGCTAAAACTTAATTTTCTTAATATCTTAATGGTAAAAAAATTAATGTTTAAAACTCCTTATGTGATAAATGTTACTGTGGAATTTCTTTTTACAAACCACCTTTGCAGAAAACAAATGCAATGGAATATTTAGGTTATTTTGCTTCGATCATTATCGGGATTTCTTTAGGCTTAATTGGCGGTGGCGGATCGATATTGACCATTCCTATTTTAGTGTATTTGTTTAAAGTAAATCCGGAGCAAGCCACTTCATATTCCTTATTTATTGTTGGATTGACTGCCATGTTTGGGAGTTACAGCCATTATAAAATGGGAAATCTAAAACTGAAATCGGCATTGTATTTTGCGATTCCTTCGGTGATTTCGATTTTGATTATTCGCGAAGTTATTTTTCCACAAATTGCATCGACACTATTTTCCGTTGCTTCTTATTCGGTTTCCAAAGATTTTCTGATTATGATTATCTTTTCGATATTGATGATTACGGCGGCGATTTCGATGATAAAGAAAAACAAACCCGAAATAAAAGGTGCCGAAACCAATTATACACAATTAAGCATAATAGGTTTCATAGTTGGAATCATAACAGGATTTTTGGGTGCTGGCGGAGGATTTTTAATTATTCCTGCTTTGCTCTTTTTCGCCAATTTACCTATGAAACAAGCCGTTGGAACTTCATTATTGATTATCTCAATCAATTCTTCGATAGGTTTTGGAGGTGATTTATATATCGGAACTCCTATCAATTATACCTTTTTATTAGGAGTTTCTGCAATGGCACTTTTAGGAATGTTATTAGGAAGTCAGCTTTCTAAAAAAATCGACGGAACTAAACTGAAACCAATATTTGGATGGTTTGTTTTGGTAATGGGATTTTATATTATTACTAAGGAGGTTTTGTTTTAGAGTTTTTCTCTCGCAGATTCAGCAGATTCGGCAGATTTTAATTTTATAGAAGTTTAATTTTAGTTTTACTTGTTAAGTAATCTTTGTTAAAGTTTTGAACCAAAAGCGTAAGGAACTTTAATTTGACAAAGATTTAAAAAAAATCACACAAAATAACCACAATCTTGTCATTTCGACCGAAGGGAGAAATCTCACACGGGGATAACGCACTGTTGCCGAGCTACTTTATGTGATTTCTCCCTTCGGTCGAAATGACAAAAATGCTTATATTAACTTTGAGCTTAGGCTTTCGACAAAATTCCTTACGCTCTTGGTTTTGAACTTTGACAAAGATGAAAACTAAAAAATTCAATGACAGAAATAATCCCATCATTGAATTTAATAACTTTTTCTATTCTAATAAAAATCTAATTAGCGTTGTCCGCCAGAAACCGCTATAGTTTCACCAGTAATCCAATAAGAATCATCAGAAGCCAGAAAAACAGCCACTTTTGCAATATCTTCAGGTTTACCAACACGACCAAGCGGCGTTTCTGAAATATGCCATTTCTCTACATCTCCGTTCATAACACCAGAACTATGAGATCCTTCGGTTTCTATTAGGCCGGGATTAATAGAGTTCACGCGGATTTGCTTAGACCCAAGTTCTTTGGCAAGAATACGTGTCATTGCATCAATTGCATATTTGGTTTGCGTGTAAACCAATGAAGTTGGCATATCAAGTGTTGATACAATCGAACCCGTATTAATGATTGCGCCACCTTTGTCTCCAAATAGTTTCACAGCTTGCTGAATTGTGAGAATGCTCCCTAATACATTAATATTAAACATATGATGAAAAGATTCTTCCGTAATATCGTCAATGCCCGCAAAGCTATAAACACCCGCGTTGTTAACCAATATATCAAGTTTACCAAATATTTTAGCAATCTCTTCGAAAATACGTTTTACATCTGCCGATTTTTCAACATTACCTTGTATTGCAATCGCTTTTCCGCCATTACTCGTAATTTCTGCAACAACTTTGTCAGCGTCGTCTTTACTGTTTGCGTAATTAATTATCACCGTTGCGCCCTGATTTGCATATGCTTTGGCAATTCCTGCACCAATTCCTTTTGATGCGCCAGTTATTAAGGCTACTTTTCCTTTTAATTTTCCTAAATTTTCCATCTTTTTTTATTAATTAAATTCTGTTAATTGATAAAGCAAAGTTGGGTATTAAGGCAGGCTGAAAAGTTGAACTATCTTAGGAAAAAAGGTTGAACTACTTCAACTTTTCTTCTTCACTTTTTCATTACGAATTTTCGATAAAAACTCTGTAGTCATATTAAGGTACGATGCAAGGGCATATTGTGGCAATCGTTGCGCCACTTTTGGAAATTTTTCCAGAAAATCATTATAACGTTCTTCTGCATTTTGCGTAAGCATTGCAATAATACGGCGCGAATAAAATGCAGCCGATTTCTCCGCCATTAAACGAAATAACTTTTCAAAATTATAAGCCGAAGATTTAAGTTTTTGCTCCGCTTCATAACCTATTTGTAGAATTACACTATCTTCCAATGCCACTATAAACATAGTCGCCGGAGTTTGATAAACATAACTATTATAATCTGCAATCCACCAGTCTTCGATGGCGAACTGAATGGTATGTTCGCTTCCTTTTTCGTCAACAACATAAGCACGAAAAGCGCCCTGAAGCACATAAGTTCTGTGCTTGTTTACAAACTCAGGCTGAACAATAAACTGTCTTTTCTTTACTTTTCGGATTTTAAATTCAGACAATAAAACCTCCAACTCTTCTGGTAATAAAACGACTTTCTGGTTAATATTTTCAATAAATAAAGTCAGGTCTTCCATGAAGTTTTTAAATTAAAAAGATTGCTTACTTATGAAGTATTATTAATATTGGTGTTTTGGGTATTTTGGGCGTTCCCTTCGGTCGGGCTATCCGCTATATCTTTTTTGTGGCAGAAAAAGCCACAAAAAAGGATATCGCTCCTATCCCTAACGCAAATTCACATGAACTTAAGTCTTTTAGATTTTATTTATTCAAAAGTTTTTCAAGATATTCAACTTTTGATTTTTCAGCCAGAACTAATTCCTTTTCAGCCAGAACCAAACGTTCGTAAAGTTCAACCACTTTATCTAAAGGATTGAAAGTAGCAAACATACCTTGATTGAAACTATTTCCCTGACTTGAACTATTATCGTAAAAATTATTAAAAAAATTAAAAACTGATTCTTCCGAAAAATTTTCAATTGCTTCAACCGTAACTCCAAGAGCTTTTGCAATTTGTTCAAGTTTTTTAGTATCAATTTCCTCGCTTCCTTCAATTCCGGAAATAGCTTGCTGGTTTGAACCAATTGCCTGAGCAAGCGCTTCTTGTTTCATTCCTCTAAGTTCTCTGATTCGGCTAATATTTCTACCGATATGTTTTGGTTTTGTTGCTGTGCTCATAGTTCAAAGATATTTAAAATTCTTAAACGAATTATTAATTTGATAAAATACATATTTACTTTTGTAAGATACCGTTTACGTGTTTCAATAAACTAAACGGATATTCTACATGAGATTGCTTCGTTCCTCGCAAGGACATACGCTACGTCATTGCGATTGGAACGAAGCAACCGCAGTGTTTAATATTAAACTAGAATCTTAGTCAATTTTTGATCTTTACCAAAGATGCTTAACAAACTCTATTAATTATTAAAAATATATTTTCGTTTTTTAAAAATTAGTACATTTAAAAATGGAAAAAAATTTACTACGTCAATTAAAAGACATCCAGATATTAGCTAATTCAATGCTTACACAAGAGTTAACTCATGAAAAAATTGAATACTTCTATAAATATTCAGAAGAAATTCAATTATATATAAAAAACAATATCAATGATGAATTGATCAGTAAACTCTTATCCGAAATACCAAATAAAGAATTCCATGATTTAATAAGAAGTACTAAAGCAGTTGAAATTTTTAACTTCGATATAATTGGTCTGTTTACAAAATCAGAGAATAATGAAGTAGAAACATTGATAAATATATCAAAAGACAAATATGCTTCTATTGAAACATTATTAAAGTGAGTTAGTATCGAACTTTTATTTCAAACAATTCAATGTCTTTAATTTTGTTTTTCGTTTCAATATATCTATCATAATTAATTAAAATAATTTTCTTCTTTTATTAAGATTACAAAATTTAAGATTTTTTAAATGTAATATGTTTTATTTTACTTGGAGGCCAAGGTGGAGGGACAGTATTTTTCAAGTTCCAAAAGTGAATATTCTCTTTAGTTTTAATACGTTTCTGTTTAGCTTCGAATTTGCTTATCCAATCTCCAAAACTATTTACTTCTGTTGGACCACTTTTTCCTATAATAGAAACAGACTTAGTTTTTTCATGTTTATTTAAAATAAAAACTTGAGAACTATCACTTTCAGTTTGAGCATAAATTGATTGTTTCTCTTCTAAATTAAGTTTATTTATTCTCGAAATTAAAGAATCTCTGTCTTGCTCATTTAAAATTAAAATATAATTCTCCAGAGGCAAATCCGGCATTCTTTTTTGGATATACAATGTGTCTTTTCCAGTAAATTTAATAGATGTATTCTCTTGTAAATTAAGATCTACAAATATAAAATCGGTAAAATTTGGAATAAAAACTTCTGCTTTCTTATTACAAGAGTAAAAAAAGAATAGAATAAAAAATGCAGTTATATTTTTCATTAAATGAATATTTTTAGTGCTCTAGTTATAATAAGTTATTTATCGAAAATCATCAATGCTCTCCATACCCAACATCATCCATCTTCCCGCTAAAAACGCGATATTGAATAATAAAATAAACAATCACCAAAAACAAAGCGATAAAAAACCAACTCATTCCGGCGTTTAATCCGTATTCTCCGGCTGCGGTATTATAAATTGTTAATGATGGATTTACATTATTGGTCGAAGGCAAAACATTCGGGAAAATCGAAACCGCTGTCGAAGCAAATCCGCCAACAAGAAATAAGGTCGAAAATATAAATCCGTGACCATCTTTTTTATACGAGCGAACTTTGAACAAACCTACAATCCCAACAAAAGTCATTAAAGGAAAAAACCAAAGAATTGGATTTTCTATAAAGTTATGAAACGGCTGAGGTTCGATAAAATGCCAAATTTGCAACGAAATAATGACTAATATCAAAAGAACAATATTCAGTTTGAAAACCACATTTTTAAGTTGTGCATTCAAAGATGAATTGGTCTTAAAAATAATCCAGTTTGCGCCGTGAATCGTCAAAGCGACAACACTTACAATTCCCAGGAAAAGCGTAAACCAATCTATAATTCCTAATTCATTTGCTTGCGGGCTAAAAGTTGGATTCCACAAAGGCAAAAAGAAAAAATGAGCTTCTTGCGTCGAAACACCATTTGTTACCATTCCGAGATTGACACCGCGAACGATATTTCCCAAAGCAATCCCGAAGAATAATGCCAAAAGCAAACTCGCGATTCCAAATGCTTTATCCCAAATGGCTTCCCACATTGGATGATGAACCTGACCGCGCATTTCTAAACCAATTGCACGGAAAATCAAAAGCCACAAGATCATAATCAGAGGCAAATAAAATCCGCTGAAAGATGATGCATATAAAGTTGGGAAAGCAAAAAACAAAACTCCTCCCGCAGCGATAATCCAAACTTCGTTGGCATCCCAAAACGGACCAATAGCGCTTGTAATTGCTTTTTTATCTTTCTCGTTTTTAGCAAAAAATAAATGAATAATTCCCGCCCCAAAATCATAACCGTCCAATACAATATAAACGGCCAGAATTCCCATTAAAACAACGTACCAAAAAAATTCCATATTTATATTTTTTCTGTTGAAAGTTCGACATTATGAGGTCCTTTATTGATGATTTTTCCAATCAAAAGCAAAAACAACATTCCAAGTAAAAGATACAATCCTATAAAACCTAGTAAAGTAAACAGAGTATTTCCGGACGAAACCGTTGGCGAAGCTCCTGCCGCAGTTCGCAATAAATTATAAACCAGCCAGGGTTGTCTTCCCAATTCTGCCGTGTACCAACCTGTTGTATTGGCGATATACGGAAATGGCATCATAAACATAAGCGACCATAAAATCCATTTGGTTTCGAATAATTTCCCTCGTATTAATTGAAAAAGTGCCAAAACCATCAATCCAATAAAAAGTGTACCAAGTCCTACCATAATATGATATGCATAATACAATCCGGAGATATTAGTTGGATGCAAATCTTCTTCAAACTGGTCTAAACCTTTAATTTCCTGATTCCAATTTCCGTACGTCAGGAAACTCAGAATATTTGGAACCGCAATTTTATTGTCCAGTTTTTTATCTTTTACGTCGGGTTGACCAATCAGGACAATTTCTGAACCTTTTTTCTCCGTATGAAAAATTCCTTCCATTCCGGCAAAAGTTACCGGTTGGTATTTCACTACATTTTTGGCCAATAAATCTCCTGTTGGAACCGCTACAATTATACTCGAAATCAATCCGAAGATCACGCCTGTTTTAAGAAATAATCGTCCAAAAGAAACATTCTTCTGACTCAAAATATAAAAAGCTCCAATTCCAGCCACAACAAATGAACTTGTAACCAGAGAAGCCGCCTGATTGTGTAAATACGAAGGCCACAACCATGGATTCAGGAATAAAGCCTGAAAATTATTAAGGACAAATTTTCCGTTTTCCAAGATCTCATAACCTACAGGATTTTGCATCCACGAATGTGTGGCAATAATTAGAAATCCGCTTGCCCAGGAACCAATGCAAATTAATAGTCCGGTGACAAAATGCCATTTATGCCCAAGTATTTTTTCTCCAAATAAAAAGATTCCCAGAAATGAAGATTCCAAAAAGAACGAGAACATTCCTTCCATTGCCAAAGTCTGACCGATGATTCCGCCAGTTAATTCAGAGAATTTAGCCCAGTTGGTTCCAAATTGAAATTCCATTGGGATTCCAGTTACAACACCCATTGCAAAATTCAGGGCGAAGATTTTCATCCAGAAATGTGTGGCATGATTGTAATGTTCTTCTTTAGTTCTTAGATATTTCCACTTGAAGTAAACAATGATCAGCGAAAGACCCATTGTAAGTTGCGGAAAAAGATAGTGAAAGGTAATTGTGAAGGCGAATTGCATTCGGTCATAAAAAAGCATTTCTTCCATAGCGGTATTTTATTTATGAAGTCCCACAAATTTACCCATTAAAACCCGAAATTCCTGCCTGAAAAAAAAGTTTATCGCTCAACATTTGTTAAACTTTTTAGTGTTGTAAAAACATTTAAAATTCTTTTCACCATATAAGTGATATAAGTAAATATAAGTAGAATGCAATTTTGTGCAAAGCTTAAATGAACTTATATCACTTATATGGTAAAACTAATTATTCCTTCTTTAAAATGCCTTTTTCTACACTTTCATTTATTAAACCTTCTGCGTAATTCCATAAAGTTGCAGAACCTTCTTTTATGACGCTCTTTTTTTCGTAGACTTTTTTATAAGGCACGCCAAATTCTTTCCAGGTTCCGCCATTATTCGATGTATTTTGCAATAAAGGTTCTAATCTGTCCATCGATTTTGCAAACTTGGCTTCGTTAGTTTCTCCCGTTTCAAATTCTTCCCAGATTGCAATCATTTCATCTGCTTGTTTCTTCGGCAATAATCCAAAAATACGATTTGCCGCCAATCTTTCTTGTTCCGTATTATCGTGATTTATTTGCACATCATACAAAAAGATATCTCCAGCGTCGATTTCGACGATATCATGTATCAAAACCATTTTTACCACTTTCAAAACATCAATTGGCTCGTTTGAATGTTCTGCCAAAACAATTGCCATTAAAGCCAAATGCCAGCTATGTTCAGCATCGTTTTCATTTCGGTCGCTATTAAATAACTTTGTTTTTCGCTGGATATATTTTACTTTATCAATTTCTTTTATAAAAGCAATTTGATTCAATAAATCTTCTGTATTCATATCAATGATTTTTGTGGAGTTGTAAAATTACGCAGATTTTTCTTTTTACCATATAAGTTATATAAGTTCATTTTAGCTTTGCGCATAGGTACAGTCTACCTTAAATTTACTTATATAACTTATATGGTGAAATTCTTTTTTTAATTTAAGTAAGTTATATAGGCTCATTTTAGTTTTGCGCATAGGTACAGTCTATCTTAAATTTACTTATATAACTTATATGGTGAAATTCTTTTTTTATTTTAAGTAAGCTATATAAGTTCATTTTAGTTTTGAACACAATAAACAAAACCTTAATTTTTTATTACGCAGTTTTTTTGCTTATCATATAAAAAATATAAATAAATTTAAGACAGTCCATAATTTGCGGTATGCTAAAATGAACTTATATAACTTATATGGTAAAACTCCTCTTTTTTTATTTTAAAAATGAATTTGTGTAACATTAGTCACCTATTTTAAACAAAAACTAGATTACCTTTGTATTCCCTTATTTTTAGAATACATATCATGAAAATAGAACAAATTTACACCGGATGTCTTGCACAAGGTGCTTATTATATTACTTCAAATGGCGAAGCGGCCATTATTGATCCGCTTAGAGAAATTCAGCCTTATTTAGATCGTTTAGAACGTGATTCGGTTAAATTAAAATACATTTTTGAAACGCATTTTCACGCTGATTTTGTTTCCGGTCATATCGATTTGAGCAAAGAAACTCAGGCACCAATTGTTTACGGACCTAATGCAGCTTGCGAATTTGACTGTATTTCTGCCAAAGACGGACAAGAATTCAAAGTTGGAGATATTACTATAAAAGCGTTGCATACTCCGGGACACACCATGGAAAGCACCACTTATTTATTGATTGACGAGAACGGAAAAGATCACGCTATTTTCTCCGGAGATACGTTGTTTATTGGCGATGTTGGTCGTCCTGATTTGGCTCAAAAAGCTGCTGGAATGACACAAGATCAATTGGCGGGAATTTTATTTCATTCTTTAAGAGATAAAATCATGACTTTGGCCGATGATGTAATCGTTTATCCGGCACACGGTGCGGGAAGCGCTTGCGGAAAAAACATGAGCAAGGAAACGGTTTCGACTATCGGAAATCAAAAAGCAACTAATTATGCTTTGCGCGCCGATATGACCGAAGCTGAATTTATCACTGAAGTTACGGATGGTTTATTACCTCCGCCAGCTTATTTTAGCATGAATGTTGCCATGAATAAAGGCGGTTACGAAAGTTTCGAATCTGTTTTGCATAACGGAATGAAAGCAATTGACGCAAAAGATTTTGAGGCTGTTGCCGAAGAAACCGGAGCTTTGATTTTAGACACTCGAAGAAATGTTGATTTCTATAAAGGATTTATTCCGCAATCAATTAATATAGGAATCAATGGAGATTTTGCACCGTGGGTTGGAACTTTAATTGCCGATGTAAAACAACCTATTATATTAGTAACAGAAACTGGCCTTGAAGAAGAAACTGTAACTCGTTTGAGTCGCGTAGGTTTCGATTCGATCATCGGACATTTAGACGGTGGCTTTGAAGCTTGGGAAAAGGCAGGTTTTGAAGTTGATACGGTTAACCGAATCTCGGCAGATCAATTCGCATCAGAATTTAAACCTCAAGAGAATAAAGTAATCGATATTCGTAAAGAAACCGAATACAGCGCAGAACATATTGATGAAGCTTACAATAAACCGTTGGCTTTTATCAATGACTGGGTAAAAGATATTAATCCGAACGAGCACTTTTATTTGCATTGTGCTGCCGGATATCGCAGTATGATCGCAGCTTCGATCTTGCAAGCTCGTGGTTTTAGAAACTTTACCGAAATCGAAGGTGGTTTTGGAGCTATTGCAAAAACTAATATTCCAAAATCTGATTTTGTTTGTCAGAGTAAGGTTTTGAAAGCATAAATATTTATTTTTACCATTAAGATATTAAGGTTATTAAGTTGCTGGCTTTTTGAAAAGTTTAAAAAGCATAACAATGAGCATAAGTTTTTACCATTAAGATATTAAGGTTATTAAGTTGCTGACTTTTGAAAGTAAAGTTTAAAAAAGCGTAACATTGAGCTAAGTTTTTACCATTAAGATATTAAGCTTATTAAGTTACAGACTTTTGAAAGTAAAGTTAGAAAAGTGTAACATTGAGAATAAGTTTTATCATTAAGTTTGTGAAGCAACTAAAACTTAATTTTCTTAATTTTTAATGGTGAAAAAACATTTAAGACATCCAGTTTGTTAAGCATCTAAATCTTAACTTTTCTTAATCTCTTAATGGTAAAAAAATAAAAATCTAATTTTTAAAGTACATTATGAATCTACTAGAAATTTTGAGAGAACCTTGTCCTTGGTATGTTGCAGGTCCGTTAATTGGATTAACCGTTCCTATTTTGTTGATTATCGGAAATAAGTCCTTTGGGATTAGTTCGTCATTGCGTCATATTTGTGCGATGTGTATTCCGGCAAATATTTCTTTCTTTAAATATGATTGGAAAAAAGAAAGCTGGAATTTATTTTTCGTTTTCGGAATTTTTCTTGGCGGAGTTATCGCGGCTTACTTTTTAGCGAATCCAAATCCGGTTGAAATTAATGCTAAACTTTCTGAACAATTAGCGACTTACGGAATCACCGATCATTCGGGATTACTGCCAAAAGAATTATTTTCCTGGGAAAGTTTATTCACGCTTCGTGGATTTATCATGATTGTTGTTGGTGGATTTTTAGTTGGTTTTGGAACTCGTTATGCAGGCGGATGTACAAGCGGACATGCAATTATGGGAATTTCAAATTTACAATGGCCGTCTTTGGTAGCAACCATCTGTTTTATGATTGGTGGTTTTATTATGGCAAATTTGATTCTGCCCTATATTCTTGCTCTTTAAGACATTCTTTCACTTTAAAATTTCAAAAATGAATAATTTAGAAAATAAAAATACAGATACAGAAGGAATCAACGGAAGCCAATTGAAAGATTCGGGATTCTCAAACCTGAAATATCTAATCGTTGGAATCTTCTTTGGAATCGTATTCGTTAAAGCCGAAATCATTAGTTGGTTTCGTATTCAGGAAATGTTTCAATTGCAATCTTTCTTTATGTATGGCGTAATTGGAAGTGCTGTTGTGGTTGGAATTATTTCTGTTCAGATCATTAAAAAATTCAATATAAAAACCATTCAGGGCGAAAAAATAGAAATTCAACCCAAAGTTTTCAGCAAAGGTCAAATTTATGGCGGACTACTGTTTGGTTTTGGCTGGGCAATAACCGGAGCTTGTCCCGGACCTCTTTTTGCTCAAATTGGAACTGGAGTTACAGTAATTGTGGTAACGCTTGTAAGCGCTATTGCCGGAACGTGGTTTTATGGTCTTATTAAAGATAAATTGCCTCATTAATATCCCGTTTATAGTTTAATATCACAAGAATGAGCAACACAACAACACAATTAATTTTAAGAAAAGCGGATCTTTCTGAAACACCTCTTATTTGGAATATCCTACAAGATGCTATTGAACAAAGACGACAAGACGGAAGTAAGCAATGGCAAGATGGCTATCCTAATGAACTTACGGTTAGCAACGATATAAAAAATGGTTATGGATATGTACTGACAGAAAACGAATTGGTTTTGTGTTACGCAGCCATAATCTTCGACAAAGAACCGGCTTACGAAGAAATACAAGGCAAATGGATTACTGATGGTGACTATGCCGTTGTTCATCGTGTAGCAGTTTCAAAAACAACAAAAGGCAAAGGCATTGCCACAAAGCTTTTCGAAAACATAGAAGATTTATGCATCAAACAAAATGTCTACAGCATAAAAGTTGACACCAACTTCGACAATATTCCTATGTTGAAAATTTTAGACAGATTAAATTATACCTATTGCGGTGAAGTGTTTTTTAGAGGTGCAGCACGAAAAGCATTTGAAAAGAAATTAGTATAAATTTCACTTTGATAAATAAAATCAAACCCGACATAATAAAAATCTGTCGGGTTTCTTTTTTTCCAAAACTTAGATTCATGAGCTCATTAAGACAAATATTCTCATTAAGAGCATTTCTTCATTTTACTTTCATTAAGTTTCATTAAGTT
Organism: Flavobacterium pectinovorum; assembly: GCF_006438875.1. Classification (GTDB taxonomy): domain Bacteria; phylum Bacteroidota; class Bacteroidia; order Flavobacteriales; family Flavobacteriaceae; genus Flavobacterium; species Flavobacterium pectinovorum_A. The sequence goes on from NZ_RCZH01000004.1 coordinate 171,375, forward strand.
TACAATACGAGATCTTATCTTACAAAAAATAAACAAATCGCCGCCATATGAAACGCTCAGAGCAATTGTCGAAATTAAAAAATACCGAAAAGTGGGATGTAATTATAATTGGTGGTGGAGCAAGCGGTCTGGGAACTGCTCTTGATGCTGCAAGCAGGGGTTATAAAACAATTTTACTTGAAGCGGTAGATTTTGCTAAGGGAACTTCCAGCAGAAGTACCAAATTGGTTCACGGCGGCGTTCGCTATTTAGAGCAAGGCGATATTCACTTGGTCAAGGAAGCTTTAAAAGAAAGAGGATTATTGGCGAAAAATGCAGGTCATTTAGTTAAAAATCAATCTTTTGTAATTCCGAATTACAATTGGTGGGGCGGTTGGTTTTATACCATCGGATTGAAGATTTATGATTTATTGTCGGGGCGTTTGAGTTTAGGCAGTTCAAAATATATTTCGAAGAAAAAAACAATCGAAATGCTTCCTGCAGTCGAAAAAAAGGGTTTGGTAAATGGCGTTATATATCATGATGGACAATTTGATGATTCGCGTTTGGCTATTAATCTTGCTCAGACAGCGGTAGAAAAAGGAGCTTGCGTTCTAAATTATTCAAAAGTTGTACACTTATTAAAAGACGACAAAAACCAAGTCATTGGCGTAGAAGCAATCGATCATGAAACTGGCGATAAATATGAAATAAAAGGTTCAGCGATAATTAACGCAACGGGAGTTTTTACAAATGCCATAATGAAACTAAACGATACCGTTTACAAAAAATATATTGTGCCGAGTCAGGGAATTCATCTTGTCTTTGATAAATCCTTTTTACCGGGTGAGCACGCCCTTATGATTCCTAAAACAAGTGACGGAAGAGTTTTATTTGCTGTTCCGTGGCACAATCGTATTGTCGTGGGAACGACTGATACTTTAATCAGAAAACACAGTTTGGAGCCTATCGCTCTCGAAAGTGAGATTCAATTTGTTTTGGAAACTGCTCAACGTTTCTTGGCTAAAAAACCAACAAGAGCCGATGTTTTATCTGTTTTTGCGGGCTTGCGACCTTTGGCTGCTCCGGAAGAAGAAGGAAAAAGTACCAAAGAAGTTTCGAGAAGTCATAAAATTATTGTTTCAGAAACCGGCTTAATTACTATTACCGGAGGAAAATGGACAACGTACCGAAAAATTTCTGAAGATATTATAGACAAAGCAATCAAAACTGGTAAACTACCTAAAAAAGCGTGTAATACGGAGCATCTTCCAATTCATGGAAATCAATTGACTACTACTTTAGACAGAGAAAATCACCTATATATTTATGGTTCGGATATTCCTGAAATAATCAAATTGCAACAAGACGAACCTGAATTAAAAGAAAAACTGCATCCTGATCACGAATTTACAATGGCCGAAGTAGTTTGGGCTATTCGATATGAAATGGCAAGAACCGTTGATGATATTTTGGCAAGACGCGTTCGTTTATTATTCTTGGATGCCAGAGCCGCAATTGAGTCTTCTGAAAAAGTAGCGAGAATACTTGCTAAGGAAATTGGACACAATGAAACCTGGATCGAAAGAGAAATTACAAGTTTCAAAGAAATTTCAAAAGGGTTTCTTTTATCAGAATTTAGATAAACTTTATTAACTTATTACAATACAGTTATGCAAGATAAATTAATATTAGCATTGGATCAGGGAACGACTTCTTCGAGAGCCATTGTGTTCAATCATAAAGGAGAAATCGTTAGTCTTTCTCAAAAACCATTCAAACAAATTTTTCCAAAACCGGGATGGGTTGAACATGATCCGAACGAAATCTGGTCCTCTCAGATAAGTGTCGCTGCCGAAGTAATTGCAAAAGTTGGAATCTCAGGGAGAGAAGTTGCCGCAATTGGAATAACCAATCAACGCGAGACGACTATTGTTTGGGACAGGGAAACCAGTGAACCTATCTATAATGCAATTGTCTGGCAGGATCGAAGAACTGCAAAATATTGTGATGAATTAAAAGCAAAAGGACATGCCGAAATGATTCAGAACAAAACGGGCTTAATTCTGGATGCTTATTTCTCGGGAACAAAAGTAAAATGGATTTTGGATAATGTTTCCGGAGCACGTGAAAAAGCAGAACAGGGAAAACTTTGTTTTGGAACTGTTGACACCTGGCTAATTTGGAAATTAACCCGCAGTAAATTATTTATGACGGATGTTTCTAATGCCAGCAGAACTTTATTGTTCAACATTCATACTTTAGAATGGGATAATGAATTATTAGAATTGTTTGATATTCCGAGAGCCATGTTGCCTGAAGTAAAAGAAAGCAGCGAAATTTACGGAGAAACGGCTACTACTCTATTTTCAACAAAAATTCCTATTGCGGGAGTTGCGGGAGATCAGCAAGCTGCGCTTTTTGGACAATTATGTACTTCTTCGGGAATGGTAAAAAACACGTATGGAACCGGTTGTTTTATGCTAATGAATACAGGCGAAAAACCTATTCTCTCTACAAACAACTTATTAACTACTATTGCCTGGAAAATAAACGGAAAAACAACTTATGCTTTAGAAGGCAGTGTTTTTGTTGGTGGCGCTGCCGTACAATGGTTACGAGACGGAGCCAAAATGATTAACTCATCTGAAGAAATTGAGGCTCTTGCCTCAAGCGTACCCGACAACGGAGGCGTTTATTTTGTTCCTGCCCTAACCGGTTTGGGAGCTCCACATTGGGATCAATATGCAAGAGGTGCAATAATTGGAATAACCAGAGGTACAACAAATGCACATATTGCAAGAGCAACATTAGAAGGAATTGCGTACCAGGTAAATGATTTGGTAAAAGCTATGGAAGCTGATTTTGGAGGCAAAGGAATCGAATTAAGAGTTGACGGAGGCGCGGCAAATAATAATTTATTACTGCAATTTCAATCTGATATTCTTGGAACAAATGTCACACGTCCTAAAACTTTAGAAACTACAGCTTTAGGAGCCGCGTATTTAGCCGGACTTGCTGTTGGATATTGGAAAAACATCGACGAATTAAAAAAACAAGGAGCAATAGATAAAGTGTTTTCTCCTGAAATGCCCAAAGAAAAAGTTGACGCTCTTGTAAAAAACTGGGACAAAGCGGTTGGACGAACCTTAGACTGGATTGAATAATAAAACAAAAGAATCAAAGATATGACTCCATTTACAGCAGAAATTTTAGGCACAATGTTAATGATTTTATTAGGAAATGGCGTTGTTGCAAACGTTGTCCTTAAAGACACTAAAGGAAACAATTCGGGTTGGATGGTTATCACCGCAGCTTGGGGATTTGCCGTTTTTGTGGGCGTAACTGTTGCCGGACCAATTAGCGGTGCACACCTAAATCCTATTGTTACGCTTGGTTTGGCTCTTATTGGAAAATTTAGTTGGAATTTAGTTCCTGCCTATGTTCTGGCTCAAATGATTGGAGCAATGTTAGGTGCTTTTTTAGTATGGCTGTCTCACAAAGATCATTTTGCAGCAACGGAAGATGAAGGCACAAAACTTGCTTGTTTCTCTACATCACCTGCCATAAAAAATAATTTATCAAACTTAATTAGTGAGATCATTGCGACTTTTGTCTTGATTTTTTCCATCTTTTATATTGCGGGACCAAGTTTAAAAATTGCAGCCGATTCTAACGCAGTGATTGGTTTAGGAACCATTGGAGCACTTCCGGTAGCAATATTGGTATGGGTAATTGGTATGTCTTTGGGAGGAACGACGGGTTATGCCATAAATCCGGCAAGAGATTTAGGACCAAGAATTATGCATGCAATTTTACCTATAAAAGGAAACAGCAATTGGGGATATGCCTGGATTCCGATAATTGGTCCGATAATTGGGTCTGGTTTGGCGGCTGCTTTGTATTTAGCACTTAACTAATGTAAACTCAACAGATTTTTTGTCGGGTTTCTCATGTCGCGGGTTCGCTTGCAATGTCATTAAGTTAACCTTTTTGACTAGCCTCCAGCTTCAGCTGGAGGTATTGATACGCATAACAAAAGGCTTTAGCCAAATCACACATTTTTGACTAAAGCCCTCAGATTGATTTATATAAACTCCAGCTAAAGCTGGAGGCAATTCAAAACTATACTTTGCAAGAAAATTATAGTTTGAAAAAGCTTAACTTAATGACATTGGGCTCGCGTGAGGGATAGGAATAAACTGCCGAAGCAGTATGGATAGCCCGACAGCATCCTGATAAGAGGGCGTATACGCACACAGTAACTTTGCCCTCTTATCAGGATGGTGGCACGCCCTACTATTAAATTTTAGATTTCTGAGTTTAGATTTTAGATTTTTATCCTGAAAACTAAATCAGACAGTTTTAAAGACTTAAGATTGTGGATTTTTGCATAAGAGCTTTGTCAAAGTTTAAAAATTTGACAAAGTTGAACTTAGTTTAAACAATCGTTAAATATGATAAAAACACTATTTTAAATTAAAGAAATTATATTACTTTTATACTAATTATATAGGATTTGTATAGTTATATTTTTGCATTAATTCAATTAACGAAAAATTAACACAACGTTTGTATATACAAATATTAAAAGCTATACATTTGTACATACAAATTATACACTTACAACTATGACAATTGAAGAGGTTATAAAAAGTACAGTTAAGATGGATAATGCGAAAAAAGTTATTCTGAATATCATGTACACGCAAAATGTGATTCAGGATCATTTCAACGAGTTGATAAAACCGTATGATTTATCCGGAGAACAATATAATGTACTACGTATATTAAGAGGACAAAAAGGAAATCCTGCTAATATGTGTGTGATACAGGAACGTATGCTGGCAAAAACAAGCAATACAACCCGATTAGTAGACAAATTATTACTGAAAGATTTTGTTACCAGAAATGTTTGCCCAGGCAACAGACGAAAAATTGAAGTTCTAATCACTCAAAAAGGATTAGATGTTTTAAAAGATTTAGACCCAAAGGTAGATGAACATGAACGTTTGTTTGCTGAGAATATAAGTAAAGAGGAATTAGAATTATTAAATCAATTATTAGAAAAATACAGAACCAACAAATAAATTTAAAATTATGAGTACATTATTAGAAAATCTAAACTGGAGATATGCAACCAAAAAATTTGATGCAACCAAAAAAATATCTTCAGCAGATTTAAACACATTAAAAGAGGCCGTTAGATTAAGTGCTTCTTCATACGGATTACAGCCTTATAAAGTTGTTATTGTTGAGAATCCGGAAATCAGAGAGCAATTGAAAGCTGCAGCTTACGGACAAACTCAAATTACTGATGCTTCTCAATTATTCATTTTTGCGAATGACTTAAATGCCGGAGCAGAATCTGTAGATGCTTATATCAAAAATATTAGCGAAACAAGAGGTGTTCCTGTTGATGCTTTAGGCGGATTTGCTGACATGATGAAAGGTACAATTGCTAACTTATCTCAAGAGGCAAAAAACATCTGGACTGCAAAACAAACTTATATTGCTTTAGGAACTTTATTAAGTGCTGCTTCTGAATTAAAAATCGATGCAACTCCTATGGAAGGTTTTAATGCAGCTGCATTCAACGAAATCTTAGGCTTTGACAAACTAGGTTTAAATGCTTCAGTTATCGCAACTGTAGGTTACAGACATGATGAGGACGACGCTCAACATCACAAAAAAGTTAGAAAATCACACGAGAATTTATTTATCACTATATAATTTTATTAATCAAAATCAATTTTAACAACATGAAAAATTTAAAAACAATTGCAATAGCATTATTCGTAGCAGTGGCTAGTATCTCAGTAAATGCTCAAACTAAAAAAATCGACGTAAAAGCATCTACTATCAAATGGGTAGGTAAAAAAGTAACTGGAGAGCACTCTGGAACTGTAAACTTTAAAGACGGTGCTTTAGTTTTCAAATCAAAAAAATTAACTGGTGGTAGTTTCACTGTTGATATGACTTCATTGACTTCTACAGATTTAACTGGAGAATACCTAGGAAAATTAAACGGTCACTTGAAATCAGCAGATTTCTTTGGTACTGAAAAATTCCCAACTGCAAAATTAGTTTTCAAAACTATTGCTGTTAAAGCAACTGACGTTTATACTGTAACTGCTGATTTAACTATCAAAGGAATCACTAAACCAGTAACTTTTGATATTACTGTAGCTGGAAACACTGCTACAACTGCATTCAAAGTTGACAGAACTAAATATGATATTAAATACAACTCTGGTAACTTCTTCGAAAACTTAGGAGACAAAACTATCAATGACGATTTCGAATTGACTGTAGCTTTAAAATTCTAATATTTTAAACAGCATAATTCTTAATATTATAAGAAAAACCCCAATGGTTCAAAACTATTGGGGTTTGTTTTTATGACTTAATATATTATTATTTAGTTCTTTTTATATTTATTGGATCCTGACGTGTATCAAATACATCTAAAATTTCAACTGAATTTTTCTCTAAATTTATCCAATAAATAATTTTATAATTTTTAAAAACCAAATAACGAATTTCTTTTGGATGATCAATTAGAAGATCTTCTTTTTGTCCAATTACAGGTTGGTCTTTTAATTTTACTGTCTCTTTTGAAATACTCAAAACAAGTTTTCTTGCAACATCTAAACTTGCTTCTTTCTTATAATAATCAAAAATACTTTTTAACTCTTTTTAGCAAAATCAGTCCAATCAATTTTCAACTCCATTTCTCAATTTCAGAAATTAATTGATCAGATCCTGTTACACGTCCATTTTTAGAATCTTCTAAAGAATCAGAAATTCTCTTTTTAAAATCAGAAACTGACATTGGTTTTAATTCAGAATCTATTTTAGTTTCTTTCTTCAACAATTTTTCAAACTGAGAAATAGCTTTTTCACTTTCAAGTTTTAGGAAGTCTTTAATAAAAATCACTTTTCTAGTATCTAAATCCATCACATTTTATTTTTCTAAAAGTTACAAATTATCTTTAAATGAAAATTTAATTGCAAATAATTTTAAAATGACTCTCCAACAAAGTAAGTAAATATATTTCTTTCCAAAAAGATAACGTTGTTAATACTAAAATAACGCTTTCGTAATAACAGATAAGACTTTGATTAACATTGAGCTTCTACTTTTGGACTGATTAAAAAATCCAAAAAATAGAATCAAAATCATCGTTATGAAAACAAAAATACGTATTGCTATTATCACTTTACTAAGCACTTTTTGTCTACAAGCACAACAACAACCGAAAGGAATTATTGGCAGCTCTAACTGGATGAACAATTGGACCAATTTTAAACCTGCAAATACTGAATATAGCGAAGCTACAAATATAATTGCAGGAACTATTGACAAAGACACAAGATTAACGAAACGAAATACATATCAATTAGTTGGTGTGGTATATGTGACTAATAATGCTGTTTTAACAATCGAGCCCGGAACAGTTATTCGTGGTGACGATAAAACCTGCGGAACTCTTGTCGTAACAAATGGGGCAAAAATTATGGCAGAAGGTTTGGAAACAGATCCTATCGTTTTTACCTCAAACAGAGAAGTTACAGAAAGAAGACCTGGTGACTGGGGCGGAATCATTATATTAGGAAAAGCTCCAATAAACACCATTGGCGGAATCCATATTTTACCTTTTGATCTTGAACCAATGTTAAATCATTATGGAGGTGCAGATGCAGAGGATAATTCAGGAATTTTAAAATATGTGAGAATTGAGTATGCAGGTCGCAAACTAAGTTCATTAAAAGAACTTAACGGACTTTCTTTAGCAGGAGTTGGAAGAAAAACAGTTTTGAATAACATACAAATTAGCTTTTCAAATGATGATTCTTTCGAAAGTTATGGCGGAGATTTGGTTATGACTAATTTAGTTTCTTACAGAACTACTGATGATGATTTCGATTTTACACAAGGTGTTCAATGTAATATCAGCAACAGCATTGCGATTCGCCATCCTTTTTCGTCAGATGTATCGGGTTCAAGATGTTTTGAGGTGGATTCGTATGATAAAATTGGAAATACTGATATGACTAAAAAATTAACCAAAATAAATGCCAGCAATATTACTTTGGTAAATCTTGAAGAAAACAACCAAGGACTTGTCAGAGAATCTGTTTATGTTAGAGAAGATACCTTTTTTAATCTGACAAATAGTATCATTTCGGGCTTTACTCCTTTCGTTTTATTAGAATCAAATATTGGTGATGGACAAACAAATTTATCTAAAATCACTTTCAAAAATCTAATAGTTAACAATTGCAACGGTGGAATTACAAGCGAATCAAGCGGCGGAAATCCTGCAATTCAAAAATTCTACAGCGATCCGTCATTGCTAATAGATTATACTTCTATTAAAAACAGTGAATTGTTTACAATGCCTAATATCAAAGGAAATCCAGACTTTAGAATGAACGTAAACAATACTCTTGCAATTGGAAATTAAAGAATTAAAAAGCTTCTGTTTATTTGAAATTTAACAAATTTTAGGATTTAGAAAAGTTTTTTTTGAAAATTTATGTATTCTAATCCAAATTACATTTATATATTTGTCACATCAAAATAAGATATGAAAACAATAATGAACAATACTTGGTGGTGGAAGAATTTACGTCAAACGTCGTGAACAAAGCTTCCTATGGTATTGTAAAACTATAAATATAAAAGGCTTGTCATCACGACAAGCCTTTTTTTTTGGTCTGAACTTAAACAAAAATATTAAAATTAAAAAACAACATACTTTGAAACCTTTTATACTCAACACACACTACAAACAAATTCTGGCAGACACGATCACGCCGGTAAGTATTTATTTTAAAATCAGAGATAAATTCCCAAATAGCCTGTTATTGGAAAGTAGTGATTATCACGGAAACGACAATAGTTTCTCGTACATCTGCTGTAACCCGATTGCAACGATTAAAATCGAAAACGAAATCATCTCAAAAACTTTTCCTGACGGAACAACAGAACAAATTTCTATTGATGCTTCGACAAATATTCCGCAAGTAATTCAGGAATTTTCAAGTCAGTTTAAATCAGAGAAAAACGATTTTAAATTCATTAATAATGGTTTATTCGGATACATTTCTTACGATGCCGTTCGCTATTTCGAGAAAGTATCGATTGCAAAAAAAGACAGTGCGACTTTAATTCCGGACGTTTTTTACGCAGTTTACCAAAACATCATTGCAATTAATCACTTCAAAAACGAAGCTTATATTTTTTGCCATAGTTTAGACGGAAGAAACAATATCTCAGAAATTGAACAATTATTACAATCTAGAAATATTGCATCTTACAAATTCTCCAAAGAAGGTGAAGGTTTTTCTAACCTAACAGATGATGAGTTTAAACATAATGTGGCTTTAGCCAAAAAACACTGTTTCCGCGGAGACGTTTTTCAATTGGTTTTATCGCGTCGTTTTACACAAGGTTTCAAAGGCGACGAATTCAATGTGTATCGTGCTTTAAGAAGTATCAATCCATCTCCGTATTTATTCTTTTTTGATTATGGAGATTTCAAAATATTTGGGTCTTCGCCCGAAGCACAAATTATCGTAAAAAACAGAAAAGCCGAAATTCATCCAATAGCAGGAACTTTCAAAAGAACCGGAAATGACGAACAAGATGCCATTTTAGCCAAACAACTTTCGGAAGATAAAAAAGAAAACAGCGAACACGTAATGTTAGTCGATTTAGCCCGAAATGATTTAAGCAGAAACGGTCATGATGTAAACGTAGAAAAATACAGAGAAGTTCAGTTTTTCTCGCATGTAATTCACTTAGTTTCAAAAGTAACAGGACATTTACATGAAAAAGCTACAACGATGCAAGTCGTTGCAGATACTTTTCCGGCAGGAACTTTAAGCGGAGCACCAAAACACAGAGCGATGCAATTGATTGAAGATTACGAAAAAACAAATCGTAATTTCTATGGAGGTGCGATTGGTTTTATGGATTTTGAAGGAAATTTTAATCACGCAATTATGATCCGAACTTTCCTGAGCAAAAATCATCAGTTACATTGTCAGGCCGGAGCCGGAATCGTAGCAAGCTCAGACGAAGAAAGCGAAATGCAGGAAGTTTATAATAAATTAAGAGCATTGAATACAGCGCTGGAAATGGCGGAGAAAATTTAGTCATCAGTCGCAGTCACAGAACTTGAAACATTAACTAAAAAAACGGTCGCAGTTTTCAGTCGCAGAACCTGAAACTTGAAACCTGAAACAAATTAACTAATCAAAAAACCTATGAAAAATTATATTGCTTTTGTTATTGCTATCCTATTTTTCGCTTCATGTGAAACTAAGAAAGAATCAAACGTGCTTCCATTAAATGGAACCTGGCGTCTGATATCAGCAGAAACGACAGAAAAAGATTCAACATTCTCGACTTTCAATCCAAAAACAAAAATGATTAAAATTATAAATGATAGTCATTTTGCTTTTTTCAATCATGATTTGAATAACGGAAAAGATAGTACAGCAGCAGTATTCTTTGGCGGAGGTGGAAAATATACTTTGAAGGATAGTATTTATACCGAGAATTTAGAGTTTTTTAATAACAGACAATGGGAAAATGGAAAATTTGAGTTTGTAGTAAAAATTAAAAACGACACACTAACTCAAAAAGGAATTGAAAAAGTAGAAAAATTAGGCGTTGATCGAATTATCACTGAAAAATACGTTCGAGAAAAATAAAAAAACAATCAGTTTTCAGTCGCAGTTTTCAGTCACAGAACTTGAAACTTGAAACAAAGAAAACCTGAAACAAAATACTCATGAAAAAAATATTAGTTATAGACAATTACGATAGTTTCACTTATAATTTGGTGCACTATTTAGAAGATTTGAACTGCGAGGTAACCGTATACAGAAACGATGAATTTGATATTGACGAAATTGCTTCTTTCGACAAAATTTTACTTTCGCCAGGTCCCGGAATTCCGGATGAAGCAGGTTTATTAAAAGCTGTAATTCAGAAATATGCACCAACAAAAAGTATTCTTGGCGTTTGTTTAGGACAACAAGCGATTGGAGAAGTTTTTGGAGGAACACTTTCAAACCTTGATAAAGTATATCACGGCGTTGCAACAAATGTAAAAACTGTAGTTTCTGATGAAATCTTATTTGAAGGTTTAGGTAATGAATTCGAAGTAGGAAGATATCATTCATGGGTTGTTGACGCTGATTTACCTGATGTTCTTGAAGCAACTTCAATCGACGAAAATGGACAAATTATGTCGCTAAGACACAAAACGTTTGATGTAAGAGGCGTTCAGTTTCATCCGGAAAGTGTTTTGACTCCTAAAGGAAAATTAATCTTAGAAAACTGGATAAATAGCTAGTTTACAGTCTCAGTATTCAGTCTCAGTATTCAGTCTCAGTATACAGTCTCAAAAAAACTTAGTCTCTTAGTAACTTAGAACCTTTAAAGAAAAATGGAAATAACTATTTCAGAAACTAAAGAAATCAATATTGAAGATGTTTTGGTTTTATATCGGGCAAATGAATGGAGTTCTGCCAGTAAGCCTAATGAGCTTTACAACGGACTTTTAAATTCTGAAACCTTGATTACGGCTTGGGAAGGAAAAAAATTAATTGGACTTGGGAATGCGATTTCTTATGGATTTCTGACGGTTTATTATCCACATTTATTGGTTTTACCGGAATATCAGGGAAAAGGAATTGGAAAATTGATTATGGATAAAATGCAGGAGAAATACAGTCACTTTCATATGCAAATGTTAACTGCCGACGGAAGATCAGTTGATTTCTACAAGAAAAACGGATTTGAAAGAGCTGGAAAAACAGAACCAATGTGGATTTATCAAGGAAATGAACATTAAAAAAACAGTTTTCAGTCGCAGTCTCAGTTTTCAAAAACTTAGCAACTCAGCAACTTAGAATCTTAGCAACTTAAAAGAATGAAAAATATATTAAATAAATTAATCAATCACGAAGTACTTTCTAAAGAAGAAGCCAAAAACGTATTGATTAATATCTCAAGCGGAAGTTATAACCCAAGTCAGATCTCGGCATTTTTGACCGTATTTATGATGAGAAGTATAACGATTGAAGAACTTTCGGGATTTCGTGAAGCATTATTAGAATTATGCATTCGCGTCGATTTATCCGCGTACAACACGATCGATTTATGCGGAACGGGCGGCGACGGAAAAGATACTTTTAACATCTCGACTTTAGCTTCCTTTATATCAGCCGGAGCAGGAATAAAAGTAGCCAAACACGGAAATTACGGTGTTTCTTCAATCTCAGGATCGAGCAACGTAATGGAAAAAATGGGAATCAAATTCAGCAATGATCCATCGTTTTTAGAAAAATGTATTGACAAAGCCGGAATTTGCGTTTTGCACGCTCCACTATTTCACCCGGCAATGAAAAACGTTGGACCAATCAGAAAAGAATTAGCTGTAAAAACATTCTTTAATATGTTGGGACCAATGGTAAACCCATCATTTCCACAAAATCAACTGGTTGGAGTTTTCAATCTTGAATTGGCTCGAATGTATGCTTATTTATATCAAAATACCGATATCAATTTCACGATTTTACATTCGCTTGACGGATATGATGAGATTTCTTTAACAGGTCCAACCAAAACGATAACATCACATATGGAAGGAATGTTAAACCCCTCAGATTTTGGCGTTAGACTTTTGTCACAAAGCGAAATCGAAGGCGGAAAAACCATCGAAGAATCTGCAGATATGTTTATCAATATCCTATCCGGAAAAGGGAACGAAGCACAGAATAATGTAGTTTGTGCCAATGCCTCAATGGCAATTGCTACAGTTACAAAATGTTCTCCGCTAGAAGGTTTTGAATTGGCAAAAGAAAGTCTGTTCTCCGGGAAAGGATTAAAAGCATTACAAACACTACAAGAATTAAGCAAATAAAAAACAAACACAAATTTCACGAATTAGCACTAATAAAATTTGCGTCTTTGTGACTTTGTGGCAAAACAACAGCCATGAATATTTTAGATAAAATAATATTTGACAAACAACGAGAAGTCGTTCTTAAAAAATCGATCATTCCGGTTTCGCAATTGGAAAATTCTGTATTTTTTGGTAGAGAAACGATTTCTTTAAGTCAAAAACTTAGAACAAGCTCAACTGGAATTATTGCAGAACACAAACGTCGCTCTCCTTCAAAATCAGTAATCAATCATAGCTTTACGGTTGAAGAAGTAGTAAAAGGTTATGAAAATGCAGGCGCTTGCGGAATCTCTGTTTTAACCGATGGAAAATATTTTGGAGGTTCTCTTGACGATTTACTTTTAGCAAGAGCGAGTGTAAATATTCCGCTTTTGCGAAAAGAATTTATTGTCGATGAATATCAGATTTTAGAAGCCAAAGCTTTTGGTGCCGATTTGATTCTGTTGATCGCAGCGGTTTTAACTCGCGAAGAAATCAAATCATTATCAGAATTTGCCAAGAAATTAGGATTAGAAGTTCTATTAGAAGTTCACAATCAGGAAGAATTAGAAAAATCGATTATGCCAACTTTAGATATGATTGGGGTAAACAACAGAAATCTAAAAACTTTCGAAGTAAGTCTGGATTTCAGCAAACAATTGGCATCACAAATTCCGGATGATTTTGTAAAAGTTTCAGAAAGCGGAATCTCGTCAATCGAAGCCATTTCAGAACTTAGACCTTACGGTTACAGCGGTTTCCTAATTGGAGAAAACTTCATGAAAACTGATAACGCAGGCAAAGCAGCAACAGAATTTATAAATAATTTAAAGGCTTAAAAAGTTTGCCACGAATTTCACGAATTTTCACTAATTCAATTCGTGCTAATTCGTGAAATTCGTGGCAAAAAAACTTTGCGCCTTCAGTCTTTATAGCAAAAAAAATTAGTGTCTTAGCGCCTTCGTGGCAAAAACAAACAACAAAAATGAAACTCAAAATATGCGGCATGAAATATCCCGAAAACATTCTCGAAGTAGGTGCACTCCTACCCGATTATATGGGATTTATTTTCTGGGAAAAGTCCGCTCGATATTTTAACGGAACAATTCCGGAACTTATCAAAACAATCAAAAAAGTAGGCGTTTTTGTAAATCAAAATCAGGAAGAAATTCTCGAAAAAGTTACAAAATACAATTTGCAAGCCGTTCAGCTTCACGGAAATGAATCTGTAGAATTTTTATCAGAATTAAAAAAACAATTGCCTAAGAAAATTGAAATCATAAAGGTATTTTCAGCAGATCAAGATTTTGATTTTGAAATTATAAAGCCATTCGAATCGGTCTGTGATTTCTTTATGTTTGATACCAAAGGAAAATTACCCGGAGGAAATGGAACCACTTTTGACTGGACGATATTAAAAAAATACAAATCTGAAAAGCCCTTTTTTTTGAGTGGCGGAATCGGAATAAACGAATTAAAAGCTATAGAAGAAATTTCAAAAACGAATCTTCCTATTTATGCCGTCGATATAAATAGTAAATTTGAAATCGAACCCGGGCTAAAAAACAAAAATCTATTTAGCAATTTCAAACGAAAATTTGATGTTGCCAACTTTTAAAATTGGAATAAAATGAATTTTAACGTCAACGAAAAAGGATATTACGGAGAATTTGGAGGAGCTTATATTCCTGAAATGTTATATCCAAACGTAGAAGAATTACGCCAGAATTATTTAAAAATAACAAGTGAGCCAGATTTTAAAGCCGAGTTCGATCAGTTATTAAAAGATTACGTTGGCCGCCCAAGTCCGCTTTATTTTGCAAAGCGACTATCTGAAAAATACAATACCAAAATCTACTTAAAAAGAGAAGATTTAAATCATACCGGAGCGCATAAAGTCAACAACACAATTGGGCAAATATTGGTAGCACAACGTCTGGGTAAAAAACGAATTATTGCTGAAACCGGAGCAGGTCAACATGGAGTCGCAACCGCAACAGTTTGTGCTCTTATGGGATTGGAATGTATCGTGTATATGGGCGAAATTGACATTGCACGTCAGGCACCAAACGTAGCGCGTATGAAAATGCTAGGCGCTGAGGTTCGTCCGGCACTTTCAGGATCAAGAACCTTAAAAGATGCTACAAACGAAGCTATTCGTGACTGGATCAATAATCCCGTTGACACACATTATATCATTGGATCTGCAATTGGACCGCATCCTTATCCGGATATGGTGACTCGTTTTCAGAGTGTCATTTCAGAAGAAATCAAATGGCAGTTAAAAGAAAAAGAAGGACGCGAAAATCCTGATTATGTAGTTGCATGCATCGGTGGCGGAAGTAATGCTGCCGGAACTTATTATCACTTTTTACACGAGCCTGAAGTTGGTATTATTGCCGTTGAAGCAGCCGGAAAAGGGGTTGATAGCGGTCACAGCGCAGCAACGAGTAAATTAGGAAAAGTTGGTGTTATACACGGTTGCAAAACTCTTTTAATGCAAACTCCAGACGGACAAATTACGGAGCCTTATTCGATTTCTGCAGGTCTGGATTATCCCGGAGTTGGACCAATGCATGCGCATTTGGCACAAACAGGACGTGGCGAATTCTTCTCCGTAACGGATGATGATGCTATGAATGCAGGTTTGCAGCTTACGAAACTAGAAGGAATTATTCCGGCAATAGAAAGCGCGCATGCTTTTGCGGTTTTAGATCAAAAGAAATTTAAACCAACTGATATTGTCGTAATCAGTCTTTCGGGTCGTGGTGACAAAGATCTAGACAATTATATTGATTATTTTAAGTTATAAAAATAGTAATTTGGGCGTTCCCTCCGGTCGGGCTTTCGGCTATATTCCCGATTAACAAAAACTACGGCTAAAAAGCCTTGTTTTTCTAAATCGGGAGATACCGCCTCTATCCCTAACGCAAAAAACAAACAACGAGAAAAATAGTAATTATGGAAAAGTTATTCTCTTACGGAACATTAAGGTCAAAACAAATTCAAATGCAAATTTTTAATAAAGTTCTGACTGGAACTTCTGATCAGCTGCTGGGCTATAAACTAAAAAGTCTGCAAATTGAAGAAGAATTTGGAATGGCAGATTACGTTGTAGCAGTACCCAGCGCAGATTCTTCAGATCCGATACACGGTGTTGCTTTTAATATTTTGGCTTCAGATTTAGCTAAAGTAGATATATTCGAATCTAATGCCTATAAAAGAGTTCAGGTAACATTGAGTTCTGGAATAGTGGCATGGGTTTATATTGAAAATAAATAATCGAAACTAACAAAAATACCTAACAGGTTTTCGAAACCTGTTAGGATAAACAAAACAAAATGATTTTAGCAGCGGCACAAACAAAACCAACACGAGGAGATATTGAAACTAATTTATCAGATCATTATCGTCTTATTGATTTGGCAGTGCAAAATGGAGCACAATTAATCGCATTTCCCGAAATGTCTATTACAGGTTATGAAAGAGAAAATGCTCAAAAATTGGCTTTCAAAAAAGACGATTCAAGACTGGCACATTTAAAAAAATTAGCAGTCGAAAATAATATCATTATTATTACCGGTGCGCCAATTCAAGTAGAATCAGAATTGTTTATTGGGGAATTTATTATTTCTCCTGATAATTCGGTAAAAATTTATACGAAGCAATTTTTGCATGAAGGCGAAGATGAATTCTTTCAGTCTTCTTTCGATTATAATCCGATGATTACAATTGAAGATCAAAAGATTTCGTTTGCCATTTGTGCTGATATTGATAATCCGTTACATCCTGAAAATGCCTGCAAAAAAGAAACTGATATTTATATTGCGAGTATTTTCTTTACGCCAAACGGAATTCCAAATGCGTATCGGGATTTACAAAGTTATGCTCAAAAGCACAAAATGAATGTTTTGATGTCGAATTTCAGTGGAGAATCCTGGGGATCAACTTCGGCAGGACAAAGTGCTTTCTGGAATAACAAAGGGGAATTAATTGCGCAAATGAATGATTCAGATTCCGGATTATTAATTATAGAAAATCACGATGATAATTGGACAAGTCGGGGTATTATCGATTAAAAAAAATGCTACAGATTAAAATGTTTCTTAGTGATTATAGCTGCAAATTATTTCACGCAGATTTAAATTGATTTAAGCCGATTCTAGCAGATTTTTTCACTTAAATCTATTTTAATCTGCTTCAATCTGCAGAATCTGCGTGAAACAAAAAATCTAAGAGAATCTTTTTATCCCGATAGCTATCGGGAGTGGTAAAAAAACAAAGCTTAATAACATACCTAACAGGTTTTGGAAACCTTTTAGGATAACAATAAAAAAAATGAACAGAATAACTCAAAAATTACAAGAAGATAAAAAGATACTTTCTATTTATTTTTCGGCTGGATATCCTAATTTGAATGATACGGTTCAAATCATTCAGGATTTAGAAAAAAATGGTGTTGACTTAATCGAAATCGGTTTGCCTTTTAGTGATCCTTTGGCAGACGGGCCAACGATTCAGGCAAGTTCCACACTGGCACTTCATAACGGAATGACAACTCAAATTCTTTTTGATCAACTGAAAAACATCCGCGAAAGCGTAAAAATTCCGTTGATTATTATGGGATATTTCAACCCGATGTTACAATACGGAATTGAAGCTTTTTGTAAAAAATGTGCCGAAATTGGAATCGATGGTTTAATTATTCCAGATTTACCCGTTGATGTTTATGCAGACGAATACAAAGCTATTTTCGAAAAATACGGTTTGATCAACGTTTTCTTAATTACGCCACAAACTTCTGACGACCGTATTCGTTTTATCGACAGCGTTTCAAACGGATTTATTTATATGGTAAGTTCAGCAAGTGTTACGGGTTCTCAATCAGGTTTTGGAAATATTCAGGAAAGTTATTTCGAAAGAATTGCAAACATGAATCTTAAAAATCCACAAATCATAGGCTTCGGAATTTCAAATAAAGAAACTTTTAACCAAGCGACTAAATTTGCAAAAGGAGCTATTATTGGAAGTGCTTTTATCAAACATTTGAGCGAAAATGGAAGTGGGAAAATTGAAGAATTTGTTGGGGAGATTAGGTAAATAACATCGCTTAAAATTATTTTGTACATTTGAATAAAATTAATTATCATGGATTTAGAAGCTCGTAAAATATCTTTCGTACAAGAATTTCTAAGACTTGAAAGTGAAGAAATAGTTATTCATCTTGAAAATTTACTTCACAAACAAAAAGTTGAATTATTGGATCAGGAAATGAAATCAATGAATGTTGATCAATTTAATAAAGAAATTGATCAATCTTTAGATGATGCAAAAAATAGCCGAATTATAAGCGCTAAAGATTTAAAATCTAAATTTCAAAAATGGGATTAACCGTTTATTGGACACAATTGACTCAGGACAAGCTTGAAGACATTTTTGAATATTACAAATTTAAAGCGGGGATTAAAGTTGCTCAAACTTTAGTAAATGGCATTATTGACAGTTCACTTTCATTAGAAATAAATGCTTACAGTGGGCAAAAAGAAGTACTTTTATCTACTAGAGCGGAAGATTTTAGATATTTGGTTTTTAAAAATTACAAAATAATTTATTGGATCGACGAGGCAAGGCAATTAGTATATGTGTCAAATATTTTTGACACGAGACAAAATCCTCAAAAACTTGCTTTAGGGAAATAAAAAATGAAAGCGTTACGCATAAAATAGTTGGCAATGTTGACATAGGCTGAATCAATATCAAATGATATTTTTTCAGCTTTTTTTATGTCTTTAAAAACCAAGTATTAACATAAAATCACTACAAGGTTTTCTGTTAATATTATGTTAAAATAAAATTAAACAACTGTTTAATTTAAACACTTGTTTAATTTTGTACCCGATTAGAAACACTACCATGTCAAACATCGAATTAAACGATAAAAAAATTCAGATTCTTGAGGTTGCTGAAAAGCTATTTTCTGAAAAAGGATTCGAAGGTACATCGATACGGGATATCTCCAAACATGCAAAAATAAATATTGCAATGGTTTCGTATTATTTTGGTTCAAAAGAAAGACTTCTTGAGGCTTTAATTCTTTATAAAACATCTGATTTAAAACTACAACTCGAAAATTTATTGCAAGAAAATCTCGAACCTGTAGAAAAAGTCAATAAATTAATCGAAATTTACGTTAACGGAATTTGCCTTAATAAAGGCATTTACAGAGTCTTACATTTTGAACTTAATACAAAAAAGAGAGAAAAAAGCATGATTGCTTTTACTGAATTAAAAAAAGGAAATCTAAAATCTGTTGAGAGGATTATTACTCAAGGTCAGGAAAAAGGTGTTTTTAGAAAGGATATTATAATTCCGCTTATCACGCCTACTATTATTGGAACCTTTTTTCATTTTCATATGAATAAATCTTTCTTCGAAGAATTATTGGATTTAAAAACAGAGGAAATGTTTAATAATTACATTAAAACCAGTCTTACAAAGCACATTCAACAAACTATAAAAGCGCTACTTGTTTATGAAAATTAGTCAATTAATGCTCTTTGGAGTTTTCTTTATCGGAATATCTTCAGTAGAAGCACAAGAAAAAACAAGTTTAACCTTAGACGAAGCCGTTAAATTGGCCTGGGAAAAAAGTAACGAAGTTACGCTTGCCAGCACTAAGGTAAACACAAAAAAGTACGAATTACAAACGGCAAAAAACAATCAATATCCTGATATTAAAGTTTCCGGACAATATCAACGCCTTACAAAAGCATCGATTGATATGCCTAATCAGGGCGAAAGCAAATCTTTGGCATCTCCTGACAGAGCAATGCTTGGAATGGCAAATTTGAGCTTACCTCTTTTTGCAGGATTTAAAATTCAAAATGGCATTGAAGCATATGACAACTTGTATGAAGCTGAAAATTCAAATGCTGCTAAAACAAAAGAAGATGTCGCTTTAAGAGTTATAACTTATTATACAGCTCTGTACAAAGCGCAAAAAACTTTGGATGTTTTAAATGAAAATCAAAAAAGCGCTAAACAGCGTGTTACTGATTTTACAGAACTAGAGAAAAACGGAATTATCCCAAGAAATGACTTATTGAAGTCACAATTATTAGTTTCAAAAACGCAATTATCTATTGATGAAGCTAATAACAACCTTAATAACATCAACTTTTATTTAACTACTTTACTAAAGTTAGATCCAAGTACAAAACTTCAGGTTAACGAAGATGATTTCTTTAATTTAAAAACTAATAACGCTCCAACATCTGACCTTTTAGCTCTTGAAAACAGAAAGGATTTAGAGGCTATCCGTTTCCAACAAAAAGCTTCAGAGGCAAATATTAGAGTGGCTAAAGCTGCATATTATCCAACACTTGCATTACTTGGTGGTTATACTGCTTTAGATCTTAAAGACATTATCACTGTAAAATATGCAATGAACTTTGGGTTAGGTTTAACTTATGACATTTCTGGAATTTACAAAAATAGTGCTCACGTAAGAGAAGCTGAAAGCAGAGCTTTGGAAGTAAAAAATACAGAAGCTGTAATGACAGATCGTATTAAAGTTGAAGTTCAAAAATCTATTGAAGATTATGACTTGGCTATTAACCAAAGTGTGGTTTATGATCAGGCACTTCAACAGGCATCTGAAAACTACAGACTTGTAAAAGATAAGTTTGATAATGGTTTAGCAGATACCAATGATTTGGTTGAAGCTGATGTTGAGCAATTAAGCGCCAAAATCAATACTGCTGTATCTAAAGCAACTATTATTCAAAAATATTACGAATTACTATCCGTATCAGGACAATTATCACAATCATTCAATCTTTCTAAAATATAATCGATAGCTCTCATGGAAAAGAAAAAAACAAATACTAAATTCATCATTATACTAACCGTTTTGGTTTTAGTGGGCGGAACTTACGGAATAACAAAGTACATGCACTCACAAGGTCACGAAGAAACGGATGATGCTCAAATTGAGAAAAAAATGAATCCAATTATTCCTAGAGTATCTGGATATATTAGTAAAGTGTATGTAAAAGATAATGACTTTGTAAAAAAAGGAGATACTTTATTTACTATCGATAAAAGAGATTATCAATTAAAAATCGATGAAGCTAATGCTGCTTTATTAGGCGCTGAAGGTCAATACGAAGCTGCAAAAGCTGATATTGGAAGTGCAAATGCAAGTATCTCTGTATCTGATGCTCAAATGAGATCTGCAACAGGTTCTATCGAAAGTGCTAAAATTAGATTGAGACAAATTACAAACGATTACAACCGTTACAACAATTTGTACAAAACTCATACCATCACAAAACAACAATATGAGCAGGCTTTATCTGCAAAGGACGAAGCGGAAAATCAAGTACGTGTTTTAGAGCAACAACAAAGAGCTAGTTCTTACCAAAAATCAGTAATTGAGTCTAAATCTAAAGCTTCTGACAAACAAACTGAAGTTGCTGCTGCAAACATCAAGAAAGCAAAAACAATGTTGGATGTTGCGCATTTAAATCTTAGTTATACTGTTGTAACTGCTGCAATTGACGGTCAGGTTTCTAAAGTTGATATTCAGCCGGGACAATTGGTTCAGCCGGGACAATCTTTATTTTATATCATCAATAATACTGAAGCTTGGGTTGTTGCCAATTTCAAAGAAACACAATTAAACAAAATGATTGTGGGACAAAAAGTAAGCTTAAAAGTTGATGCTTATCCAAACTACGAATTCAAAGGAGTTGTAACATCTTTTTCTCCTGCAACAGGATCTCGTTTTTCATTACTACCTCCTGACAATGCAACAGGTAACTTCGTAAAAACAATCCAAAGATTACCGGTAAAAATTAGTTTAGATCAATCAAACGATCCTGAAAAAGTAAAATTACTAAGACCGGGAATGAATGTTGATGTAGATGTACATTTAAAATAAAATAATGGCAACAGCAGTACAAGCAGACGACGATTTAGTAGAATACGGTTACAGACGTATCATAATCACGATAACAGCGGTCCTTTGTGCCTTGTTGGAAATTGTAGATACCACGATTGTAAACGTAGCTCTAACAGACATGCGAGGCAGCCTTGGTGCTACTTTAACTGATGTGGCTTGGGTAATTACAGCATACGCAATTGCGAATGTTATTGTAATTCCGATGACGAGTTGGCTTTCACAGCAATTTGGAAGACGTAATTATTTTGTGGCTTCTATCATAATATTTACGGTCTGCTCCTTTTTATGTGGTAATGCCAGTAATATATGGGAACTGGTAGCTTTTAGGTTTGTACAAGGTATGGGTGGTGGTGCACTACTGGTAACCGCGCAAACCATTATTACCGAAAGTTATCCTATAGCAAAACGTGGTATGGCGCAAGCTATCTACGGAATGGGTGTAATTGTTGGTCCAACTTTGGGTCCGCCTTTGGGAGGATATTTAGTAGATAATTATTCTTGGCCTTATATATTTTATATCAATATTCCGTTGGGAATTATTGCAACAATTTTGGCACTTACTTTCGTAAGAAGCCCGAAATATGGAGAGAAATTAAAAGCAAATCAGGTTGACTGGTGGGGAATTATTTTATTAGCCGCTTTTATTGGTTCACTTCAATTTGTTCTGGAACACGGACAACAAGACGATTGGTTCAACGATTCTCTTATCGTGACTTTAAGTGTTGTTACCGTTCTTGGATTGGTATTGTTTATCTGGAGAGAGCTTACTTATAAACATCCAATCGTAAATTTAAGTGTTCTAAAAGATGGAAATTTAAGAATTGGAACCGTAATGTGTTTTATTCTTGGTTTTGGTTTATACGGATCGACGTTAATTATCCCAATTTACACGCAATCTGTTTTAGGATGGACAGCTACGGATGCAGGATTATTATTGATTCCGGGTTCGATTACAACGGCGATTATGATGCCATTTGTGGGTAATATGATTCAAAAAGGTGTTCCGCAAGGATATATGGTTGGAGTTGGATTTTTGGTTTTCTTCTTCTTTACCTTTATGATGCAAACCCGTATGACACCAGACACTGGTGTAGAACATATGTATTGGCCTTTAATTTTAAGAGGAATTGGTTTAGGATTACTTTTTGTACCTATTACGACACTTTCACTTTCTACTTTAAAAGGAAAACATATTGGTGAAGGAGCTGCTTTTACGGGAATGATGAGACAGTTAGGTGGTTCATTTGGTATTGCGATTATTACCACTTTTATCACTCGTTTAAGTCAGGAACACAGAGTAAACTTATTGACCAATTTAGATCCTGCAAAATTTGATGTTCAACAGCGTATTGCAGGAATGCAAAGAGCTTTTATGTCTAAAGGATATAGCGCAGATGTTGCACTTAAAAAAGCCTATCAAGGTCTGGAATATGCAGTAATGAAACAAAGTACAGTACTGGCATATATGGATATTTTTATGTACTTAGGAATCATGTTCCTATGTTGTATACCAATTATTCTTTTAATCAAAAAAGGAAAAAACAAGATTAATCCTGCTGATGCAATGCATTAATAATAATTGATTTATAATACGAAAAAAGCCGAGTTCATTCCTGTAACTCGGCTTTTTTATTATATATAATTCTAGTTTTAAATTGATTGTGTTGAGGGGATTGATCCCGAAGCTTCAGGACTTCCTACAACATGATCTAAATATGAAGGGATTGAAATCCCTCCCTACAATATGGCCCGAGTCTCCGACTCTCTTGTAAAAAACTTAGAACCTCAGCGCCTTAGATTCGAAGTAGCTTTCAAGAAAAACCTTTGAACCTTTGTCACTTTGAATCTTTGTTCCTCAAAATTTACCTTGTAAACACCAAATGATTTCCTTTAGAAAGATTCGCATCAAACTGATATCCTTCATAATTAAATCCTTTTAAATCATCAATTGTTTCAGCATTGGTATCAATAATATAACGAACCATCATTCCTCTCGCTTTTTTTGCGAAGAAGCTGATTATTTTAAGTTTTCCGTCTTTGTAATCTTTAAAATCCGGAGTAATTACAGGAACTTTTAAAGCCTTTACATCTACAGCCGAAAAATATTCGTTACTTGCCAAATTCACAAATAACTCCCCTTTTACCAATTCTTTATTTAGCGCTTTGGTTACAGTAGGTTTCCAGAATTCGTGTAGATTTTTGTATTCTCCTACAGGCAATTTTGTTCCCATTTCTAAGCGGTACGCCTGCATTAAATCCAACGGTTTCAAAACTCCATAAAGTCCGGATAAGATTCTAAGTTTGCTCTGAAGAACTTCCATTTTTTCTACCGGAATTGTATAAGCATCTAAACCGGTATAAACATCTCCATCAAAAGTATAAATTGCCGGACGTGCATTTTCCGGCGTAAAAGGTGTTTTCCATTCCTGATTTCTTTTCCAGTTTAGATCTGATAATTTATCTGAAATTGACATTAATTCAGATAATTCAGAAGGTTTTTTGGGTTTTAAAACTTTATGAACCACACGCGCTTCTTTTAAAAAAGCAGGTTCAGTATATTGAGTTGTTGGTAATTCTTTTTCGAAATTTAAAGACTTCGCTGGCGATATAACAATTTTCATTTGTGCGTTTTTATAGAATTCAAAAATACAAATTGAATTTCTAAAAATTACAGATCCGAATTGATTTGTTCGATAACTGCATAAATCAATTTTACTACTATTTCTTTCGCCACGAATTACACAAATTTTCACTAATTTTTATTCTGTTTAATAAATTAACATTCGTGTAAATTCGTGTAATTCGTGGCAACCTTTTTTATTTTGATAAAATTGTACACTTCAAACTGTCAATTTGTTTAAAAAAGTCAACAATAGATTATAATAGGCGTTTTCTATGTTGTAAATTTGCACCTATAAAATTCCAAATAACATTTCAATGTAAAATTGAAAGTTATATTCTAAGAAATAGCCACGAATTCACGAATTAACTTTTTAAAAAATTAATTAAAAAAATTCGTGAATTCGTGGCGAAAAAAATTTAGAACATGACAAAAATATTATATCAACTTGAAAGTTATCAAATAATGGGAATTTTATTCGATGTTCATAGGAATTTAGGTGGAGGTTTTTCTGAAATTGTATATAAAGATGCTTTAGAATATGAATTCAGATTGGCGAATATTCCATTTGAAAGAGAAAAAGAATATTTGGTAAATTATAAAGACATAATCTTAAATCATAGATTTTACGCTGATTTTGTTTTGTTTGATAAAATTATACTTGAAATAAAATCAAGTGATTTTTTACATCCCAAACATATTTCGCAATGTCTAAATTATCTGAAAGTTTCTAAAACAAATTTAGCGATTTTAGCAAACTTCAATTCTGTCTCACTTGAATACAAACGTATTATTTTATAAAAATTACTGAATTCGTGGCTATACAAACAAATTATAAAGCAGCTTTACAAAATAAAATCTTCGAAATTATTTCGCAGGCATCTCAGGAACTAAACGTTGACAGTTACGTAATTGGTGGTTTTGTTCGGGATTTGCTTTTAAACCGAGGTTCTAAAAAAGATATCGATGTTGTTGCAGTTGGCAGTGGTATCGAATTGGCGCTTAAGGTTTCTGAACTACTTCCTAAAAAACCTAAAGTACAGGTTTTTAAAACTTACGGAACAGCGATGTTACGTTTTGAAGATACTGATATTGAATTTGTTGGCGCCCGTAAAGAATCTTATAATTTTGACAGCAGAAATCCAATTGTCGAAAATGGAACTCTTGAAGATGATCAAAATCGTCGTGATTTTACCATCAATGCATTGGCATTATCATTAAACGAAAAAACATTTGGAGATCTTTCTGATCCTTTTGGCGGATTGGCTGATCTTGAAAATAAAACTATAAAAACTCCTTTAGATCCAAGTATTACGTATTCTGATGATCCATTGCGAATGCTACGTGCAATTCGTTTTGCAAATCAGTTAGGTTTTGAGATCGAGAAAAACTCTCTTGATGCGATTACCAAAAATGCAGAGAGAATCAACATCATTTCAGGAGAACGCATTGTTGATGAATTAAACAAAATTCTTTCGACAGATAAACCTTCTATTGGATTTTTACTTTTGTATCAAACCGGACTTTTAGATATTATTCTTCCTGAATTAACGGCATTGAATCAGGTTGAAGAAATTGAAGGTCATACGCATAAAAACAACTTTTATCACACTTTAGAAGTTGTCGATAATATTTGCCCAAATACAGATGACGTTTGGTTACGCTGGTCGGCATTATTGCACGATATTGGAAAAGCACCAACAAAACGTTTTAATAAAAAGCAAGGATGGACTTTTCACGGTCATGAATTTTTAGGTGGAAAAATGGCCAAAAAAATATTTGAACGTTTGCATATGCCACTGAATCACAAAATGAAATTTGTGCAAAAAATGGTTATTATGAGTTCTCGTCCAATTGTTTTGGCACAAGATCTTGTAACCGATAGCGCTGTTCGCCGTTTAGTTTTTGATGCTGGTGAAGATGTAGAGAATTTAATGACTTTATGCGAAGCAGATATTACAACTAAAAATCCGTCGAAGTTTAAAAAGTATCATAAAAACTTTGAAATCGTTCGCAAGAAAATTGTTGAAGTCGAAGAGCGCGATCATGTTCGCAATTTTCAACCACCAATCTCAGGCGAAGAAATTATGGAATATTATAACTTAAAACCTTCCCGTGAAATCGGAATCTTAAAAGAAGCTATAAAAGAAGCAATTTTAGAAGGAGAAATTCCAAATGAATATGATGCTGCTTTTGCTTTGATGCAAAAAAGAGCTGAAAAACTCGGATTAAAGAAAGTTTAATCTTACATTTATAAAAATTATAAGAGATTTTGCTTAATTTTATAAAAACTATACGTTATGACTGCTTCCGAACTAAGACTCTATTTAATCCAAAAAATTAATAATATTGATGATATTGATTTGTTGCTAAAAATAACATCTTTATTAGAGGAAAAAAATTATACTGTAGCAGAAGAAACCTCCCATGAAGTCAATGAACCTGTTATAGAATATAAAAAATCAAAAACTAAAAATATCAGGATTTTCTCTGAAGCGGAACAAAAAAAAATAAATCTAGCCTTAAAACAATACGAAAACGGAGAATGCATTTCTGATGAAGAAGCTCAAATCGAATTAGAGAAATGGTTTCAGGAACAAGAAAAATAGTTTGGACTTCGTTTGCCGAAGAGTCAAAATATGCTATTTTTTTGTATTGGAATCAAAGGAATAAATCGACAACTTACAGTAGAAAATTAAACGTTCTATTCCAAGAATCATTAAAACAGGTTCTAAAATTTCCAGAAAGTTCAATTGAATCAAAAAATTCTAATATCCGACTTAAAATTGCAAATCATTTTGAGTTAATTTATCATATTTCGAATACTCAAATTACAGTATTAGACATTTGGGACATGAGACAAAACCCTGAAAATTTCCGAATTAAATAATTAAAAAAGCTTAGAACCTCAGCACCTTAGAAACTAAGCCACTCGAAAAAAAAAGAATGAAAAAACATTTCCCTACAATCGCAAAAACAGCATTAGTTTTAGTTTATTTAGTAATTGTTGCCGGCGCATTGGTCCGTATGACAGGTTCCGGAATGGGTTGTCCGGATTGGCCTAAATGTTTTGGATATTATATCCCACCAACAGATATAAAGGAATTAACATGGGAACCAAACCGTATTTTTGAAAAAGGGCAAGTAATTATCAAAGATGAAACGCTTTTGGTTGCAAAAGATAATTTTACGACTCAAACTACTTTTGACGCTTCGCATTGGGAAAAATATACCAAACATGATTATGCTATTTTTAATCCGCTGCATACCTGGATTGAATATATCAATAGATTATGTGGTGCTTTGGCAGGAATGGCTTGTTTTGTAATGGCTCTAGCTTCTTTTAGATTTTGGAAACAAAACAAAAAGATCACTTTACTTTCGTGGTTAGTGGTTTTTATGATGGGCTTTCAGGCTTGGTTAGGAGCAAAAGTAGTCTACTCCGTTTTGAATCCAATAAAAATTACGGTTCACATGGTTATGGCTTTAGTAATTGTTGCTGTGATTTTATACATTATTCAATTGGCAAGACCAAAATTAGCCGCAGTAACTTATAACTCAACTTTTAGAAATGTGCTTTTATTTTCACTTTTATTAACTTTAATCCAAGTAGCCATAGGAACACAAGTGCGTCAGTTTGTTGACGAACAAGTTAAAAATGGTTTAACGGCAAGTATACTTTGGTTACAAAATCCTTCTATTACTTTTTATGTTCACCGTTCATTCTCTATTTTAGTTTTATTGGTGAATTTGTATTTATATGTTAGAAACACCAAGTTTGGTTTGGGATTCTCAAAGATAAACTGGGTAATTTTAATTATCGGAGTTGAAATTCTAACTGGAATAGCAATGGCTTATTTTGATTTCCCAATTGGAAGTCAGGCAATACATTTAGTTCTGGCTTCTATCTTATTCGGAATTCAATTTTACATGATTTTAGAAGCTAAGAAACCTAGCCCAACCAACCTTTAAAATCCTGCACTTTTTCGCGGCTTACAATAACCTCATCTTCCTTATAAGTTGGTAAAATAACTTTTAGGCGGGAATTGGTATAAACCTGGATTTCTTTTATTGCCTGAAGTGGCACAATAAATTTTCTGCTTACGCGAAAGAAATTCTTCATGTCTAATTCCTGCTCCAAAATTTCAAGAGTCGAATCGATTAAATAATTTCTATTGTCGAAAGTATGAAGGTATGTTCCTTTGTTTTCACTAAAAAAACACTCTATTTCTTCGGTTGTAATGACTTTTAAATGTTGCCCGATTTTGACTGTGAATCGTTTTTTAAAGCTTTTTTCGAAAGGATTAGACAACATTCGGCGAATTTGCTCAAAATCTGCCTGAAGATTCTGTGTTTCCGAATTTAATTTGGGCATTCGGGTTTTAAATTTCGCAACAGCAACTTCCAGATCATCTTCATCAATAGGCTTTAGAAGATAATCAATACTATTTAATTTGAATGCTTTTAGTGCATATTCATCATAAGCAGTTGTAAAAATAATGGCACTTTGAATATTTATTTTTTCAAAAATTTCAAACGACAAACCATCTGATAACTGAATATCCAAAAAAATCAAATCCGGATGTTCATTATTAGTAAACCAATGAACTGATTCTTCTACAGAGTGCAGCATGGTTTCTACAGCAATATCTAATTTTTCGAGTTTTCGCTGCAATAATCTTGCTGCCGGTTTTTCGTCTTCTATTATTAGTGTGGTCATTTAATACGATGCAAAAATTGAAAATTCAACTATAAAGTTACTCCCATTTATTCTTATTTTGAGCTTCTTTCTCCATATATTTTTGAATTTTCTTTTGCTCCCAATCATCACTAAAAAAGAGATCACGTCCAAAAACACTAAATGCATGAATCGCTAAAGCAATACCCCAATAAAATGCTGTTGAATAAATTTCCCAATTATTGAATCCTCTCACTTCAAAATGATTTCCAACAAAACCTCTATTCAAACCTGAGATAATGATGATTGCATTCACCATAAGGTAAACCTTCAAATGCGAATAAAATCCTTTTATTCTTTTTACTTTTCTATAGGCTATATTATAGCTTTCGTCTGTGCTAAATTCGTGTGCATATTCTTCGTACATGCGTCTTCTAAATCGTCCCATTTTATTTTGATTTAAAAATTTATTGCCATTTATTTTGATTCTCTTTTTCTTTTTCCATCAATTCTTTAATCTTTCTTTCTTCCCAGTCTTTTCCTAAAACCGGAAATACTTCAAAAACTTTTAATCCATGAAAAACAACTCCAACTCCCCACCATAATAGTGGCCAAAAAAACCATAAGTATTGTGGTGATGTCCACAAATTAATAATAATCAATATAATATTGACAACGATGAAAGAAGTAAGATTTCCGTAAAAACCTTTAATACTTTCTACTTTCTTTTTAGCAATATAATATTTATCTTCTTCAGTAAACTTAATATCCATGATTACTCCCATTTTTGTTTTTTATCCTTTTTCTCTAAGATGCTTTTCAGCTTACGTTCCTCCCATTCTTCTCCAAAAATTTTAAAAGAAGCAAATATTTCTACTGCAGATACCAAAAATGCTGTACTCCAGATTACCATTACAAAAGTATTTAAATATCGTATTGGAAATGCATTCAAAGGCAGACCAAAATAATGTTTTAAAGTAAACAAGATCAACCCAATACTATAGATGAAAGCATGAATATAAAATGATCTTAGTTTCACTACTTTTCTGCTTGCTATTTGTCGCAGATCAAATTTTTCAGGGTCATTATCAAAATCTCTTTCCATAATTATTTCCAAATTTGTTTTTTACTTTCTTCTTTATCAATAATCTCTCTGATTTTTTGCTCTTCCCATTCCTTATTAAAAAACGGGAAACAATCAAAAGCTTTCAATCCATGCAAGACAATTGGAATTCCCCAACCCAACAAGCAATACCAAAAATATAAATAACCAGGCGAAGTCATCAAATTCACTGCAATTACAATTGGATTACAGAGAACATACACCGTTAAATGCTGATAAAACTTCTTAATTTCATCTACCTTCTTTTGAGCTTGATAATAACGCTCTGTATTCGAATAATTTGTTTCCATGATTACACCCATTTTTGTTTTTGCTGTTTTTTCTCTAAGATGCTTTTTAGTTTGCGTTCCTCCCACTCTTTTCCAAAAATTGTATAAGAAACAATTAAATCAATAGCCGAAAATAAAAACACACAAGTCCAGATTATCATTACCACAAAATTTAAATATTTAACTGGAAAAAAATCAAAATGAACTCCAAAATATTCTTTCAAAATATAAACAGTTACTCCAATACCATATATAAACGCATGGAGGCAAAATGATTTGAGTTTGACAATCTTTTTGCTGAAGATTTGCTGAAACTCAAATTTTTCCCGATCAATATGACAATTCGTTTCCATGATTATTTCCAACTTTGCTTGTTATTTTCTCTTTCCAGAATCTCTCTTATTTTTCTTTCTTCCCAATCTGAGCTGTATCCAAAAACTTTAAAAGCATGCATTACAACTCCAAATCCCCAGCCTAAAGCTGAAAACCAAAACCATTGAAATCCGGGAGAAAAAGTCAAGTTCACAAAGATCAAACATGGAATCACACAACAATATGAAATTACATTTGCGTAAAAACCTTTTAATTCTTCTACTCTTTTTTTAGCTCTGAAATAAGCTTTATTTTCATCTGTATATTCTGCATTTGTTTCCATAACTGTAATTTGTTTCGTTAAGATTGGAATCTTAACCGTAAAAGTTTTTTCGTTCTGTTCGACCAATACTTTTCTGTTGGTTACAATTCCGTATCGACTCACGATATTTTGTAATCCAACTCCTTGTCGGTCTTGTAAAACTTCTTTTTTCTGAAAGTCATTCTGAATTGCCAAATAATCTCCATCAACAAAAATTCGAATATGCAATGGTTTTTGTTCGCTTACAACATTATGTTTAACCGTATTTTCAAGCAAAAGCTGTAACGATAACGGAACTACTTTGGCATCCGGATTTATGTTTGTTGTTGGCAATTCGTAAAACAAACTGTTCTCAAAACGCATTTTCAATAAGTTCATATACGTTTTTGCAAATGACAATTCATCTTCAACAGAAACCAGTTCTTTATCTTTTTGCTCTAATACGTAGCGGTAAATTTTAGATAAAGAAGTGGTAAATCGTTGTGCATTATCCGGATTTTCTTCGATCAGAGAACTTAAAACATTCAAACTATTAAAGAGGAAATGCGGGTCAATTTGATTTTTTAAACTTTCGAATTTAGCACTTGCCGTTCCTGCAATAATCTTTTGTTGTGTTATTTCGAACTTAGATGCTTGTTTCCATTTTACCATAAAACTTCTGGCTTGCATGAAAGTCGAAACCGCCAGGGATAAAATGATGTAAAACAAATGCACCCAAATCATTCTTTCGCTAAAGAATTTTTCTAAAGGCAAATCCTGGAGAATAACATAAATGTAATAGTTGATACCCAAAACTACCGGAACCGTGTACAAAACCGTAACCATAATTCCGTAATAAACTCTAAGGTTTGTCTGCTCCAGCCAATCCCATTTTCTATCTAACAGAACATTAATATATCCATTTCCAAAACCTACTCCAAAAGAATAAAGGCAACTAATAAAAAAGGTGATAAGAACG
The DNA here is from genome assembly GCF_006438875.1 of Flavobacterium pectinovorum. Taxonomy (GTDB): domain Bacteria; phylum Bacteroidota; class Bacteroidia; order Flavobacteriales; family Flavobacteriaceae; genus Flavobacterium; species Flavobacterium pectinovorum_A. The sequence continues at coordinate 203,569 of NZ_RCZH01000004.1, forward strand.
TTTTGAATCGTTAAATCGCTTCCTAAACAAGCCGAAAATATTACCGTAAAAATCATAGAAATCTTAAACGAGACAATCGTTCCGCTTTTTAAATCCGAATATACATTTCTATGATCTTTCATTTATGAGTAAGCTTAAATAATTATTTTTTACAATTTTTTTGAGTTTCCAATGCTCTTTCTAATCCCCATTTTGGAGAAAAAGGTGTTTCTGGTTTAAAAGTAGCAAAAAGTTCAATAGCTTTATCAACTTGCGCGCAAAGTGGTTTCGTGTCAACACCTGACCATTTTGCTCCTCCAATTTGATAATCTGCTTCACCAAAAACAATTCTTGGATTGTTTGGGTCTATCGCTTTTCCTTTTGCGTAAGCTTCCATTACTTTAGCCGAATATTTCATTCCGTTTGTCATTGGATCAGCTACAACCCACGCTGTGTAAATCAAAGCCTGCATCGCATATAACTCGGCGTTGTTTTGATCTTTAATAAACTCAACATCAAGAGCGTCTTGTGCTTTTGTCAATAATAAATCTATTTTTGTTTTATCTTTTTCGCTAAATGCTGCTGTAGTATTTACTAATGCAACATAATAATTAGGTAAATAACTTGTTTTCTCTGCCGAAGCAATTCTTTCAAACATTGCAGAAGCTTCTGAATTTTTTCCTTCTTTCCAAAGCCCAAAAGCTTTTGTCATTCCCTGTTCAAATTGTGTTTGTGCAGAGCTTATTACTACTACAAATAAGGCAATCAAAGTGATAATTTTTTTCATTTTATAAGTTATTTAAATGGTTATTTTAATTTGTTGGTTACTATTTATAATACAATTTCAATTTTTGAATCTTTATCAAGAACAAATTTAGCATCTTTATAAGAAGGAGGTCCCATGAATCCTTTAGCATTGTTTGAAGCCGCATAAGCTTCAGAAGGCACTCCCATTGCATTTCGATCCAGTTTGCCGTTATTGTTTTCATCGTGATACGTTGAAATTGCATATTCCCCAGCCGGAAGATTGTCAAATGTTACCACTACTTCTTTGTTTTTAATTTCAGAAGTAAGGCTTTTATACGTCGTTTTAAGAAATGTACCGTCTGAGTTGTACAAACCTACTTTAACAATTCCTGTATCATTTTTTAAACCTGAAACAGCAACAGTTAGTTTTACATTTTGTGCAGACATTAAACTGCAGATAAATAATGTGATTATTGTAATAATTTTGGTCATGATTTCTTTTTTTAAAGGTTGTTATTTTTTAGGTTCTGAGATTCTAAGTTGCTAAGGTTCTAAGTTTTTTTTCTTAGTAAATCAGAACCTTAGTAATTTAGTGTCTCGATTTTTTAATGATGATTAAAACTCTGTTTGTTAATTATACTTCAAAAGTATATCGGATTTTATTCTTTTAAAATTAAATGATACTGAGTTGTTGAATTTCGCTACTGAATTGTTTTTTTGAAGATGCTAAGGTTCTGAGTTGCTAAGGTTCTAAGTTTTTTTACTTAGTAACTCAGAACCTTAGTGACTTAGTGGCTATAGGTTTTTCAATTGATTCTCATTTTTATTTTGGCTAATCGTCCAGAAGAAACCTACAAAGAAAAATCGATCTGCGGTTGGCACAACGGCTTGTCTGTTGTAAACTCCGCTTGCATCCGGTACTTTTGCATAATCGTATCCAAAAACATTCTGTGTTCCTAATACATTCGAAACAGAGAAATAAAGGATCTTTTGTGTGGTCAATAAATACGCCCAGTTAAAACTCAAACTATTATATGACTTTGTTTTTCCGTTCATGAATTGTGTTTGATTTGGGTCATTATACGGACGTCCTGAACTATAACTGTTCGTGAAACCTACTTGTGATTTCCAATCTGTAATGAAATATTTCGTTACGATCGACAAACTGTGATTTGCAATAAAATTAGGAGTTGCCATCGTTGGAAAATTCTTGTATTGTCTTTCTGAATCGATATAAGAATAGGAAATCCAATATTCTAAGTTTTTGTATAAATTGCTGTCTCTCCAGAATAAATCAAGTCCTTTTGCATATCCTGAACCGTTATTATTGAATACTGAATTGTAAGCGATATCTTTTGTATTGTATTGAACCAAATTGCTGTAGTCTTTATAATAAGCTTCTGCTCTAAAAGTCTGACCTGGTTTTGTAAATTGGTAATTTAAAATATAATGTCGTGCTTTTTCACTTTCAAACTGATGGTATTTTGAATATTTAATATAATCAACAACCGGTGTTTGAGAAAAGTCTCCGTAAGCAAATGAAAACTGACTTGTTTTAGAAACTTTGTAAGCGATCGAAGCTCTTGGCGCAAGATTGGTTTCATCTAATAAATTGTTATTCGAAAGTCTTAAACCTACTTTCATTGCCAGTTTTTTGGAGAATAATATATCTCCTTCGGTATAAAAAGCCGCAATATTAGAATCATAACCGTTTGCAACTTTAATCGCGATATTATCATCGAAATTTTCATTGTATTTTGTAATGAAATAATCCGCTCCAAAAGATAATTTAAAGTAATTTGAGATGTTTTTTCTTAATTTCAATTTCAATTGTGCCGCATTTTCATTAGAATCAATATCATTGATATCATATTTGGTTTTATTTTTACTGTATCCGTAACTAATTCCTGATGTAAGCTGCCATCCTGTTCCGAAATCGCCTTTGTAAGACGCATTCAAATAAAAATTATTGTTATTTAAGTCCGTTCTGATTGGATTAACAAAATTCACGTTTTTCTGGTTCAAGTCGAATTTCTCCGAATCAAAAGCAGCATAAAATTTAAAAATTCCTCTTTCAAAATGATATCGGTAAACGGCTTCTCCACCTAAAGATTGATACGGATTATTCCAGTCTACATTTTGAGGAATTGCAGCCTGATATGGCGCTAAATTGATATAATTGGTATTGATACTAAAAGAGCTTTTTTTCCATTTTTGAGTATTTCCAACTCCTAAACCAACCGTCATTAAAGCAATATCTGTTTTATTTTGATCTGGTTCATCTTGCGTACTTAAAAGTAAAACACTTGATAAAGCTTCGCCATATTCCGCAGAATAACCTCCGGTTGAAAACGCAATTCCGCTAAACAAAAAAGGCGAAAATCTACTTCTGGTTGGTAAATTATTGGTTGTTGCCCCATAAGGTTGCGCTACACGAAGTCCGTCTACAAAAGTTTGTGTTTCGCTGGCTTCTCCTCCACGAACAAACAAACGCCCATCTTCGCCCACAGTTTGTGTTCCCGGTAAAGTTTGCAAGGCCGCAATAATATTTCCGGCAGAACCGGCAGTTGTAACAATATCTAATGGTTTTAAAACCGAAACTCGCGCTTTATCTCCGGATTCCAATGTTCCGGCAGTAATGACAACGGCATCAAGAGCGTTAACATTTTCTCTTAATTTAACAGTTTGATTTTTATAATTAGTAACATCAATTTCTGTTTTGAAAGTCTCAAAAAGTAAAAAACTAACAATTATAGTTTGATTTCCTGTAGTGGTAGTTTCAAAAGAAAAATCTCCGGTTTCAGAACTTGTAGCTCCGTCATAAGTCCCGTCCAGATAGATATTAGCGCCCGGAACCGGTTTTCCTTTTTGGTCCACTACTTTGCCGGAAATGACATTCTGAGCAAAAATAAAAGATGTTAAAAGTAAAAAAGTAATTGTAAAAAGTAATTTGGTTTTCATAACATTTGATTTTGATGAGGCAAATGTATTTTAACATTTTAAGTTAAAAAATATTAAATAACCCAATTGTAGAATTTCGAGGATGAGTTGTAAATTACTTATTTGTATCTTAGCTATCGTGTTTTTAAAACTATAGATTATGTCAGAAAGTAAAAGAGTTTCGAATTTATATCAATCCATTTATAATGGAAATCCATGGCTTGAAGTTACTTTAGCAGATACATTAAAAGATGTTACTGCAGCTCAGGCTTATAAAAAAATCAATCCAAATTTAAATACGATTTGGGAAATTGTCAATCACCTCATACAATGGAGAAGAAACATATTAAGACGTGTTCAGGGAGAAATAATTACAACTCCGGATCATAATTATTTTGTGCCAATCTTAGATTCATCTGAACCAGCCTGGGAACAATCGCTGCAAAGTCTGGCAAAATCACAGGAATTATGGAGCGCTTGTTTAAGTGATTTTAATGATGCGGATTTTGAGAAAATAGATCATAATAATAATCATAATTTTTATGAAGACATTCACGGAATCATTCAGCATGATGTGTATCATTTAGGACAGATTGTTATTTTGAAGAAGCTGCTTTAAAGAACGGAAATTATATGCAGTTTTTTTTTCACAATCCCGTCATTTCGACTTTTATGATATAACCAAATCTTTTTTCAGGAGCTAATCCCGCTATCCGTTTCAATCTTTTGTGGCGAACCCCGCCACAAAAGGATTTTCACTTCTATCGGGGCTATGGCAATCATTTTCATAAGAACATTTTCGTAATATTGTCATTCCGAGGTACGAGACTCGAGCGATAGCGAACAGACGAAGTAAATCTCCGCAAGGAGCTCTACAAAGATTGGACTTTCGTTGCGGAGTTACTTGCGAAGATTCCTCGTACCTCGGAATGACAAAATTGAGAGTAATTCTAAATAAAAACATCTTTCTAATAAACTAGTACATGAAAAATTCAATAGTATTACTCGCATTTTTATTTATAAATGTCATAGGATTTTCACAGGAAACTGAACCTAAATTCGATGAAAATCTGGCAAAATCATTACATGCCGATGAGTATGGAATGAAAAAATATGTCTTTTGTCTTTTGAAATCCGGAACGAATACAACGGCATCTAAAGAAGAAACCCAAAAATTATTTGAAGGTCATATGGCAAACATTGGTAAATTAGCCAAAGAAGGAAAACTAGTTGTGGCGGGACCTTTCATGAAAAACGATCGAAACTACAGAGGAATTTATATTTTTAATGTTGAAACTATTGAAGAAGCACAAGCACTTGTTGCTACAGATCCTGCAATACAGGCAAAATTACTCGAAGCCGAATTAACGCCTTGGTATTCATCTGCAGCCTTGCAGGAAATAACAAAGATTCATAAGCAAATTGCTAAGACTAAAATGTAATCTTAAATGAATAAAATAAACTTAAAAATCTCATTATTTCTTTCCTTCCTAATTCTATTTTTATCCGTAAGTTGCTACGGGAAAAGTGATTATGATGCATCAAAAATATCAAATAAGACAAACCAAATTATAAAAAAAATAGAAACGGTTAATGTTCTTATGGGTTCTGCCGTAGGTGCGGCCGGAAGAACACCAAAACAATTTGAAAACTTTGAAGAGTTAAAAAAAAATGCCTCTTTAGAAGAATTAATTATGTTAACTAATCACCCTAACGCTGTTGTAAGATGTTACTCTTTTTGGGCTCTGTTACGCCTAAAAAATATTGACTTATTTTCTATAGTAAAGAATCATTTAGGCGATGATTCAATGGTACAAACTCAGTTTGGGTGTATTGGTAGTAGTGAAAAAGTAGGTGATTTTTACATACAATTAGTTACTACTGACTATGAAGATGATGACGTAAGTACAAAATTACTAAACGAAAGACAACTTAAAATATTAGATAGCCTTTTAATATATTCTGAGAATAATCTAAATATGAGGTTTGATGCTATTTCAAAAGCAGAACCAACTGAAGATTTATATCCAAAAGTTAGAGAATTAGTTATAAAAGAGAATAATCAAAGTGCTTTAGTAACTTTAGCAAAATATAGAAAAGAAAGCGATATAGAACTAATTCTAAAAAATAAAGATATTGATGAAGATGCTGAAAGTGGCTATTTTTCAACTTATAAAGCAATACAAAATTTTCCTGATGTAAGATTTTTGCCTCTTTTAGAAAAAAACTTAAATAATACTTTAGATGAAGATTATTTTAGTCAAGAATGGAGAGAATTATATCTAGCAATAGCATCATATAAAAGTCAAAAATCTTTAGAATTATTAAGTATTCCGTTTACAAAAGTTAAGAATAAAGATATTAAAAAATATCACATTGAATTTGTTAACAATGCGATTCTAGTCAATAAATGTAAAATTTATGATGATTTATTATGGAAAATATGGCAAGAAGAACATCTAATTACTCTCGAAAGCTTTAAATACTTTTTACAATTAAATAAAGCTAAAACTCTTGAATTAAGCAAAAGAGAATTTATACCAAATTATCAGATTAAAGACATAGAAAGCATTCCTAAAACAAGGGAAAACATGTTTACCGAAAGTTTAGAAGAAACTATATTAAATTTTATTCTAATAAATGATAAACTTTTAGCCTATAATTTAATCTCAGATAAAATTGCAAATGAAACTGTTAGTAATTTTGAAATTTATTGTAAAAAAGCCTCTGAATTAAAAGATCGTTTTTTTATCGAACCTCTTTTTAAAAGAATGAAGACCGAAGATAATGCTTATGTTTATTTAGAAATTGTTGAAACATTAATTTCTTTTAAAGATGATTCTATAAATAAGAAGGATTTTAGAAACAAGAAGACAAAATAAAAACATGAATAAGGACTGGGGAAGTAATTCTCTAGACGAAATACTAAAAAAGAACAACATTCATTAAAGATTTTATAATGACAGAAAAAGAGAAAATGATCTCAGGAGAATATTACGCAGCGGGAGATCCTGTTTTAGTAAAAGAACGCCGAAAAGCTAAAAACTTACTTCACCGCTTGAATGTTACTGAATATCGTTTGACAAAAAAAGCAAAAGAAATTTTAGCCGAATTAATTCCAAATGTCGGTAAGAGTTTTTATATTGAACCTCCATTTCATTGTGATTATGGATATAATATTTCTTGCGGTGACAACGTTTATTTTAATGTAAACTGTGTTGTCTTGGATTGTGCTCCGGTAAATATTGGATCAAATGTGTTTTTTGCACCAAATGTTCAAATCTATACTGCAACACATCCGCTTGACGCTGAATTAAGAAAAACATTAGAAAATGCATTGCCAATTTCTATTGGAGATGATTGCTGGATTGGCGGAAATTCTGTAATTTGCCCTGGAGTAACCATCGGAAAAGGCTGTGTTATTGGTGCCGGATCTGTGGTTACAAAAGACATTCCGGACAATTCTCTGGCTGTTGGAAATCCGGCGAAAGTAATTCGAAAATTAAATCAAGAACCCCAATAAAACAAATAATGCTTACCTTAAATAAAGTTCATCATATTGCCATTTTATGCTCTGATTATCAAAAATCGAAAACTTTTTATACCGAAGTTTTAGGCTTAACTATTATTAGAGAAATCTATCGTGAAGAACGTCAATCCTACAAACTTGATCTGGCTTTGAATGGTTCTTATGTGGTTGAATTATTCTCTTTTCCGAATCCTCCAAAAAGACCTTCAAGACCCGAAGCTGTTGGATTAAGACATCTTGCTTTTGAAGTCATTAATTTAGAAGAAACAATTGCTTTTTTAAACACAAAACAGATCGAATCTGAACCCATCAGAATTGATGAAACAACTGAAAAACGATTTACTTTTATTGCAGATCCCGACGAATTGCCGATAGAGTTTTATGAAAGATAAGTAAGTTTTTTTTGCCACGAAGGCGCTAAGACGCGAAGTATTTCTCATTTTATGTCATTTCGACGTAAGGAGAAATCACACTCGTGAATCGACAAAGATTGGCGAAGTTTCCTGGCGGAGTTTCTAGTGTGATTTCTCCTTACGTCGAAATGACAGCGATACCTTTATATTGTCGGTTTTAAATTGAATTTATTCTCCTTATAATTTTTTTTTCACCCACTATATTATCAAAAACATACTGAGAGAAATTTCTTATTTAATCAATTTTAACACAATATACTGAGGCTTTTTTATTAAAAACCGAATATGATTCTTTAATTTTGTGAAATCGCAAATAAAATCTAGCGATCTACAAATCCACATCTGATGAATAAAACGGCGCAAATCAAAAAAAATCATCAATTTATTAAATTCCGAAAATTAGTTATTGTTTCTATTTTAATTGGCTTTCTTTCTGCCTTTCTTGGAATTTCACTTAAAAAAATTACAGAGTATTACGAAGAAATCTTCTTTCATGAAGTTACTTTACATCCATTATTATACATCCTTTTTCCTGTATTTGGATTGTCTGTGATTTATTTTTTAAGACATTATCTTTTTAAGAAAAAAGAAAACAAAGGCATCAAAGAAGTTTTTGAAAGCACTAAATCAACTTCAAAAAATTTACCTTCTTATAAAATTCCATCACACTTTATAAACGGATTAATAACGGTTGCTTTTGGAGGTTCTACCGGAATTGAAGTTTCTACCGTTGTAGCGTCTGCAACAATTGGTTCTGTAGCGCAGCAAAAAGAAAATATATTTAGACAATACAAAACCGAATTAATTTGTGCCGGTGTTGCTGCCGGAGTCACAGCTTTATTCAGCAGCCCAATTGCCGGAGTTTTGTTTGCTCTCGAAGTTATCTCACGAAAAGTGACACGAGCTTTTATCATCTCAAATGTTATTGCTGTTTTAATTGCGTTTGGATTATTGTCGATCTTAAAAGAAGAGCCATTGTTTACGGTTTCTATCACAACATGGCATTTAAGAGCGATTCCGTATTTTATTCTTTTAGGAATTTTAGCCGGAATAAATTCTGTTTACTTAACACGATGTGTACTTTTCTTTAAATCTCAATTTGGAAAAATTGACACTCATTATTATAAAATATTAATTGGGTCAGCAGTTTTGAGTATCTCATTATTTATTTTCCCGCAATTATATGGAGAAGGTTATCATGCAATAAAAGGCATTTTCGGGAATTCATCAGAAATTCCGTTAACACTAACTTTAGCATTGACTTTTATCGGAATACTTATTTTAAAACCAATCGTGACTTCAGTAACACTGGCTTCCGGTGGTGATGGCGGCGTTTTTGCTCCGAGTCTTTTTATTGGTGCTTTCTTAGGATTATTACTGGCTTCAGTACTAAACAGTTTTTTCCATGTAAATGTAATCCCGGTAAATTTTATGATCATCGGAATGGCAGCTGTTTTAAGTGCCAGTATTCACGCGCCTTTCACAGCAATATTTTTGGTTTGTGGACTAACAAATGATTACACTTTATTTTTACCGATATTGGTAGTTTGTTTAATTTCTAAGTACACCGCAAAAATGATTTATCCTTTTACGGTTTATTCTTATTCCCCAAGCCTTATAAAATAAAATACCTAAAGATTTAAGTCATTAAATCTTTAGTAAAAAATACCACAATAAATTTTAGCATTTATGCCAACTCCAAAAATAAAAAGAGGCTATCGTAAAACACGATATATACTTTACAAGGAAACGTTAATAGATTATAAAGAACATTTCTGGTCGTTTATTGGATCGTTTGTTGGAATCGGAATTCTGTCTTATCTTGAATCCATTCGTTTTTCGGGTACTGATATTGTTTTTTTAATTGGTTCTTTTGGAGCATCAAGTGTTTTAGTTTATGGAATAATTCAAAGTCCATTTTCTCAGCCTCGAAATTTAATTGGCGGTCATCTAATCTCAGCAATTATTGGGGTTACCGTACAAAAATTAGTTCCGGACATTATTTGGTTATCTGCACCATTGGCAGTTTCACTTTCGATTATTTTTATGCAAATCACAAAAACACTTCATCCTCCCGGAGGTGCAACGGCACTTATTGCAGTTACAGGTTCTGCTCAAATAAAAGATTTAGGTTATATGTATGTACTTTCTCCGGTTTTAGATGGTGTTTTGATTTTATTTGTAACTGCATTGATCTTCAATAATATGACTTCAAGCAGAACGTACCCAAGTCATAGTACGTATCATAAACGATATCATCAAATTAGGAAACGATTGATTGGGAAGTAAACCTATAGTTTGCTTTTCTATATCCTGCAAGGTTTCCAAAACCTTATAGGTATTAATTTAGATGTCATTTTTAAACCTACAAGGTTTTGGAAACCTTGCAGGACAAAATCGCTGTTTTAAAATCTTTTCAACAAATCGTAATTCACAATTCGTATTTCGTTTTTTATATTTTACCTTTGACCTTTCAATAAAAACAAAGATTATGGTTTATAAATTTAGAGTAATTCTAGACGCCGAAGAAGATATTTTTAGAGACATTGCAATTCTTGAAGATGATACGCTTGAAGATTTACACAATGCTATCTTCAACGCTTTTGGTTTTGACGGAATGGAAGTAGCTTCGTTTTATACCTGCGATGAAACTTGGAATCAGGAAGATGAAATTGCACTTTTTGATACTGGCGACGTTCCCGGAGAACAAAGAACTATGAGCGATTATAAATTATCTGATCTCTTAGATGAACAAAACACTAAAATTATCTACGTATACGACTTCATTAATATGTGGACTTTCTTAGTTGAATTGGCCGCTATTGAAGATCAAATTGCAGGAGTTCCTTACCCGGAAACACTATTCTCTCACGGCGAAATGCCTGATGACTCTGGCGAAAAAAGCTTTGAAGCAGATATGCACGATGATATCTACGGAGAATTTGAAGACGATCTTGACGAAGAAGACCTGGATATGTTCGAAGGAGACGACAGCTTTGAAGATTTTGGGTTTGAAGAGAATTGGAATTAGGAGAAAGGTTCAAAGGTTCAAAGGTTTTCTTTAAAATCTTTGATTTTAAAATGTAATAATATTCTTATTTTTGTGTTTAGTTTTTAAAGCAAAAACTATGAATACTTTTAGAGACCTTCTTATCTGGCAAAAATCAATGAACTTGGTAACTCAAATCTACCAATTAACAAATTCATTTCCGAAAGAAGAAATTTATGGACTATCTTCACAAATCAGAAGATGTTCAGTATCAATACCAAGCAATATTGCCGAAGGTTATGGCAGAGACGGAAATAATGATTATTTGAGATTTTTAAACATTTCAATTTCATCATTATTCGAAATGCAAACGCAACTTGAAATCTCATTCAATTTAAAATATTTAAACGAGAATCAATTTAATAAAATAAATGGAGAAAGCAGAGAAATAGAACGAATGTTAAGTTCTTTTATAAGAAAAATAAAAGATCGCAAACAAAACCTTTGATCCTATGAACCTTTGCCTCTCTGAACCTAAATAAACATGATAAACCTTTTCAACACCCACATCGAGACGCTTGCGATACACCGCGTAGGAAACAAAAGCAGAAACGAAGCAATTTTTTTATCGGAACAGCCTTTTAACTTAAATGATGAGATTGTACCTTTGATAAAAGAGTACTTTTTTAAGCCTTTTAGAGAGAAAGAAGAAAACTATTATCAGTTTGCTCACGAAGTCGATTTGGATTACAACGACATGTTTAAATATGCTACGGAGATTTTTGATAATCCGAATAATTTACAGGAGATTTCAAAAAGAATCACTACACATTTATTCGAGCAGTCAAATCACCCGCACATTAAAAACGGAGAGGTTTATGTAACGTATTTAACAAATTTAAGTATTGACAACAACGTTGTTGACGCTATCGGAATTTTTAAAAGTGAGTTACAAGCCGACTTTTTACAGTTTGAAGAAAAAAACAGTAACCTTGAAATGATCTTGCAACAAGGCATCAACCTAAGCAAATTAGACAAAGGCTGTTTGATTTTTAATTATAAAAAAGAAGAAGGATACAAAATTTTAACTGTAGATAGTAATCGTTATGATGCGCGTTACTGGTTAGAGCATTTTTTATCTGTTGATGCTTTTGAAGATGAGAACTTCATCACAAAAAAATACTTAAAATTCTGTCAGAGTTTCGCAAAAGATGTTGTTTTGCCAGCTGAAGACAAAAAAGAAGAAGTAATGTTTATGAACCGATCTGTGAATTATTTCGCTAAAAATGATCAGTTCGAAGAGCAAAATTTCTTAAATGAAGTATTAGACAATCCGGACTTAATTCCTGAATTCAAAAACTATAAAGTTGATAAAGGAGAAAAATACAGCATCGAAGATGTAACCTCATTCCCTATTGCCAACGCAGCAGTTTCTGACGCTAGAAAATCGATTAAAAACGTTATTAATCTGGACACACACATTCAGATTAAAATGGATTTTATCAATCCTGAAAGCGCTGAAAAATTTGTTGAAAAAGGCTGGGATGAAGAAAAACAAATGTATTATTATCTAGTTTATTTCAATAAAGAAGAAAAAAGCTAGTAGTTATTCATTTTCTATTACTTACTTAAAACAAAAAAGGGCAATTACATTCTTTTGTAATTGCCCTTTTTTTATTTGCTGTTTCTTCAGATCTTATAATAACGAGAATAATGCTTTTACAATATCATCGTAAACCTGCTTATCTCTTTCGCCGGTTCTTGCCAAAACTCTTATTCCCGAGTAATTATTGAAAATAAATCTTGCCAAAACTTTGGCGTCAGTTGCTTTGGAAATATGTCCTAAATCCTGCCCTTTCTGAACTGCTTTTGTAAAAACTTCTTCCATTATGTGGCTATTATTTTTTACAATTTTGGCAATTTCTTCATCATGCATTGCCAGTTCAACAGAAGAATTGACCATAAAACAGCCTTTTGTAATTCTGTCTTCCAAGCTCTCCACAACAGCTTGTTTAAAAATATCATGCAAAGTTTCTTTGATGTTTTCAGATTGATCAAAAAGTGCTACAATTTGATCTTGTGCATTTTTCTGATAACGCTGTAGCGATTGAGCAAACAATTTTTGCTTGTCGCCAAAAGTATCATACAAACTAGAGCGGCTTAAACCTAAATGTGTTACCAAATCCTGAGCCGAAGTTCCGTTGTAACCTTTGTGCCAAAAAATTTCGATGGCTTTATCTAAAGCCTGATCTTCGTTAAATTCTTTTGTTCTAGCCATGACTTCAAAATTAAATTATCATTACAAAGATATAAAAAACGGAACAATCGTTCCTGAATTAGTCAAAAAAATTAGACTACCGCATTTACTATAAGTCCACCATCAACTACGATTTCAGATCCTGTAATAAATGATGCATCATCTGAAGCTAAGAATCTAACTGTATTAGCAATTTCTGCAGATTGTCCAAAACGTTTCAATAAAATTTTCTCTCCTAAAATTGCTCCAAAACCTTCAACCTCTTCTTTCTCCAAACCTAATTTTCCATAAAGAGGGGTTTCAACAGGACCAGGAGAAACAGCATTTACTCTGATTTTTCTTGGCGCCAATTCTGTAGCGAATACACGATTTAAAGATAGAACAGCTGCTTTGCTTGCCGCATAAACACTTGAATTTGGCATACCAACATGAGCATTTATTGAAGTATTGAAAATAATAGAACCACCGTCATTTAATATTGGTAATACTTTTTGAACGGTAAAGTAAACTCCTTTTACATTCACGTTCATGATACTGTCATAATGTTCTTCTGAAGCAGAATCTATCGGAGCGAAAGAAGCAATACCAGCGTTTAAAAATAAGATATCAACTTTACCAAATTTTGCTTTTACTTCGGCAACCAAATTATCAATAGATTTTAAATCCGATTGATCTGAAACAATTCCGGTTACACCTAATTCAGTTTCGGCTTTTGCCAAAGATTCTTTATTTCTGCCTGTTACAATTACTTTTGCACCTTTTGATACAAATTCGGCAGCAGTTGCATACCCAATTCCGCTATTTCCACCAGTTATAATAGCTACTTTGTTTTCTAAATTTTTCATTTTATTTGTTTTTAAGTTATTGATTATTCAATTATTATGGTACAAAGATATAATAACGGAACGATCGTTCCGTTATTATTAATGTTAATATTTCGTTAAAATAATTCCACACCCTAAAAATACTGAGTTGCAGTGGTTAAAATCTATTGAACTATAAACGAAAGAAATAATAAATAGGCAAACTTTCTTAATATTTGCTTAATTTTGTACTCTAAAAAAAACTACGATGGATATTCATTTATACAACGAAAGTCCCTTCCAAACTATAATCTCATTTCATAAGCTAATCGAATCATTTGAGGAGATTGCTTTGTCTGACGTCGATTACCGAGCAAATTATGCTAAAGCTATTCTAAAACAAATAGAGCCATTGCCTGAATTAAGAACAGGTATTAAGGATTATGCAACTATTAAGGATAATGAGGCTTTAATCAAAAATTTATTGGCAGATTTATTCCCTACTGCTTTAACGAACAATGAGATAAAAGCGATTACAATTCCTTTTCAGAATTTATCATTCAATTATACAGAACGTTTCAAAAAGATTCTTAGCAATGCGGGATCTGAATTTGATATGGAAATTCGTGATTTTGATGATCACCAATTCTACGTCAATAATTGTTGCCTGATTCTTGGTGTGTATTACAAACAGAAAATAGATTTCAACAAACCCTTTTTCTATGACATTCCAGACGAAAATGGTGTAGAAAAGCACTATCGCATTCTTTATAATGCTGATTTCATGGAAATTATTCCAACAGAAAACTCCATACACTTAACTCAGGATGATATTGATTTATTAATGGACAATTACGGCGATCTTGAGCTTTGGAAATCTAAATTCCCTAAAGGAAGCTGGACTCTAAAAGGTTTCGGGATTGTTTCCTTATTTGATGCGACTACAGAAAGTGCTATTTCTAATTTAAAAAGCAACTTACTTAAACCGGATTCAAATGCTGGTCCAACTAACGAAATTGTATCTAATATCTTTAAGTCAATTTTTAAGCTTCCTGATCTACAAGTCGGTTTTATTGTGTACAATCCTGAGGAAGAAAAATTTATCAGACCTATTAAATTTGATAGTCAGTTACAGAGTTTTTTACTTTCAAAAGATCAGGAAATCAATTGCAAGAATGCTTTTTTTGGATGTTCATTTGAGAACTTATTAGATAACAAAGAGCCTTTGGTAATTTCTAATGTAAAGAAATTCATTGAAGAATCGAATAATAAAAAACTTGGTGAGCATTTATTAAGCCAGGGAATTCAGAGTTGCGTTTTTGCTCCGGTTATAAAAGACGGACATTTATTGGGTGTTGTAGAATTAGTTTCTCCACATCCTAAAGATTTAAATACTGTAAATGCTACTAAACTCGAATTGGTTCTGCCTTATTTGACGGATACTATAGACCGTTATAATACAGATATGCAGCATCAGATTGAGGCTATTATTCAGCGCGAATATACTACAATTCACCCAAGTGTATATTGGAAATTTAGAAAGGAATCTCAAAATTACTTTCAGAACATCAATCATACAAAAGATTATATTTTTAAGGAAATTGTATTCAAAAATGTATATCCTCTGTACGGACAAATCGATATTAAAGGTTCGTCTGAACATAGAAACGAAACCGTAAAAAGGGATCTTAAAAATCAATTGACTGCTATTTTGCAAATTTTTGAATCTCAGGATCCGAATACGAATCTGGTTTTGCTTGAACAAAGAAAATTTGAATTAGAATCATTTCGCGAGGAACTTGATTTGCCTTTAAAAGCAGATACTGAACAACATATTCAGCGTTATATCGAAGAAGAAATTCACCCCCTTTTGAAGAATACAAAAGAAACTGAGAAAAGCCAGAAACTGGAACGTCAGTATTTTGAAAGTCTGGACGAAAAAACAGGTTTGTTTTATAAAGAGAGAAAGAAATTTGATAATGCAATGTCTATTATCAATAAAAAACTAGCTTCGGTTCTGGACAAAAAACAAATTGAAGCACAGCAAATTTATCCACATTATTACGAGCGTTTTAAAACAGACGGTGTTGAGCATAACCTCTATATTGGGGCTTCTATTGCGCCAACAAAACCTTTTGATATTATGTATTTGCACAATTTACGTTTGTGGCAATTACAAACTTTATGCGAAATGGAATTGGAACATCATCAACTGAAGGAATCTCTTCCGTATGAACTGGATGTGACTTCATTGATTTTGGTTTTCAGCGCACCGCTTTCTATTCGTTTTAGAATGGATGAAAAACGTTTTGATGTTGACGGAACGTACAATGCCAGATATGAGGTTGTAAAAAAACGTATCGATAAATCGCATATTAAAGGTACAAATGAACGAATTACTGAGAAAGAGAAAATTACAATTGTCTATTCTCAAAATAGCGAAGAAGCCGAATATTTAAAATACATTAAATACCTGCAACATAAGAAAATTCTCGAACCATCATTTGAACAATTTGAAGTTGAAGATCTTCAGGGAGTTTCTGGTTTAAGAGCCATCCGTGTAAAAGTTATCAATAACACAGCAAATCCTGCTGCGAAAAAAATCACCTATCAGGATTTATTAGATGAGCTCAACTAAAAGTTGAGCTTATTTTTTATTGAATCGTTTTAAAAGCAATAATAAATGCTATTACCGTAATGATCAATCCGGTCATGAAAAGGTTATAAGCAATACGCAACAAAGTATATTTACGCTGCAAAACCAATCCCAGATAATACAAATCTTTGATCATTGTCGAGTACAAATAATCCCGATCCTTCATCATTTCGTTCATTGCCCAGTCATACTCTACCAATGGCATTTTGTAAAAATTTCCGAAAAACAATAAATTTATTTTTTTTGCTTCGATATCTGCTCGTGTAAAAACTCCTGTTGTTACTTTGGGTCTTGTCGAAAGAATCGCAAAGATTATTGTAGTCACACTAGATATCAACATGATAAAAGTTGGAATCACTAAATGTGCGTTCTTCGGACTGTCTAATTTTGGTATAATCGAAGAAAGAGCAATCGAAATAATAATCGCATTTACAGACAATAAGATATTGGCTTTACTATCCGCAATTCCGCTCAAGCGAGTGTGATTTCCTAAAGTAACTCGAAACAAGGTATCTACACCACGATCCGGTTTTTCGATTTTATCTTTCTTTTTAATTTCATCTGCTTCTTTCTTTTCTTGTTTCCCGATTTTCTTTTGCACGAGAAGTAAGTTTTTCTCTTTTAATGGCTGCCATTTTTTCTGTGCATAATCTGTATAAAATCGATGTTTATTCATTAAGAAATTCAAATTTTCCTTTGCCCATTCGGCATTAGTGAAATTTAGATTCCAGGTATTTTTTAATTCAATACGTAATAATTCGCAAGTCGTTGCATATTCTGCTCCCATAAGATGAGCAAAATCAGCATCTTTAATTATTTTTTCCAGATGTGTTTTTGGGATATATTCTTTTACTGTTGCCAGAATCAAACTGGAAACATTTGCGATAAATTCTTCCGATTGTTCTTTTTCTTTCAAAAAAGCGGCAGCAATTTTTACGCTTTCCTCTTCATGGTTTTCATAACCTTCGATATATCCTGTGTCGTGAAACCAAGCGGCAACTAAAAGAAGTTCTTTTTCATCTTTACTCACATCTTCTTTTTTACACAACTCTTTTACTGCATTTACAACAGTTAAAGTATGGTTAAAATTATGATAAGAATATAAATTAGAAAGTTTATCTTTGAGTAAATTACTGACGAAATCTTCGGATTGTTCTATTAGATTCATAAAGAATATTTTTATACTACTAAATTATGAAATTGTTTTCGGATAATCATTTTATTACTAAGATTAAAACTTGTTCCCTGGCAATAATGGTATTGTTATTTGTTTATTCGTGCGCCACACATAAAGCACAATATGGGAAAAATGTTAGCGCAAACCAAACGGAAAACGCAACTGATACTATAAAAATTGCACATACTTTTTATTTAGTTGGAGATGCTGGAAATGCTGATGAAGTACAAGCGCAGCAAACACTTGAGTTGTTGCATCAAAAGCTGAAAAAATCAAATAAAAAAGCTACCTTATTATTTTTAGGTGATAATATATATCCTAAAGGTTTTCCTGCAAACGACAATGCTTCAGACAAAGCTTTGGCAGAAACAAAATTGAAAAATCAATTAAAATTGACGGAAGGCTTTAAAGGAAAAACAATCTTTATTCCGGGAAATCATGATTGGTATAATGGTATCAAAGGACTGGAACGCCAGGCTGATTTTGTGACTAAATATCTTAATGACAAAAAAGCTTTTTTACCCCGAAAAAGCTGCCCCATAGAAGATGTAAAAATCGACAGCACAACGACTTTAGTTACTATCGATAGTGAATGGTTTCTGGAAGACTGGGATAATCATCCTACTATAAATGACAATTGCGATATTAAAACCAGAGAAGACTTTTTTGACGAACTGGAAAATATTTTAAATAAAAATCAGGAAAAAACGGTTGTTCTTGCCATTCATCATCCATTGATGAGCAACGGATCTCACGGTGGTCAATATTCATTAGAAAAACAATTGTTTCCGTTGGAACAAAAAATTCCGCTTCCGGTAATTGGTTCTGTAATCAACTTACTGCGCAAAACTTCCGGTGCAAGTCCTCAGGATATTCAGAATAAGCAATATACCATTTATGTCAAGCGAATTAAAACACTCTTGCAGAAACAAAAAAACGTGATTGTAGTTTCGGGGCACGATCATAATCTTCAGTATGTTAACAAGGAAAATATACAGCAAATAATTAGTGGTGCCGGATCAAAATCTGAAGCTGCAAGAGCTATAAATCCAACTGAATTTTCTTATGGAGGAAATGGTTATGCAACACTTACTTTATTTAAAAGTGGTGACGCAAAAGTGACTTACTTTGGAAATGAAAACAACAAAGAAAAACAACTTTTTGAACACGAAATTATAAAAGCCAAGGAAATTAACTGGGCCAAAGATATTCCGAATAATTTCCCTCCAAAAATCACAACTTCAATTTATTCTGAAAAAATGACGCAAAAGAGTTTTATTCATAAATTTTTATTCGGGAATCATTACAGAAAATATTATAGTTTGCCAATTGAAGCCAAAACAGCCACTCTTGATACTTTAATGGGAGGTTTAAAACCTATTCGCGAAGGCGGAGGACATCAATCCATTTCATTGCGAATGTCAGATCCTAAAGGAAGAGAATATGTTATGCGTGCGATGAAAAAAAGTGCAACAGCATTTTTACAATCCGTTGCTTTTAAAGATCAGTATGTTGTAAATGACTTTGCAGACACTTATGCTGAGGATTTTTTATTGGATTTCTACACTACATCTCATCCTTACACTCCTTTTGCAGTTGGAAGTATGGCTGATAAACTTGGCATTTTGCATACAAATCCGGTTTTATATTATATTCCGAAACAAAACGCCTTAAAAGAATTTAATTCGAATTTTGGAGACGGATTATATATGGTGGAAGAAAGACCTGCAGATAATCATTTGGACGCTAAAAACTTTGGGAATCCAACTAATATTATCAGTACCGAGGATATGATGAAAAATCTCCATAAGGACGAAAAATATAGTGTTGATCAAAATGAATATATAAAAGCGCGTTTGTTTGATATGCTTATTGGTGATTGGGACAGACACAGTGATCAGTGGCGTTGGGCAGAACACAAAATTGGAGATAAAATTGTTTATAAACCAATTCCGCGTGACCGTGATCAGGCTTTTGCCAAATATGACGGAACTTTGCTTTCTCTTTTAATGAATATTCCTGCGCTTCGTCATCAACGAACTTTTAAAAGTAAAATCGACAATGTAAAGTGGATCAACAGGGAACCTTATCCTATGGATCTGGCTTTCTTGAAAACCGCAGAAGAAAAGGACTGGATTGGTCAGGCAAAATATATTCAGGAAAATTTATCAGATAAAGATATTGACGAAGCTTTTAAAAACTTACCGAAAGAAGTTCAGGATGAAACGATTGAAGATATAAAACAAAAATTAAGAAGCCGAAAAAAGGAACTTCAAGAATATGCTTCTACTTATTTTGATGTTTTAAGCCATACGGTAATGATTGCGGGAACGGATAAAAAAGACAAATTTGTGATCAATCACAATGCGAAGAAAAGCCTTGAAATTAAGGTTTACCGAGTTAAAAAAGAAGGCGATGAATTGGTCTATACTAAAACCGTTACTGACGCAAAAACTTCTAATTTATGGATTTATGGTTTAGATGATTCTGATGTTTTTGAGGTTACCGGAAAAGAAAAATCAAGTATTAAAATTCGTTTAATTGGCGGTCAAAATAACGACACTTATAACATCGAAAACGGAAAAAGAGTTATTGTCTATGATTTCAAATCAAAAAACAACACGTATAATCTTGATTCTAAAACAAAAACTGAACTAACAGATGATTACGATGTAAACTTATACAACTACGAAAAACCTAAGTATAATGTAGTTTCAGGGCTTCCTAATATTGGTTATAACCCTGATGATGGCGTAAAAGTAGGTTTCAACTTAAATTATACGGTTAACAATTTCAAGCAGAATCCATATACACAAAGACACGTTTTAAACGGTTTCTATTATTTTGCAACCGGAGGTTTAGAATTTAATTATGTAGCGCATTTTCCGGGATTATTGGGTAAATGGGTTATCGATGTGGAATCACAATATACTACTCCAAATTTTGCGATGAACTATTTTGGATATGGAAATGAAACTGCTAACAACACAGATGCGTTAGGAATGGATTATAACCGTGTTCGTATTCAGAAGTTCAATGTTGCAGGAGCTATCAGACATGTTGGACGTTACGGAAGTGAATTTATCATTCAGCCAATGTTGCAGCAAATGCGTGTTGAAGAAACTGAAAACAGATTTATTGACACTCCGGGTATTATAAATCCAATGGTTTTTGATAGTCAGGTTTATGGTGGTGCCAAAGTTAAATATTCATTTAAAAATGCTGATTTTGCTGCAAAACCAACTTTAGGCGTTGCCTTTATGATTTCAGCTACCTGGATGGCGAATTTGGATGACACCAAACAAAACTTCCCAACTCTTGAAAGCTTACTAGGGTTCACTCATAAAATTGATCACAACGGAAAATTAGTTCTGGCTACTCTTTTTAAAGGAAAAGCTATTCTGAATAATAACTACGAATTTTATCAAGGTGCTACTTTGGGCGGAGATACTGATTTGCGTGGTTACAGAAACGAACGTTTCTTAGGAAGTTCTTATTTCTCTCAAAGTTCAGATTTGCGTTTTACGATTGGTAAAATTCAGCGTACTATAGCTCCATTAACCTACGGAATTCTGGGTGGTTTTGATTACGGAAGAATTTGGCTTGACGGTGAAAGTTCCAGAAAATGGCATCAGGATTATGGTGGCGGACTTTGGTTAAATGCCATTAATGTTTTGACTGCAAGAATCTCTTACTTTAAATCTCCTGATGAAACCGGAAGGGTTATTTTTGGAGCAGCATATAGTTTTTAGGAAAAGGCCCTGAGGTTCTGAGTTGCTAAGATTCTAAGTTTTTTTAGCCACGAATTTCACAAATTTTCACGAATTATACTTTACGCATAAAGTTCAAAATATCAAAGGTTTTTTAACCGCAAATTGCACAAATTTTCACAAATTATATTAGCCACGAATTCACGAATTATTTGTAATAAAAATTCGTGAATTCGTGGCTAACTTTTTAAAGCCGTGTATAGTTTTTAAAAAAGAATTTGTGAAAATTCGTGAAATTCGTGGCAAACTTTTTTCAGAAACTTAGTGTCTCAGAACCTTAGTCCTTAGCTACTTTAACTTAAACTCATACATCTTTCCTCCTATTTTGTTTGTTTTTTCGTCGGCGATAAGTAAGGTGTTATTGTCTTTGAAAACTATTGCTTCTTTTTGCGAAAAGTGATCAAGTTTTATTTCGGTTTGAGTGCCTTTATGGAACAAATCGCCTTTGAAATCTTTGAATAAAACAATTTTATCATGACTTAGTAATACTACTTTTTTTCCATCAGGGCTTATTGTGGCACTTGTTAAAACACAATGATTGTAATTATTGCAGGTTTTAAACTCCCCTATTTTGGTTGCTTTTTGTGTTCCGGGTGCATTTAGAATTTTATAGATAAAAGCCGTTCCATCAAAATTCTTGCTTCTGTTTTTTGTAAAAAGGTAAAAGTAATTTCCGTGTTCAAAAAAGCCTTCAACATCGTAAAACAATTCTTTTTTCTTTGGAGGAAATTCGGTTTGTTCGGGATACGAGAAAGAGATTTTATATTCGGCTACAGCCAAATCTTTATTCAGCTGATTTTTATTGACTTTATAAATGCATAAATCTTTGCGCTCATTAGCATTGTTTCCGAAATCGCCGATATAAATGTTACCACTTTTATCTTTTGTAATATCTTCCCAATCTACATTTGTTGCATTTGTAATGGTGATGGCTTTATCTAATTTTCCATCTGAATTTATCGCGTAGATTTTATTTGCATTTCCACTGTCTTCGATGGTATAAATCAAATTAGTTTCGGGGAAATACGTAATTCCTGAAACTTCTTTTAGCTTTTTAGGAAGCGAATAAAGTGTCTTAAAATTAGTATTAGATTCTTGTTGACAAGCCAATAAAGCAATAGAAACTCCTAGTAAAAAAAACTTTTTCATAATTTTAAATATTTAAGTTCAATTTAAACCATGTAAGTTATATAAGTTCATATAAAGCAACTTCTTAAATTGACTTATATAACTTATATGGTGAAAAATTAAATCAAATTTGTGTTTTTAAAGTTGCGTGTAATAAACTCAAAAGCTGCATACATAACATGTCCCATTGATTTTGCATTTTTGAATTTCATATCATTGGTATAACGGTATAATTCCATTTTTAGTTGATTCAAATGTTCTTCTGTCGAAATGGTATCGTGACACATAATATTTAATAATTTCTTGATTCTGTTTTCGGCAGAGTGAATACGTTTTGCGAGAATTGCCCTTTCTTCGTCTTTATATTGAATTATGGAACGTTCTTCCAGTTTCTCTTTAATTAATTTAATCATTGGATAATTTTCTTTGAAAAACTGTGGACGATATACTTTAAAATTACCTTCATAACATTGCTGATCAAAATCAATTGGACGAATTTTATATACAACCTGATCAAAATCGTGAATTGGTACAATTACATAATTATACGCACGCATATCTCCCAAAAGCCGAATCATACAGCGTTCGTTGAACTTGACAAATTCTTTTGCGATTTGTGATTTTTCCATTTCGGTACAATTATCCAACAAAGTATCCATAAAAACATCACCAGGAATACCAATAATATGTTCTTCTATAAGAGTGTCTTTATAAACCAAAAAGTTGATTTTATCCGGCGAAAGAATGTCTTCTAATTCTAATCCGTAAATTCTCGAAGCGTCTGCTTTTTTAATATAAAAGTGCACGTAATTATCATTGAGAATATTTCGGACTTTAATCCTGAAAGGTTTCGAGTTTCCGAAAGTGCAATAATCAATTGCATCAATATTTAGAAACTGAATAATTTCACTATTCCCATCAGAATGTAAAAGCGAATATATTTTTTTCAGATTCAAATCGATTTCATTTCTTTCAAATTCGCTATAATAAACCCTAATCCATAATGTATCTGTTTCATTTTTATCATATACATTTATAGAACCTGAAAAACGCAATAAGTCGTCATAGAACACCGATACTTTCGAGATGCGTTCGTATCGTTCCAGGTAACTTAAAAGCGATTGCGTTAAAGGATAGGAAGGTTTTTTTAAAACCATTAAAGGTTCGCTCATTTTGAATATCTTTAATACAAATTTACATTAATTCATTTTAAAGTTAGAATTTAGCGTAACAATAAACAAGTTGAATCGTCATACATAAAACTAAAACCGAATAAATTTGGAAACCATACTTACCATTGAGAATCTTCACAAAAGATACGGGCGCATTCAAGCTCTAAAGGATGTATCTTTTAAAATACAAAAAGGCCGTGTTTACGGTATTCTGGGACCTAACGGAAGTGGAAAATCAACTACTTTAGGAATTGTACTAAATGTTGTAAATAAAACTTCCGGTAATTATAGCTGGTTTGATGGAAAAATTCAAACTCATGAAGCCTTAAAAAAAGTAGGCGCTATTATAGAAAGACCTAACTTTTATCCGTACATGACGGCGGAAGAAAACCTAAAATTGGTTTGCAAAATAAAAAGCATCAATTATTCTAAAATAAGCGAAAAACTGGATCTTGTAGGTTTAAGCGAAAGAAAAGACAGCAAGTTCAGTACTTTTTCGTTAGGAATGAAACAGCGTTTGGCAATAGCTTCGGCACTTTTAAATGATCCTGAAATTTTGATTTTAGACGAACCTACGAATGGTTTGGATCCGCAGGGAATTCACCAGATTCGAGATATTATTAAAAAAATTGCCTCACAAGGAACGACAATTTTATTGGCTTCACATTTATTGGATGAAGTCGAAAAAGTATGTTCTCATGTGATTGTTTTAAGAAAAGGCGAAATTCTATATTCCGGTTCAGTTGATAGCATGTCTGCAAATGAAGGTTTCTTTGAACTTCAGGCCAATGATAATTTAGCATTAAAATCGGTTTTACAAAATCATGAAGCTGTTGACAGAATTACGGAAGAAGATGGGAAAATTTTGGTTTACTTAAAATCAGACTTATCAGCTTCAGAACTAAATCAGTATTTATTTTCTAAAAATATTGCATTAAGTCATTTAGTAAAACGTAAAAACAGTCTGGAAGCACAATTTTTAGAATTAACCAAAAACGCTACTACCAAAACCAACTAAGCCATGAAAAGACTTATATCTATAGAATTACAAAAAATCTGGAAAAACAAAGCCAGTAAAGTCCTTACCTTAACTTATTTCATTTTACTTTCGTTTATTGCGTTAATCGCTTCGATAAAATTTGACATTGGTCCGTTTAAATTTCATGTGGCCGAAATGGGTATTTTTAACTTCCCATATATCTGGCATTTCAATACTTATGTTGCTGCATGGTTAAAATTTTTTCTGGCTATTGTTATCGTTTCCATGATGGCGAACGAATATAGCTACGGAACTTTAAAACAAAATTTAATTGACGGTTTAAGCAAAAAAGAATTTATTTTATCAAAATTCCTGACTGTAGTTCTTTTTGCATTATGCTCGACCGTATTTGTTTTTGTGATGAGTTTAATTTTAGGTTTCAGCTTTTCATCTTATACAGAACTTGATGTCGTTTTTATGAATTTAGATTATCTATTAGCTTTTTTTGTAAAACTAATTGGTTTCTTTTCTTTCTGCTTATTTTTAGGAATTTTAGTAAAACGTTCTGCTTTTGCTTTGGGATTTCTATTGGTTTGGAGTATAATCGAAGGCGTTCTAAAGGGTCTTTTAGTTTTTAAAGTTTTCCCGGACAGTAATACAGGCGATTATATTATGCAATTTCTTCCTCTCGAAGCTATGTCTAATTTAATCATTGAACCTTTTTCAAGACTTTCGGTAATAAGAAGCATTGGAACCCAAATAGGGGTAGAAAATATTAAGGATTATAGCGTACACTATCTTTCTATTTTAATTGTTTTGGGCTGGACATTTTTATTTACATACTTTTCTTATAAATTATTAAAAAATCGAGATTTATAGTATATTTGCTTCTATGAATCGTTATATATGCCTTTTACTTGTTCTTTTTCTAAGTTGCTTATCTTCTAAGATAAATGCACAGTATATAAGTATAAACGATCAAAAAACACCGCAAGAATTAATTGACAATATCTTAGTCAATAGTTCTTGCGTTTCTATTTCAAATACAACCGGAAGTGGAGATACTTTTACTCCGGGACAAAATAGTTTTGCCTATTTTAATGCAAATGGCAGCAGTTTTCCTTTTTCCGAAGGGGTCGTTTTAACGACTTCTACAAGTAGAAATGCAATTGGACCTTTTTTTACCAGTATTGGAGGTGGTAGTACAAATTGGATAGGTGACACTGACTTAAATCAAATTTTGGGAATTAATTCTATAAATGCTACTTCCTTAGAATTCGATTTTGTTCCACTAACTGATTTTCTTAGTTTCAATTATATTTTTGCTTCCAATGAATATCAATATTTTTTTCCCTGTCAATATTCAGATGGATTTGCTTTTTTAATAAAAGAAGCCGGAACCAGCGATCCTTATCAAAATCTAGCAGTTTTGCCCAATACTACTGAACCGGTTTCCTCAACTAAAGTTCGTCCAAAAATTGAACCTGGTAAAACACCTAACGGAGATACATATGACGGTTGTGATGCTGTAAACGAAAACTATTTTAAAGGTTTAAACTCTGCGTCAAGCCCAATAAATTATGCAGGTCAAGTTATCGAAATGAACGCGCAAACTAAAGTAGTTGCAGGAAAAAAATACCATATAAAACTCGTTATTGCCGATGATGATAATCAATACTATGATTCAGCAGTTTTTCTTGAGGCAGGTAGTTTTTCATCTAAAATTGACTTTGGACCAGATCAGACATCCTTAAACAATGATCCGGTTTGTTACGGACAACCTATAATTTTAGATACAAAATTAGCAAGCACTTATGATTATAAATGGTATAAAGACGGTGTGTTAATTAATGGTGCAAACGGTCCAAAATATACTCCAACACAATCTGGAACCTATAAAGTTGTAGCTACGCTAACACCATCAATTTGTGTACTAACAGGACAGATTACGCTTGAATTTGCTGCAGAAATTTTATCAACAGATACTTCTTTAATTCAATGTGACGATAATACCGATGGAATTAATGTTTTTGACTTAACAAAAGTTGATAACATTGTAAAAAACAATGTTTCTGAAATTGCAAACAAGGGTTATTACGAACAATTAGCAGACGCTCAAAACAAGACAAATCCTATTTTAACTCCGGAAAAATATACTAACAAAACACCCAATCAAATTGTCTTTGCAAGAATCGAGAATAAATACGGATGTTACAAAACGGCTGAAGTAACATTACAAATTTCAGCTTCAACAATTCCAACTCAAAATCCAATTGCAACTTGTGATCAAGATGATAAACAAGATGGTTTTTACCAATTTGATCTTGCCGCCGAAGTTACTCCACAAGTTCTTACGGGCTTACCAAACGGACTAGTACCTTATTACTACCTCACTCAAAATGATGCTTTAACTGACACAAACAGGTTGCCAAATCTCTTTAAAAACACTACTGCTTTTAATCAGACCATTTATGTACGAATTATTAACGGACCAGATTGTTACGGCATTACAACTGTGCCGCTTGTTGTAAATACTTTTGATCCGCCTAACTTTCAAGATGAATCCAAAATTTTATGCAAAGGAGATGATATAATATTAGCTGTTGCAACAGGATTTAGCAGTTATTTATGGAATACTGGCAGCGACCAAAATCAAATCGATGTTGATGTGGCCGGAGATTATTCTGTAACTGTAAAAGATGCCAATGGTTGTGAGAAAACTAAAAAATTTAAGTTAATTGGATCTGAACCTGCAATAATAACAAACGTGGTTGTAAAAGACTTTTCGGGAGCTGACAACTCCGTTTCAATAGAATATACAGGAACTGGAAATTATGAATTCTCAATAGACAGAATTGCTTATCAAGACAGCCCAACGTTTACAAAAGTAACTCCTGGTATATACAACGCAGTTGCAAGAGACAAAAATGGATGCGGTATATCTAATACCTTTTTATTCTATGTTCTGGATTATCCACGGTTTTTTACACCTAACGGAGATGGATTTAATGATCTATGGTTTGTAAAAGATTTCGATCAGCTTCCGCCTTATAAAGTATCTATTTTTGACCGTTACGGAAAACTATTGAAACAAATGGACCAAAACAGTGCAGGCTGGAATGGAACTTATAGTGGTCAGCAACTACCATCAGACGACTATTGGTTTACCTTAATTCTTGAAAACGGAACAGGTATTAAAGGTCATTTTAGCTTAAAGAGATAATTTTGCTGAAATTCCAAATTTAGAAAATTTCAAATTACCATATATTTCTTTATAAAAATTCAGATTTAAGGAATTCCAATCCATAGTTTAGAATCCACATTTAAGAAGCCCAGAATCGAAACATATCACTTTATAAACAAATTGGATTTGAGAAATCTTAAATTCCAGTTCTTCTCCTAAATTCCAGTTCTAACATAAAAAAATCCCAAACTCCATTAAGGAATTTGGGATTTTTATATTGAAAATTAAATTCTTAGAATTTAAATCTTTTTCTATCAGTTTCTGTCAAATAGATTTTTCTCAAACGAATAGATTTTGGTGTAACCTCTACATATTCATCTTTTTGAATGTACTCTAAAGCTTCTTCAAGAGAGAAAATAATTGGCGGGATGATTCTTGCTTTTTCATCATTTCCAGAAGAACGAACGTTTGATTGTTTTTTCTCTTTAGTTACGTTTACACACATATCATCAGCACGAGAGTTTTCTCCAATTACCTGACCTTCGTAAATCTCAGCATTTGGTTCAACAAAAAACTTACCACGATCTTGCAATTTATCGATAGAATAAGGAATCGCTTTTCCTTTTTCCATAGAAATCAATGAACCTTTGTTACGTCCGGCAATTTCTCCTTTGTAAGGTTCGTATCCAATAAAACGGTGAGCCATAATAGCCTCACCAGCTGTTGCAGTAAGCAATTGATTACGCAATCCAATAATTCCACGTGATGGAATATTAAATTTAATGATCATGCGTTCCCCTTTAGTTTCCATACTCAACATTTCTCCTTTACGGAAAGAAACAAACTCTACTGCTCTACCTGAAAGTGATTCTGGTAAGTCGATAGTTAATTCCTCAATTGGCTCACATTTTTTACCATCAATTTCTTTGATGATAACTTGTGGCTGACCAATTTGCAACTCATACCCTTCTCTTCTCATTGTTTCAATAAGAACAGATAAGTGAAGTACTCCACGACCAAAAACCATGAATTTATCCGCAGAATCAGTTTCACCTAACTTCATCGCTAAGTTTTTCTCTAATTCTTTTGTCAATCTTTCTCTAATATGACGAGAAGTTACAAATTTACCTTCTTTACCAAAGAAAGGTGAATCGTTTATTGTAAACAACATACTCATTGTTGGCTCATCAATTGCGATAGTTTGTAAAGCTTCAGGATTTTCAAAATCAGCGATTGTATCTCCAATTTCAAAACCTTCAACTCCAATAATCGCACAAATATCACCAGCAATAACTTCTTCTACTTTTTTACGTCCAAGACCTTCAAAAGTATGTAATTCTTTAATTCTTGATTTTATTACTTTACCATCTCTTTTTACCAAAGAAATTGGCATACCTTCTTTAAGAATTCCTCTTTCAAGACGACCAATAGCAATACGACCTGTAAAGGCTGAGAAATCTAAAGAAGTAATCAACATCTGTGGTGTTCCTTCAGAAACTTTAGGAGCTGGTACATTTGCAACAACCATATCCAATAATGCTTCAACATTATCAGTTACGTTTTCCCAATGATCAGACATCCAGTTATTTTTAGCAGAACCATAAACAGTTGGGAAATCCAATTGCCATTCTTCAGCACCTAATTCAAACATTAAGTCAAAAACTTTTTCATGAACTTCTTCAGGAGTACAGTTTTCTTTATCAACTTTGTTGATAACAACACATGGCTTAAGACCTAAGTCAATAGCTTTTTGTAATACAAAACGAGTTTGTGGCATTGGACCTTCAAAAGCATCCACTAGCAAACATACACCATCGGCCATGTTCAATACACGTTCTACTTCACCTCCAAAATCCGCGTGGCCAGGAGTATCGATAATATTGATTTTTGTTCCTTTATATTGAACCGAAACGTTTTTAGAAGTAATAGTAATACCTCTCTCACGCTCTAAATCGTTATTATCAAGAATTAAATCACCTGTATTTTCGTTGTCACGAAATAATTGACAGTGATACATAATTTTATCAACCAAAGTGGTTTTACCGTGATCGACGTGGGCAATAATTGCAATATTTCTAATAGATTCCATCTGTGATTTTTAATGGGTGCAAAGGTACACTTTATTTTGATATAAAAAACGTTTCTGGGATAGTTTGCGTATATACAAGTCATTAGTTCATCAAAAACAGCATTAATTTAAGTGTAATTTGAACTTTTCTTATTGTTTAATTATACTTAATTTAACTATATTTGAGTAATGAAAAGTAAAACTATCCAAATTACTCTAGTCTATATTATCATATCGTTATTTATGGCGATTGTCTGTCATAAAATACTTACTACTTATTTTTCCAATACCGAATATTATTTAGTTTTTTTCTTTAAAGATATTTTTTTCATCATAAGTACAGCTCTATTCTTCAACTACATACTATCCAAAAACGAGAAAAAAAACATTGCAGTTTTCAAAAAATTAAAAGAATCAAATGAAGAAATTAAAGAATCAAATGAAAAATATGACATTGTAGCAAAAGCAACAAGTGATACAATTTGGGATTGGAAAATTCAGGAAGACAGCATTAATTGGAATAAAGGAATCGAAGGGATTTTTGGCTATAATCCAGCCGAAGTCGGAAAGACATCAAAATGGTGGTTTGACAAAATTCATCCTGAAGACAGCATTAGAATGTCTATTAAATTATACTCTTTTATCGAGCAAAAAACAGAGAAATGGCAAGATCAATATCGTTTCAGATGTGCCGACGGAAGCTATAAATATGTTCTGGACAGAGGTTTTTTATTAAAAGACGAAAACGGAAGAGCCATCAGAATGATTGGAGCCATTCAGGATATTACAAAACAAAAAGAAGAAGAACAGCGATTAAAACTTTTAGAAACGGTAATCACACAATCCAAAGATTCTATATTAATTACAGAAGCAAATTCAGCAGATCGCAGAATACCAAAAATAGTATATGTAAACCCGGCGTTTTCACAAATGTCAGGATATCAATCCAATGAGATTATTGGAAAATCCCCAAATATTTTCAAAGGTCCTAAATCTGACTCTGAGGAATTAAAAAAACTTCTTAGAGCTATAAAAAATGAAGAGGAATGCCTAATCGAAACCATTAGTTACACTAAGAAAAAGGAAGAATACTATGTCCGATTTTCCATGATTCCAATTTTTAATAATGAAGGAATTATTTCGCACTGGATCTCCATACAAAGAGACATTACAGACGAAAAGAAACTCGAAACAGAAAAAGAACATTTGATTCGCGAGCTAACTCAAAACAATAAAGATTTAAAACAATTTTCTTATATCACATCGCACAACCTAAGAGCTCCATTATCTAATTTAATAGGACTGTTAAATCTTATCGAGGATATTCCGATAGGAAATGAAGAGCTTGAAGAAATTTTGACCGGTTTCACTAAATCTACACATTTATTAAACGAAACTATAAATGATTTAGTAAAAGTGATCATCATTAAAGACAACCCATCGATGCAAAAAGAGGAAGTTTCTTTAAAAGAGGTTTTCGAAAATGTATTTAGTCAACTATCATTTCAAATTGAACTGCATAAACCAATTATCAAACTAAAATTTGATCGGGTTCCATTATTAAACACTAATAAAGCTTACATTGAAAGTATTTTACTTAATTTGCTCACTAATTCAATAAAATATAAATCAGAGAATAGAAAATTAAAAATTTCTATTACTGCAGAACAAATAGATCACAAAGCGATACTAACTTTTAAGGACAACGGAATTGGAATTGACTTAGAAAGAAATCGTGATAAAGTTTTTGGACTATACCAAAGATTCCATAATTACCCGGATAGTAAAGGACTAGGGTTATATCTTGTAAAGTCACAGGTTGAAACCATGGGAGGAACAATCAGCATCGACAGTGAAGTCAATAAAGGCACCACGTTTACAATAACATTTAAAAATTAAAATCATGCTCGAACAAATTCTGTGCATTGACGATGACCCTATCACATTGATGTTATGCAAAAAAGTAATTGCAAAATCCGAATTTTCGAATGAAATTATTACGGCTCAAAACGGAGAAGAAGCTCTTCATCACTTCAACAACTTAAAATATACCAACAATAAAAACAAGGTTAACAAAAAACCCGAACTGATTTTTCTGGACCTAAACATGCCCGTTATGGGCGGTTGGGAGTTTTTAGATCATTTTACTTCTGCAGATTACGCCGAATTCAACAAAACAGCAAATGTCATTGTTTTATCTTCTACAATTGATCCTGACGATTTAGCCAAAGCCAAAAAATATCCAATCATAATTGATTTTCTTTCAAAACCTATCACACAACCCATGCTGGAATATCTTAAAAAGAAAATCGACATTTAATTCCCTACGGGAATAAATTCCAAATAAAAAATTCCAAATTCCAATATTGATCGCCTAAGTTAATCAAGCGTAAATATTGGAATTTGGAATTTTTTATTTGGATATTCTACTTAAAAATGGTTCAAACACAAAAACCTGTAGGGAAACATAAAACATTTTGTATTGTAAATAATTTTATCCCAAAGCACGCTAAGTCATCCATCTGTAATGTGCATACAAATACAAAGTTCACAAAGCTTTATCTAGATCTAGCTTTATGAACTTTGTATTTGCATGCATAAAGTAAAATTAAATCTTAGTGCCCTTTGCGGTAAAATTCATCCCTAATTTATAGCTCCACAGGTTTTAGCGTTGATCCTTAAATTCTGCTTTGACTTTTAAACAAAAAAAAGTCCTCAAAAGAGGACTTTATATTTTTAGGAAATTGTAGTTAATTACAATTTAGCAACATGTTTAGTTAATTTAGACTTCAAGTTAGAAGCTTTATTATCATGAATGATGTTCTTTTTAGCTAATTTATCAATCATAGAAATTACAGTTGATAATTTTGAAGAAGCATCAGCTTTATCAGTAGCTAATCTTAACGCTTTAATAGCATTACGAGTAGTTTTATGCTGATATCTGTTAAGAACTCTTCTTTTTTCGTTACTTCTGATTCTTTTTAATGCTGACTTATGATTTGCCATTTTCTTTTAATTTTAGATGTAATAATTATTATATATACTAGTTAAAAAAGAAAAACCTCCCACAATTGCATAACAATCACTTTGGTTTTAACTAATAAAACAAAAATCGAGACACCAACTTTTATTTTATAAAACTTATTCACAACTAATTTCAGTAGTCTGTAAGGGAATCGAACCCCTGTTACCAGGACGAAAGCCTGGAGTCCTAACCCCTAGACGAACAGACCATATTCTTCTAAGTTTTCTTCAATTTTTAAAAATTGAATATTGTAGCCCGTAGCGGAATCGAACCGCTCTTACATGGATGAAAACCATGCGTCCTAACCGATAGACGAACGGGCCATTTTTATTCTCAATATTTAAAGAACAATTTTGCACAAAAAAAGTAGTAGCCCGTAGCGGAATCGAACCGCTCTTACATGGATGAAAACCATGCGTCCTAACCGATAGACGAACGGGCCTGCTTCTCTAATGCGGATGCAAAAATACAACTATTTTTAAGATGTACAATACCTGATGCAAAAAAAAATAAAAAAAATTAATATGCCTTTGCAAATAGCACTCTTTTTGAAGACGGATTCCCAGTAAATACACAGGTTCCAGCCTCTTCAATAGCATCCAAAGGGATGCAACGAATCGTAGCTTTTGTCAAATCTTTTATCTTCTCTTCGGTCGTAGCCGTACCATCCCAATGTGCAGATACAAACCCTGCTTTACCATCTAAAACTTCTTTAAATTCCTCAAAACTATTTACTTCCGTAATATGAGTATTACGATAGTTTAACGCTTTATTAAATAAATCAGCTTGAATCTGTTCTAATAAATCATTTATATAAGTAACAATTCCTTCACCAGAAACGGTCTCTTTTGTCAATGTATCTCGTCTGGCGACTTCAAAAGTTCCGTTTTCTAAATCTTTTGGTCCAACAGCAATTCTAACCGGAACTCCTTTTAATTCCCATTCCGCAAACTTGAATCCTGGTTTTTGAGTTGTTCTGTCGTCGTATTTAACCGAAATCTTCAATTTCTTCAGTTTCGCTGTCAATTCATTAACTGCAGTTGTAATCTCTGCCAATTGTTCATCTGTTTTATAAATAGGAACAATCACGACTTGTATTGGCGCTAAATTAGGAGGCAACACCAATCCCTGATCATCAGAAT
The DNA here is from genome assembly GCF_006438875.1 of Flavobacterium pectinovorum. Lineage (GTDB taxonomy): Bacteria > Bacteroidota > Bacteroidia > Flavobacteriales > Flavobacteriaceae > Flavobacterium > Flavobacterium pectinovorum_A. The sequence continues at coordinate 237,527 of NZ_RCZH01000004.1, forward strand.
GCGTCATTACCAAAGCTCCCATCAAACGAGTAGAAACTCCCCAAGAAGTTCCCCAAACGTGTTCTTGCTTTCCTTCGGCATTAGCAAACTTTACATCAAATGCTTTTGCGAAATTTTGTCCTAAAAAGTGAGAGGTTCCAGCCTGCAATGCTTTTCCGTCTTGCATTAAAGCTTCAATACAATAGGTTTCATCAGCACCGGCAAAACGTTCCGTTTCTGTTTTTATACCTTTAACAACCGGAATTGCCATAAAGTTTTCTGCAAAATCAGCATAAACATTCATCATCTTTTCAGATTCCTCAAGCGCTTCTGCTTTTGTAGCGTGAGCCGTATGTCCTTCCTGCCATAAAAACTCAGCAGTTCTCAAAAACAAACGGGTACGCATTTCCCAACGCACTACATTTGCCCATTGATTAATTAGTAAAGGTAAATCTCTATAAGATTGCACCCATCCTTTATAGGTAGACCAAATAATTGCCTCACTTGTAGGACGAACAATAAGTTCTTCCTCTAATTTAGCATTTGGATCCACCATCAGTTTTCCGGGTCTGTCCGGGTCATTTTTTAATCTATAATGCGTTACAATAGCACATTCTTTTGCAAATCCTTCTGCATTTTTCTCTTCTGCTTCAAACATGCTTTTAGGCACGAATAAAGGAAAGTATGCATTTTGATGTCCTGTTTCTTTAAACATTCTATCTAACTCCGCCTGCATTTTTTCCCAAATAGCATATCCGTACGGTTTAATAACCATACATCCTCTAACGCCTGAATTTTCGGCTAGATCTGCCTTTACAACCAGCTCGTTATACCATTTCGAATAATCTTCTGATCTTGTAGTGAGGTTCTTACTCATATTGAATAGTTTGGCACAAATTTTGTTTTAATTATTTTAACTAAATAGTTTGACAAAACTAACTATTTTTGTAATGTGCAACAATAAAAAACACCACAGATATGAAAACTTCTACATCTCTCCGCCAAAACTCAAGTCATTTTTACTTAATTGGATTATTGAGTTTTCTACTAGCATCGTGTGGTTCTTACCAAAATACATCCTACCAAGACAATGATGGTGTATATGGTGGCTCACAAAGAACGTATGCTCAAGCACCTAACAATACAAATAATCAATATAAGGATTACTTTAAATCATTACAAGACGATAATCAGCCAACTGAAATTTTTACAGATGTTGACAGTTATGGCAATTATGCTGACAGTGACAGTACTCAAACCGCTTCTGCTACAGCATATCCTGCATGGGGAAGTGCAAACACCGATGTTTCTGTAAACGTGTACTCTGACCCAACATGGTCAATGGGATTCGGTTTTGGATTTGGATATCCTTATTATGGATATGGAGGTTACTGGGGTTACCCTGGATATGCGTGGGGATACCCGGGATATTGGGGTGGCGGATGGGGCTACCCAGGTTACAGACCTTATTACGGATACAACAACTATGCGTATAACTACGGAAGAAGAGGTTCTGCCGCTTATTATGGAGGAAGAAATTATGGCTACAACAGAAACTACACTACAAACAGAGGTGGCTACAATAGAAACTACACTACAAATAGAAACTATACAACAAATAGAAATTACAACACAAACCGATCAAATGGTTATACTGATTTCAGAAGAAGTAATTCTGTAAACGGAAGAAACTACAATTCTACTAATCCTAATTACACCAACAGAAGAGGTTCAAGTGCTCAATATACGGATTACACTAACAGAAGATCAAGCAGCAATACGAATACAAACAGAAGCTACAACTACAATAACAACAATAGCAGTCCAACCAGAAGCTACTCTCCTAGCCCATCACGTTCTATGAACAGCGGTGGCGGCGGAAGCATGAGATCATCTGGTGGCGGTGGCGGTGGCGGAAGATCTTACGGTGGAGGGGGCGGAGGAAGAAGATAATCTCTTCTTCCCTGTTCAGAATCGAAAAATCAAACTAAAACTTACCCAAAATGAAAAAAATATTATTCCTACTAATTACAGGACTAACTGTTAGCGTCTCACATTCACAAGAAGTATCTGATGCTATTCGCTATGCACAAGACAACATAACCGGAACAGCAAGATTCAGAGCGATGAGCGGTGCATTTGGTGCTGTTGGAGGAGATTTATCTGCTATAACTGTCAATCCTGCAGGATCTGCCATATTTTCTAACAATCAGGTTGGAATAACTTTTAGCAATCAAGCTACAAAGAATAACTCTAACTATTTTGGTACTCAAACCAGCGACAAAGACAATTCGTTTATATTAAACCAAGCCGGTGGTGTTTTTGTTTTCCATGATCATAGCCCAAATAACAGTTGGAAAAAAATTGTAATTGGAGCAACTTACGAAAACACAAAAAACTTTGACAACAGTGTTTTTTCAGCAGGAACAAATCCAAATTCTATAGATTCATATTTTTTAGAATTTGCAAATCATGGTAATGGTGGAGCGCCAGTGCCTGTTGGACTTATTAATAACGATAGCTACACTTATACTTATAGAAATTTAGGATCTGACCTTCCTAATGGGCAATACCCAAACCTTTCAGGATATAATGCTCAACAAGCATATCTAGGTTATCAAGGAAAAATTATCGGCTACGATAATGCAACTAATTCTTACACAACAAGAGTTCCTGCGGGAGGAAGTTATTATCAAGATAACATAATATCTGAAAGTGGATACAATAGTAAGGTAAGTTTTAATATTGCAACTTCATATAAGGACAGAATTTATTTTGGAGCCAATTTAAATGTTCACGTTCTTGACTACAGAAGATCAACAAGCTTTTTCGAATCCAATATTAATCCATTGACAGCAACAGAAACCATATCTCGAGCAACTTTCAATAACAATTTATACACTTACGGAAATGGTTTTTCTTTTCAACTTGGTGCTATTGCTAAAGTTACGGAAGCTTTCCGTCTTGGTTTAGCTTACGAATCAAATACCTGGTATGATCTTTACGACGAAACTTCCCAAAGCTTATTCACAGATAGACAAGCTATTAATCAACCTGAACAATATGCAGATGTAGCCCCAGATGTCGTAAACATTTACGAGCCTTACACGTTACAAACTCCTGGAAAAACAACTTTTAGTGCAGCTTATGTATTTGGAAAATCAGGTTTAATTAGTGTAGACTACTCTATTAAAGATTACGGAAATACTAAATACAAGCCAACAAATGACCCAGGCTTTAGAGGTGTTAACAATCAAATTAGCAATCAATTAACCAGCAATGGAGAATTAAGAGTTGGTGCCGAATACAAAATAAAGCAACTGAGCCTTCGTGGTGGTTACCGCTTTGAAGGAAGTCCATATAAAAACGGAACTACAATTGGAGATCTAAACAGTTATTCGGGAGGTTTAGGTTATAATTTTGGAGCAACAAAAGTAGACCTGGCTTATTCTTATTTGGAAAGAAAATCAAATCCGGGATTTTTTGATATAGGATTTACAGATGGCCCAAACATTACATCGAAACTAAATAATGTTTCTTTGACTTTATTATTTGAATTGTAATTAAGAATAAATAGATGAATTGAAATTTCCGTCAGGTGTTACTTGACGGATTTTTTTTTAGCCGTGATGATCCCGACGCTTCGGGCAATGTTACTAAGTTAAGCTTTTTTAGACAGTTAAGACTAAAAAAAATCACGCAAAGGCACAAAGCCGCCAAGTTTATATAGATTTTCTTTGCGGATTTGTGCCTTTGCGCGAGATTTATTCAGCAAAGTATCGAAGCTTCGGGATAGATATTCCCTTAACTTAATGACATTGCGCTTCGGGAGTATCCTTTTTATTTTTCCTTTAAAAATAAAAAGATACAAGCGATCCCGAAATTTCAGGAGATTGGCTTCACAAAAAACATCTAAAAGAAAAGGAAACAAGCGGTGTTTGAATAAAAAAGTGTAATTTTGCACTCCAATTTATAAAAGTATGAGAACCAAGTCTTTAAAAAAGAACAAAATTAACGTAATCACTCTTGGGTGTTCGAAAAATGTGTATGACAGTGAAGTGCTTATGGGTCAGCTTCGTGCAAACGGAAAAGAAGTTGAACATGAAGCTCCTGCAGAAAGAGAAGGAAACATTATCGTAATCAACACTTGTGGTTTTATTGACAATGCTAAAGCGGAATCAGTAAACATGATTTTGGAATATGCTGATAAAAAAGAAAAAGGACTTGTTGATAAGGTTTTTGTTACAGGATGTTTATCTGAACGTTACAGACCGGATTTAGAAAAAGAAATCCCGAATGTAGATCAATATTTTGGTACAACTGAGTTACCTCAATTATTGAAAGCATTAGGTGCCGACTATAAACATGAATTATTAGGAGAACGTTTGACAACGACTCCAAAAAACTACGCTTACCTGAAAATCGCTGAAGGCTGCGACAGACCTTGCAGTTTTTGTGCTATTCCGCTTATGCGTGGAAAACACGTTTCGCAAACTATTGAAAAACTTGTTAAAGAAACTGAAGGTTTAGCAAAAAATGGCGTTAAGGAATTAATCTTAATTGCTCAGGATTTGACTTATTACGGTCTTGACATTTATAAGAAGAGAAATCTTGCTGAACTTCTGGAAGCTTTGGTAAAAGTTGAAGGTATTGAATGGATTCGTTTGCATTATGCCTTTCCTACTGGTTTCCCAATGGATGTTTTGGAAATAATGAAACGCGAACCAAAGATTTGTAATTATATAGATATCCCGTTGCAGCATATTTCAGATTCTATTTTGAAATCTATGCGTCGCGGTACTACTCAGGCTAAAACTACTCAGTTATTGAAAGATTTTCGTGCTGCGGTTCCGGGAATGGCCATCAGAACTACTTTGATCGTTGGATATCCTGGAGAAACTCAGGAAGATTTTGAGATTTTGAAAGATTTTGTTCAGGAAATGAAATTTGACAGAATGGGTTGTTTTGCTTATTCTCATGAAGAAAATACTCATGCTTACTTATTGGAAGATGATGTTCCGGATGATGTAAAACAAGCCAGAGCTAACGAAATCATGGAGTTACAATCTCAAATTTCATGGGATTTGAATCAGGAAAAAGTTGGTCAGGTATATAAATGTATCATTGACAGAAAAGAAGGTGCTCATTTTGTGGGTAGAACCGAATTTGATAGCCCTGATGTTGACAATGAAGTTTTGATCGATGCATCTAAACATTACGTAAAAACTGGTGAATTTGTTAATATAAAAATAATAGAGGCTACAGAATTTGATTTATACGGAGAACCTGCTTAAATTTACGCTAAAGAATTATCAATTTTAGATAAATATATTTTTATGAAACCTACTCAATCTTTTTTTCTTTTGGTTTTTACTATGTTCTGTTTCAATTTTGCTTCGGCACAATACGGAAATGGATATAATAATGGTTACGGCGGTGGCGGTTATGGCAATAATAATGGCTATGGAAGAGGCGGTGGAATGGGAATGGATCGAAGCATGATGGCTGGTCAACAGCAAAATGCGCCAAGCAAACCTAAAGAAATTCCGGTAGAAGAAACGGCTGCTAAAATTGTTGATCAAATGAAACCGGAAGTAAACCTTGATGAACTTCAGGCAATTGCTATCACAAACGTTTTGGCAGACAGCATGAGAGAGCAAGGAATTCTTTTAAAAAATGAAAGCAGCAGTCAGGATCAAAAAATTGAACAGATTAAAGCTTTAAGAGAAAGTACTACTAAAAAAATAACGGCTTTTTTAAATCCTGATCAAATAGAAAAGTACACTGCTTTTATGAATAACTTTAAAGAAATTAAAAAGTCAAAATCAAAAAAGAAAAAGGATAATAAGGATTCAGAAACAAAAGAAATAAAAGAAGATACAGGAGCAGCAAAAATTCAAGAATAATTGTTTGAACCTCATCTTAAAAATCTAAGTAACCATGTCAAAAAAACATTTTTGTTATCTGATTTTAGCAATTATTATTACTTCTTGCTCTACAAATCCTTATAAAAACACTGAAAAAGCTTACGATCAGCAGCTTAAAACCTTAGAGAATCAAATTACAAGTAAAGATCCGCAGGCAATTCCTCCTATTCCTCCTGTTGTTATTGATACTTCTTATGCCTCACAATTAGGGATTGTAAAAGATACCTTGTCAAAAACAGGATCTACTTATTTACTAAATGGAGTTAATACAGAATGGGTTGGTACTGTAAATTTTAATTTAAGAAAACCTAGTTTTATTATCCTGCACCATACGGCGCAAGATTCTATTCAGCAAACTATTAAAACGTTTACTTTAACGAGAACACAGGTAAGCGCTCATTATATTATTTCTGAAAACGGAAAAGTAATTCAGATGCTGAATGATTATTTAAGAGCCTGGCATGCCGGCGCATCAACGTGGGGAAAAAATACTGATTTGAATTCTTCTTCTATTGGGATTGAACTTGACAATAATGGTTTCAAACCTTTTACGGAAGCACAAATAAGCAGTTTAGTTGCTCTTTTGACAAAGTTGAAAAAGGAATATAACATTCCAACACAAAACATTTTAGGTCATTCTGACATTGCTCCAGGTAGAAAACAGGATCCAAGTGCTTTATTTCCCTGGAAAACTTTAGCAGAAAAAGGTTTTGGAATCTGGCCTGACGAAGTTCTGGAAGAAGCTCCTTTTGATTTTAAAATTGAACAGGCTTTGAGAATTATTGGTTATAATACTAAAAATCTTTCGGCTGCAATTATAGCTTTCAAATTACATTATATTCAAACGGATGTAACGCCTACTTTAGACAGAAAAACAATTGACACGATTTACTCGATCTACAAAAAACAGCTTCAGTAATACAAAGCAACTAATAATATAAAACGCGTTTCTAAACATTTAGAAACGCGCTTTTTTTTTGCCACAGATACAGGGATTAAAAAGATTATTCCTTACTATGCGTTTTCTTTTGCCACAAATTTTTCTGTCAAAGTCGCAAATCTTAGACACAGTTCATTTCGAGATTTATTAGGATTAAAAAGATTACTTCTTCCTGTACGTTTTCTTTTGCCACAAATTACACAAATTTTCACAAATCTTCCTTCCAAAGTCGCAAAGCTTAGACACAATATTGTCATTTCGAGGAATAAGAAATCTTCGCGAGAAGCTCGATAAAGATTGGATTCTTGTCACGGAGTTACTTATGGAGATTTCTCGTTCGAAATGACAATATTGTGTTTCAATACTTTGCCGAAAGTTTCATTAATACATTATGGAAATTTCCTTAACATAACATCAATAAGCTTTAGCATAGATTCCGCGAAAAAAATTTGTAAAAATTTGTGCAATTTGTAACTAAAGAAAGAACCTACAAAGAAAATCTTTTTTAATCCCTGTATCTGTGGCAAAAAAACTCCTAATAAAAAAGCTGCCAAAACATTAGTATGTTTCGACAGCTCCAAAAAAAAAAAAAAAATATCAATCTTTATCTCTAGAAAGAGTATGTTGTAGCAATTAATCCGAAGAATGATCCTCCTGTTGGATTAGCATCTTTGTCCAGAAAAACATCTTCTGATGCTGCGTCGTATCTAAACTCTGGAATTATAGTTAGTTTTCCAACTTTGTAATTTAATGAAACTGTGTTCGCAAAAACATTGGTTCCGGCAACTGTTCCTAAACTTGCTGCAGCATCTTTGGCATCAAAATATTCCATTCTGTATGCTAGGCTCAAAGTTGGCTTGAAAGCATAATTAGCATATCCTACTAATGAAAACCATTCCCCATCTAAAGTACTGTCAAAATCATTTTTAGTTTTAGCATAAGTTGCATTAAATCCTAAAGCAAAAGCATCTGTTATTGTTTTTGATGCCACAAAATCGATTTGTGATTTATTTTCATTAGATGGCACTACCAAAGTTCCCGGAGTAGGGTTCGTACTTCCTGATGTAAAATTCAAGTACGCACTTCCTGTTTCTCCCACATATCCAACTTGTCCTATGTATGTTTTTTGACTAGAACCTGCATCCATCGCTGATTTGAAATCAGTAGGGTTTGTTATACCAAACATAGCGGTAAATTTACCTGATGTATATTGCGCTTTTACTCCTGTATTAAAGAACGGTCCGTATGAAAATGCATATGACATACTGTAGTTTTTATTGCCTATAGCATCTAATACTTCATACCCAATGTGTGTTCCGAAACTACCTGCCACTACTTTAAATTTCTCTGTAATTTGATAGGTAAAGAACAATTGTTTTATTAAAAATTTAGAATAAATATCTTTATCTGTTGTTTCATTATATGAAAACTCACCTGCTCTTTTTCCGAATCCTAAGTCTACAAAAACAGAAGCTTTTCCGAAAGTATGACTTGCTTGAACTGATGCCATTCCTAGTTCAAATGAATCCTGAGAGTTGGTAAAGCTCGTTAATCCGTTCATTTGTTTTGAAAAATCATATTTATAATAAGCGTCTGCTGACCCTCCCCAAGTGGTTGCTGGCGATACTGGTGTTTCAGTATCATCTTGGGCGAAGGCAAAAGAACTCGTTAACATCGCGGCAAAAATGTGTAATACTTTTTTCATGGTTTAATTGGTTTTTAGTTATTAATTGATTTTGGTTAGTTAATCTTTTATATATCTATTTAATAGTATAAGTCGTTTCTAAAACCTTCACATTCTCCCCCTAAAACCTCTTCATTTTCATTAGCGAATTTATTAACTTTTGTATGAGTAGAACAATTCAGATCTACTTTTTTGCCATTTTACAGCGAGAATTATGGATTACAAAAATTATTTTAACAATAATCGTGATTTGACATTATAACAGATTTATTTTTAAAAATTCAATAATACGTTTTCAGTCTAAACCACTAAAAAAAATCAACATACATCAAAAAATATCACACAAACCACCAAAAAACACACATAAAAAACATTTTAAAAATAAATACCCCTATAAAAAATAGGGGTAACTATAAAAACAAAACTAAAACACAAAAACAGTTCTTATAGACACAACTGTATAATGACAGAAAACAAATTGTCAAAATTCCTACAAAAATAAGAAGTCAGAAACTTCCAAAGAGTATTGAACACAAGGTTAAATCTTGACATCAAAACAATTCATTTTACAATTAAAACAAAAAAAGCCTGTTCATAATTTGAACAGGCTTCACTATAAGTAAGACAGCTAACGCTATTCTTGTGTATTGTATTTTCTTAAAAACTCACGAACTTTAATTCCTGATTCCTTTAAATCTTCTTCTTTCCACTTTCCTTCTGATTTTGCAGATTTTTTCAAAATAGAACATGTTTCGTCTTTATCAGAAACTGACCAGGTTATCCAGCTAAGCTTTTTTGCTTCCATCCAATCGATATATTCCTGCCATGCTTTCATGTTTAATGGTCCATCGCCGGACGCTTCCATTCCTGCCGATTCTGAAACAAAAATTGGCAAACCGCTTTTTATAGCATCGTCTGTTCTGTCTCTTAGTTCTTTTCCGTGTGTGGCGGCATAAAAATGCATGGTGTACATTATATTATCGTATCCTCTAATTGGGTCTTCGGCAGGAAGATTTACATCCTGATCCCAATGCGGTGAGCCCACCAGAATGATATTGTTTGGATCATTCTCTCTAATTACTTTGATTACATCTTCGGCGTAAGCCTTAACTTCTGACCAGGATTCATAATCTGGTTCATTAAAAACTTCGTAGATTATATTGGGATGTTTACCGTATTTCTTAGACATTTCACCAAAAAAAGCTTTGGCTTCTTCCAGATTTATATTATGACTGTGCCAATCTATAATTACATATATGTCTGACTTTATTGCTCCATTTACAACTGCTTCCATTTTTTCTTTCGAAAATTGCGGCTCTTTCAAATACGCCCATTCTCCTAATTCGACTCCCATTGCAGCGCGAACCACTGTACAATTAAAATCTTTTTTTAACCAATTAACTGCTTTTTCATTGTAAAATCTAGGCCACATACTATGCCAGCCAAAACTCATTCCTCTTAATACAACAGGATTATTATTTTGGTCTACCAGTTGAGTTCCAAGTACCCGTAATTGTCCATGATGTTTTACAAACTGAGCTTTTGAAGCACAAAACATCAACAGGAAAACAATTGTAAAAATTTTAGCTTTTGATTTCATAACAAACCGTTTTAAGGAATTAATCTTAATGTAATAACATCGTGAGGAGCAATATCCGAAACGAAATTTTTCTTTGTGTTCCCGATTTCTTTATTCTGCCAAAGGTCTTTTAGTTTGAAGATTGTTTTATTAAAATTGGCTTCATAGCCAAAATCAGCATCTTTTATGGTATGCTTTTTCCAATCAAAATTGATTTTCTTGGCAACATCACTTCTATTTAAGAAAGTTATAGCCCAATTCCCATCTGATAAAGGTTTTACCCAAACCTCTAATCCTTCTTCTGCAGAATATTTAAAACCCTGAACTCCGAGTTTATCCTGATCAACTGCAATTAGTTCTTTGTTGGTTAAAATTGCAAGTGTTTCTTTTGACATTTTTCTAAAATCGTTTCCCGCAATTAATGGAGAAGCCATCATAGACCACATTGTAAAATGTGCTTTATCTTCGATATTGGTCATTCCGTCGCCCACTTCCATCATATCAAAATCATTCCAGTGATCCGGACCTGAATATTTGCGAATATCTTTGCGCATTTCGATAATTTTCATGAATCCCCAAGACGACCAATTACCTTCTTCATGTTTAAATTCGCAATCAAAACAAGGATAAATATCTCCTGAAATTCTCCATAAATTTCCAACAGGTTTTCCCCATTCCCAAGGCTGATTATTTCCCCATTCGCAAAGGCTGAAAACAATAGGTTTTCCGGCGGTTTTAAGCGCATTACTCATTGTTGTATAAGCTTCTTTGGCGGTAATTCCTTGTGTATTACACCAATCATATTTTAAAAAATCAATTCCAAGTTTAACATAAAATCTCGCATCCTGATACTCATAACCACGTGTTCCCGGATAACCGGCGCAAGTTTGGGTTCCGGCGCAATTGTACAAACCAAACTTAAGACCTTTACTGTGTACATAATCTATTACGGCTTTCATTCCGTTAGGGAATTTAACCGGATCCGGAACTAAATCCCCATTTGCATCGCGTTCTCTTGTCATCCAGCCATCATCAAGTACAATATAATTATATCCTGCAGCTGCCATTCCGGACGAAACCATAATATCTGCGGTTTCCTTTACCAATTTTTCGTCGATATTGGTTTCAAAAGTATTCCATGAATTCCAACCCATTGGCGGTGTCATAGCCAGACCTTCAAATTTACCGGCTTTTTGTGTGTGCGTATTTCCTTGGCTATAGCCAAAATTTGACATACTTAATGCAAACAATAATAGTACTGCTTTTTTCATTTTATTCTATTTTGATATTTTGTATTATTAATTTTTAATCTGCTGCTGTAACTAATATATTTTAAAATTATAAAAAACTCCATATCGATATCTCGACATGGAGTTCTTTTTTTCTAAAGAACAAATCTTAATTCACTACTAAATTTTTCGTTTTTACAATTCCATTTGGATACGTTACCTGAACCACATACATTCCGGCTGTTAACGAAGCTCCAACGGTAGATTTAAGTGCATATGCTGTACTTGAATTTAACAATGAAAATGTCGTCATCAAAATACCTGAACTATTAAAAACCTTACATGTTCCTGTGAACGATGGCGTAACTGCCGAAGAAACTATGGTGATATATCCGTTGCTGTACGGATTTGGCGAAACTGTAAATTCATAATTTGTTCCGGGAGCATTGTTTGCACATCCGGTTAAATTTAAAGGAACCGAATTTCCATAAGTCGTGACTGTTACTGAATTAGACAAACAACCAGACGAAGATGTTGTACTTGTCAGGTCATATAAAAAATAAGAGTCTCCGTTTAATGGTAATTTTAATTCGAATATATTTTTAGAAGTCTGTGTAATTACAATACTTGCATCCGCAATTCTAGGCGCAATACTATAGTTGGTATTAGGGCTTGGGTTTGGATTTGGTGTAACATTTAGTGTTATAATATGATATTGGGTTGTACAATAATCATTTGTTTTTGTAACGGAGTAATTAGGTGTAGTTGGCGGCGTTGGAGTAATAAAATTAAAATAAGGGGTCTCTATAACAAAAACTCCATTTAAATAAAATCTTGCGTATATAGCACTTGGAGCCGCAATTAAATTTCCTGATTTTATTACTACTTTCGAAAGTGTCAACGGAGAAGGGTTTCCTGAAAAACTTATTCCGGCATCATTTGACAACCATACTACCTGATCGTAAGTACCCGCAGCAGGAGGATTTGTGATGGTATATGTGGGATTACTTGCGATACAATAAGGATTATATCCTGAAATTGTTTGAGCTTGTCCAACCGAAATCATTAAAAGAAAAAAAACTGATACTAAAATGAATTTTCTTTTTAGTAAACCAAAATTCGAAATGTAATTGTTTTTCATAATTGTGTTTTTTTGTGTTAAAATAAAAGTTATATGTAAATTTAAACATCCATTTTACACACATTCAATACTATTTTATTAAAACGCAATACTATATCGTCAATTTAAGAAAGAATTTTCTTTAATAAAAAACTCCATTTTGAAATATCAAAATGGAGTTTTCAAATTACTAATTACAATTCACTATTCTGCTTTTAACATGAAACCAATATTATCAATATAAAAGGTATTTGGCAAACCATCACCTTTAGCTGTTGCTGTTTGGTTTTGGAATGTAATATTTTGAACTCGGTCAGAGCTACTAAACATTGACCAAGGAAGATAGAATGTTTTCCACTCTGTAGTTACACTCAATGTAGGCGATTTATCACTCCAATCTCCGTTAAATACTAATCTAACTTTTCCTTCGACTTTTGCTTTAATCGCTACACGTATTCCTGAATAAGGCGCAAGCTTATCAAACCAACTCCAGTTTCCTTGTAAATTTCCCCATGCATCCATATCTTTTGCAATGTAAGTTGTTCCTTGTTCTGCTTTACCATCAGTCAAATAAGTATAATTATTCCATGCTGGAAAATCTAAACCATAGTAAGAAACATCATCAAATATTGCAGTTCCTACACCATAAGCAGAATTTACTCCACCAGAAACATTGGCAACATTAAGATATCTCAAATCTGCATTTTCAGGCAGCTTAATAACCACTTTTTCTAATGTAGACGAAACCACAGTAACAGGAACTGCTGCTTGAGTTTTTGTTTCTGCAAGAGTAACAATCGGATTCAAAAAGTACTTTCCGGTTATTGTTACTTCTTGTCCTACTGTGGCATTTATAGGGTAAAACTGGGTAATCGTTGGTACTGGCGGTGCAACAATTAAATTAAAAACCGCTGTTCCTTTTGCTGTAACAACTTTTAACTGATTTGAAACATTTGCATACGGCGTATTTTCATCTACTAATATAATGATATCTGTATCTGTCACAAAAGTGGGTCTGAAGTAGGTATCAAAATCATTAAAGTAAACCTTTGTTGTTGTAAGCAATCCTTTACCATGAATGACATAATAATTTTTCGGATCTACTAAAGTAACAGGAGTTAATGGTTTTAAACTCCCATCAACATTATAACCAGACGGCATCACAGACTCTATAACAGGCGCTCCCGAAGAAGCAGAAGCAGTATCGTCATTTGAGCAGGCACTAAAAAACATTAGAGATAACAACCATGCCATACATGCCGCTAACGAAACAATTTTTATATTTTTCATATTTTTATTTTTAAAAATTATTTAAAAGTATACGGAGCTACTTCTTTCAATTTTGGATTTTTAATCAAATCATCTGCAGGATAAGGCAATAAAAGGTTTGTTGCAGAGATTGAAATATGTTTCTCTACCTCTTTATTTCCCCTGTTTTGTGCTTCTAGTATTGCTTTGGCTTCACTGAATGGCAAACGTCCCAAATCAAAATAATAATCACCTTCGCAGGCTAATTCAGCACGTCTTTCTTTAAATATATCATTAAAAGAAATTGTTGCTTTTTCAGGAACTCCCGCTCTTCTGCGCACTGCATTAAATGATTTAAGCGCTTGTGCATCTGAAGTACTACCGGATTGTGATCCTAAAATTGCTTCTGCATGTATTAATAATAACTCTGCATAGCGCATCATATAACTGTTCATACTGCTTTCTCCATTAAATGGCGGATTAAACGGTCCGGTAATTGGTAAATTTTCTTTTCCGATTACATACTTTTTCAATCCGGCACCAGATTTTTGAGCCTCATTTTCGACAGCAAACGTATATCCTAAAACCAATGGAGAATCTACGTCAAGCGTTTGGGCGTAAGTTAAATTTGGATAAAAATCTCCCGGTAACATAAATGTTTCCTTTCTTCTTTTATCACCATCTTCGTAAACATTTTTAATTAAATCTTGTGATGGCGCTATCTGACCAGAGTAAGTAGTTTCTACCAATCTATTTTCAGGAGCAAATAATGTATTCGAAAAATTTCCGTCAAAATAACCTCCTGCTCCGGTCCATTGCCATGCAAAAATAGACTCTTCGTTATTATTATTTTTCTGCAGCCATAAATCAGCAAAAGATTTCGTTGGCAATTCGTCACCACCTAATAATTTAAATTCTCCGCTATTGATAACTTCCTGAGCCAATGCTCGTGCTAATTCATATTTTTTCTCATATAAATATACTTTAGCCAAAAGTGCTTTTGCAGAACCACTTGATACGTGTGCATTTCCAGCATAATTAGAACCTCTGTTTTTAGTTCTTAAATTAGCAATTGCATATTTCAAATCGTTTTCTATAAACTTATATACATCTTCAGTAGGATTACTTGGAATCACATAATTCAGAGAATAATCGGCATTGTTTTCGATAATCGGCACATTTCCCCATAATCTTACCAAAAAGAAATAAGAGAACGCTCTAATAAAATGAGACTCTCCCAAAGCATTGTTCAAGGCTTCTTTAGTCACATTTGGTCCAACATTTTGAGGCAAACTATTAATGTAAGCGTTAGAATTTGCAACAGCTCCATAACAAGATCTCCACGCATCTGAAATAAAAGATTGCGAATTGGTAAAACTCAAATCTGTAAATTTTCCAAAATCATTATAAACATCCGCATACATATTTCCGGAAATTACATCAGTAATACCGTAAAAAGCTGATTTATTCATATTAAACCACACCAGACCATACAATCCGTTTGTAGCATTATCAAGTTTTACATCAGAGTCGTAATAATTACCAATAGTAGGTGTTCCTTCTGCAGGCACATCGATAAAATCCTGAGAACAAGAAGATGACATCAGTAATACAAGTGTTATAGCAACAGCACCGCTTCTTTTTATTATATTTTTCATATTAATTCGTATTAAAATTCAACATTAAAACCAAAAGTAATTTGTCTAGGCACCGGATAACGACCGTTATCAACTCCTGACAACAATGCATCCTGGTTATAAGAACCTACCTCAGGATCATAACCTGTATATTTTGTAAAAGTGAATAGGTTTTGTCCCGAAGCATAAATTCTTAATCTTGATAATTTTAGTTGTGAAATCAAATCAGATGGCAAAGAATACCCTAAGGTTACGTTCTGAATTCTTAAATAAGACCCATCTTCTATAAAACGTGTTGATACTGCATTATTGACATTATCATAAGATGATGGTCTAGGTAAAGCACCATTAATATTTGATGCTGAATAAAAATCTGATGCTTCTGTCAAGTAATTTGTCCCCATATTACTGTTTAATGTTCCAGACATGCGGGTTAAATTCATTAACTTATTTCCAGATGTTCCCTGAACAAAAATTGATAAATCGACATTTTTGTATTTAAAGTTATTTGTGAATCCGTAAGTAAATTTTGGATTTGGATTTCCAATCGCTTTCAAGTCATTTAAATCAATAACACCATCGTTATTTTGATCTTTATAAATTACATCACCTTTTTCGAAATTTGGCATTAGTGAGTTAGTTCCATTTTTCAAAACAACTTTAGCACCTGTAGCATCTGTATGACCGTATTTTGTTAAATCATCATCAGTTCTATAAATACCTACAGCTTCGTACCCAATAAATTCACCAAGTGGCATACCTTCCTGAGTTCTGGATACCGTCACAGTATTATAAGCAAGCGTACCCATTGTTTTCACAATATTTAATCCCGCCATATTGGTAACTTCATTTACATATTTAGTAAGGTTCAAACTACCATTCCACGAAAAATTATTTGAGAATTTCTCTGTATAACCAACTGTAAACTCAATCCCTTTGTTACGCATACTTCCAAGATTAAAAGACGGAGGATTTACACCACCTTCATAATCCCCACCTCCTGAAAGGTAATTTGGCAAAGGAACCTGATACAAGAAATCTTTAGAAACTTTTTTATAAACATCTATCGAAGCATTAAGTTTAGACTTGAACATTGTAAAATCAAGACCTAAGTTCGTCTGATCCTGAGTTTCCCATTTCAACTTTTTATTAGGTGTATTTGATGGCAAATAAGAAGTACCCATTGAGCTATTTACTATATGCAAGTTAGAATCATACAAATTGTTTCCAATCTGATTGTTTCCTGTTTGTCCCCAACCCACTCTTAATTTAATATTATCAACATATTTTTTAGTCCCTTCCATGAAAGCCTCATTCGAAAGTTTCCAGGAACCACTTGCAGAACTAAAAACGCCCCATTTGTTTCCGTAGAAAAATTTTGAAGATCCATCAGTTCTTACCGAAGCAGAAACGCTATATTTATCACCAAAATCATAAACAACCCTTCCTAAATAAGAAGCAAGAGTTTGAGTTCCGGAATAAACACCACTTGTAACCGCTTTAGGCAAATCTGATGCCGCAAGAGATTTATCACCGTTATCCTTATATCCTTCTGCTGTTATTGTATATCCTTCCCAGTGTGATCTGTTTGATTCTTGTACAGCCAGAATCGTAAAATTATGTTTACCAATCGTATTTCTATAGGTAAGCATGTTTTTCAAGTTCCAGGAATTACCCGAAGATGGATTGTAATACAAATTAGCATAATTTTTTACGGCATTTCCTAAAGAATACATAGGATCAAATCGTTGTCCTAAATTGTCATACATATATCCACCGGCTTCAAAACGATATTCTAAACCTTTGAATAAATTGATTTGAGTATAGAAATTTCCGGAATAGTTTTTTCTAACCAAAGTATTAGAACCTAATAAAGAAGTCGCAACCGGATTCACAAATGAAGTATTACCTCCAGAAGGCGGTCCTGCAAAAGCACCGGACAATTCTCTTACCGCAACATCAGGAGTTGCTAATAAAGAGGTAGCAACCACACCGTTAAACTGACCGTTCAAAGTCAATTTCTCATCTGTAAGAGCCCCACTGATATTAACACCAACCTTAATGAATTTGTTTATTTTGGCATCAATATTTGCTCTCACATTATATCTTTTAAATCCAGATTCGATTACAATACCATCCTGATTTAAAACTCCGCCAGAAATGTAATAATTGATTCCTTCTGAACCACCTGAAAAAGACAACTGATTTGATTTCATAATTCCAGTTTCATAAATTGCATCCTGCCAATCTGTTCCTTTACCTAAAAGTTCCGGATGAGCAAACTCAGGACGTTTTGATGTAGGATCATAAACATCTGCCAAAGCATTTTGATGAATTGCATATTGCTGCAAATTCATAGAAGGCAGTTTTTTAGGCAAATTGCTAATAGAGTATGAATTTTCGAAAGTTAATTTTCCAGTTCCTTTTTTACCGGATTTTGTAGTAACAATTACAACCCCGTTTGCACCACGAGAACCATAAATCGCAGTTGCCGAAGCATCTTTCAAAATATCTATAGACTCAATATCGCTAGGATTAATAAGTGCCAATGGACTCTGAGTGATATTACCATTGTTAGAAAAATTGCTGTTTCCCTGTGCATTTCTTCCAGATGTAGACGAGTTACGAGCATCACCGGATATTGGCACACCATCAATTACATACAAAGGTTCATTTGTACCCGTTAAAGACGAAATCCCTCTAATCCTAACTGAAACGTTACTTCCCGGCTCACCTGAATTGCTGTTTACAACAACACCCGCAGCTTTACCCTGCATCATTTGATCGAAAGAAGCAACCTTTAAATTCTCGATATCTTTTGAGCTAATACTGGAAATAGCACTATTTACATCCTTTCTTTTTTGAGTTCCGTAACCAATTACAACAACATCTTTTAAATCCTCAATATTAGATTTCAAAACCACATTAATAGTCTTTTTTCCATCAACAGCTATTTTCTGTGGATTAAAACCAATAAATGTGAATACCAAAGTCGCATTTGCAGGAACATCTATCGTATATTTTCCATCAAAATCTGTAGAAGCAGTTGTTTTTTGTCCCACAACCGTAATATTTGCACCAGGAATAGACAATCCCTTTTCATCAGCTACAGTTCCTGACACTTTTACCTGGGCAGTAATAGCATTGCAGGTCAGCAACAAAAATAAAATCAAAGGAACAGCGCTGTGGTTAGCATTCCAATGAATAAAGTTAGTTAGTAGTTTTTTCATAATAAATGTTTGGTTAGTTTAAATTTGTTTTATTCATAATTCAAGTCATAAATAAGGATGCATTTATTCTTTCAAATTATTTAACAAATCTATAACACAAGAAAACATTAAATCGATAGTATTATATCATTTAATGATAATATTTTTACTATACCACTTTAAAAAAACATATATAAAAATAAAAGCAATAAAAAATTGCATTATTCGCAATCACTATCCTATAAACCACTAGAAATTATAAATTAAAATTAACGAATCATCGAAAAAGCAATCGATTTCGTTAAAAATAATATTTGTTTGTGCAAAAAAAGTATCATTACAAAATACGCTTTAATCCAGAAAAATCTTCTCTATATTGACTGGGCGTACAGTTTTTTATAGCCTTAAAGCTACGATTGAAGTTCGCAATATTATTGAACCCAGATTTAAAAGCCACCTCAGAAACGCTCATATCTTTCTCAACAAGCCAGCGGGCAGCATATCCAATACGGATATCATTAATATAATTGACAAAAGTTTTCCCCGTACGTTTTTTTATAAATCGATTAAAAGAAATAATAGACATACTGGCAACATTTGCCACATCTTCTAAAGTGATTTTTTCGGCAAAATGTTTTTGCACATATTCATAAACCAACTTCATTTTATCATAATCATCAAACGTATCATAATCTACCGTATAAGTCGAAAGCAAACGCTGATTTCTGGAATTGGCCAAATCATATAATAAAGACGTAATTTCCAGGAAATAGTCCATACCATCAAGTTTAGAAAGCCTTACAAGTCGTGGAGTTAATTCTTCGGCTACTTTTTTTGAAAATAAAATACCATGAATGGATCGATTAAACATATCCCGAATTGGATTCATAATACGTCTTGACAACAAAGATTCGTGAAATAAATCATTATGAAACTGAATTGTTATTTCATGGATTTTTTTGCTTGTACATTTATTTAATTCCCAACCGTGGTATAAATTCGGTCCAATCAAAACCAATTCGACACTGTCGATTTCTTCAATATTATCTCCCACAACACGCTTCACTCCTTTTCCATTTAAGATAAAATTTATCTCAAATTCCGGATGATAATGTACCGGAAAATCAAAGCTGTCTTTTACTCTGTCAAACACTAAAAAACTATCTCCGGCGGATAGCGGAGCAATTTCTCTATAAAAATTTTTAGTAGTACTCATCTTTAAAAACGGTTTTACGAAGTGATATTAGATTTTTTGTTTGCAATAATATGATATATAATTGATAAAATAATATTAATTATACGATAAACATCCGTTTATCTTTGAAAAATAGAATTATCAATTTTACAAAAACAACATTGATAATAAACATTAATCATTTTTAATATAATATGTTTTTATAGTTTTGATAATTTTAATCTAAAAATGATAGGAAATTTTCGATTGAAAAATCAGCCGTTTTTACAACCATTATCAATTTATAAAAGTGTAGTTATTACACTGATAAACAAGCACATTCATGATGATAAAAAACATAATAACACTAATTACAGCGGTATTTATAGCAACTTCGTGTTCTGCAAAACCTATTATTGGTAATACTAATTTGTCACTTTCAGATAAAAAAGCAACACCTGAAACTGTTTCCTTATATAAAAAACTAATACAGTTGAGTCAAAAAGGGTACTTATTTGGACATCAGGACGATCTTGCTTACGGGGTAAACTGGAGATACGAAGACGGTCGCAGTGACGTAAAAGATGTTGTTGGCGATTATCCGGCCGTTTATGGTTGGGATTTGGCTGGTTTAGAAAAAAACAGCCCAAACAATATAGACGGAATTCCATTTACAAAAATGAAGCAATACATTGAGGAAGGTCACGAAAGAGGCGGAATCACAACAATTAGCTGGCATTTTGATAATCCTGCAACCGGAAAAAGTGCTTGGGACAACGTTCCAAATTCACTTAAAACAGTTTTACCGGGTGGTGAAAACAATAAAAAATTTACCATTTGGTTAGACAAGGCAGCCAATTATCTCTTGTCCTTAAAAGATAAAAAAGGAAAAAACATTCCTGTTCTTTTTAGACCTTATCATGAACTTACCGGAGGCTGGTTTTGGTGGGGAAAAGGAAATTGTACTCCGGAAGAATTTAAAGAAGTATGGAAATTCACTTTTGATTATCTACAGAAAAAGGGCGTTCACAACTTAATTTACATTTATAATACAAGTAGTTTCAACACAAAAGAAGATTTCCTGGCTAATTATCCCGGTGATGATTATGCTGATATTTTAAGTTTTGATTCCTATCAGAATAACAATGATAAAGAAGGTAAAAAGTTTATTGAAGAAGTTCAGAATCAGCTTAAGATTATAAATGAACTTGGAACAAACCAACATAAATTAATAGCCATTGCCGAAGCAGGTTACGAAGCAATTCCGGACCCAAAATGGTGGACAGGAACTCTCGATAAAGCAATTGGAGACTATAAAATCTCTTATGTTTTATTATGGAGAAATCACGGCTGGCAGGAAAAAGAAAAAAAGATGCATTATTACGCGCCATATTCCGGTCAGGTAAGCGAGAAAGATTTTATAGATTTCTATAATCTGGATAAAACATTATTCGAAAAGGACATTAATAAAATTAAAAATTGAGAATTAAAAATTAAAAATCTGCGTACTAAAAAACTATGCTTCTATGTGTTTAAATATCAAATTCAAAATAAAATCTGTTTTTATCCGCGTTTTTACGAAGTAAATCTGTTTTATCCGCGTCAAAAAACAATCAACAAATAGAAACATTAAAATAATTACCAAAAATCTAAACCACAACCTTTAAAAAAAGCCTAATGCACGACAAAGTTAGTTTAAAAGAAAAAATAGGTTACGGCCTTGGAGACGCCGCATCATCCATGTTCTGGAAAATTTTCAGCATGTACCTTCTCTTTTTCTATACCGATGTTTTCGGATTGGCGCCTGCCGTAGTAGGAACCATGTTTTTGATTACCAGAATCTGGGATTCTTGTTTTGACCCAATTGTTGGAATCATCGCCGACCGAACCAAAAGTAAATGGGGAAAATTCAGACCTTATTTATTATGGGTTGCCGTGCCTTTTGCCGTGATTGGAGTTTTGACTTTTTACACACCAGATTTTGACGAAAAAGGAAAAATAATCTACGCCTACGTAACCTATTCGGCAATGATGATGATCTATTCATTAATCAATGTGCCATATGCGTCACTATTGGGCGTTATGTCGTCTGACCGAAAAGAAAGAACCACACTATCATCTTATAGAATGGTTTTTGCTTTTGGCGGAAGTTTATTAGCACTTTGGTTAATTGAACCATTAGTAAATTACTTCGGCGGAAGCCTAAACTCAAAAACAGGCTGGTTGGCAACAATTTCCGTATTTGGAGTAATTACGACTTTATTTTTCTGGGGCTGTTTTTTCTTTACTAAAGAAAGAGTAAAACCAATTTCGGACGAGAAAAACAACTTAAAAGAAGACTTAAATGACTTACTAAAAAATAAACCATGGTGGATTTTACTAGGAGCCGGAATTGGCGCTTTAGTTTTCAATTCCATTCGGGACGGCGCAGCAGTTTATTACTTTAAATATTATGTAAGCAGCAGTGTAAACTTCGATTTTTCGCTTTTTGGAACTAATTTTCATATGACGCCAACTTCCATTTATTTGGTTCTGGGACAAGCAGCAAATATTATTGGAGTTATTGCCGCAACACCAATCGCAAACAGAATCGGGAAAAAGAAAACCTTTTTTGGTGCTATGGCTTTAGCCGCTATTTTGAGTTTAGTTTTCTACTTCTTCGGAAAAGAAGATGTTTTACTAATCATGAGTTTTCAGGTTCTAATCAGTATTTGTGCCGGTTGTATTTTTCCGTTAATCTGGTCCATGTATGCAGATAGCGCTGATTATTCAGAATGGAAACAAGGACGCAGAGCAACAGGATTAGTTTTCTCCGCTTCATCAATGTCGCAAAAATTTGGATGGACAATTGGCGGCGCAGGAACCGGATGGCTTTTAGGTTATTATGGTTTTCAGGCAAATGTGGAACAAACGGCAGTAACTCAAAACGGAATTCAGTTAATGTTAAGTATTCTCCCTGCAATTGCAGCCATAATATCAGTTCTATTTATTTTGTTTTATCCTTTATCCGAAGAAAAACTTCAAATAATAGAACACGATTTAGACGAAAAAAGAGACCAGAGCAATTAAAATTATTACCCATACAGAAATCGATTAATATGACAACAATAACCTCTTCAACTACTTTTCAAGACAGAAAAGCAGCCTTAGAAAAACAACATAAAACACTGATTGAGCAAAGAAATGCTCCTCAGGATGAAGCTGGAAACGGTATATACGAACGCTATAAAAACCCAGTTGTTACAGCAGCTCACGTACCATTAAACTGGCGTTTTGACTTAAACGAAAAAACCAATCCGTTTCTACAGGAAAGAATTGGAATGAACGCCGCTTTTAATGCCGGCGCAATGAAATGGAACGGAAAATATCTGCTTGCCGTTCGTGTAGAAGGAATCGACAGAAAGTCTTTTTTCGCTATAGCAGAAAGTCCAAACGGTGTAGACAACTTTAAGTTTTGGGACAAACCATGCGTAATTCCACAAACCGCAGAACCCGACACAAACGTTTATGACATGCGTTTGATTAATCATGAAGACGGTTGGGTTTACGGAATTTTTTGCACCGAAAGAAAAGATCCAAAAGCTCCCAAAGGCGATACAAGTTCGGCTGTAGCCAATGCGGGAATCGTACGTTCAAAAGATTTAGTAAACTGGGAAAGATTGCCGGATTTGATTTCGAATACAGGACAACAACGCAATGTGGTTTTACATCCTGAATTCGTAAACGGAAAATATGCTTTATACACACGTCCGCAAGATGGTTTTATTGATGTTGGAGCTGGTGGCGGAATTGGTTTGGGTTATGTTGACGACATGACAAATCCGGTTGTAAAAGACGAGAAAATCATCTTCGGGAAACAGTATCACACTATTTATGAATTGAAAAATGGTCTTGGTCCTGCACCTATCAAAACAGAAAAAGGCTGGTTGCATTTGGCACACGGAGTTCGTAATACTGCAGCAGGATTACGCTACACCCTTTATATGTTTATGACAGATCTTGATGATATTGCCAAAGTTACACACGTTCCTGCCGGACATTTTATGGGTCCTGAAGCAATTGAAAGAGTTGGTGATGTTTCTAATGTTTTATTCTCAAACGGATGGATTGAAGATACTGACGGAACTGTTTATGTCTATTATGCTTCCTCCGACACAAGAATGCACGTTGCAGTTTCGTCTGTAGAAAAGCTGGTTGATTATGTTACCAATGCGCCTTCGGACACTTTTATTTCTGCCGGTTCAGTGAAAACAATCATCAGCCAAATCGAAAAAAACAACACAATTTAAATCATCGTGTCAATACAACTAAAGCAGCTTAAAGCTGAATTATCAGTCGAACTTGATTCAATTTTAAAATATTGGTCGAAACATACTATCGACACTCAAAATGGCGGTTTTGTTGGACAAATTGACTTCAACGATCATATTATTTCCAATACGGAGAAAGGTTCTGTTCTAAACGCCAGAATTTTATGGACTTTTTCGTCAAGTTATAAAATCACAAAAGACGAAAGTCATAAAGAAATCGCCAAACGTGCTTTTGAGTTTCTTTCGGATTATTTTTATGATAATGAATTTGGAGGTTTATTTTGGAGTATCAATGCTGATAAAACGCCAAAAGATACTAAAAATCAAATTTATGCTTTAGCTTTTGCGATCTACGGATTATCTGAATATTATGCTATTTCTAAAGAAGATAAAGCTTTGGAAATAGCTATCAATTTATATTTAAAAATTCAGGAATACAGTTACGATCCTGAAAACAAAGGCTATTTTGAAGCTTTGACCCGCGATTGGCAACCTATCGACGACTTACGTTTGAGCGATAAAGATGCCAACGAAAAAAAGACAATGAACACGCATTTACACATCGTAGAAGCCTATGCAAATTTGTTTAAAGTCTGGAAAGATAAAAAACTGCAAAGTGATATAATCGAATTATTAGAAACGATCGAAAAACATTTTATCAATACTGAAACAGGACATTTACGCTTGTTTTTTGATGAAAACTGGATCGAAAAACCAGATGTAATCTCTTATGGACATGATATTGAGGCCGCTTGGCTTTTGTTGCAATGTGCCGAAATTTCCGGAGATGAGAATTTAATCGCCAGTTATAAAAAACACGCCATTCAAATGGCAGAAGTTACCCAAGAAGGTTTGGATTCTGATGGTGGTTTATGGTATGAATTTGATCCTGAAAAAGAGGAATTAGTTGCCGAAAAACATTGGTGGGTTCAGGCCGAAGCTTTGATTGGTTTTTATAATGCGTATCAATTAACCGGCGATCAAAAATATCTGGACATCGTTTACAAAAATTGGGAATTTATACAAAAACACATTCTGGACAAACAAAACGGAGAATGGTTTTGGGGAATTTACCGCGACAATTCTTTGATAGAAAAAGACAAAGCAGGTTTCTGGAAATGTCCGTATCATAATGGCCGTGCGTGTCTGGAATTAATTAACCGAATTAAAACATAACAAAAATGAAAACTACATTTCTCAAAATAGCATTAATAAGTTTGTCCGTTTTGACTGTGACAAGTTGTTCTAGTGATAACGCATCAAAAGATGAAGTTATCATTAATCCGCCGGCAGAAACTGATCCGTTGACGACGCAAAATGTCACTACTTATATGGTCGATGCAAGTGCTACCAAAGAAACTGTAGCTTTATTTTATAATTTAAAAAAACTTGCCAAAACTAAAATTGCGATTGGTCAACAAGACGCTTTTAATAGCTATTATCAGGATAATGGCGGTGACTCTGATATTAAAAAAAACACAGGTTCTGACCCCGCACTTTTAGGTTCTGATTTTATATTTATCACAGACAAAAACAATAATAATCAAGCAGATAATTGGTTTTATCAACAAGAGGAAAAAACAATTAGCGATGTAAAAGCCGCTTATGCGAAAGGTATGATCAATACTTTTTCATGGCATTTGAGAGAACCTAACAACGAAGATTCTTTTTATGCGGCAGATATGACGGCAGACCAAAAAGCGACAGCTTTTAAAAGTATTTTACCAGGCGGAACAAATAACGAATGGTACAAGAAAAAACTAGATAAAGTTGCCAGCGTTGTTTCGAATTTAAAAGGTGCGAATGGGGAATTGATTCCAATAATCTTCAGACCTTTTCATGAGTTTGATGGAAGCTGGTTTTGGTGGGGCGCTAATTTTTGTTCTGCTGATGATTACAAAAAAGCCTATCAGTTTACAGTTGACTATTTAAAAAACACTAAAGGTGTTCACAACATTTTATATGCTTTTTCGCCTGACAATTCATATACTAAAGAAGCAGATTATTTAAGCCGATATCCCGGCGATAAATACGTCGATGTTCTTGGAATGGATAATTACGGTGATTTTGATAATCAAGGTCAAACTGGCGCAACTAAAGCAAATGCAAAACTTATAATGATTGGATCTCTCGCAGCTAATAAAGTAAAAATTTCGGCATTGACCGAAACCGGATATCAGGTTAGCGCAACAAAACCTCCGGTTACGGATTGGTTTTCGACTTATCTCTATGGCGCAATAAGCAATGTTCAGGGATATGATTCTACTATATCGATTAGTTATGTAATGTTTTGGAATAACTCCAAAGATGCCTATTTTGTCCCGAATGGTTCTGTTTCGAATGCCACAGATTTTAAAACATTTGCAACAAAACCAAAATCGGCATTATTGAATTCATTGCCGAAGATGTATGAATTGCCAAAGTAACTTTGTAGTTAAAATGGCACACGGATTTGAACAGGTTTAAACGGATAAAAACAGATTTTTACTCGCATATTTATCATTTTAATAACCGCATTTTGTGTCATTTCGACCGAAGGGAGAAATCACATTACGGGATTCACGCCTCGTTGCTCTCTGGATGTGATTTCTCCCTTCGGTCGAAATGACAAGATTGTGAAAAACGTAAAGTATCTTATAAAAACCCAAATCCCTAGCCCTGATAGAAGTGGAAATCCTTTTGTGACGCTTTTTAGCGGAACAAAAGATTGAAACGGATAGCAGGAAACAGCTCCTAAAAAAAATAAATAATGAAAAATACACTTCTAAAAACTATACTATTTGCTTTGATTCTTTCTACAATCGCTTCTCAGGCGCAGGAAAGAATTACGGTGAAGGGAACACAATTTTACAAAGGCAATAAACCGTACTCGTACATTGGAACGAATTATTGGTACGGAAGTTTACTGGCTTCGAAAAAAGTGGGCGACCGAAAAAGATTGCTTCGCGAACTGGATTTAATGCAGCAATACGGAATCGATAATTTACGAATTTTAGTTGGCGGCGATGGCGGAAAATATGATTTTACCGTTCGTCCGGCATTGCAATACGAACAAGGAAAATATGATAAAGATTTGCTTGACGGAATGGATTTTTTAATTTACGAAATGAGCAAACGAAAGATGTATGCAGTTTTGTATTTGACTAATAATTGGGAATGGTCTGGCGGAATGTCGCAATATTTAGAATGGAACGGTAAAGGTCCTATTCCGGTTCCGAATATTGCTCCAAATACGTGGCCGCAATTTATGGCGTATACAGAACAATTTTATAGCTGTGCCCCTTGTATGAAAGGTTTGGAGAATCATGTGAAGTTTATTATGGGACGAACGAATGCTTATTCGCATAAAAAATACACGGAAGACAACACAATTATGGCGTGGCAAGTTGGGAATGAACCAAGGCTTTTTACGGTAGAAAATGAGGCTAAATTTACGGTTTGGCTAAATAATATTGTGGATTTAATTGATAGTTTAGACAAAAACCACCTGATTTCTACAGGTTCTGAAGGAAAAAACAGTTCGAATGACAGCATGGAAATTTTTGAAAGAACGCACCAAAACCCAAAAATTGATTATTTGACCATGCACATTTGGCCTAAAAACTGGGGTTGGTTTAAGGCTGACGACGCCGAAAAAACAATACCAACAACGCTGGAAAATGCAGGAAAATATATTGATGACCATATTAAGGTTGCTAACAATTTAAAACGTCCAATTATTATTGAAGAATTTGGTTTAGGAAGAGAAAATGAAAGTTTATTGGCAAATGCATCTGTTGCGAATCGGGATATTTTCTACAACTATATTTTTGGCCGCGTTGCTGAAAGCCGCAAAAATAATGGTCCGTTGCAAGCAGCAAATTTCTGGGGTTTTGGCGGTGAAGGAAAAGCGATTAACGCAACCGGAAAATGGAATCCCGGTGATCCTTTAACGACTGATCCGCCACAAGAACCACAAGGATTAAATTCGGTTTTTTCGACGGATAAATCGACTTTGGATATTGTAAAGAAATATAATAAAGAATTGAAATAATTTAAATCGTTGTTTATCTATTCCCTTAAATCCGACAGGTTTTATCCCGAGGCTTTGGGACTGTCGGGTTTACTGTGCGTCTAATACATGACGGAGACGCACTGCTGTGCGCCTCTACGGATGCTTCGTGAAATATTTTTTCTACGAAATATTTACACCAAAATTTTCTCGATTGCATTCAACTCGTCTGATGAAAATTCAAGACTTTGCAAACAATCAATATTATTGTTTAACTGTCTTACTGAACTTGCACCAATTAAAACGGATGTAATTCGTTTGTCTTTTTGAAGCCAAGCCAAAGCCATTTGTGCCAGAGATTGATTTCTGTTCTGAGCAATTTCATTCAGTTGAACTAATTTTTGAATGCGTGCTTCTGTAACCTCATCTTCTTTTAAATGTCCGTTTGGATTATGTGCTCTTGAATTTTCGGGAATTCCGTTTAGGTATTTATCTGTTAAAAGTCCTTGTGCCAAAGGCGAAAATGCAATACAGCCTACTCCTTTTTCTTCCAGAACATCCAGTAAACCATTTTCCACCCAACGTTCTAACATAGAATATTTAGCCTGGTGAATCAAACATGGCGTTCCTAATTGTTTTAAAACATCAACCGCAACACGAGTTTGTTCTGCCGAATAATTACTGATTCCAACATACAAAGCTTTTCCAGATCTTACTGCATAATCAAGCGCCATCATCGTTTCTTCGATAGGTGTTTCGGGATCAGGACGATGCGAATAAAAGATATCTACATAATCGACTTTCATTCTTTTTAAACTCTGATCTAAACTCGATAATAAATATTTACGGGAACCCCAATCTCCGTAAGGTCCATCCCACATGGTGTAACCTGCTTTGGTCGAAATAATGATTTCGTCACGTAAATTTCCCTGAAAATTATGCCACAGAATTTTACCAAAATTAGTTTCTGCAGAACCTGGAACCGGTCCGTAATTATTAGCGAGATCAAAATGGATAATTCCTTTATCAAAAGCTTCTACAGCGATACATTCTGCATTATCAAAATTATCAACTGATCCGAAATTGTGCCATAATCCTAAAGAAATTTCAGGTAATAATAACCCGCTTTTTCCACATCTGTTATATTTCATTATTTTAGTTTAAAGGTTGGTAGTTTATAGATTTTAAAGGTAAAAACAAACCCGAATATTTAAAACCCAAATTAGTATTTAATTTTCGTAAATTTGTTTAAATACTAAAGTTATGGAAAATAATTGGCAAAATTTAATTTCGATAAATCCAGACATCAGATTTGGTAAACCTGTTATTACTGGAACCCGAATTTGTGTTTCAGATATTCTTTCCTGGCTTTCTACCGGAATGTCTTTTGATGAAATAATTGAAGATTTTCCCGAATTAAAAAGAGAAGATATTCTTGCTGCTTTAAAATAATCTCGCAAAGGCGCAAAGACGCAAAGTTTTTTTTTGCATAGCCCTAGCTTCAGCTAGGGGAATAAATTTTAATAGAAAAGGGCTTTAGCCAAACTTTAACTAGTTTGGATAAAGCCCTTTTCGTTACTTCTATATCTCCATCCAGCTAAAGCTGGACGTTATTCATGTAAATCTTAAAAATTAAAATTCGTGAATTCGTGGCGAAAAAAAACTTTGTGCCTTTGTGCCTTTGCGGCAAAAACTTCTATTCTTTTATCTCAAACCCACTTTCCAATCCTTTGTCAGAACTTCCTCCAACCATAATTTTAAAAGTTCCCGGCTCTACTAAATAATTTCCTTCATTATCATAAAAACCAAGTTCCTTATCTGTCAAAGTAAAATTCACTGTTTTACTTTCTCCTTTTTTCAAGTTTACTAACTCAAAACCTTTCAGCTCTTTTATTGGTCGCACAATGCTCGCATATTCATCATGAATATACAACTGCACGACTTCTTTTCCGTCATAATTTCCTGAGTTTGTAACGGTAACACTTACTTGTACATTTTCTCCTTTTGCAAAAGCAGTTTTGTTTATTTTCAGATCTTTATAATCAAATTTAGTATAACTCAAACCAAAACCAAACGGAAATTGAGGTGTTTTTGCAACATCTGTATAATGGGACCAAAATACATTTTTATCAACATCAGCTGGTCTTCCGGTGCTGTATTTATTGTAGTAAATTGGAACCTGACCCACATTTCTCGGGAAAGACATTGGCAATTTTCCACTCGGATTGTAATCTCCGTATAAAACCTGAGCAACGGCATTTCCGGTTTGCGTACCCAACTGCCAAGCTTCTACAATTGCAGGAATATGGTCTGCAGCCCACGGAATACTCAACGGACGTCCGTTGTTTAAAACCAAAACAATATTTGGATTCACTTTATAAATTTCTTCCAGTAATTCTTGTTGAACGCCAGGCAAATTAAGATCCGTTCTACTGCGGCCTTCCCCACTCTGAAAACCATGTTCTCCTAAAACCATCACCACAACATCGGCATTTTTGGCAGCCGTTTTTGCAGCTTCAAATCCACTTTTATCAGTTGTATTAAAAATCACCTCATCTAAGAAACTCGTTTTTCCAACAACTAAATCGGCACCTTTTTCAAATGTCAATTGATTGTCTTTATATTGCTCCATTCCTTCCAGAACCGAAACCGCCGTATTATTATCCGATGCAATTCTCCAGCTTCCCAACGGACTGTTTTTATCGTTTGCCAAAGCACCAATCAAAGCAATTTTCTGTCCTGATTTTTTTAGCGGAAGCAAACCTTTATCATTTTTCAACAATACGATTGACTTCTTAGCCATATCCAGAACGCCGTCATTATTGGCTTTACTTCCCACAACTGCTTTCTCACGCTTTTCGTCACAATATCTGTAAGGATCATCAAACAATCCCAATTCAAATTTCACACGCAAAATTCTGCGAACCGCATCATCAACCAAAGATTCTTTTACTTTTCCTTCTTTTACCAATTCAGCTAATTTTGCTACATACAAATACGATTCCATATCCATGTCAGAGCCTGCAATTACCGCTTTTGCCGTTGCATCAGCTTCATCTTTTGCATAACCATGCGCAATCATTTCGCGAATCGAAGCATAATCTGAAATCACAAAACCATCAAATTTCCATTTCCCTTTTAGAATATCTCTTTGCAGGAACACATTTCCAGTTGCCGGAACGCCATTCAAAGTATTAAACGAATTCATAAACGTACGAACTCCAGCATCAACAGTCGCCTTAAAAGGAGGCAAAACCAAGTTGTATAATTTAGAATTACTAATATCAACAATATTATATTCCAATCCAGATTCAACATAACCGTATGCAGCAAAATGTTTCGCACAAGCCGCGATCGTATTTACTTTAGCCAAATCGGCAATTGTTTCACCCTGAAAACCTTTCACTCTGGCAGCTCCAATTTTGCTGCCCAAATACGGATCTTCTCCTGCACCTTCCATCACACGTCCCCAACGAGCATCGTCAGAAACATCAACATTTGGACCAAAAGTCCAGTTAATTCCAGATGCCGAAGCTTCATCAGCCGCAATCGCCGCCGATTTTTTAATCGCTTCCAGATCCCAACTTGCAGCTTCTGCCAGCGGAATCGGACTTAATGTTTTATAACCGTGAATAACGTCAAAACCAATAATCAGCGGAATTCCCAAACGGGTTTCTTCAACCGCAATTTTCTGAACTGCGCGAACCTCTTTCACACCACGAACTGTTAGCATTGAACCAACCCAGCCTTTTCGCAAATGTTCGTATTTCAACTCGGCAGTTCCGCCTTTTGGAGCCGGTCCCGTAACATCCCAAAATCCATTATATTGATTCATTTGCCCCACTTTTTCCTCCAAAGTCATCAAAGGCAAAAGCAAATCAATACGTTCTTCAATGGTTTTATTTTTATCCAAATACGGCTTTTTCTGTGCATTCATATTTCCAACAGTAAACAGGGCAAAAATCCCAATAGTTATTATTTTTTTATTTTTCATAATGGTATAATGGTCAGATAGTTTATTTTAAAGATGCTAAGATTCTGAGTTGCTAAGATGCTTAGTTTCATATTTTGGGCGTGTCCCGCCGAAAAAGGCGGGTCGGGCTATCCGTTTCAATTCCTCGCACTTCCTTCGTCAGGCTGTGGGATTTCCTCTTCTATCCCTCACGCAATTTACGGTAAATGATAACTTTTTGTTTTTTAATGCTCAATCTTGTCAATTTCGACAAAGGAGAAATCACACAATCCCGAAGCTTCGGGACACAATCTAAGTCGCCAATCTTTGTCGAGCTACTAGTGTGATTTCTCCCTTCGGTCGGAATGACACAACCAACGCAAAAATCGATCTGAAACCAATCAAAAAAACAAAATAAAATACGCATCAATCCGCTAAATCCGTACAATCCGCGGGCAAAAAATCTAAAATCTACAGTCTAAAATCTAAAATTCTTCCGTAAAACAAGAAGCCGGCAAATTTGCCTTATTAAACAAATCTGACTGAATTGTATTCCCCCATGCAAATCTCACCTTCACAGGATTCGCGACTTTTTTACTCGTCAAAACAATCTGATTGTTTTTTATCAAAGCTTCCGCAGGAAAGAAAATTCCATCGGCTCCGGCCACTTCAAATTGATTTGATATTTTATTCTTACAGTACAATCCTTCCGCATAATCAAACGAAACAATTGCTTTGTTTTTTTCTATTTTGAAACCTTTAAAAAGTGGTCCGTTTACCAAATTCGAATTTAGTCCCGAGGCTTCGGGATAAGTATCGGCTAAAGCTAAATTTGCCAAACGAATTCCAACATCTTTTTTATTCTTTGGGTGAATATCAATCGTATCCGAAATATCACTAGTCAAAACCATTCCTGTTTTCGGAACTTCTTTCAGAATTTTTCTTTGAGAATTTCTCACGATGACATTCGAGAAATTATTACTTCCCGTTTTATAAGGCGCAATCTGGACGAAATAAAAAGGAAATTCGTCTTGCCACGCTTTTCTCCACGAAGTAATCAAAGCCGATAATGTTTTATCATAAACCAATGAACCAACATTCGATTCGCCTTGATACCAAAGCGTTCCGGCAATTTTAAAACCTACAAAAGGATAAATCATCGCATTGTAAGCACGCCCGGGCTGACGCGGACCATATTCTTGTTCGTTGAGTTTTTTTGCATTTTCCAGTAAAACAGGATCATTCTGAACTACTTCTTCCGGCATCCAGATTTCGGCAGGAGTTCCGCCCCAATTGGAAGAAATCAATCCTATTGGAACATTTTTTAAATCTTCTTGTAAACGTTTGGCAAAAAAGTAACCAATCGCGCTGAAATATTTCATGGTTTCCGGAGTCGATTCTGTCCAGTTTCCTAATAAATTATTTTGAGGTGACGTAGCTGTTAATTTCGGAACTAAGAAAAAACGAATATTAGGATTCGTAGCATTTTTCATTTCTTCCTCGCCATTATTTATTCCCCAACTTGCAGACATTTCCATATTGGATTGTCCGGAACAAACCCAAACTTCGCCAATCAAAATGTTTTTAAGGACAACTTCATTATAACCTTTTATAGAAATGGTATAAGGTCCGCCTGCTTCGGGAGTTTTTATATGAAGTTCCCATTGTGCCTGATTATTAGCAACCACTTTATATTCCTGATTGTTCCAGCTTGAAACCAATTTGATTTCTTCTTTTGGATTTGCCCAACCCCAAATTTTCACTTCAGAGTTGCGTTGTAAAACCATATTGTCACCAAAAATATTCGGAAGTGTAACGTTTGCCACCATAGTACTGGAAATCATCAGAAAGAAAACAAACTTAAATATATTATTTTTCATTTAGTAACTTTTTTAAAAACGGTGCATATTCATCAGCCAGAACTTTATGATCAGCCACATCCGGATGTCCTGAACAGCCTTTTGGTGTCATTGGTTTAAACTTAAAAATAACAATTGGTTTATGAGTTTTATCAGCGTCAAATGCTGCTTTTACTTTATTAAGACAATCTTCAAAAACAATCGCTCTTTCGCCATTTACCATTGGACTGTTTGTAATCACGATTTGTACATTTGGATTGTGTTTGTACAACATTTTAATAAAATTGATGTAGTTCGAAACATACTTTTCGGGATTAAATGGCAAACGTTCTTTTTTACCGTCACCGCCCGAAAAATCATTAGTTCCTAAAGCAATGCTTATAATATTGGGTTGAAAAGCAAAATCATATTTGGGTTTCGAGGAATCTTTTGTTAAATACAAATTTTCATAGACATCCGGCATAATCGCTTCGTCTTTATTCTCGTCATTCCAGTTTCTATACATCCCGATTCCGGAAACTGAACTCATCAAATAATGAACACCAATTTCTCGCGAAAGCACCGGACCATAAGCATAATAGCCATTATGATGATCCAAATATTCGCCTTTATCACAAGGAATATCAGACGGATCACTTGCAGCTCCACAAGTAATTGAATCTCCAATAAATTCGATTTTCTTTTTCTTCTTTGTTGTAATTGACGTTAATTTTGCTGTTGTCCCAACAAATAAAACTCCGCCACTTTGTGCTTCTGTAGTTTTATAAATACCAAGTGTGTGTACTTTTTTATTTGAAGTAATCTTTACCGGGAAAGATTGCGCATCGCCTTTTTCGATTCTTACTTTACCAATATATTTTCCGTCCAGAACTAAGGAAACATAATTATGATGTTCATAAGAATCTACACTTTGCAAGGTAATCGCACATTCATTTCCTGTAAAATTAAACGAAACCGAAGATGCCGTTCCAATTAATACAACGCTATTATTTTGGAGTTTTTCAACCCGACCTTCATAAAGAAAAGTATTGTTCTTGGTTTGTGAAGTTGAAACAACTGAAATCAGTAAAAATGAAATTAAAAACACTATTTTTTTGAGAAACATAATTTATTTGTTAAAATATAAATACGATTCACAAATATATCCCATATACAATATATATAAAGATACTAAAACATCAAATAGCAATAAAAAAACACCAAATAATATGATCGTTTATTTCAGTTTACTACTAGTTTTAAAGGTTCATTGCCAAACATTCCTTTGATATTCAAGAGCAACAGCTTATCTTTATAAATTAAATCTTACAGCTAACTCATTAAAATGAAATTATCTCATTATATAGCCTTTGTTTCAATTGTTTTGTTTTCTTCTTTCACTATAAAAAAAGAAAATAAAACGAGTATTCTTATTGAAGAAAATCAAACTAAAATAGATCGTGATTCTATTGTTATATATGCCAAACAATATTTAGGAACTCCGTATTTATATGCCGGAAATGACCCGAAAAAAGGATTTGACTGTTCTGGTTTTGTCAATTATGTTTTTCAACATTTTAGTGTAAGTGTACCAAGAAGTTCAAGCGGTTATAAAAATATAAATACGACAAAATCTCCCGAAGATTTTAAAGTTGGAGACGTTTTAGTATTCTACGGATATAAAAACAATACCATAATTGGACATGTTGGGATTATTTGTGAAGCAAATGGTATGCATTCAAAATTCATACACGCTTCTTCCGGAAAAGCCGGAAGTGTAACGATTAGCGATTTAGATTCTGAACATTATAGTAAACGTTATTATAAGTGTGTTGATGTATTATCTAAATAGTTTTTTTGCCACGAATTACACGAATTATCACGAATTGTTTTTGTGAATTAAATATATACATTTAGAAATTCGCGGAAATTGGTGTAATTCGCGGCAAACCTTTTTTTACTTTATTCTTCGGTCAATAATTTCACCAAACTTTCATCTCTTTGATAAACGTCTTTATAAAAATTCAAATTTCCTTTTCTATCTACCCAAGCGGTAAAATATCCGATATAAACGGGAACTTTCTTTTTTAAACTAACCCAATTTTCTTTGCCTGCATGCATTGCTTTATCAATACGTGCCGGAGTCCAGGAAGGATCTTGTTTTAAAAGTTCAATTGCCAATTCTCTAGGTTTTCCAACTCGTACACAACCATGGCTAAAAGCCCTGCTTTCTCGCTCGAACAAACTTTTTGCCGGCGTATCGTGTAGATAAATGTTGTTTGAATTTGGAAACAAAAACTTCACTAAACCAAGTGAATTATTTTTCCCCGGTAATTGACGAACCGCACCATTATTCCATTCCAGATTTTTCTGTGCCAGATAATTCTTGTTTTTCGCCATTCCGGGTTTTATCTCTTTATTTATAATACTTGTTGGCACATTCCAATACGGACTAAAAACAATATTGTTCATCATTCCGCTAAAAATAACCGTTTTGGTCATTGCTTTCCCAACCACAACCGGTGATACAAAAGCAATTTGATGATCGCGAATTAAGTACAATCTAAACTCAGGAATATTAACTTCTATATATTCTGTGCCCTTTTCCAGTGCAGGATCAATCCATCTGCAACGCTCCATATTGGCAATAATCGTTTTGATTCTGTCCGAAACCGGAATATTCATTTCGGCAATATGCTGAGGCAAGATTATATTTTTTGGTGTTAAACCATGATGCTCTTCGTAGTTTTTAGCTGCTGAAATTAAAAGAGAATCACACACATTGCTTTTATTATCCTCTTTAAGATCTCCCGTTATATAAAGCCTTTCTCTAATTTGTCCCACAGCAACAGCTGAATCTCCTTTTTTGAAGCTCTTAAAATCTTCTCCAACTTCAATATTTTTCCAGCCGCCTTTTTTCTCAATTTCTCTATATTGATGAAGCGCATCACGAAGCTTGTAATATTGACTGAACATTTTGCTCTTTTTGTCATCACTGATCGTTGCCTTTTTATAAATAGAATCTGAAAACACCTGATAATTAACTTTTTTTCGAGGTAAAAGCCATTCTAATGATTTCGTTGTTTTTTCATCTACGCCAGATACTTTCTGAACGTAATAAAAATATAAATTGGTAATCATCAAATCAGTGTCAACTTGTGACAATTTGTTATCAATATTATGATCAAAAATAGGATTGATTTTTTCATTGTATGGAAAATTTGCCTTCAAACCTTCCTGATCTAATCCTTTATATTTATTAAATAAAGTGCTTCCAAACTCGACCACACCTTTATTATCCAGCCATAATTGAGTAGATTTATTTTTCTTGTATAATGCTAAAACATCACTCTGGAACTTATCCAATTTTGGGTACGCCTGATAAAAAGCAGCAATCTTAGAACTATCAATCGAAAGTCTAAGTTCAGGCACTACTTTTACCGCGGTCTTTTTTAATTCTTCTTCCTTTTTTTCTGCTTTGGAATTACAAGAAACCGCAACAAAAAGAATACTCACAGCAACAAGCGAATACAAAATTTTCATAATATTATTTTTAATAAAAATAGAAAAGTTTTACTGAAAACAAACCTTTTCTAAAAAAATTAATACTGTCTTTACAATGTTCTAAATAATCAGAGTTTAATTGGATCAAGACAAAAAAATTGTCGACAAGCATAAAATATTTTGTATTGTAAATAATTTCACCGCAAAGTTTGTTAAGATTTTTATCTTACAGTATGTTTACAAAACACAATCCCGAAGCCTCGGGACGCAAAGCTGGTTCAGCACAATCCCGATAGCTCTCGGGCAATGTCATTAAGTTAAGCTTTTTTTAGATAATTGAGACTGGGAAAAAAATCGCGCAAAGTCGCAAAGCCGCCAAGTTTACATACATTTTCTTTGCGACTCTGCGACTTTGCGCGAGATTTATTCGGCAATATTCCCTTAACTTAATGACATTGAGCTCTCGGGATTGCATTCTTTGTGTTTTTATAAAACCTTGCAGGCAAAAAAACTTTGCGAACTCTTTGCGGTTAATTTTTTAGCCACAAATTTTCACAAATTAATTCGTGCTAATTCGTGACCCGAGCGATAGCGAACAGGCGAAGCAAATTCGTGGCTGATAAACTTTGCGTAAATCTTTGTGATCTTGCGGTAAAATTCATTCCTAATTTATAGCACCACAGATTTTTGCATTGATACATTTAATCTCTGCTTTCTTTAAATAAAAGGCATAAAAAAACTCCAAATATGGCACATTTGGAGTTTTTCGCTTTATAACCAACCTTTAATTATTTAAATAACCGTTCCTTTTAAAGTAAGGATTTTTGGAGCAGTTTCTGCACTTGTTGTTACAGTAACTGTTTTTGTGAAACCACCTTTATTAGCAGCATTATAAGTAGCTGTTACTTTTGCTGTTTTTCCAGGTAAAACTGGTTCCTTTGTATAATCCGTTGCAGTACAACCGCAAGATCCTTG
The DNA here is from genome assembly GCF_006438875.1 of Flavobacterium pectinovorum. GTDB lineage: Bacteria > Bacteroidota > Bacteroidia > Flavobacteriales > Flavobacteriaceae > Flavobacterium > Flavobacterium pectinovorum_A. The sequence continues at coordinate 275,823 of NZ_RCZH01000004.1, forward strand.
AACATTTGTAATTACTACGGCTGTTTTTCCTGTATTTTTAAATTCATAAACAATCGCTTTTGGTGTTCCTTGTGGAATTTGTCCAACATCAATCGTTTCTGCTTTCCAAACAAGTGTCGAAGCTGCATCAGCCACTTTTATTTCAGAAATTAAAGATTTTACTGGTGCAATTGCTGAAAAAGACATTAGTCCTAAAGCTAGAGCCAACATCGAAATTTTAATCATTTTCATATTATTTAATTTAATGGTTTATAGTTCAAATTTTGTTTTACAAAGATATTTCAGACAAAACCAAATCGCTGTTAACCGCTTTCAAATCTTTGTTAACGAGTTGTTAATCGCTGTTTTTAACTATAAATTTGATTAATATTACACTTTAAACATCTTTTACTTGAAAATAAATAAACTTAATAGTATTATCCTTTTGGGACTTGTTGCCATTATTAGCATATTGGTGGCGCAATTGCTTTGGACCAAAGAGGCTTTTACTTTAGAACAGAAAAAACTGAGTCAGAAGGCAAATATTGCTTTACTGGAAGTAGCGAGAAAATTATATGAAGGAAAAGATCATGAATCTTCGTGCCAAAATCCTGTTCAGAAAATTTCGAATGATTATTATATTGTCAATGTCAACAATGCTTTTGAACCGGATATTTTAGAATTTTACCTAAGGGCAGAATTCAAAAAAATGAATATTACGACTGATTTTGAATACGCGATGTACAACTGTCAAAGTGACGAAATGGTGTACGGAAAATATATTTCTTTTTCTGATAAGGAAAAAGCAAAGAAGACCGTTTCGTTTCCAAAACATAAAAATTTAGTCTATTATTTTGCTGTTCGTTTTCCTAATGAAACTACTTATTTATTCAGTTCGATGCGTTTTTGGTTTGTACTTTCAATCGCACTTATTTTTATTTTATTGATCTATGTTTACTCCATTTTTACGCTTTTGCAACAAAAGAAATATTCTGAATTGCAACGGGATTTCATCAATAATATGACGCATGAATTCAAGACTCCGCTATCTTCCATTTTAATTGCTTCTAAATACTTAATTGAACAAAATCCGATTAAGGACGACAAAAAATTATATACTTATACAGATATTATTATCAATCAAAGTAATAAACTGAATCATCATATTGAGAAGATTTTAAATATTGCAAAATCTGATTATACTCCTTTGGAATTAAAAAAAGAAACGGTTTTGATTGTTCCGATTATTGAAGAAACTATCGAAAATATTCTGTTAAAATATCCTCAGGCAACTATTAAAATTGAAAGTATTTCTAATGAATATCATTTAGAAACGGATGTTTTTCATTTTGCTAATTTGGTTTATAATCTGCTGGATAATGCAGTTAAATATTGCAACGAAAAACCCGAAATCACAATTCAAATTGTATTAGAAAATTCGACTTTAAAACTAAAGTTTATTGATAACGGAATTGGAATTTCTTCTAAAAATATTTCTTTTATCTTTGATAAGTTTTACCGTGCTCAAAACGAAAAAAGTAACGAAGTAAATGGTTTTGGACTTGGTTTGTATTATGTAAAAGAAATTTGCAACTTGCATAATTGGAAAATTAAAGCCGAAAACAATTTAGAAAATGGCACCACAATAACCTTGTCAATTCCTTATAAAAAATGAAACAATTCAAAATACTTTATACCGAAGATGATGAAACTCTTGCGTTCCTGACGAAAGACAATTTGGAACAAAACAACTATGATGTTACCCATTGTTGCGACGGTAATTTGGGTTTGGAAGCTTTTAAAAAAGAGAACTTCGACATTTGTATCTTTGATATCATGATGCCCAAAAAAGATGGTTTTGAATTGGCAACGGAGATTAGAAAAACCAATACCGATATTCCGATAATTTTTCTTTCTGCCAAAACTTTAAAAGAAGATCGTATTAAAGGATTACGTCTTGGTGCGGATGATTATCTGGTAAAACCTTTTAGTATTGAAGAATTATTATTGAAAATTGAAATTTTCTTAAAGCGTTCACAGAAAAATATTCCAATAGAAAAATTTGTTTATGAAATAGGAAAGTATCAATTTGACACCAACAATTTTATTCTTTTCAACGAAAGTGAAAAAATCAGCCTTACGCAACGCGAAGCCGAATTGCTGAAATTATTCCTTGATAATAAAAACTCGGTTTTAAAAAGAGAACAAATCTTGACCTCACTTTGGGGAACTGATGATTATTTTATGGGGCGCAGTCTGGATGTTTTTATTTCTCGCTTACGTAAAATTCTGGTCAATGAAAAAGGAATTTCGATAGAAAACCTTCACGGAATAGGATTTAGATTTACGATGTAGTTATTCTGTAAATTAAATATCACAATTCTATTACTAAAAAGGAAAAATTCGTAAAATTAATTACAAAAAACTTTGTATTTTTAGTATCTAAATTCCCCCGATATGAAATTACATCATTTACGTAACGCGACTTTAGTTATTGAAACTGATCAACATGTAATTTTAGTTGATCCGATGTTAGGAAAGAGAAAAACGATTCCGCCTTTTACAATTTTTCGTTATAGCGCTCATAGAAATCCTATGGTTTCTTTACCAAAAAATAGTCGTGATATTTTAAGTAGAGTAACCCATTGCCTTATCACACATTTGCATCCCGATCATATCGATAAAGCCGGTGAAGTTTTTTTGAGACGTAAAAGCATTCCGGTAACCTGCAGTGTAAAAGACGAAAAAGCATTATCTAAGAGAGGTTTAAACATAACCCAAACTTTAGATTATTGGCAACCTCAACCTTTTCTGGACGGAAAAATTACTGGAATTCCTGCCATTCATGGTTATGGTTTTATTGCCAAACTGATGGGGAATGTAATGGGATTTTATATCGAATTGCCAAATGAAAAATCGGTTTATGTAAGTTCGGATACTATTTTTACGGAACACGTAGAAAAAGTTTTAGTTGAATTTAAACCCGATATTGCAACCGTTGCCTGCGGAACCGCACGATTAGATATTGGTCAGCCTTTATTGATGCGAATGAATGATATTTTGAAATTTACAGCACTTGCGCCCGGAAAAGTTTTCGCCAACCATTTGGAAGCTTTAAATCATTGTCCAACAACCAGAGAAGAATTGAAAATGGCTTTGGCTGAAAATGATCTTTTGTCAAAAACTGCTGTTCCTAATGATGGAACTTATGTGGAGTATTGATTATTTTTCTCAATCTTTGTCGAGTTACTTGTGGGGATTCCTCGTTCCTCGGAATGACATACTTTGTGGTAACTTTGTAAATAAAAAATATTGAATTCGCGTCTAGTTTGTCATTCCGAGGAACGAGGAATCTCCGCAAGTAACTCCGTAATACTATTCAAACAAGTAATTCAAAAAAACTAAATCAGGATTGATTGTTTTTATAAGCTGTATTTTTCTATTTCGATCCCAACCTTTAATTTCTTTTTCACGAGAGATTGCTTCTTGAATCCAGGTAAATTTTTCGTAATGCAATAAAAATTGAACATTATACTTTGAGGCAAATGTCTTATTTTTTAATAAAATATTTTCTGTGTGCTGATTTAATCTTTGTCTTAAGTTATTAGAAACACCTGTATATAAAACAGTTCTATTTTTGTTAGTTAAGATATAAATATAATACGTATGATAACCTTCTTGAAGTTGCATATTTACTGAGTTCTAATTTTATTCAAAAATAAGAAAATTCCTTAAATAAATTACAAAACCAACAATCCAAATTCTCGTAATGTCTTAACAGGTTTTGAATACCAAAACAATTCAAAATCATCTAAATGGGTTTCAAAATCTGCTTTTACTTCTTGAAAAGTATAGTTTTTAGCATTAGAAATGGTGATTTTGGTTAAAATCTCAACTAGCCATTCCCCTTCATTCTTACTGGTCTGAATGTTGAAACTTTGCTTTTTATCATGAAAAGTAAAAGTCATCATTTCCCAGGTATTTCCTTTTTTAGATTTTGAAAAATGTTCTACCGAAGGCTTTCCTCCTAACCAAACTACTTTTGCGTTTGGTTTTATGTTAAAGTCATTTCCTTCTTCGAGTGCATTAAAGATAAAATCCGGATCAATTTTGGTTTTTGGAATTTTAAAATCGAACCAATCCTGTAATTCATAATCAAAACAGATTCCGTGCATGAAATTAAAGAGTGATTTCTTTAATCCGAAACTGAATTTATCGTGGTTGATTCCTGTAGAATCTGTATAATCGATATCATTATTTGCAAAGGTTCCGATCGCTTCTGTGTTTTTTGTAACGCCAAATTTCTTCGGATATAACCCAACCGGACTGTGAGCCGTCATCGCAAATTGATGCCAAAAACCTGACTGCAGAATTCCAGCTTCAAACAATTGACGTACCATTTCGAGACTGTCAATAGTTTCCTGAATCGTTTGTGTTGGATATCCGTACATTAAATAGGCATGAACCATAATTCCGGCTTCAGTAAAATTTCTGGTGACTTTTGCAACTTGTTCGACAGTAACTCCTTTGTCGATTAGTTTCAAAAGTCGGTCAGAAGCCACTTCTAAACCACCGGAAACAGCAATACAACCGGAAGCTTTTAGCAAAAGGCATAAATCTTTGGAGAAGCTTTTCTCAAATCGGATGTTTGTCCACCATGTTACTGCTAATTTTCTACGCAAAATTTCCAGCGCCAAGGCGCGCATTAGAGCTGGCGGAGCTGCTTCGTCTACAAAATGAAAACCATTTTGACCGGTTTGCAGCATCATATCTTCCATTCGGTCACACAATAAATTGGCGGCAACAGGTTCGTAGACTTTTATATAATCTAATGAAATATCACAAAAAGTACATTTCCCCCAATAACAACCGTGCGCCATAGTAAGCTTGTTCCAACGTCCGTCACTCCACATTCTGTGCATTGGATTGACAATTTCGATAACAGAAATATATTTATCCAAAGGCAAATCTGAGTAATCCGGCGTTCCTACGTAAGCTTGTTTATAATCGTGTTTTAAAGAATTATTTTTATAAACCACTTTTCCGTTTTCTAAAAGAAAGGTTCTTTTATAGGAATCGGTATTTGGATTTTCAAGATTAAAAATTAATTCTTCAATTGGAACTTCTCCATCATCTAAAGTAATAAAATCAAAAAATTCAAAAACACGTGCGTCAGAAAGCGAACGTAATTCGGTATTTGGAAAACCTCCACCCATTGAAATTTTAATTTCCGAATGATTTTGTTTTACCCATTGTGCACAACGAAAAGCGCTATATAAATTCCCGGGAAAGGGAACAGAAATTAAAAATAAAGTTGGTTTTACTGCTTCGATCTTCTCCTTTAAAAGCGAAATCAAAATCAAATCGATATAAGTCGGTTTTTGTTGTAAAGCTTCATACAATTCATCAAAAGAATTGGCGCTTCGACCTAAACGTTCCGCATATCGGCTAAAGCCAAAATTTTCATCTACGCATTCTACAATAAAATCCGAAATATCCTCGAGATATAAAGTCGCCAAATGTTTGGCTTTGTCCTGAGTTCCCATTGTCCCGAAAGCCCAATCGAGTTCTTCTAATTGTGCAAAACGTGAAGCTTCGGGCAGAAAATCTTCCTGACAAATTTGTAATGCCAATGTTGGATTTTTTCCTTGCAAAAACTGAATTACAGCATCAATAGTTTTGATATATTCGTCTTGTAAAGCAAAAATACGTTTGGAATTATCCGAAAGATCTTGATTAGAACTTTCAAACCTGAAGCCTGAAACCTGAAACAAATCTATTAGTCCTTTCTTCGAAAACAATTCTAATATCACATCAATACCCAAATCAGCCTGAACCGATTCGATATTTTTAGTGTTTAGAAATCCTTTTATATACGCAGTTGCCGGATACGGAGTATTCAACTGGGTAAAAGGAGGCGTGATGACGAATAGTTTGGTTTTCAAAAGAAATGTTTTTTGCAAAAATAAGGCATATTTAGGGACTTTTTATCAAAAGATTTTATTGATTGCGTGGTTGTTTTTTTAGTTTTATTTTGTAGATATTTAATTACATTTGCGGCAATCCAAATTATCCAAATGAAACATACTTTACTTTTATTTTTTTTAATATTTATTACTCCATTATTCGCACAACAAACAAAACAAGAAGTAAATAGGGACAGTATATCCAAATATACTTTAAATAAAAAAATCTTAATAGAAGATAAAAATGGGCATCTCATTCAAAATTTGGAACAACAAAAACAATTTTTGAAAATTAGGGAAGAAAAAATGAAAGCAGAAATCCTGGATTTAAAAAAAGTAATTTTAAATTCAAAGGCTGGAAATTTGACTTCAAAAACAGCAGCTACTCTTCAAGGAGTAGAAATATGCACTAATGGAGGTTTTGAGCAATATGAAACTATAAACGGGAGCAGTTATCTAAAGAATTTTCTTTGCACAATAGGTGATCCTCCCGGACCAACGCAATGCCGATCAATTACCAATACTGCCGATTCATATATCAATCGCTATGATCCTAATAATATGGACATTATGGCAACTGGTGTTTCTGCCAATTTGATTGACCCATATATAGGAGACATTAAAGCATTTGATCAATATGCTCTTAAAATTAATTATGAAAACTCCTCTACTTATGGTTCTATTGTTCAGGGCAAAAGGTTTAAAACAAATAATGAAAATTATCTAAAATTTAACTACAAAGCGGTATTACAAAGTGTGTACGACAATAGTCATACCGATAATCAAGCTTTTGTAAAAGCACGGATTTTAGATAAAAATAAAACCGTTGTCAGTGAATTTTGCTTGGTAGGAGATGAAAAAAATTGCATTTTCAGCAAGGTTCCGAGTCAGGCTTCTGATTTTGTTACTTTATATACTACCAATTGGCAATCAGGATTATTGGACATTTCATCAATTCCCAATAATGAAGAATTTACGGTTGAATTTATGGCTTCAAGATGTGGATTGGGTGGGCATTTCGGGTATATGTATATTGATGATGTTTGTATCTTACATTCCACAGAAAACTTGCAAGGTTCTATAGAACTTGATCCTTTGAATAAGGTTTGTCCAACTTTACCTATTTCAGTGTGCGGCAGTTATACTATTCCTAATTCTGGAGGAATTTCTGCGTCAGTAAACAAAATCACTTTAAATGTTTACAACAGCAATAATGTGTCAATTTATAGTACATCAACTACCTCAAGCTTAGACACAACAAATAAAAAATTTTGTTTTACATTAAAAACCAGTGATTTTCCAAATATTACAAGTGCTAATTATAATGTAGGCGTACAAATAGATTATGACATTTCCGGAACTTCTTGCGCGGGAACCACATTTAATTCTGCCACAGATTCTGACGCAAATCCTGGTTGGGATATTTCTTTTTTAAATTGCTCTTCAAGTTGTACTATTAATGTAACGACTGCCAAAATATCCCAATGTGATGCAAACCATGACGGAAGTGAAAATTTTGATTTGTCTACATTAAATTCTTTAATCGTTCCTTCTATTGCGGGTTTAAATTTTAGTTATTTCAAAAATTACAACGAGGCACAATCCAACTTGAATGCTATCACCAATTTTAAAAGTTATCCAAGTTCAAGTGCTTCTATTTTTGTTAGAGTGAGCAGGGATGCAACTTGCTACAAAATAATTTCTGCCAATTTAGAGGTAAGGAATCCCACAGCAAATATTACAGGTATCCTAAATGTTTGCTCTGGAAGCACTGTATTAACTTCTTCTCCAGGGTCTTCATATTTATGGAATACTGGAGGAACTACGCAAAGCATTAAGGTAACTTCGTTAGGAAATTATTCTGTTACTGTCACAGATTCTTTTGGATGCACCAGCAATGCAAGTGTTACTATCGAACCAAGCCAAACTGCCGTTTCTCCTGCCTTGCAGGTTACGCAACCCTCTTGTTTTGCCGACACAGGAACAATAAAAGTAACTTCTGCGGCATCACAATATAGTTTTGATGATGGTGCAACTTGGCAAACAAGCGACACAAAGAATAATTTATATCCCGGAACTTATTTAGTAAAAATAAAGACCGTAAATGGATGTACGTCCTATTCTCAAAGCGTAATTATTACAGCTGCTTCTACTTTGTATCCAAATTACAGTTATACCAATCCTTTATTTTGCGGAGATAAAGGGAGTATTACCATTACAACTCCAGCTGCATACTATAGCTTTGATGATGGTGTAACTTGGGGAAGTAATCCTACTGCTAACAATCTTTCACCAGCAAATTATAAAATCCGTACCAAAGATTTACAAGGCTGTCTTTCGTCGTCAAACAATGTACTCATCAGTAGTAATACACTAGAAACGCCAACTTATACAATCGAATCACCTGCATGTACTGTAAAAGGAAGTATTACGATCAATACTCTTTCGGATTTTTACACTTTTGATGGAGGAACTACATGGGTTACAAACAACATAATGAGTAATTTAAATGCAGGAAGTTATGTTTTAGGAATTAAAAATGCTTTAGGCTGTACTTCTAATTACACTTATGCCTATTTAAATGATTTTGAAAATTCCTATCCTGAATATACAACTGAACAACCTGTTTGCGGAACAGATGGCAGTATTACTATTACTACAATAGGAGATTCGTATAGTTTTGATAATGGAGCAACGTGGACTAGTAATAATGTTAAAATTTTACCTTTCGGAACCTATCAAATAAAAATAAAAAACAATGCAGGATGTATCAGTGGTGGTAATTATGCTTCTTTATATCAGCCTTACTTGAATTCGCCAATTTTTACCCAGGAACAACCGACTTGTGGTGTAAACGGAAAAATCACTATCAACTCATTATCCGATTTTTATAGTTTTGACAATGGTGCAACCTGGACAACTCTCAATTCTAAATCGTTACCTCCTGGTTATTATAGCATAATTATAAAAAATAAGCTTGGCTGTACCTCTTATCCATCTGGTGTTTATTTAAATAATCCAAATATAGATATACCTGATTATACTGTTGTTCAACCCACTTGTACATCCTCGGGCAGCATTACAATAAATACAGTTGCCAGTTTTTATAGTTTTGATGGAGGCAATACTTGGGGAACTTCTCCTTCTTTATCAAATCTTAATTCTTATGTATATTACGGCATTGCAATAAAAAACAATTTAGGATGTGTTTCTAACTCTGTAAGTGTTTCAATTAATAACCCAAGGCTTCCTGATCCAGATTATACAGTTACCAATCCAAGTTGTGGAAATATTGGCAATATTACATTCAACAAAACTGCAGATTATTACAGTATCGATTATGGTACAACCTGGAGTACAAGTAATATTTTTAATAATTTAAGCCAGGGATCTTACTATTTAACAGTAAAAAAAGATGATTGTATATCAAATAACATTAATATTTATCTGGATAACTCGAAGTTAGCACAGCCCAAATTAACCATCGTTCAGCCAGGATGCGGAACAAAAGGCAGTATTAAAATTAATACTACTGCCAGCTCTTATAGTGTTGACGGGACAAATTGGAGTACAACTCCTCTTTTTTCGAATCTTTCAGCAGGATATTATTACCCAATGATCAAAAATGCTCAAGGATGTGTTTCTAACTCAAACTCGGTGTTCCTTGAAGAGTTTTATCTTCCTGTTCCCGCTTTTAAAACAACACAACCTACTTGTGGAGTTGGAGGAAGTATAACCTTTACTTCAACTGGAGCACAATACAGTATAGATGGAGGTAAAACCTGGAGCACTAATCCTGTATTTACTAATCTAAGTCCAAACAATTATTATTATTTATCAATAAAGAATGCTTCCGGGTGCACGTCTAACCCTTACAGTTCATCCGTTACACTACAACAATATTATTTACCTAATCCGGATTTTACATTTATACAACCAACCTGTGGTATTGACGGAAGTATTACCATTGCAACAGTTGCAAGTTCTTATAGCTTTGATAATGGCAATACTTGGACAACTAATCCAGTTCTTTCAGGACTTACTTCTGGTTATTACAACATTATGATACAAAATGCGGCAGGTTGTAAATCTTATGGTTTATCAATATCAATCAATCCTTATTATCTTCCCAATCCAAATATAAAAGTAGTACAACCCAGCTGCGGAAATGGAGGAAGCATTACCGTTACTACTCCTGCAGACAGTTATAGTTTTGATGGAGGCAGCACTTGGACTACAAATCCAATTTTATTAAATCCTGTAAGTTCGTCTTATAATGTCCTTATTAAAAATGCAACAGGTTGTAAATCAAACTCACAATATCTCTACATAAACAATTATTACCTTCCCTCACCAAATGTATCTACTATTCAACCCACATGTAGTACTCCTACTGGAACTATAATAATAAATTCTGCCGCAGACCAATATAGTTTTGATGGAGGAATAACCTGGACTACAAATCCTGTAAAGAAAAATTTAGCTGACGGCTCATACAATGTAGTAATAAAAAACACTCTGGGCTGTACCTCTTACGGTAGTTATACATATATATATACTCCTCCCACAATTCCTGCTGCACCCGCTGTAAAGATAGTTCAACCTTCTTCCTGCGGCGCCACTGATGGAAGCATCACTATAACAACATCAGCCATAAGTTATAGTTTCAATGATGGAAACAGTTGGACAACAAGTCCTACGAAAATAAATGTAGGGGCTGGTACCTATATTATTAAAATCAAAACAGATTCCTATAGTTGCGAATCATCAACAACTGTTGTTAATTTGAGTTCTGGCAGTACAATTGCAGCTCCAACTTTTACTGCTACTCAGCCAAGTTGCAACTCATCAAAAGGTTCTATTACCATTACAACAAATGCAGCAACTTATAGCTATGACAACGGATTAACGTACGTTTTTTCTAACACAAAAACAGATCTTTCTCCGGGTACTTATTTTATAAAAATTAAAAGTTTAGCGGGTTGTATTTCAGATGCTGCTCCGGTTACGATTTCACCATTATCAGCGCTTTCAGCTCCTGCCTTTACAGCAGTTCAACCCAATTGCACCGATTTTACAGGATCAATTTCAATTAATACCGTAGCCGATTTTTATAGTTTTGATAACGGAATCACGTATGGGACATCCAATAAAAAATCTAATCTGTCTGCAGGAACCTATAATTTGATGATTAAATATAATTCGGGTTGTATTTCTCTTGCGGTACCTGTCACTATACAAGCTGCACCAGTAATTCCTGAAGCTCCACAAGTTGTAGTCAATGATCCAACTGGCTGTGATTCGACTACAGGCAGCATTATGGTTTCTACGGTTGCTAATCTATATAGTTTTGACGATGGTCTTACCTGGAATACTAGCAATACTGCCAGTTTATCTCCCGGAAGTTATTTTATCCGAATAAAGTACACAAATGGCTGCGCATCTATTGCATATAAAGCAACCATCAATGTAGCGCCAAATGCTCCCGCAACTCCAACTTTAAAAGTTACTCAACCTATTACTTGCAGCAATCCATTTGGCTCGATTTTAATTACAAGTACAGCTGATCAATATAGTTTTGACAATGGTAAAAATTATTCAGCCAATCCTAATTCAGGAAATTTAATAGCCGGAACCTATAGGATTCGTGTTAAAAACAGCAGTGGATGCGAGTCTGCTCCCTTATCTACAATCATTAATCCTCCAACAGATTATCCGACCAATCCTGCATTTACAACTATCCAGCCCGATTGCAATAATCTTAAAGGTGCTATTACAATTACCGATGCTGCATCAGAATATAGTTTCGATAATGGTGTTAGCTGGACTACAATTGCAACGAAATCAAATCTTGACCCAAAAACCTATTTTATTAAGGTAAAAAATAATAAAGGCTGTATTTCAAATGCAACCACAGTTACCCTAACTCCTTTTACAAATTTTACTCAAAAGCCTGTTTTAGCCAGCCCTCAAGCATTCTGTATGCAACAAATTTCGACACTAAATTCAATTATTATCACAGGACAAAGTATAAAATGGTATAACGCAGTAACAAACGGATCTCTTTTACCCAATGCAACTTTGCTTCAAAACAATACAACATATTACGCTTCGCAAACTATAAATGGTTGTGAAAGCGAAAGAATTGCTGTGTCCATAAAAATTCAAGATACTCCTGCTCCTTCTGGCGATGCTAATCAGTCATTTTGTACAGGACAAAATCCAACTTTAGCAAACATTAAAATTACGGGAACTTCAATAAAATGGTATAACGCATTAATCAATGGTTCATTATTGGTAGAAACTACAAACCTCGAAAATGGAAAAACCTATTACGCGTCTCAAACAGAAAATAATTGTGAAGGTTCTAGACTGGGAGTTACAGTATCAATTGTAAATACACCTTCTGCTCCAAGTGCAAATGGTAGTCTTTCTTTTTGCAAAAGCGATAATCCATCGTTAGCCAGCATTCAAATGTCTGGTCAAAATCTAAAATGGTACGATACTAATTACTCTGCAGCGGCTTTGCCAAACACAGCTATTTTAGAAAACAATAGAACATATTATGCTTCACAGACAATTGGATGTGAAAGTAATAGAACGCCAGTTCTAGTTCGCGTTTATGACACTGCAATGCCAGTAGGTAAAAACAGTCAGCAGTTTTGTATTGATGAAATTGCAACAATTGAAGATCTGAATATTTCTGGAACTGCACTTAAATGGTATGATGCACCAGCAAACGGAAACATTTTATCTGAAACCACTTTGTTAGAAAGCAAAATGTATTATGCTACTCAAACAATAAATAGCTGCGAAAGCCAAAGATTTACTGTGACAGTAAAAACACAAGATACCTCTATACCGAATGCTGATTCTCCGCAACAATTCTGTATTCAGAAAAATGCAAGAATTAGGGACATTAAAATAATAGGAGAAAACATTAAGTGGTATGAAACTGCCTCATCTACTATCGGGTTATCTGAAATAACTGAACTTGCAGACGGAATCATTTATTATGCATCACAAACTATTAGTAACTGCGAAGGCGACAAAATTCCTGTTGCAATAAAAATTCTTGGAGCTACGACGACAGAATGTATCCATTTTGTTGATGAACTTCCTTATCCTAAATTCTTTACGCCAAATAATGATGGATATAATGACACCTGGACAATTGACTTTGTCTATTTAGCGCCAAATACAGGGATTAAAATATTTGATCGTTACGGAAAGTTTATCAAAGAATTATTTAATAACGGAGCCTGGGACGGAAATTATCTTGATCGGGAACAACCAGCATCGGATTACTGGTTTATGGTAACAAGATTAAATGGGACTGAATATAGAGGGCATTTTAGCTTGAAACGATAAAACAATTTAATTCAAAAATTCTAATATAGCAGATTATGATTCTCTTAATAAAGATTCAAAATCTGCTTACTAGATCGGAGAGTTTTAAATTGTCTTTTGTAGATATTTAATTACATTTGCCGCAAGTCCAAATCAATCAAATGAAACATACATTACTTTTATTTTTTTTTATAATTACCATTCAATTGTTTTCTCAAAATAAAAACCAGTCTATTGGATTTAAAGAGAATAAAGGGCAAATAATCGACCAAAAAGGAAAACAGAATTCGGCTGTAAAATATCTATTAAATTCTAGTGGACTGAATGTGCAGCTTAGAAAAAATGGTTTTTCTTATGATGTTTATGAAGTGAAGAAAACTCCAATCGTTCGTTCAGAAACAACAAAAAAAGTTCCTATTCAGATTCCGGAGAAAGAGAAAGAAACCAAACCCGAATATAATTTAGAATATATTTTTCATCGAATAGACATTGACTTTGTAAATTCAAGTTCTAAAGTTGAATTAATTACGGATCAGAAATCAAAAGACTTTGATAACTACTACAATATTCCAAATAAACCAGAAGGAATCATTGGTGTTTATCAATACAAACAAATTACATACAAAAATATCTATCCTAATATTGATGTTGTTTTTTCTATTCCAAATGATCCTCAAAAAACTGTCGAATACAATTTTGTTATTCATCCAAAAGGAAAAATCTCAGACATTCAATTAAAATTTACTGGTGCAGAAACTGATTTAGTTGATAATAAAATCCAGATGAATGTTCGCTTTGGAAAAATGGAAGAAACACTTCCAGCGAGTTGGATTGAAGAAGGAAATAATAAAAAGGAAATTGCTATTGGATATACTAAGATTAAAAAGAATGTTTATGGGTTTAGTAGTTTAGAAACTGTTTCTGGAAAAACTGTAATTATTGACCCTGTACCAAATAGATTGTGGGGGACTTATTATGGAGGAGAAAAAGATGATATTGCAACTTCAATTTTTACAAAAGATGATTTTGTATATATGGCGGGAATAACTTATAGTATAAATAACATTGCTTCTTCTGGGTCTCATCAAACGAGCCATGCTTCAGTTGGTGGCAATAATTCTTTTTTTGCTAAACTCAATTCAGATGGCACAAGAGTTTGGGGAACTTATTACGGGGGTAGTACTGATGATGATATTACGCAAATTAAAGTTTCAAACAATGATAATGTATATATTGTAGGTAAAAGTATAAGTACAAACAATATATCCACATTAGGAACTCACCAACCTATTAAAAGTGATTATTATGATGGTTTTGTAGCTAAATTTGATACTAATGGTGTTCGACAATGGGGAACCTATTACGGTGGTTTAGATAATGATTATTTAAATAGTCTTTTAATTGATAACAATGAAAACATTTATATTTCTGGTGCAACCTTTAGTAATGAGAGTATTTCAACATTAGGTTCACATCAATCAAATTCAGGAAATTCACCTGATTCTTCTCAAGATGGATTCATTGCAAAATTAGATAAAAATGGTATCCGAGTTTGGGGAACATATTATGGTGGTAGTAAAGCGGATGCTATTTTTGACTCAAAATTTGATTCAACTGGGAATATTATTTTCTTAGGTATAGCAAGTAGTAGTGAAAACATTTCAACGGCGAATTCTTATCAAGAAACAAATACAAATGACGATAGTTTTTTGGTAAAATTCACACCTAATGGAAGTAGAATATGGGGAACTTATTTTGGAGGCAATAATAATGACTACTTTTTCAACATGGGTATAGACTCAAATGGCAGTATTTATTGTTTTGGGCAAACAAATAGTACCTCAAATATTAGTACCGCGGGTGTTTTTCAAGAAAACTACATTCAAAACAATATAACCTCTAATAGTGGTTGTATATTCAAATTTGATACAAATGGATTTAAAATTTGGGGAACTTATTTTTTCCCTGAAACATTAGGTGGATCCGTTTCCAAAGATGGTAATCTATACTTTACAGGACGAGCAGAAAATGGTTTTCTTCCTACACCAAATGCATATCTGGAAATTAGAAATACCGGAACAGATTCATATTTAGTTAAATTCAATAGTAATGGGCAAAGAGAATGGGCAACTTATTTTGGAGGAGAAGGTGCCGATAATGCTTTAATAACTGAAGTTGATGATAATTCTAATATTTATCTCGCAGGAACTACCAATAGCAAAACTGCTATTGCAACAACAGGAACATACCAACCAAATCTATACCCGGATATTAATAATACTGGAGATGCTTTCTTAGTCAAATTTAAAGATTGTAACTCAACAACAATTATAACGAGCAACTCCCCTGTTTGCATCGGCAAAACTCTAGAACTAAAAGCTTCAGGTGGAACCAATTATTCCTGGACTGGGCCAAACGGTTTTACATCGACAGATCAAAACCCAACAATTACAAATGCAACAGCTATTAACAGTGGTGAATATAGTTGCTCAATTACCGGAACTGGAGGTTGTGACGATACCAAAAAAATTACTGTTGTTATAGGTGATATAGAAAAACCAATTCCTGATTTGGCAACTCTTCCAACAATAAATGGAGATTGTCACACAATAATAAATACAACTCCAACAGCTACAGATGCTTGCGCTGGAGCGATTACAGGAACAACAACAAATCCATTATCATATAGTTTGCCTGGAACTTATACTATTGTGTGGAATTATAATGATGGAAACGGAAACATTTCGACTCAAAACCAAACTGTTACTATTACAAATCAACCGCTACCGACTGCTAATTCTCCACAAACTTTCTGTAGTATTCAAAATGCTACTTTAGATAATATTAGTATCACAGGGCAAAACATAAAATGGTATGATGCTGCAACTGCAGGAATACTTTTAGCAAACACAACTCTACTTCAAAATGATGTAACGTATTATGCCACACAAACAATTAATGGCTGTGAAAGCGAAAGATTTGCTGTAGTTTCAAAAATTCAAAATACTTTGCCTCCAACAGGAGATGCAAATCAACCTTTTTGTTCCGGACAAAATCCAACGATCGCTGATATTATGGTAACCGGAGATCTTATAAAATGGTATGATGCTGCTTCAAATGGTACACTTTTGTCAACTACAACAAATCTTCAAGACGGAAAAACATATTATGCTTCGCAAACCTTAAACAGTTGTGAAAGTCAAAGATTTGCGATCACTGTTTCCGTGAAAAATACTCCTCTTGCTCCGCTTGAACTTAATCATCGTGCATTTTGCAAAAATGAAAATGCTACTTTAAACGATATTCAAACTGACGGACAAAATTTGAAATGGTACAGTTCAAACATTGCAGCCAGTACTTTACCAAATACTACTTTGCTAGAAAACAATATCACTTATTATGTTTCGCAAACTACAGGATGCGAAAGTGACAGAACTCCTATTTTGGTAAAAGTCAATGATACTAATTTACCAAATGCAAAAGCAGAACAATCTTTCTGTATCGATCAAAATGCTACAATTGCTGATATTAATATTCAGGGAACAGCGATCATTTGGTATGATGCCGTAATAGCTGGAAATGTTTTAACAGAAACAACTCTGCTTCAAAATCAAATATATTATGCAACACAAACACTAAACGGCTGTGAAAGCAAACGAATTGCAATTACCATAAAAATCCAAGATACCCAAAATCCAATTGCGAATTCTCCCCAAACATTCTGCATTCAAAAAAATGCTAAAATAAGTGACATAGGGATTAAAGGAGAAAATATAAAATGGTTTGAAACTATCTCTTCCAATACAACTTTATCAGAATCAACTTTGCTTCAAAACGGGGTTACTTATTATGCGACGCAAACTCTTAATAATTGCGAAAGTGGCAGAATTGCGGTAACCATAAAAGTTCTTGAAGCTACCACTGTTGAGTGTATTAATTTTGTTGATGAGCTTCCATATCCAAAATTCTTTACTCCAAACAATGATACTTTTAATGATTACTGGACTATTGATTTCGCCTATTTAGCACCTAATACAGGAATCAAAATATTTGATCGTTACGGAAAATTCATCAAAGAATTATTTAATAACGGAACTTGGGACGGAAATTATCTTGGCCAGGAGCAACCAGCGTCGGATTATTGGTTTACAGTAACAAGATTAAATGGCACCGAATTTAGAGGACATTTTAGTTTAAAACGATAAAGATTAATTTTACCGCAAAGTTCGCAAAGTATTTTTATCTGCAAGCTCTTACAAAAACACAAAGTTCGCAAAGCGTTGTATTGAAACTGCTTTGCGAACTTTGTGTTTTCTAATGATAATATAAAATCATTGCGGACTTTCCAGTTAAAAAACTAAAACTGATGCACTTTCTTAGAAATTACTAAAAATGAAACTAAAGATACTAATGCCGCCGCAGTCAGGTAAAAACCTACATAATTTAAACCATAGGTACTTGCCAGCCAAATGGCAATCATTGGAGCAAATGCTGCACCAAGTATTCCTGCCAAATTAAAAGTCAAAGAGGCACCGGAATAACGAACGGTAGTAGGAAACAACTCCGATAAAAAAGTCCCTAAAGGTCCATAAGTAAACCCCATCAAAGACATTCCGATACAAACAAAAGCTGTTACTAATGTCGCATTTCCTGAATTTAGAAAGTAGGAAAAGAAAAATCCAAAAACAGCGATTGCAGCCGTTGTAATAATTAATATTTTGCGACGTCCAATTTTATCCGCGACCAAAGCCGAAACCGGAATAAAAAAAGCAAAAAACAATACCGAAAGCAATTGGATCAACAAAGCATCTCTTTTGGTAAATCCTAAATCAGATGTAGCCCAACTAAGTGTAAAAACGGTCATTAAATAAAAAACCAAAAAGGTTGTAACGGCAGATAAAGTTCCAAAAATCAATTGATTCTTATATGATTTTAGCAAGGTGAAAAATGGAATTTTAACTTCCTTTTGTTCTTTTTTAGAATTTTCGAATGCTGGAGTTTCACTAATTTTTAGACGAATATAAAATCCAACAATTACTAAAAGAGAACTTGCTATAAATGGAATTCTCCAACCATAATCCATAAAAGCTTCGCTGCTCATACTGTCAGTTAAAATCAAAAAAGTTCCACCAGAAAGCAATAACCCTATTGGCGCTCCCAATTGAGGAAACATTCCGTACCATGCGCGTTTATGTGGAGGCGCATTTTCAATTGCCAATAAAACAGCTCCGCCCCACTCTCCTCCTAAACCGACACCCTGACCAAATCTACAGAACATCAATAAAATGGGGGCAGCAATTCCGATACTTGCATAACCAGGTAAAAAACCAATTGCGATCGTTGATAATCCCATTGTTAATAACGCTACTACCAAAGTGACCTTACGTCCAATTTTATCTCCATAATGCCCAAAAACAGCAGATCCTAAAGGTCTGGCCAAAAAGGCTATCGAAAAAGTAGCCAACGATTCCAGAGTAGAAACAGTACTATTAGCACCCGGAAAAAATAGTTGTGGAAAAACCAATACGGCTGCATTGGCATAAATATAGAAATCAAAAAATTCAATTGTGGTACCAATTAAAGAGCCAAAAAGAACATGTCGCAAGGAGTTTTCCTTATTAGGATTATTTTTCATGTAAGATAGATATACTTTTTTTTCTTGCAAAAATATAATTTCATTGTTAATAATTCATATTTAGAAGAATAAGTTTCAGAACAAGCGCTCTTTTTTAACAAATTTACTGAACTATTAATTTCGAAGATTATCGTTGAACCCAAAATTTAAAAAGCTGATTACAAGATTTTTAATTAAAAAATCAAAAATCAAATCACAAGCAATCGTTAAAACCGTTTTTAAGTACATATTTTCATTAAATTTACAGCTATCAAAAATAAATTTAAAATTATGCCAACCGACTGTATCAGCTATCAAACTTCAGGATATTTCTCTAAGTTAATACAAGATTATTTAGATCAAAAACCAGAATTAAAGCCGCTGTACAATCATTTTCCAACTTCGGAAAATTTCGAAAAACAAATCACAGAAAAACAAGCCAACTTCGATAATGCAAACCGAATTCCGTTGGTTGAAACCCTAAAAAAGCAATATCAAAACATCGAGATTTCAGATTCGACAAAACAAAATATTGAGCTTTTAGCACTTTCAAATACATTTACAATTACAACCGGACATCAATTAAATTTATTTAGTGGTCCGCTGTATTTCCTATATAAAATCATTTCCACAATTAATCTTACAAAAGAATTAAAACTAAAATATCCTTCCAACAATTTTGTTCCCATTTATTGGATGGCTACAGAAGATCATGATTTTGAAGAGATTAATTATTTCAATTTTAAAGGAAAAAAATTCCGCTGGAACAAAGAAAGTACAGGCCCGGTCGGGAGACTTTCTACTGAAGGTCTGGACGAATTTCTTGAAATATATTCTTTGGAATTAGGATCAAGCACAAATGCCAATGTCCTTAAAAAACTGTTTGAAGAAGCTTATTTGAAACATGAAAATCTTGCCGATGCTACACGCTTTTTAGCCAATAGTTTATTTGCAAATTATGGTTTAGTTATTCTGGATGCCGATAATGCCAGTTTAAAACGTGCTTTTATTCCGTACATTAAAGAAGAATTGGAGCAACAAACATCATTTAAAGCAGTTCAGGAGACAATCTCAAATTTTAAAGATTATACTGTTCAGGTAAACCCTCGTGAAATCAATTTGTTTTATATCGAAGATGATTTAAGAGAAAGAATCATTTTTGAGAACGATAGATATTTTGTAAACAATACTAAGATTTCATTTTCGAAAGAAGAAATTCTAAAACTATTAGATAATAATCCAGAGAAATTTAGCCCAAATGTGATTATGCGTCCGTTATATCAGGAAATTATTCTACCAAACCTGTGCTACATTGGCGGAGGCGGAGAAATTGCCTATTGGTTAGAATTAAAATCTTTCTTTAATGCCGTAAATATTACATTTCCGATACTTTTGGTTCGTAATTCTGTACTTTTAAATACCGAAAAACAAGCCAAAAAAGCAGATAAATTGGGTTTAAGCTGGGCTGATTTATTCACAAAACCTGCCGACTTAATAAATGCGATTACACACAAATTATCCGCTTTTCCAATTGATTTAACACCTCAAAAAGAAACATTGGAAAAACAATTTGAATATCTTTACGAACTGGCGCAACAAACGGACAAGTCATTTACCGGAGCTGTAAAAGCACAAGAAGTTAAACAAAAAAAGGGTTTAGAAAACCTTGAAAAGCGTTTACTAAAAGCACAAAAACGAAAACTGGATAACGAATTACAACGTGTAGTAGATTTACAATTCGAATTATTTCCAAGTCATAGTTTACAGGAACGCCAAACTAATTTTTCTGAATTTTATTTAGAAAAAGGTGAACAATTAATTCCGCTTTTAATCCAAAAATTAAAACCATTAGAAATGAATTTTAATATCATAACAATATAAAAATGATTAAAATTTTGCCACGAATTACACGAATTTACACGAATTATTTTTGCTTTTGTGAATAGAAATTTGTGAAAATTCGTGTAATTCGTGGCAAAAAAAATAAGTAATAATTCTCAGAAACAAATAACCACCTCTTCTAAGATTATTGCCTCTCTAAACCAAATAGTAACTTTTAAAAACAAAAATTAACCTATTTACCAAAATTATGACCAGAGAGCGCTTGATATCCTTGGATGTCTTTAGAGGATTAACGATTTTATTAATGACTATTGTAAACAATCCCGGAGATTGGGGACATGTTTACGCACCTTTATTACATTCTGAATGGCATGGCTGTACGCCAACCGACTTAGTTTTTCCGTTTTTTATTTTTATTATGGGAGTTGCAGTCCCTCTGGCAATGCCAACAAAAACTTGGGATGACACAACTTTTAATAAAATTCTTGTTCGCTCATTACGAATGTTCTGTCTTGGAATTTTCTTTAACTATTTTGCCAAAATACAGCTTTTTGGACTTGATGGAATTCCACTTCTCATTGGCCGTTTAATCATTACAGTTGCCGTTGGTTATGCCTTAATGGGCAATTTTAGTTCGAAAGTCAAAAACATTCTGGCATTTTCAATTCTCTTTATTTACCTGTTTTTAGCTTATAGCGGTATTGAAGCGTATCAAAGTGTCCGCTTACCTGGCGTTTTACAACGAATTGGAATCGTTTATTTTGTAGTTTCTCTGTTGTATTTAAAAACAAGCAAAAAAACACAAATCATTACCGGAGTAATTCTTTTATTGGGGTATTGGGCAATAATGACTTTAATTCCTGTTCCGGGAATTGGCGAAGCAAATCTGGAAAAAGGAACAAATTTAGCCTCTTGGTTAGACAGCGTTTTACTAAAAGGACATATGTATCGCGAAACTATAACTTGGGATCCGGAAGGAATTTTAAGTACATTTCCTTCAATTGTAAACGGAATCATTGGTTTATTAATTGGTCAGATATTGCAACGCGAAATAACCAAAACTAAAAAAGCATCAAAAATTGCCATTGCCGGTGTTGCACTAATTATTGCCGGTTTAATATGGAATATCGTTTTCCCAATAAACAAATCGCTTTGGACAAGCAGCTATGTTTTATACACAACCGGATTGGCAGCTACAGTTTTATCAATATTATATTATGTAATTGATATTGCTGATTATAAAAAAGGATTCAAATTGTTTTTAATCTGGGGAGTAAATCCAATGATTGTATTTTTCTTTTCTCAGATTATCCCGCAAGCCCTAGTAATGGTTCAGCTAAAAAATCCTGAAAATCCTGAAACTCAAATCAATCTTTTAAATTATTTATATCATTTTGGAATTGCGCCATTTTTCAACGATCCAACGATGGCTTCATTAGCTGGAGCTTTGGTTTATGTTGGAATTTGGTCGTTCATTTTATGGACTTTCTATAAAAACAAACTCATTTTCAAAGTTTAGAATTTTTCATATAAGTGATATAAAACATTATAAGTAGAGACGCACAGCATATAGTAGAGACGCACAGCAGTGCGTCTTTTTTTATTTAGCCAATATTTATTAAATGAACTTATATTACTTATATGGTGGAAATATTTTAGATTATCCTTCACTAAAAGAGATTTTCTATCGTTTAAATTATGAATTTATTAAAATCAATTCATAAAAAAAGTATACTTTTGCACAAAATTAAAAATAAGCAATAAAATGGCAACAAATAGAACTTTTACAATGATTAAGCCAGATGCAGTTCAAAACGGACACATCGGTAATATCTTAGCAATGATTACTAATGGAGGTTTCAAAATCGTTTCATTAAAATTAACTCAATTAACTGTAGCTGATGCTCAGGCATTTTATGCTGTTCACGCTGCAAGACCTTTCTACGGAGAATTAGTTGAATTCATGTCTCGCGGACCAATTGTTGCTGCAATTTTAGAAAAAGACAACGCAGTAGAAGATTTCAGAACTTTAATTGGAGCTACAAATCCAGCTGAAGCTGCTGAAGGAACTATTCGTAAAGCATATGCAACTTCTATTGGAGAAAATGCAGTTCACGGTTCTGATAGCGACGAAAACGCAGCTATCGAAGGTGCATTTCATTTTGCTGGAAGAGAGCAATTCTAATATCAGTTTTCAGTCACAGTTATCAGTGACAGTTATCAGTGACAGTTTACAACATAAAAAAACCTGTTTCAAATTTGAAACAGGTTTTTTATACTTTATAACAGACTGAAAACTGAAACTGAAACTGAAAACTATCTCAAAACCACATCTGTCACGACTTCACGTCCTAATTCCTCATTAATCATTTTAATGATTTTAGATTTTCCGTGACTTAATTCTTCCCTTAAAACAGCTGATCCAAGTTCAACATACAAAGTACCGCCTTTCAAGACAACATTTTTAGTATACGTGTTCACACCATTCCCCATCAATTGTCTCCACGCCTCTTTTACATCAATCTGATCCATTCCGGGTCCTAATTTATTCACCTGGATAATCTGTTGCAAAACAGCCCCAATCGTACTTTGATTATTTAGTCTTTTTGCCATCGTTTAATAAATTTATTGGTCCCGCTTTTTTATAATGATATTCTTTTTTCTCCTGATTCTTAACAATCAATTCCTTATCCGAAATCGAAATCAACTCCTCACTCCATTTTGCATAATCCGTTTTATAATCCAGAAATACCTGACTATCTTTAAAACGAACCGAAACATTTTCAAAAGAATCACTTGTCAAAAAAGTTCCATCAAACTGAGGCATTACTTTCTTTCGAATTCCTTTATTATTTTTAATATCAAAATAATCAAAACTTTCATTGATTCCATAATCCTTTTGTTCACCCTTATCAAAAACCACTTTTTCGATTTCCCAATACCCATTAAGTTTTGCGATATCCGTTGGTTTAATTTCCTGTTTGCAGCCCACAAACAAGAGCGACAAAACCAAAATCATAAAAGTGTTTTTCATAGTTATTATATTAAAATTCAATTATTCAATCAGTGTTAAGTTAGAAATCAGGAGCTATTTCCTGCTGTCCGCTATATCTTTTACGACGAACCCCGCCATAAAAGGATACCGCTCCCATCAGGGCTAAGGCTCCAGTTTTCAAAAGAGATTTTTGCGAACTACAAAGTTAAACTTATAAAGATCAAAAGAAATAAAAATTTACAAAACCAATTAAACTATTTTATATATTTTTAGTCCAACCATCAACCAAAACCAAAAAACATGACTAAAGCCATTTGTATCATCCTGACAGTCTTTGCATTTGCAGGTTGCAGTTCAGATCCAACTGAATCAACACCCAATCCTACAGAAAGTATGTATTTCCCTCCATTAACAGGAAATACTTGGAAAACAAAATCTATCGCAGATCTAAAATGGAATCAAGCCGCAGTTCAACCACTTTTAGATTATTTAGAACTTAAACATTCCAAATCTTTTATCATTTTAGTTGATGGTAAAATTGTTATGGAGAATTATTTCAACAGCCATACAGCAACCACCAACTGGTATTGGGCAAGCGCAGGAAAAACCCTGACATCAACCGTGACCGGAATTGCACAACAAGAAAACTTGTTAAACATCAACAATAAAGTTTCAGAATATATAGGAACTGGCTGGACAAGTGAAACACCTGCACAAGAAAACCTAATTACGTGCAAAAACTTACTTACAATGACTTCAGGACTGGATGACAGCACAGACGATGTTGATCCTGCAAGCTTAATCTATAAAGCTGATGCAGGAAAACGCTGGGCATATCATAATGTATATGTAAAATTGCAAGATGTGGTCGCAAAAGCAAGCGGACAAACCTGGTCAAACTATTTCAACATTAAGTTAAGAGATAAAATTGGTATGGATGGAAACTGGGTTCAACTTGGCGTTAACAGCGTTTACACCAGCACATCCAGAAGTATAGCAAGATTTGGACTTTTAATGCTCAATAAAGGAAAATGGGAAAACAACCAAATTTTAAATGAAGCCTATTTTAACGAAGCAACAACTACTTCACAAAACATTAATTTAGGATATGGTTATTTATGGTGGCTAAACGGAAAAGCCTCTTATCATTTGCCACAATCACAACTTACTTTTTCAGGAAGCATAATTCCAACAGCCCCAAATGATATGTTTATGGCTCTGGGGAAAAATGATCAGAAAATCTATGTCGTTCCAAGTAAAAATATGGTCATCATCAGAATGGGTGATGCCGCGGATGATGTCAACTTAGCGCTATCTGATTTTGATGAAACTCTGTGGGGAAAAATTAGCGCTTTGTATCAATAGACCGAACTAGGAAATAGGCTTTTCTTTAATAAAAAAGATTTCTACAAGAATTACACGATAAAAATATAAGTAAAAAAAACATTAAAGCTATTCGATTTGAATGGTATTGTGAAAATGCTTTTGACAAACCCGCAAGTGGAAAAAACTTTTTTATAAAAGGAAAAAGTAACGGTTACACTAATACTTTATTAAGACCTAAAGAAAAAAGATCTCAAATATGGGAGGATTTTTCCACTGATGTAAACACAATAATTTCTGCACGAGCTTATCTCGTCGTTTTTTCAGATGCAACAAAATGGAACCTAAAAAAAATAACTCATATAATTAAAATTATATGAGTTATTTTTTTTTAAAAAACAGACTTCTATTTTGTTCGCAACCTCTTTAACATTCCCATAAAAAAGAGAACCAATCCTACAACCAATAAAATATAATAAAAAGAAATACTTTTGTCTTTTAGCACATTCGCTAAAACAAAACATATAACGCTTGCGAAATAAAAACTAACAGGAGTTATATTTTTTAAAGAAGAAAAACTCATTGAAATTATCTTAAAGGATTATTTAAAAAAACTATCTACAAATTCATATTTATTAAAGACCTGTAAATCTTCAATTCCTTCGCCAATTCCAATATACTTCACAGGAATTTGAAATTGATCTGAAATACCAATTACAACACCACCTTTTGCAGTTCCGTCTAATTTGGTTACCGCAAGAGAAGTCACTTCAGTAGCGGCAGTAAACTGTTTCGCTTGCTCAAAAGCATTTTGACCAGTAGAACCATCCAAAACTAAAAGCACATCATGTGGAGCGTCAGCAACGACTTTTTGCATCACACGTTTTACTTTAGTAAGTTCATTCATCAAATTGATTTTATTGTGCAAACGTCCTGCAGTATCTATAATAACAATGTCTGCATTTTGTGCAACCGCTGATTGTAAGGTATCAAACGCAACAGAAGCAGGATCACTACCCATATTTTGTCTTACAATTGGCACACCTACACGATCTGCCCAAACTTGCAATTGATCGATAGCAGCAGCACGAAAAGTATCGGCAGCACCTAAAACCACATTATAACCCGCTTTTTTAAACTGATAAGCCAATTTACCAATAGTAGTTGTTTTACCAACTCCATTGACACCAACTACCATTAAAACGTATGGTTTTTTATCTTTCGGAATGTCAAATTCAGTTGCTTCGCCTGTATTAGTTTCAGACAATAAAGCCCCTATTTCTTCCCGTAGAATTTGATTCAATTCTTCTGTTCCTAAATATTTATCTTCAGCAACGCGTTTTTCGATTCTTGAGATTATTTTCAAAGTTGTGTCAACACCAACATCTGAAGCAACCAGAATTTCTTCCAGGTCATCCAGAACATCGTCATCGACTTTAGATTTTCCGGCAACGGCTTTACTTAACTTTGAGAAAAAAGTAGTTTTTGATTTTTCAAGACCTTTATCTAAAGTCTCTTTTTTATCAGTAGAGAATAATTTTTTAAAAAAACTCATTTTTTATAGATTGTTAGTTTTTAGATTATTCGATTTTACAATCAAAATAATCCTTAATATTTAAAGAAACCTAAAATTACGTATGCTTCTTTAAAGTTTAGACAAATATAAAAAATAAAAAAGCTACTTCCGAATGAAAGTAGCTTTTCTATATAATGTGATTGTAATTATTTCTTTTTCAAGAATTCATCAACTTCTTCAGGAGACATAATAGATTCTACGAATGTATATGCGCCAGTTTTAGGAGATTTCACCATTTTGATGGCTTTTGATAATCTCTTAGAAGATGTTTGTAACGATGCTACGGTTTTCTTTGCCATGATTCAAATGTTATTTGAAAGTTTTTATAAAACTCAAATGGCAAAACCATTGAGACTTATAAAAATCTCTAATTATTACTTAATTTCTTTATGAACAGTTACACGTTTCAAGATTGGATTAAATTTCTTAATCTCTAATCTATCCGGAGTGTTTTTCTTGTTCTTAGTTGTTATATATCTAGAAGTACCTGGAACACCTGAAGTTTTGTGCTCAGTACATTCTAAAATTACCTGGATTCTATTACCTTTCTTTGCCATCTTGCTATATATTTATTTAGGAAAAGATTATTTGATAAATCCTTCTGACTGCGCTTTTTTCAAAACAGCAGAAATTCCATTTTTATTAATTGTTTTTATCGTAGATGCTGCTACTCTAAGAGTAATCCATCTATCTTCTTCTGGAAGATAAAAACGCTTTTTAACTAAGTTTACAGAAAATTTTCTCTTAGTTTTGTTCATAGCGTGAGAAACGTTATTTCCTACCATCGCTCTTTTACCTGTAAGGTCACAAACTCTTGACATTATACTTATCTTTTATCGTTATTCAAAATCAGGGTGCAAAGAAAAGAAAAATAAACGATTGAAACAAAAAATTAGTGCACATTTTTTAAAATTTCTTTCTGTAATATTTCTAAACTCTTAATACTCGCTCTATCTATCACTTTTTCACGTGGTTGGCCAAAGTTAAATTCTTCGACAATTACACCTGTTGGAGTAGCCAAAGCGATAAAAACAGCTCCAATTTCAGCATCTGAGTCCCCTTTTGTAGGTCCGGCGTTCCCAGTTGTCGCGATTGCATAGTCTGTTTTTAGCATCTCTTTCACATTCAAAGCCATAGCAGAGACAACGGCTGCACTAACTACCGAAAATTGGTCGACTAAATCCTGCGAAACACCGAGAACATTAACCTTCGCATCTGTTGCATAAGAAACAATACTGCCTTTAAAATAATTTGACGCTCCGGGAATAGCAGACAAAAGTGAAGCAATTTTTCCTCCTGTAAAACTTTCCGCAGTCGAAATTGTTTTATTTTGTTTGGTCAGTATTTTTCCAATTACTGATTCTATAGTTTCATTTTCTTCATAACCCACTATAATATCGTGAATAATAGCATCTAAAGTTTTTACATTCGATTCTATTGCAGCTTCTAATTCTTCTTTATTTGTTCCTCTGGCAGACAATCGCAAACGCACTCTTCCGGGATTTGGCAAATAAGCGAGCTTGATAAATTCAGGCAGATTATTTTCCCAATCTTCGATACGTTCTGCTACCAGACTCTCGCCCTGACCGTAAGTTAAAATGGTTTTATGAATGATATACGGTCGCTTGTATTCGCGAACTATCTTTGGAATTATTTCTTCTTCGACTAAATATTTCATTTCATACGGAACTCCCGGAAGCGAAATAAATACGGTGTTTTCTTTCTTCATCCACATTCCCGGTGCCGTTCCCATTTTGTTGTGCAAAACGGTACATTTTGAAGGGACTAAGGCCTGATCTTTATTTAATTGTGAAATTGGTCGTTTATAAAAACCTTCAATTAATTCGGTTACATGAGCTAAAACTTCGGGATTTACGACTAATTCGTCGTCAAAATAATCACAAAAGGTTTTCTTGGTAACATCGTCTTTTGTTGGCCCTAAACCACCTGTTATAACCACAACATCGACTTTGTTTTGTAACTGTGCAAAGGTATCCAGAATGTGTTTTTTATCGTCGCTTATCGAAATCATCTCATGAACTTCGACGCCGATTCGGTCCAATGATTTTGCGATAAAGCCCGAGTTTGTATCTACAATCTGACCTATTAAAATTTCGTCTCCAATAGTAATGATAGTTGCTTTCATAGCTGTGGAATATATTTACTTACGGTATTGTAAGTCATTATTATAAAGAAGGTTGTTGTCGCAACGATTTGCGTGAAGGGTAGAAACGGCATCCTTTTGTGACAAACGATAAGTACTCGTTTAACAAAAGTTTCCGGAACAAAAGATATAGTGAATAACCCGACTCTATTTTTGACCTAAATTAAAAAAGGACAAAAATAGAGTCACGCCCATATCTTACAAATCAAAATCTTTTTTTATTTCTTTTATCGCTTCTTTTACCTGCAATTTAATGCTCTTAAAAGTTTCGATAATTTCTTTTTTCTTGCCTTCTGCTTTTGTCCACGCTTCTACTTGAAGAATTTCTTCAAAAGCCACATTTAATCCCATTAAATCTAATGTAGGTTTTATTTTATGGGCATAAGAATAAGCATATTTATGATCCTTTTTCTTGATTCCTTCTTTGATTTGTTTTAAATCTTCTGGAACTTCGGTAACAAATAATTTTAGAATTTCGTTTACAAATTCAGGATCGTTGTCTGAAAGTGCATACACTTTCGAAAGGTTGTACTTTAAAGCCATTATTTTACTTGTATTCTGAATAATTTTTTATCTTCTAAAAAGCCTTCTAAAACGTCATTTGGTTTAACTGCGGCAACACCTGCTGGCGTTCCTGTAAAAATAATATCACCAATTTTTAAGGTGAAATATTGAGATACATAAGAAATCAGCTCATCAATTTTCCAAAGCATCAAGCTTGTATTACCTTTTTGAACTGTTTCAGAATTGTTTGTTAACTCAAATGTAAGATTTTCCATCGAAACAAAATCAGTTTTTGGCAAAAAGTCTCCAATGACCGCAGAGCCATCAAACGCTTTTGCTTTTTCCCAAGGCAAGCCTTTCGCTTTCAATTTATCTTGTAAATCTCTGGCTGTAAAGTCGATACCTACACTTATTTCATCGTAATACTTATGAGCAAATTTAGGTTCAATATACTTCCCTACCTTATTAATTTTAACAATTATCTCAATTTCGTGATGAATTTCTTCAGAAAATTCCGGAATTACAAACGGATGCTGCTTTAACAAAACTGCCGAATCAGGCTTCATAAAAACCACCGGTTCTGTTGGGCGTTCGTTTTTTAATTCTTCAATATGATTGGTATAATTTCTACCGATACAAATTATCTTCATTTCTTTTAAGTTTTCAATCGCAGTTTTCAGTCTCAGTTTTCAGTCTCAGTTTCAGTCGCAGTTTAAAAACTGAAAACTGACACTGAAAACTCATTACTGCGACTGAAAACTTATTTCGTATTTAACTTTCTTAATTTAATTGCTGTTAAGACTTTCTTGGTATATAAAGGAAAATCGGCATTTTGAATCCAGCTGAAATATCCCGGCTCTGTTTCCAGAATTTTATCAACTTTAGCTCCTTTATGTTTTCCGAAGGTAAATATCTCTTCGTTGTCTTTATCAAAAGCAATCATTCCGGCAAAATCCGCTATTTTTTTTCGGGTTGTAAATTCAGATAATGATTTCATGTCATTTTCTAAATCCGGATAACGATCTAATTGCGCTTTTAAAATCTCATAAGTCGCCATTGTATCTGCTTCTGCTGAATGCGCATTTTCAAGATTTTTTCCGCAATAAAATTTCAGTGCTGCACTTAAGGTGCGTTCTTCCATTTTATGAAAAATAGTCTGAACATCTACCGAAACTTTATTTTTCATATCAAAGTCGACTCCGGCACGAAGCAATTCTTCAGCCAGCAAAGGAATATCAAAACGATCTGAATTAAATCCTCCCAAATCACTATCCTTAATCATATTATGAACTTGCTGAGCCAGTTCTGCAAAAGTAGGTTCGTTTGCTACTTTTTCATCTGTGATGCCATGAACAGCTGTAGTTTGCGGCGGAATTGGAATCGTTGGGTTCACCAACCAGGTTTTACTTTCTTTATTTCCGTTTGGAAAAACTTTGAATATCGAAATTTCTACAATTCGATCTTTACCGATGTCAATTCCGGTTGTTTCAAGATCAAAAAAGCAAATTGGTTTGTTGAGTTTGAGTTCCATTTTTTAATTTTATAAGATTACAAATGTAATTTTTAAAGCCGAATTTCCTCTTTTAATTCTTGATTTTTTTTAAACAAAAATGGATTCAATTCCCATATTTTAACTTTTAAAATCGTTCTTAAAGTAGGCATTTGTTCATTTTTTTGGGGTCAACACAAAAATCTGAGAAGAAATACAAAACATTTTGATTGTAAATAATTCTACCACAGAGTACACAAAGTTCATATCTACAAGACTTTTAAAAAAAACAGAGAACACAAAGCTTTGTGAAACTTTGTAAAAAAAACTTTATGTTCTCCTATGTTTATCAAGTTAATTTTTTATTCACGGATTATATAGATTAAAAAGGTTTTTTTGCCACAAATTTCACAAATTTCCACAAATTAATTCGCGCTGATTCGTGAAATTCGTGGCTGATAAACTTTGCATTTTTGTGGTAAAATCTGCGTACTCTGCAGTACAAAATCCGTTACTATTTTATCGCAGAGAACATAAAACTTTTGCGAACCTTGCGCAAAACCTTTGCTAACTTTGCGGTGAAATTCATTCCCAAAGCAGGCAATTGTTCGTTTTTTGCTCTTTTGCCACAAAACAAAAAACCCGAGAAATTTCAATAATTTCTCGGGTTCTCTTCTATTTTTATATTATTTTAGAAATCTCTATCTACATCAAAAGCTTCTAAATATTCTGCTACTCGTTTCACAAAACTTCCACCTAAAGCGCCATCAACAACTCTGTGATCGTAAGAATGCGATAAGAACATTTTTTGACGAATTCCGATAAAATCACCTTCCGGAGTTTCGATAACTGCAGGCACTTTACGAATTGCACCCAAAGCCAGAATTCCAACTTGTGGCTGATTGATAATTGGAGTTCCAAAAACACTTCCAAAAGTCCCCACATTCGTCACCGTATAAGTTCCGCCTTGAGTATCGTCCGGTTTTAATTTTCCTGTTTTTGCACGGTTTCCTAAATCGTTAACCGCTTTTGCCATTCCAACCAAATTCAACTGATCAGCATTTTTAATTACGGGAACAATTAAATTTCCGTTTGGTAAAGCTGCAGCCATTCCTAAATTTATATTTTTCTTTTTGATGATATAATCTCCATCAACAGAAATGTTCATTCCAGGGAAATCTTTTAGCGCTTTTGCAACTGCTTCCATCATAATTGGCGTAAAAGTCAACTTCTCACCTTCTCTCTTTTCGAAAGCGGTTTTCACTTTTTCTCTCCATTTTACGATATTCGTTACATCAACTTCGATAAATGATTGTACGTGAGCCGAAGTTTGTACCGAAGCCACCATATAACCAGAAATTAGCTTACGCATTCTGTCCATTTCGATGATTTCATCACCTCCGTTTACAGAAACCGGAACTGCTTGTTGGCTTTTTTGAACCGGAGCGGCTACAGGCTGTGCTACTTTTGGAGCTTCAGCAACAGCTTTTGGAGCTTCAACGACACCATCTTTACGATCTTCAATATATTTTAAAATATCTTCTTTTGTTACGCGGCCATCTTTTCCTGAACCAGCAATATTTTCTAATTCAGTAACAGAAATCCCTTCTTCTTTTGCAATATTTTTTACTAGAGGAGAAAAGAACTTATCAGATCCTGAAAAATCTTGTGGAGCAGCAACAACATCTTTTGCTACTTCTATTGTTTTCTCGATTTCAGCAACTTCTGCAGGAGCAGCAACTTCTTCGGTTACTTTTGCCACTGGTGCGTCACCTTCTGTTTCAATAATCGCAATGGTTTGTCCTACCTGAACCAAATCGTCTTTACCAAACAATTGTTCAACTAAAATCCCTGAAACCTCGCTTGGTACTTCACTGTCAACCTTATCGGTTGCAATTTCCAGTACTGCTTCATCAGCCTCAATTCTGTCTCCTACTTCTTTCAACCAGTTGGTAATAGTTGCTTCAGCGACACTTTCTCCCATTTTAGGAAGCTTTAATTCAAATCTTGCCATATTGTTAATCTAAAGGATGATTTTGATTTTCTGATTGCGAAATTACTGAATATTTTAAATATAAATTACACTTAATATAATTTTTTACTCAATTTTTATAATTTGCCCTCTATCGTTCCGGGAATTGCTTCCAATTATAAAATTGGTGTTTTTGGGGAAAATCTTAAAAGTAATGTTCTTATCTTTAAGAGTTTCTATGATTTTGATACATTTTTTGAACGAAACATAGTGATTATCCAAAATAATCTCCCCTCTTTTACCCTTAAAAACCAGCCACGAATTTACCATTTTTTCTTTTTTTAAATCCAAAAACAGTACTTTATTTTTTAAAATAGAAGGTAATTTTTCAGACAAAATTTTATTTTCGGAGTAAAAAATGAAACTTTCAGCTAAAGGTTTTGCCTTAATTTTTCCCTGAAACATTTTTGCAAAAGAGAAAAACCAAATTCCAATTTGAATAAAAAAAGTAAAAAACCACGATTTCCTGAAATGCTTTTGATAAAAGAAATTCATAGCTTCCTGAAAACGTTTCATGTATTTTTCGTCTTTAATCGTACTTTCTCCTTTATAGTGCAAAACGGTTGTTTCGTGAAAATAATAATTCACCTTTTGTTTCTGCAAAACACGATACGACAAATCAATATCATCAGCATACATGAAACAATCTTCATCAAAACCTTCAAGTTCCAGATATAAATCGCGTTTTAGAAACATAAAAGCTCCAACTAAAATAGCAACTTTTCCGGTTTCATTTTCGTTTAAATGCTGCGCATAATATTGGTTGAAAAGATTCGTTTTTGGAAAAATTTTATACCAACCAAAAATCTTTGTAAACGCAATCCAGGGCGTTGGAACTCCGCGTTTGCTTTCCGGCAGAAATTTTCCTGTTCCGTCAATTAGTTTACAGCCTAC
Organism: Flavobacterium pectinovorum; assembly: GCF_006438875.1. Taxonomy (GTDB): domain Bacteria; phylum Bacteroidota; class Bacteroidia; order Flavobacteriales; family Flavobacteriaceae; genus Flavobacterium; species Flavobacterium pectinovorum_A. The sequence goes on from NZ_RCZH01000004.1 coordinate 309,551, forward strand.
AATTCCTAAATTTATTTGCCTTTCGGCGAAAGCCAAAATCTTAATAAACGTATCTTCTGCAACAACGGTATCAGGGTTTAATATGCATATGTATTTTCCGCGAGCTTGAGAAACTCCAATATTATTACCTTTTGGAAAACCAAAATTGACTTTATTTTCAATCAATTTTACATTTGGAAACTTATTTTTCATCATCTGACAACTATCGTCTGATGAATTATTATCAATTACAATAATTTCGGCATCAAGCGTAGAAAGCGCTTCCTGAACACTTAAAACACATTGTTCCAGAAAGTAACGTACATTATAATTAAGAATAATTACCGATAATTGCATGAATTATATAAGGATTGTATTTTTGGGGAAGTTAGAAATTTTCAGATAAACCCAATCGTAAAGACCAATCGTTTTTACTTACTCCAAAATCCAGAACCAAATTACTATTGTTTTGCTTGTTCCATTTGATACGCAACCCGGTTCCTACAGCAGGATTCCACTTTTGAAAATCGTAGGTATCTAACTTTGAAACCGAAGAAAGATTAGCAAAAAATACAGCTCCCCAAAATCCGTTTTTAGAAATATCTGTTCGATATTCACTTTCAAAATAGATTAAAGCATTACTCCTGAATCTATTTCTGGTAAAACCACGTCCCGTTTTACCATCACGATCCCAACCAATACTGGGCAAATCCAGATAATGAGGTTTTCCGCCAAAAGTAGACCAATAAAAAGCTCTATATGCGAGAACCCGATGTTTGTATTTACTAAAAGAATGGTATTTTCGAGCATCAAAATAGATTGAATTCCATCTTTTTCCGTCAACTCCAGTTGTGTTTATCCTATAATCTGCTTCTACATACAAGCCTTGTTCCGGATTCACATTGTTTTTTCTGGAATCATAAAGTGCCTGAACCGCAACCCCAAAAGAGTTTTCATCAGAGAAATCTCCATTCATATATTTGTAATAATCCGTTTGATCATCAATATAGGATTCTTCAGAAATATTTTGATAATTATCCAATAGTACTCCTAATCCCATGCGGAAATTACCAATTATTTTTCGGGTAGCAAACTGATAAAAACGCCATTGCTGATAATCTAAAGTCGACATTTTTTTATCCGTATTATGTCCGCCCAAACCATAAGTATCCTGCGGATAAATCATAAAACGATAATCTCCAATAAAATTCCATTTATTGTCTTTTGTATAAATATAAGACGTGATTGGAAAAACATATTGTTTGGTAAAACTGAAATAAGGAGAAAAAGTAACCTGAGACATTTTGGTCGTATTGCTGTCGCCGAGATAAAATGTGGTTAAAAAAGAAACAACCAATCCGGCACTTTTATTGGCATCAACAGGTACGGGAAGCAGCGAAAATGCAATCTTCTTGTCAGGATTCATTCTTACGGAGTCATTCTTGTGGAATAACTTATACAAAACATCCAAAATATCTTTTTCATTATTTAAGATAGTGTCATTCTGTATCGTATCATTCTGTGAATAACAAAATGGCATAAAAAAAATAAAAAATAAAATAAGCAGCGATTTTACAATTTTCATTCCGTAAGATTTTCAGAGACAACTTCTTACAAATTTAAAATTTAATTTAAGATAGAGGCTCATTTGTAAAATAATAAACAGCGAAAAACTACAAGAAATCGCAAAAAAGTATATTTTTGATTTTAAACTAAATAGTTTTCTATGAAAAGCAGAGTATTAATTGTAATTGGTTCCTTTTTCTTCCTACTAACAATCTTTTTCATATCAAGTTTTTCAAGCATTCAAAATGATTTAGATTCAAGAAATCTTGTAAAATCTTCTACTTGGTATATTGCTGGTCCAGCCAAAGAAAATCAGGAAACAATTAATACAATTCGCGAAAAGAAAGGAATTATCAGGGTAACTGCCAAAGATAATCCGGTTGGAGAAATAGAACTAAATGTCATGATTACGGCATCAGATTCAAATGATGGTATCCCGACAAACTTGTCTGATAATTCAAAATTCGTAAGTATAACTTATAAATCGTCATCTCTTATAAAATTGCAGGCAAGAGAGGAAAATAATGAAGGAACTGGTTGTGTGCATGGCGGATCGCATCCGAGAGTCGATATTCAGGCTTCGCCAAAAAAGTTTGTAACAATAAAAATTCCCTGGTCAAACTTTAAACAAGACGGATTACCAAACGGAAAACTTTTAAATATTCATAATCTTTGTAAATTCAATTTTGTGAATTACCATCCTGTTTCAGGGGCATTTTTAGAAATAAAATCAGTTATAGTTCAAAATTAAAAAACATGAAAACAAGACTTTTTCTTTTACTTTTAGTGGTCACATTATTTTCAAATTTTGGCTATAGCCAAAAAAAATCGGCAAATTCTAAAATCGATATTAATGGAGTTTGGGAAGATATAAATCCCGGCGTTCAGAATGCAGTTGCCATAATATCAGAACAAAACGGAAAAGTTATTTTCTCGCATTATTTAGAGTGGAAAGGACAAAAATTCGTAGAAAGCGGAGTAGGAAAACGAATTGGAAACACAATTGGTTATACAGTAGAGGTTACTTTACCTATTAAAGGCTGGGCAACCGCAGGAACACATACCTTGACATTGTCTGAAGATGGAAATACTTTAGAAGGCACTTTTGTAGACAATAAAAAAAGAACCGGACCTATTGCGTTTAAGCGTGTAAGATAAATTTTGTTTCAGGTTGAATTGAGAATATTTACCGCAAAGATTAAGGTTTACGTAAAGTTCAAAAAGCTTTGTCTAGTTTTTTTTCTCGCAGATTTGGCAGATTGAGCAGATCTAGTAAAAAAAAAATCTGCCAAATCTGCCAAATCTGCGAGAGAATTTGATAACAAAGCTTGTTTAAATATTCATTACAAATGCAATTGAATTTTATACTTGTTACATAACTTCATCACAAATAACATTATCGTTGAAAAAACCAATGACCAAATAATTCCCGGAACTCCTTCGCGGAAATAGCCCGGAATAATATGAATATTAAAAGCTTTACAGAAATAATAAATTACTCCCGGTAAAATATAAATCAACAAGGGATTTGCAGCCGCAGGCATAAAGAAATTACTCCATTTGGTTTGTTTTTTAATTTCCATCAACCAATACAGAAAATAGAATAATACCGTGCAAATCGTTGCCGAAAACATCGTCCAGGATGGCGTTCCTTTAATTTTTGAAATCCCGAAATATGGTCTTAACAAATATCCTGTCACAAAAAACAAAACTGCAAAACTAATTACCGCCCAATTGATTTTAGCCGCAACTTTTCGATCAAAAAACAACAACGAAATTACAACTCCTGCACTTACTAACGCAGCATGTGTCAAATGTCCCGCTATAAAACTTAACCACGGCGTTTGTTGTATTACAGATCCTTCTGTCAGATTAATTGAATTGGCAATAACGCAAACAACCAAAAAAGCAATCATTGCCCATAATTTTCCTGAGACAAGCCAATAATAAATTACTGTAATAAGATACGCCCAACCTATTAATCCCAGAATTCCCCACCATTTAGGTGTCATACCAATTTCGCCCGTATCCCGAACATATAAAAAATATAGCACTACCATAACTAACATTCCTCCGTATTGAAGTGTATTTTTTAACCAAACTGGAAAATCCTTAGCATATTTATTCCAAATTGGGATAGGCATTGCATATGCCAGAAGTCCCCAAATTGCAGGTGCAATAATCATTTTTGTTGCATCATAACCATATTCAGCATTGACCATAAAAACGCCAATAATAATTAAGGCCAAAGCTCTTTTTAACGTATGCGTCCAAATCGTTCTGGTACTATCACCTTTTAATAATCGGGCATTAAAGGCAAACGGAACTGACATTCCTACAATAAATAAGAAGGCCGGAAAAACGACATCTACAAAAGTCATAGCATCTGCATCTGCCGGCATGTGCTTTAACCATTGCGGCACATTAGTAATACTTGCCAGTTCATTTACAAAAATCATTATAAAAATGGTAATTCCACGTAAAGCATCTATCGAAATAATCCTTTGATTGTATAAATTTTCTTTAATTTTCATAAAATTCCTCAGTATTGATAATAACAAATATAAACTAATGAACGAGATGTCAGATTAGGTTTCTGTAACAAATTTGCAATAAATCGTTTTAAATAAATCCTTTACTCAATATTACCAAAAATCCTTGCGGTTTTTTTACTTTTGCACCTATGTTATCATTCTTTAAATCCAAACCTTACTTAAAGGACCTTATTCCGGGAGGCTTTGTAGACATCCATTCCCATTTATTACCAGGCATTGATGATGGCGCGAAAACTATTAACGAAACTATAAAACTTGCAAAAGCTTTTCAGGAAATGGGCTTTTCGCAATTCCTGACTACACCCCATGTTAGTCACTACATCTGGAATAATTCTCCGGAAATTATTATTGATAATTGTACAAAAACAAAACTTTTACTGGAAGAGAACAACCTTGAAATTCCGTTTCAGGCTGCAGCCGAATATTTAATTGATGATTCGTTTGAAAGTCATTTCAAAAACAAAAAACTTCTTACGCTAAAAGATAATTATGTATTGGTAGAAATATCATACATGAACGCTCCTATAGAATTATATAAAACATTATTTGAATTGCAGCTTGCAGGTTACATTCCGGTTCTGGCACATCCCGAACGTTATTCATACTATCATAAAAACTTTAGTGAATATGAAAAATTAAAAAAAGCAGGATGTTTATTTCAATTGAATTTATTGTCGACAGTTGGTTATTATGGAGAACGAATAAGTAAAGTTGCAGATGAACTCCTTAAAAAAGGAATGTATGATTTTGCAGGATCTGATGTTCACCACATGAAGCATATTGCCTCTTTTAGCAACAAAATTAAAATAAACAACATTACTAATCTAAAAGAAGTTATTGCTAACAATCAGTTTTTTAAATCTTAATTAGTAAGCGTTATCTTCCCCTTTAAAAATATTGAGAACTGTTTTTATAATGATTTTTACATCTAATAACAGGCTCCAGTTTTCGATATACCAAATATCATATTCTACCCTGTTTTCCATGTCGCTCAAGACTTTCGTTTCTCCACGGTAACCATTGACCTGCGCCCAACCTGTAATTCCGGGTTTAGCATACTGACGCACTAAATAATTATTGATTAAATCACTGTATTCTTTTGCAAGATTTACCATATGAGGCCTTGGTCCCACTACAGACATATCTCCATAAAAAACATTGAAAAACTGAGGCAACTCATCAATACTTGTTTTACGAATAAAAGCACCAAATTTAGTAATACGACTATCTCCTTTTTCGGCCTGTTTTTTATGTGCTAATCCATTAACGTACATACTTCTAAATTTAAAACACATAAAAGTTCGATTATCACGACCTGATCTCTCTTGTTTGAAAAATATTGGTCCAGGCGATTCCAGTTTAATAATCAACATTATAATAGGAAACAACCACGGAAATATCAGCAAAATTACAAAAGCCGAAAAAACAATATCAAAGGCTTTTTTTGCGAGTCTGTTCACCACAAGCTCCAACGGTTCTGTACGAAACATCAATACAGGTGTGTTTTCATAAAAAACAACTTCTACTTTACTTGATTTTGTGTACAATTGAAAATCAGGAATAAACTTAATTCGAATCATATTTTGTTCGCAAATTCTAGTCAGCTCATTTATAATTTCAATATTATCAATATGTAATGCTACGTACATTTCATCTATTTGTTTTTCGTCCACAAATTTCAGAATTGCATCAAAACCTCCTAAAACCAGAGAAGGATCAACAATTCCTATGTCTATAGAGTCATCAAAAAAGCCAAGAAATTTATACCCATAAGTCAAATCTTTCGCTAATATTTTTCGGATTTTCTCACCTGATTCATTAACACCTACAACAATAAAAGTTTTAAAATTATACCCTTTGGCTCTAATGAATTTTAAAAGCTTCATTGAGAAATAACGAGAAAACATCAATAAGCAGAAGAAAATCAGATAGAAATAAAACAATCTAAGTCTGGAAATGTCCGTATATTTCAAGTACACGACAAAAATCGAAATTAAAGCAGCATGAATCAGCAGTTTTTTTATGGTTCTGAACAATATCGATTCTATAGGTTCTACCCTAATACTTCTGTTTGAATCATTCTGAAGCAATAATACTATCCAAATTAAAATTGCCAGCAATGAAACTACTCTTTCTTCTTTTGATAAGAGTTTGTCCAAACTTTCAAATCTGGCTAATGCCGACAAAATTGTGGCAAGGTTCAATAATACTACATCCACTAAAACAAATAAAAGTTTAAAATAGCGTGAAAAACGATAATGTGATAGTTTTTGTAGAATTTTCATACTGGAATTTTATGCTTAATTTTAGACCAAAATTTAATTAAAAATTAGCACCGCAAAATAATATTTTAATTAGTTTTTTCGGTACTATTTAGCATCTATTCTTTAGAAAGTTTACTTTTATAAGATGCAGATTTAATATTGCAGATTATGCTTAAAACAATTTTACTTTTTTTTCTGATTTCATCTTTTGCAAATGCGCAAATATCAGGTTGCACAGATCCACTTTCAAAGAATTATAATCCATTAGCAACTATCAATAACGGTAGCTGTCAATATGCTTCTCTCAAAATTAAACCCCAATATTCCAAAAAATTATCCGACTCGATCAAAGAAACTTCCGGATTAATTTCTTTTAACAATTTATTATGGACGCATAATGATGATCATGACAAAACGATTTACGGATTGGATTCATTAGGTACTATAAAAAGAAAAATAATACTGGACAAAGTAAAAAACAACGACTGGGAAGAAATTTCGCAAGATAGTACGCATATATACATTGGTGATTTTGGAAATAATTACGCAGGAAACAGAACAGATTTGCATATTCTGAAAATAGAAAAAGAATCTTTCTTAGAAGGAAATGCAAACATTGAAACTATTTCTTTTCAATATTCTAATCAAACTGATTTTTCTCCAAAAAAACAAAACACAACCAATTTTGATTGTGAAGCGTTTATTGTGAGCAAAGACTCTATTTATTTGTTTACCAAAGAATGGAATACTTCAAAAACCAGTATTTATGCGATACCTAATAAATCCGGTAATCACGTCGCACAACTAAAAGACACTCTTGATACAAAAGGTCTGGTAACTGGCGCAACTTATCTGGAATCAAAAAAACTCATTGTACTTTGCGGTTATTCTAAAATAGGAAAACCTTTTTTGTACCTATTATATGATTACAAAAACAATGCTTTTTTATCCGGAAACAAACGAAGGATTACGATAAAACTGCCCATTATTCAAATTGAAGGCATCGCGACCAAAGATGGTTTACATTATTATTTGACAAATGAATCTTTGATTCGGAAACCAATTTTGAATATTCCTCAACAAATTCATTATTTTGATCTGAGTACAATACTACAATCCTATCTCCATAAATAATTCGTAAATGGCAATATAAAAGTTTACTTTTGCAAAAAAGTTATGTTTTGTAAAACATTCATAGCTTATAATTTATAACTCATATTTTACAAAGTGAATTACTTATCTGTAGAAAATATATCGAAGTCATTTGGCGAAAGAACGCTTTTTGACAATATCTCATTTGGAATCAATAAAGACCAAAAAATTGCTTTTATAGCTAAAAATGGTTCGGGGAAAACAACCATTATGAGTATTATCAATGGTTTGGATGAGCCTGATACAGGGCAAGTAGTTTTGAGAAAAGGCATCAAAATGGCTTTTCTGTCACAAAACAACAACTTGCAAGATGAGTTGACTATTGAAGAAAGCATTTTCGCATCTGATAATGAAACTTTAAAAGTTATAGAGAAATACGAAAAAGCACTTGAAAATCCAGACGATGAAGAAGCTTATCAAAAAGCTTTTGACGGAATGGATCAGCATAATGCGTGGGATTTTGAAACGCAATACAAGCAAATTTTATTCAAATTAAAGTTGGAAGATTTTAAACTTAAAGTAAAAAATCTTTCGGGTGGGCAAAAAAAACGTCTTTCATTGGCTATCATTTTGATTAATCGCCCTGATTTATTGATTCTTGATGAGCCAACCAACCACTTAGATCTTGAAATGATCGAATGGCTGGAAAGTTACTTTGCAAAAGAAAATATAACTCTGTTTATGGTTACGCACGACCGTTTCTTTCTGGAGCGTGTTTGTAATGAAATCATAGAACTTGATAATGGTAAATTGTACCAATACAAAGGAAATTACTCTTATTATTTAGAGAAAAAAGAAGAGCGAATTGCGTCTGAAAATGCCAGTGTTGACAAGGCAAAAAACTTATTTGTAAAAGAATTAGAGTGGATGCGCCGTCAGCCAAAAGCGAGAACTACAAAATCAAAATCGCGTCAGGATGATTTTTATGTAATTAAAGAAAAAGCACAAAGCCGTCGTCTCGAAAATAAAGTTGAACTTGAAATTAATATGGAACGTATGGGAAGCAAGATTATCGAGCTTCACAAAATTTCTAAAAAATTCAAGGATCATGTTATTCTGGATAATTTCAGTTTTGATTTTCAACGTGGAGAACGTATTGGAATCATTGGTAAAAACGGAACCGGAAAATCTACTTTTTTAAATCTGCTTACCGGAACACTTCCATTAGATAGTGGTCGCGTAGTAAAAGGTGAAACTATAAAGGTTGGCTATTATACGCAAAGCGGAATTAATCCAAAACCGAATCAGCGTGTTATAGATATTATCAAAGAATACGGTGAATTTATTCCGTTGGCAAAAGGCAGAATGATTTCGGCTTCGCAATTGTTAGAGCGTTTTCTTTTTGATGCTAAAAAACAATATGATTTTGTCGAAAAATTAAGTGGTGGCGAATTAAAACGTTTGTATTTATGTACCGTTTTAATTCAGAATCCAAACTTCTTGATTCTGGATGAGCCTACAAACGATTTAGATATCGTAACATTGAATGTACTGGAAAGTTTTCTTTTAGATTATCCGGGATGTTTATTGGTAGTTTCTCACGACCGTTATTTTATGGATAAAATTGTCGATCATTTATTTATCTTCAGAGGAAATGGTGAAATCGAAAGCTTCCCAGGAAACTATTCTGATTTTAGAGCTTATGAAGATAGTGCCGATGTTGCTCAAAAAGAAGAAAACAAAGCCGATAAAAAAGATTGGAAACAAAATAATCCAACTGGAAATCTAACTTTCAATGAGCAGAAAGAATATCAAAAACTAGAAAGAGAAATAAAAGATTTAGAAATTGATAAAACTAAAATCGAACAATTATTCTCTGACGGTAAAGTTGCAGATGCTGATATTGAGAAAAAAGCAAACGAATTACAAAACATCATTAATAAAATAGATCAAAAAGAAGAACGCTGGTTTGAGCTTTCGGCTAAGATTGAAGGGTAATTTTTTAGTTTTCAGTCTCAGTTTTCAGTTTTTCTTTGAGATTATTTTTTTTAAATAAATATAAGCTTTTTCTTATTTTTTTATTATCCTTGCAGAAATTAAACAATGGATTTTAAAGAATTATTGGCTTATAAAAAGTCGTTTGAACTTGCAATGGAAATATTTGAACTATCAAAGACATTTCCAAAAGAGGAAAAATATTCCTTAACAGATCAGGTACGACGCTCTTCAAGGAGCGTTTCCGCGAATATTGCAGAATCTTATAGAAAAAGAAGATATGTAAATCATTTTATAAGTAAGCTAACGGACAGCGATGCTGAAAATTCAGAAACTAATGTTTGGTTAAACTTCTCCTTAAAATGCGAATACATTAACCAGGAAACTTTTGAATCTCTAAATTCAAAAAACTTAGAAATAGGTAAACTAATTAATTACATGATAAACAATCCAGATAAATTTGGATGTAGAAATTGATCACACAAAATGAAAACTGAGACCGAGACTGAAAACTCTTTTTCATTATATTTACAGCTTTAAAAAATCTACTTTTTATGAAACATCTTTTTTCTGCCTTATTGGTAATGACCCTTTTTATTTCTTGCACTAGTAATGATACACCTACTGCTCTAGTACCTCCAAAAACAGATTATACTGTTGAAAACGATAAAGAAATCACAGATTACATTGCTAAAAACAAACTAACAGCTTTTAAAACCGATTCGGGTTTGTATTATGTAATCACTGAACCTGGAACCGGAACACAACCAACAGCAACATCAAATGTGACTGTCGCTTACAAAGGCTACTATACAAACGGAAAAATAGTGGATCAAAGCACTGCTGCAGGTCTGTCTTTTGATTTAAATAAAGTTATCAAAGGTTGGACTGAAGGTATTCCTTTGTTTAAAGAAGGTGGAAGTGGAATTTTACTAGTTCCGTCACATTTAGGCTACGGAAGTTTTACTAATAATGGAATTCCTGGAGGTTCAGTACTTGTTTTTGACGTTAAATTAATTAAAGTCAACAAATAGAAAACATAAAATTATCTCATATAAAAAACCACAACAATATTATTTGTTGTGGTTTTTTATTTTATGAGCAAAATAAGCGTTGAAAAAATAGAAGAAAAAATACAATCAATTTTGATAAAAACCTCAATTTCATTATGTAATAATTTGAAAAAATTCTATAAATAATAAACCCATATGTTTTACGAGCTTTGTTTAAGTTAAAATAAATTCAAATTTAAAACATATACAAAATGGAAAATTTACATAATCCTGACGGAACTAAACGCGAGATTGTAACTGGAATGTTTTCAGATCGCGACAGTATAGAAAGAGCATATAGCAACTTAAATGAAAGAGGCTATACAAAAGATGAAATTAATCTTATAATGTCAGATGATACTCGAAAAAAATATTATTCAGACAAAGATGATCATTCAGAACTAGGAACAAAAGCAGCTGAAACTGCCGGAACAGGTTCCGCAATTGGAGGAACTATTGGTGCTATTGTTGGCGTAATTGCAGCATTAGGAACTAGTCTTGTTATTCCTGGATTAGGATTAATTATAGCTGGTCCATTAGCTGCAGGATTGGCCGGTGCCGGAGCCGGAGGAATTACTGGTGGTTTAATAGGCGCTTTAGTAGGATCCGGAATTCCGGAAGACAGAGCAAAAGTCTATGAAAATGGAATTAAAGATGGACGTGTTGTATTAGGAGTTCACACTCGTAATAAAGAAGATGCTGAATACTTTGAGCAAATATGGAGAGCAAATAAAGGTGAAAATATTTACCGATAATATTATTTCTTCAATCAATAAAAAACCACAACAAAAATTTAATTCTGTTGTGGTTTTTTATTGTAAACTAAAAACTGTAAACTGAGACTAAAAAATCACCAAGGAATCGGATTATAGTCTTTCAAAAACTTTCCGCACCAATGTTTTCCTGTATTGATTCCGTCAAACAAAGGATCCATAACACGCGCTGCGCCATCGACAATATCCAATGGCGGTTGAAAATCTTCCAGTTCTTGTTTCTTTTTTGCCAATTCGGCAGGATCTTCGTCAGTTACCCAACCTGTATCAACGGCATTCATAAAAATACCGTGTTTTGCTAACGTTCCGGACGAAGTATGTGTTAACATATTCAAAGCAGCTTTTGCCATATTCGTATGCGGATGACGATCTTCTTTAAAAAAGCGATGAAATTTTCCTTCCATAGCCGAAACATTTATAATATGTTTTTTACCCGTATTATCTTTCTTCATAACTTCCGAAAGACGGTTGCATAACACAAAAGGCGCAACAGAATTCACCAATTGCACTTCGATCATTTCTGTAGTTTCTATTTGACCCAAACGTAAACGCCAACTATTTGTTTTTCGCAAATCGACTTGTTGTAAATCAGCATCAAGTTCTCCTTCCGGAAAAACCTCATTTGCTACAAGCGCATTATCAAAAGAATACGGAATTTGAGATAATTGAGCCGAAGCACGCAAACCAATTCCGGGTTCTGGTCCGTGCCAGGTTACCGGCATGTTTTCATTGGAAGAAAATCCAGTTGTCAGAACTTTTAACTCGTCGAGACAATTAAGGTGATCTCCCAATAATTCTTGCGCTTGTTTAGGCAATGCATTTATTGGCAATTCTTCATTCGCCATTAAATGGGAATAAAATCCTGAAGGTCGTCTAACCGTTTGCGCTGCATTATTAATCAAAATATCCAAGCGTTCATACTTTTGCTCTATAAAATTGCAAAAGATTTCCACACTCGGAATATGTCGTAAATCCAAACCATGAATTTTTAATCGATGTCCCCATTCCATGAAATCAGCTTCTTTTGCAAAACGCAAAGCCGAATCTACCGGAAAACGCGTCGTAGCGATAACTGTTGCACCACCACGCAAAAGCATCAATGTAATATGATATCCAATTTTTAATCGGGAACCCGTGATAACTGCAACTTGACCTTTTACATCTGCAGTCTGGAAACGTTTGGCATAATTAAAATCGCCACAATCCGTACACATTGTATCATAAAAGTGGTGCATTTTTGTAAATTCTGTTTTACAAACGTAACAATTTCTGGGAGTTTCAAGCTCTAATTGTTCTTTGCTGGCAAGATCATTAAAAGCCAATAATTTTGGCGCAACAAATATACTTGCTTCTCTTGCATGACGAATTCCGGTTTCTTTACGAGCGGTCTTGTCTTTCTTTTCCTTTTTACGTTTGGCAGCTTGCAATCCATCTTTAACCCGTCTTGAAAACTCATCTCTGTCAGGTCTTGAAAAAAGTCCTGCTTCTTTGATTAATGCGATTCGCTGCTCTTTTGGAATATCAAAAATCTGATCTGTATTGGTATTTAATTGTGCTAAAATCGCAATGCATTGATTAATCTCCTCTGAGGTTATTGTATTCTTACTTTCCACTTCTTCCTTCAACATTATAAAATGTATTACTATTGCTTAATGCGCAAATATACTCTTTTTAAAAATCGAAAAGTCCAAAGTCAGAAGCCACAAAGAAATACTCGTGTCTTTAAAACTTTTGACTTTACGACTTTCGGTTTTTTTGTATCTTCGCGCCTACTTGTAAACATTTATATGCTATTTCAAATTAAATCTTATTTAAAATTCCTTTGGGATTCCAAAAACGAACATGGAGTTCATTCGCCATTTGTGTTTAATTTATTGACAAAATGTTTTTATGACAAGAAACCAAAACCTGAATATTCGATTTTGCGAAACTATCGAAAATCATTACTCAATAACAAAAACTTCATTGAAGTAACTGATTTTGGTGCGGGTTCAAAAGTTTTTAAATCGAATAGAAGACAGATTTCTAAAATTGCATCGACAGCAGGAATTTCTCCAAAACGTGCCGAACTATTATTTCGTGTAACTAATTATTTTCAGCCAAAAAACATTCTTGAGATTGGAACTTCATTAGGTTTGGCAACTTCTGCCCTAGCTTTAGGAAACACAAACGCAAAAGTGATTACGCTTGAAGGTTGCCCGCAAACAGCAGGTGTCGCAAAAAGTCAATTAAATGAATTTGAGTATAATAATGTTGATCCTGTAATTACAGAATTCGAAAATTATCTTGAAGACCTTCAACTGAGACTGAATACTGCCACTGAAAACTTTGATCTAATATATTTCGATGGAAATCATTCTAAAAAAGCCACATTAGCTTATTTTGATCTTTTGTTACCAACGATTACTAATGATTCTGTTTGGATTTTTGATGATATTCATTGGTCTTTAGAAATGGAAGAAGCTTGGGAAATCATAAAAAATCATCCAAAAGTAACCGTAACAATTGATACTTTTCAATGGGGATTTGTTTTTTTCAGATATGAGCAAGAAAAAGAACATTTTGTGATTCGTGCTTAATTATAAAACACATCATCAGATAAACTATTCTAAAATCAGATATAATATCCTACAAAAATAGATATTTTTATGAAATGTTTTTTTATCTTTGAAATTCACTTTTTAGTAGAGATAGCTTTATCTTTGAACCTTTAGAAAAATAACACTCATTATGGAACAGAAAATTCATCAGGGAAGAAACGTAAAACGTTTCAGAGAAATGCTTGGCATCAAACAGGAAGCACTAGCTTATGATTTGGGAGAAGACTGGAACCAAAAGAAAATTTCTATACTGGAACAGAAAGAGGTAATTGAAGACAATCTGCTGAAACAAATCTCTCACTCTATGAAAATTCCTCTTGAAGCTTTTCAAAATTTTGATCAAGATCAGGCATTAAATATTATTTCTAATACTTTTAGTGATAGTACATTAATAATTAATAACTACAATCCAATTGAAAAGATTATTCAATTGCATGAAGAAAAAATCGCACTGTATGAGCGTATGCTGAAAGAGAAAAATGAAATGATGGCAATGCTTGAAAAACTAATTAGCAAATAATTGAGTAAAATGCTCAAACCATAAAAAAAGACGATCATTGCTGATCGTCTTTTTCATACTAATTCAATTTTATAAATAATTATTTTTTAGCTTCTTTGGTTTCTTCAGATTTAGCTCCCATTCTATTTAAAGTATACATTGGAGCAAATTTCAATTTCAAACCGGCAATTTTTCTGTTATCTTCAGATGTTAAACCTTCTTTTTCAACCGTATTTTTTCGGCTGTCAAGCGCTTCATACATCATTTTAACTTCATCCCAGTCTTCTCTTGAATATTTATCTTTGTTATCTTCAACAGTATGAACAAATTGCTGATAAACACTATGAATATTTTTAGCATTTACCCAATCAAAATTCATATCATCTCCTATTTTTCCTTCTCCAAATAAAGCATTACGCAATTGTTGTTTTGGACTTGGAGCAGGTGGGGCAAAAACGGCGGTCATTTCTTTTTTAAACTCTTCATATTTTACTTTACTTGTATTCACTTTTTCGGTCGCAGCCGAATTGTCTTTAATATCAGCTAAAGCTAATTCAGCTTCCTGAGCTTTTTTATCATATTCGGCATCAACCGCTTTCCAATCTGCTTTCAAATCAGCAGAGGCAACATTTTTTACTGAATCGACATAAGCGACATACGAGTCGACAGTTTTTTGAGCCTTCTCTTGTTTTTCATCTTTACATGATGTAAAGCTTAATGCTATAATAGCTAGTCCTGATAATAATTGTATGTTTTTCATAATTCTGATTATTTAAATATTTATACCAAATATAAGCTACAAAACAGAGCATCATATTACACAATTATCACTTTTATAATATTTAAAACATTATAATTCAATAAAATCACGAAAAAATGGAAATTATATAAAAATAATACAAAATCACATAACAGATTTCCATCTGATTAAATTATAATTTTTATAAAAATGATAATTTGTAGAAAATCATGATTTTAAATCCTGACAGCTGTAACAAAAATCAATTAGAAACTACTTATCGTTTATTGAAAAGTGTTTTGTACTTTTAAATCCAAAATTGTAAATCGAAATGGCAAATCCATTAATTAAAATAACAGACATAAAACGAAATTTTGTTCTTGGTAACGAAATCGTTTATGTCTTAAAAGGAATTAATTTAGAAATCAATAAAGGTGAATATGTAGCTTTAATGGGACCATCCGGTTCCGGAAAATCAACTTTAATGAACTTATTAGGTTGTTTAGACACGCCAACTTCCGGACATTATGTGTTAAACGGAAAAGATGTGAGTCAAATGAAAGATGATGAGTTGGCAGGAATTCGAAACAAAGAAATTGGATTTGTGTTTCAAACCTTCAATCTTTTGCCAAGAACCACCGCTTTAGATAATGTAGCATTACCAATGATTTATGCCGGATATTCAAAATCAGACCGCACCAAACGAGCGGAAGAAGTTTTGAAACAAGTAAATCTGGAAGACCGAATGGATCATCAGCCCAATCAGCTTTCGGGAGGACAACGTCAGCGTGTTGCAATTGCCCGCTCTTTGGTCAACAAACCTTCTATTATCCTTGCCGATGAACCAACCGGAAACTTAGACAGTAAAACGTCTGTAGAAATCATGAAGCTTTTTGGAGATATCCATGCGCAGGGAAATACTGTAATTCTGGTTACTCACGAAGAAGATATTGCAGCTTATGCACATCGTGTAATTCGTTTACGTGACGGTTTGATAGAAAGTGACACTACAAAATAATTTTAGATTTTTGATTTTAGATTTTAGATTTTTTTCTAAATCATAAATTTTGAATTCTCATTTCAATCTAAAATCAAAAATCTACAATCTACAATATAATGAAAGTATATACAAAAACAGGAGATAAAGGAACAACAGCTCTTTTTGGAGGCACACGCGTTCCTAAAGATCATATCAGAATTGACAGTTACGGAACTGTTGACGAATTGAACTCTTATATAGGACTCATTCGTGATCAGGAAATCGATGCACATTATAAAACTATATTAATCGAAATTCAGGATCGTTTGTTTACTGTTGGAGCCATTTTGGCAACTCCGGCAGAAAAAGAAGTATTAAAAAACGGCGAACTTCGCTTGAAAAATCTCGGAATCATCGATACTGATATCGAATTATTAGAAAACGAAATTGATAAAATGGAAGAAAGTCTTCCGCAAATGACTCATTTTGTTTTACCCGGAGGACATCCAACTGTGTCACATTGTCATATAGCACGTTGTATTTGTCGTCGTGCAGAGCGTTTGGCAGTACATCTAAGCCATAATGAACACGTTCCTGAGATTGCAATTATGTACTTAAACCGACTTTCTGACTACCTTTTTGTCTTGGCACGGAAGTTGTCGTCAGACTTAAAAGCGGATGAAGTGAAATGGATTCCCAGAAAGTAAACAGTTTACAGTCGCAGTCACAGTTTTACACTGAAAACCGGCACTGAAAACTGAATATTAAAAAAGAAGTAAACAGTAGCAATTTTCAGTTTTTAGACTGTAAACTGGCACCGAAAACTGAATACTAAACAGAGACGTTCTTAAATTTTATTAAAATAAATCAAATTTTACTTGTCTTTTTCAGTAAAAAATTTATTTTTGCACAAACTAAACAGATAACAGATGTATTGGACATTAGAATTAGCATCTTATTTAAGTGATGCGCCATGGCCTGCTAACAAAGACGAACTTATTGACTACGCTATTAGAGCAGGTGCTCCATTAGAAGTAGTAGAAAACCTTCAGTCAATTGAAGATGAAGGCGAGATATATGAATCAATGGAAGAAATTTGGCCTGATTATCCAACAGACGAAGATTATCTTTGGAATGAGGATGAATATTAAAAAATAAACCAAAGAAAAAAGTCTCATCACCGAGACTTTTTTTTTGGTTCAAATACACATTTACATAAAATAGAAATACAATAAATCATGAGTTTCATAAACAGTATTATTAAAGTCTTTGTAGGTGATAAATCACAGAAAGATGTCAAAGCTTTACAGCCTTATTTAAATAAAATTAAAACATTCGAAACCAGCCTAATGGGTTTGTCTCACGACGAACTAAGAGCCAGAACCGCATTTTTTAAAGAAAAAATAAAAGAAGCCAGAGCTGACAAAGATGCTAAAATTGCTTCGCTTAAAACCGAAGTTGAAAACATCGAAGACATCGATAAAAGAGAAGATCTTTATGATGCTATTGATGCTCTTGAAAAAGAAGCTTACGAAATCTCAGAGAAAACTTTATTGGAAATCCTTCCGGAAGCATTTTCTGTTGTAAAAGAAACTGCACGTCGTTTTAAAGACAATTCTTTTATCGAAGTTACCGCAACTCCAAAAGACCGCGAATTTTCAGGTTCAAAAACTTATGTTACCATTGAAGGTGACAAAGCAACTTGGGCTAACAAATGGAATGCAGCCGGTAAAGAAATTACCTGGGACATGATTCACTATGATGTTCAGTTAATTGGTGGTATGGTTTTGCATGAAGGTAAAGTTGCCGAAATGCAAACAGGAGAAGGAAAAACGTTGGTAGCTACACTTCCGCTTTACTTAAATGCTTTGACTGGAAACGGAGTTCACTTAGTAACTGTGAATGATTACCTTGCAAAACGTGATAGTACATGGAAAGCACCTTTATTCGAATTCCACGGTTTAACTGTTGATTGTATTGATAATCACCAACCTAGCACAGAACAAAGAAAAAAAGCATACGACGCTGATATCACTTACGGAACCAACAATGAATTTGGTTTTGACTACTTAAGAGATAACATGGCACATTCGCCAAGCGACTTAGTTCAAAGAAAACACAATTATGCAATTGTCGATGAGGTCGATTCTGTATTAATTGATGATGCAAGAACACCGCTTATTATTTCAGGACCGGTTCCTCAGGGAGATCGTCATGAATTTAATGAGTTGAAACCAAAAATCGAAAACTTAGTAGCTCAACAACGTCAATTAGCAAACGGATTCTTATCTGAAGCTAAAAGATTAATCAAAGAAGGAAACACTAAAGAAGGTGGATTCTTACTGTTAAGAGCTTACAGAAGTTTACCTAGAAATAAAGCATTAATTAAATTTTTGAGTGAAGAAGGAGTTAAACAATTGCTTCAAAAAACTGAAAATCAATACATGCAGGATAACAATCGCGAAATGCATAAAGTTGATGAAGCTTTGTATTTTGTAATTGAAGAAAAAAACAATCAGGTTGAATTAACTGACAATGGTATCCAATACCTTTCAGGAGATACTGATGCTGACTTTTTCGTACTTCCGGATATTGGAACTGAAATCGCTGCTATCGAAAAACAAAAATTGGATAAAGACGCTGAAGCGGAAGCTAAAGAAAGATTATTCCAGGATTTTGGAATAAAAAGCGAGCGTATTCATACTCTTACTCAACTTTTAAAAGCGTATGCTCTTTTTGAAAAAGATGTAGAATACGTTATCATGGACAACAAAATTATGATTGTCGATGAGCAAACAGGTCGTATCATGGATGGTCGTCGTTATTCTGACGGTTTACACCAGGCGATCGAAGCTAAAGAAAATGTAAAAATCGAAGCTGCTACACAAACTTTTGCAACTGTTACATTACAGAATTATTTCAGAATGTACAGCAAATTGGGTGGTATGACAGGTACAGCAGTTACAGAAGCTGGAGAGTTATGGCAGATTTATAAATTGGATGTTGTTGAAATTCCAACCAACCGTCCGATGTCAAGACAAGACAAAGAAGATTATATCTACAAAACTACACGTGAGAAATTCAACGCTGTAATTGAAGATGTTACTGAATTATCAAATGCAGGAAGACCAGTTTTAATTGGAACAACATCTGTAGAGATTTCAGAATTATTAAGCCGAATGTTAAAAATGAGAGGCGTTACACATAACGTTTTGAATGCAAAAATGCACAAACAAGAAGCTCAAATCGTTGAAGAAGCAGGTAAAGCCGGAGTTGTAACTATCGCAACAAACATGGCTGGTCGTGGTACCGATATTAAATTAACTCCAGAAGTAAAAGCTGCCGGAGGTTTAGCAATTGTTGGTACAGAACGTCATGATTCCCGTCGTGTTGACAGACAGTTACGTGGTCGTGCAGGACGTCAGGGAGATCCGGGAAGTTCTCAATTCTATGTTTCGCTTGAAGATAACTTAATGCGTTTATTTGGTTCTGAAAGAGTTGCAAAAGTAATGGACAGAATGGGACTTCAGGAAGGTGAAGTTATTCAACATTCTATGATGACTAAATCTATCGAGCGTGCTCAGAAAAAAGTAGAAGAAAATAACTTTGGTGTTCGTAAACGTTTATTAGAATATGATGACGTTATGAATTCTCAACGTGAGGTAGTTTACAAACGTCGTCGTCACGCTTTATTTGGTGAGCGTTTGAAACTTGATATCGCTAATATGCTATATGACACTTGCGAATTGATCGTGAGTCAAACTAAACCGATTAATGATTTCAAAAATTTCGAATTTGATTTAATTCGTTATTTCTCTATCACTTCTCCAATTTCAGAAGTTGATTTTGTGAAATTATCTGACATGGAAATCACTGGAAAAATCTACAAAGAAACTTTAGCTTTCTATACAGAAAAAACAGAAAGAAGCGCAAGAGAATCTTTTCCAATCATTAAAGGAGTTTACGAAGAGCCAAACAATCATTTTGAGCGTATTGTAGTTCCATTTACAGACGGAATCAAAACTTTGAATGTTGTAACTGACTTGAAAAAAGCATACGATAGCGAAGGTGCTCAGTTAATTGCTGATTTTGAGAAAAACATCACACTTTCTATTGTTGATGAAGCCTGGAAAAAACACTTACGTAAAATGGACGAATTGAAACAATCTGTTCAATTAGCCGTTCACGAACAAAAAGATCCATTGCTTATTTACAAATTAGAAGCTTTCAATTTGTTTAGAGGAATGTTAGACAACGTTAACAAAGAAGTTATTTCATTCTTGTTCAAAGGTGATTTACCGGCTCAAAACGTTCCTGAAATTCACGAAGCAAAAGAAGTTCGTCAAAAAGAAAACTTCAAATTAAGCAAAGACGAAATTGTTAACAGCGAAGACATCAACCGCGAAGCTGGAGAAACACAACAACGTCAGGTTACAGAAACTATCGTGAGAGATATGCCAAAAATCAACCGTAATGATACTGTAACAGTTCAGGAAGTTGCAACAGGCAAAACTGAAGAAATGAAATTTAAAAAAGCAGAAACTCTAATCGCTTCTGGCGCTTGGGTTCTTGTTAAGTAAGTCTCCGTTTTCAGTTTTCAGTCGCAGTTTTACAGACTGATATTCTAAATTATATACATCAAACCCGTCAGGTTTTAAAATCTGACGGGTTTGTCATTTAATATAGTTTTCAGTCTCAGTATTCAGTCTCAGTTTTCAGTTTTCAGTTTTCAGTTGCAGTTTACAGTCTCAGTTTGAAACTGAATACTGAAACTGCGACTGAGACCGAGACTGCGACCGCGACTGTAAACTGTGACTGAAAACTTTTTTTCCGAAAACTTAAAAATAAATTCTTTCTAAATCGAATAAACAGTACTTTTGCAATCATAAACAACGAAAAAAGCTTTGAAGCAAATTTTAATCATATTTCTTTCCTGTATGCTTCTGGTGCCATCATTTGGTAGTTTCTTTGTTTTTACCTCATTCAAATTAAATCAGACAGAAATTTCTAAAACTATTTGTGTTCAGCGAAAAATGGTCAACAATACTTGTAATGGCCGTTGCGAACTTCAAAAAAGTTTAAAAAAATATGCTGACAACGAAAAGAAAATGCAAAACAACCTGAAAGAAAAAGCAGAAGTTGTTTACCTTCAAAATACAATTACAGCACATTTTAAATTACAAACACCAATTCAATCAAAAGCAAAATTCTTTGCTTCTTTTGATAGCAAGCCTATTTCGGTTTCGAATGCTACATTTCACCCACCATCCTATTTTATATAATTTTTAAATAACGTTTCAATTCTATTGAAATAAATTTCATTGTCACCAAACAATGAAATCGTGTTTACACACAAATAATTTAAAATTACTATTATATAAAATTCATAAAATGAAAAATACATTATACAAAGCTCTTGCTATTGTGGCAATTTCTATTACTCTAGGTTCATGTTCAAGTGATGACAGCAGCAATGATGTTTCCGGAAAAGGAAAAATTATATTAGAATTTGATAATGCCTACGGGACAAACGATCTTATTCTAAACACACAGCCCAACAAAACGTCCAACAACGAGATTTTAAAAATAAGCATGGTGAAATACATTGTTAGTAATGTAGTTTTAACAAAAGCTGACGGAACAACCTTTACATATCCTAAAAGTAAAAGTTATTTTATAGCAGACGAAGCTTCTGCAGAAGGTCGTGAATTTGAACTTAGTGACGTTCCTGCAGGAGATTATGTAAAAGTAAAATTCGGAATTGGAGTTGATGAAGAACAATGGAAATTAGGGGCTTCGGGACAAGGTGATCTTCTTGCTCAAGCAGATGATGCTGAAATGTTTTGGTCTTGGGCTGCAGGATATAAATTCCTGGCTTTCGAAGGAACTTTTACTTCACCAACCGTAACTACTGCAACCTCTTTTATGGTTCACACCGGTAAAACAGGAACGGATTATAACTATACCGAAGTAACCTTAGATTTACCAACAAAAGCCTTAGTTCGTACTACAATAACTCCAGAGGTTCACCTTATTACTGACGTTTCTAAAATTATCGATGGAACAAACAAAATCAAACTTTCTGACAACAATGCAGGTGGAATGGGCGCTATGATTATGGGCGGTGCTAATTTGCCATTAATTACTCAAAACGTATCCGGAATGTTTAGAGTTGATCACGTACATAACGACTAAATTTATTTTCAGGAGCACAAAAGTTTCGGTTTCCCAGAAATGACGTCCCGCTATCCGCTATATCTTTTGTGGTGAACCCCACCACAAAAGGATATCGCTTCTATCGGGGCTAAATGAAAACTTTTGTACTTCTAAAAAACCAAAGAGCAATCACAACAAGAAAAATTTAATCCCATTGTAATTTGTGCAAATTCGTGCAATTCGTGGCAAAAAAAACACTGTTTTGCTTTTTTAAAATTAAAAATCATGCTGAAAATAAAATATTTTCTATGGCTAATGATTCCGTTGTTATGGAGTTGCTCAAATCAAAATGAAGACGATGCATATGTAAATGTTCCGTTAGAATTTAAAGTTCCATCGAATTTTCCTGATTTAGCTTACAATATTACACTGAATCCGCCAACAGAAAAAGGATTCGAATTGGGTAAAAAACTTTTTTACGACGGTCGGTTAGCTTCTGACGGAGTTGTTTCCTGCGGTTTTTGTCACATACAAGCCAATGCATTTACACATCACGGACACACTGTAAGTCATGGTGTAGATAATGCGCAAGGAACTCGAAATACGCCGCCAATTCAAAATCTGGCTTACCAAAGTATCTTTATGTACGACGGCGCGGCAGACCATTTAGATTTGCAGCCTATAATTCCGCTGACGAGTATTATTGAAATGAATGGTAATTTTACTGCCATCCTAAAAATGATGAAAGCGGACAAAGAATATCAAAAACTATTTGGTCAGGCTTTTGACGATGGTGCCATTACAACCGAAAATATGCTAAAAGCACTTTCGCAATTTATGGTAATGATTGTTTCTTCGAATTCAAAGTTTGATAAATACCGACGAAATGAAGCTGGCGGAACTTTAACAACAGATGAATTGGCAGGTTACGATTTATTTAAATCTAAATGCGCTTCTTGTCATGCTACAGATTTACAGACTGATAACTCATTCCGAAATAATGGGCTTGCTGTAAACCCAATGGTAAATGATGTTGGAAGATACAAAGTAACAGAATTGGCTACTGATTATTACAAATTCAAAGTACCTAGTTTACGAAACGTAGAAGTCTCCGGACCTTATATGCATGACGGAAGATTTGGAACTCTGGAAGGTGTTTTAGATCATTATGCAACGGGAATTGAAAATTCAGCAACTCTGGATCCGATATTGAAACAAAACGGAAAATTCGGAATTGTGCTTTCTGAAACGGATAAAAAACAAATTATAGCTTTCCTGAAAACGTTGACGGATAATCAATATTTGACTGATAAACGTTTCTCTGAATATTGACAGAATAATTTCATCACCAACGTTTGTCATTTCGACCGAAGGGAGAAATCACATAAAGTAGCTCGACAAAGATTGGCAATATTAGGGGCGGAGTTGCTTGCGGAGATTTCTCGTTCCTCGAAATGACAAAATTGTGTAAACACTTTTCCTACTCAAGATAGCTATTGGGAGTGGCAAAAAAAATAAAATTATAATAAAAACTGGAGTCCTAGCCCCGATTGAAGTGGAAAGCCTTTTTGAAAAAAGACCTTATTTTTCTTGAGTTTATAAAGCGACCAGCGGAAGCTTTGTAAACTTATAGAAAAATGGGATTTTGAAAAAAGCTTGAAACGAAAAGCGGGATCAGCTCCTAAAAATAATTAAAATGAAAAAAATAATAGTAATGTTCGCCCTTTTGGTTGGTTTTTCAGCCTTTAGTTTCAACGTAAAAGATAGTATTTCAGCCTTTACCTTTCAGCGTTTGGCGATGATGGAAGACTTTGATTGTGATGCTTGCGGATGTTCGGCAAGTGGCGGAAGTATGGGTTTTGGCTCGATGTTGAATAACAATTTTGTTGGTTTGAGATATCTTAAACAAAGTTATACAAGCCGCGACGGAATCTTCGCCAATTCTCCGTGGATTGACGAAAACTTCAATACAATTCAGGTTTGGGCTCGAATTCCGGTTACAGAGAAAATCCAAATTTCGGCTTTAGTACCGTATCATATTAATGAAAGAAAATTAACGGCAGGAACCGAAGATATTTCCGGTTTAGGAGATATTACCGTGATGGCTTTGTACACGGTTTTTGAAACCAAAAAGGACAGTACATTTTTTACGCACAAAATAAATCTTGGTGGAGGTGTCAAAATTCCGACTGGAAAATTTACAGAAGCCAATAATTTAGGAAGTGTCAATCAAAGTTTTCAATTAGGAACCGGAAGTTGGGATTTTCCATTGATTTCTGAATATGTGATTAAACATAAAAACTTAGGTCTGAACACGACTATGAATTACATCTTCAAAACAGAGAATAGTAAAAACTACCAATACGGTGATCAGTTCAATTATGCCGGAACATTCTTTTATTTGTTCGATTTAAAATCGGTTCAGATAGTCCCTCAAGCTGGTTTGGCGGGAGAATTGTATCAAACCAACAAACAACACAACCTTGATTTACCAAATACGGCAGGTGATATTTTATTTGGCAAATTTGGAATTGAAGCCGGAAAAGATAAATTTTCTATTGGAATAAATGCAATGTTGCCAATCAATCAAAATTTATCAAATGGCAATATGGAAGCCAATTACAGATGGAGTGTAAATTTGAATTATACGCTATAATCTATTAAATAATAAGATTATCAAAACAACGAAATAAGCTTTGAAAAAAATTATAATAATATTTCTTTCCTGTATGCTTTTACTGCCATCCTTTGGCAGCTTCCTTGTTTATACCTCTTTCAAATTAAATCAGGAGGAAATTTCCAAAACCATTTGTGTACAGCGAAAAATGATTTTTAATAGTTGTAATGGTCGTTGCGAACTTCAAAAAAGCCTGAAGAAATATTCGGATAATGAAAAAAGAATGCAGGACAATCTGAAAGAAAAAGCAGAAATTGTTTACATTCAAAACACAATTATTGCTGATTTCAGATTAATAACGCCAATAGTATCAAAAGCAAATAATTTTGGTTCTTTTGACAGAAAACCTATTTCGGTTTCGAGTACTACTTTTCATCCTCCATCCTATTTTATATAAATTCAGTTACACTTTTTCTTGTCCAAAAGTCAGGAAAAACACTTGTTACTTTTAAAATTTATATAATTTATAATGAAAAAAATATACTTTACCCTATTGATAATAGGGCAATGTGTCTTGGCACAAAACAAAGTGGAAAAAGACACAACCAAATCTCAAAAACTTGAAAACGTTTTTGTAACGGCAAATAGAACCGCTACTTTACGCAAAGAAACTCCTGTTGCAATTAGTAAAATAACCGCAAGAACAATCAACGAAACCAAAGCTACAGCGGTTTACGAAATCATCAATAAAACGCCGGGAGTTTTAATGGTTAACTTAGGAAACGAACAGCATATGATGTCGATTAGGCAGCCAATGACAACCAATGCATATTATTTATATCTGGAAGATGGTTTACCGATTCGTCCAATGGGAATCTTCAATCACAACGCTTTACTGGAAATCAATCAATATAATCTGCAAAGCATTGAAGTTGTAAAAGGTCCTGTTTCTTCTTTATACGGACCAGAAGCCGTTGGCGGAACAATCAACTTAATTTCGCTAAAACCGCCTGTAAATCCTGAATTCAAATTTGGTGTTCAGGCAGATAATTACGGCTACCGAAGATTTCAGGCAGCGGGTGGCGCAACCATCGGGAAAGTTGGTTTTCATATTGCCGGAATTTCAAGTTTGCAGGAAAATGGATGGATGACGTATTCGGATTATAACAAAGACAATCTGAATGCCAGAATTGATTATAACATCTCGCCTTCTACCCGATTGATTAGTAGCACCATGTATGGAAAATATTATTCAGACATGAGCGGAACTGTAAACGAAGACGCTTTTAATAACAGAACTTACAAAAGCACTTCTAATTTTACCTATAGAAAATCTGATGCTTTGCGTACCAGATTAACATTAGAACACGATTGGAACAGCAATTCAAGCAGTTATATTACAGCTTATTTACGTGACAATAAATTAGGGCAAAATCCTTCTTACGGGATAAAATGGAGTCCAACCGTAAATCCTACAACGGCAAAAGGCGAAGTAAATTCGAATAACTTCAAAAGTTACGGAGCAATCGGACAGCATACTCAAAAATTCAACTTCCTGAATGCCAAACTTGTTGCGGGAGTATTATATGATTATTCTCCCGTTACCTATTGGTCTTATGTTATAGATTTAAAAGCGAACTTAAATCCGGGTGTTCCCGGAAAACAAACCGTAGATTCATACGAGATTATTGCCGAACATCCCGATTCAAAATTAGCAGACTATACAGCCGATATTTTCAACACCGCCGGTTATGCACAATTGAGTTTTAATCCTATAGAAAAATTAGTCATCACTATTGGCGGACGTTATGATAATATGAAAGTCAATTATGACAATGCTTTAGATAATTCTACAGGAAGCAAAATCTACGACAAAGTGACTTTTAAAGCTGGTGCAAACTATAATCCGTTTGAGTCTGCAGGTTTTTATGGCAATTACTCACAAGGTTTTGCGCCTCCCGGAATCACTTCAATTTTCAGAACTAAACCCGGAACCGGGGGAACAACCGGAGTTCCTGCAGGTTTTTATTATAATCTGGAACCTGCAACTTTCAACAATTATGAAGTTGGCGGATGGTTATCTTTCCTTCAAAATAAACTAAATTTTGACTACGCTTTCTATTATATGGAAGGAAAAAATGAGCTTTTGAACATTAAATTGGCTGATAATTCAACAGATTATCGTTCGGCTGGAGAAACACGTCATAAAGGAATTGAATTTGGAGCCACATACAAACCATCAAAACAATTCAACTTTCGTCTTGGCGGAACTTACGCGCAGCACACTTATATCGATTTTAAACTTTCAGACAAACCATCAGATCCGATTCAGGATTTGAACGGAAAAGAAATGCCTGCCGCACCAAAATGGTCGGGAAATTCAGAAGTTAGTTATTATGCAAACTGGCTTCCAAACCTGAGAACTTCTGTAGAATGGCAACTTGTGGGAAGTTACTACCAAGACCAAATAAATACTGTAAAATATAGCGGTTACAACATATTCAATGCAAGAGTTGGTTATCAATGGAAACGAATTGAAGTGTACGGAAACGTCCTTAATCTAACCGATAAATTGTACACTTACAACGTTTCGCGAGCCAATACCACAAATGCTCAACCCACATATACCGCAGCAGCTCCAAGAACTTTTGTATTTGGAATACAGTACAATTTTTCATTAAAAAATAATAGGCACCAATAATTTTCTGCCACAGATTAAGAGGATTAAAATAATTTTTTAATAATCTGTGTTAATCTTTTTAATCTGTGGCCAAAAAAATAATAATTATTAGAAGCTAATCCCGCTCTCGGCTTTATCTTTTTATGTCCGCCGCGGCGGACATAAAAAGGATATCGCCTCCATCGGGGCTAAAAAACCTAACAATGAGCAAAGAAATAAATAGAGAAAAAAAATCTAAAAAAACCCCGATGACTATCGGGGCTAAGTTTGTCAAGAAAATCAAACAGCACATGTACAAATGGCACAGAACAATTGGTTTAATTACCATTGTTCCTGTTATTTTCTGGACATTATCAGGTTTGATGCATCCGTTTATGGCGCATTTTTTTAAACCGGAAATTGCCCATGACAAACTGGAACAGCAAATTATTGATAAAAATCAATTGAAATTTTCTATACAGGAAGTTTTACAGAAAAATGAACTAACGCAATTCAAAAATTTCAGAATCGTTACTTTCAACAATAAAACCTATTATCAGCTTAAAACTATACTTGGTGAATTATGGTATTACGATACTTCAACAGCTGAGAAACTAGAAAACGGAGATCAAAAATATGCAGAATGGCTTTCGCGATATTTCCTTGACGATCAAAAAAGTGCTGTCAAAAAGAGCGAAATTGTCACTGAATTTACTTCTCAATACAAATATGTAAATCGGTATTTGCCTGTTTACAAACTTAGTTTTGACCGTCCGGATGCGATGCAGGTTTATGTAGAAACATCATCGAGCAAATTAGCCACTTACAACCCAACTTCCCGACAAGCTTTTATTTGGTTCTTTGATACTTTTCATAATTGGTCGTTTATCGATGCGATTACCAATAACAGTATCCGAATTATTACGATGATTTTCTTATTGTCAATAATTGGATTTTCTGCCTTGAGCGGAATTCTGATTTATGGTCTATTGTGGAAACAATTCAAAAAAACAGATAACTTACAACCTAAGAAAGGACTTAGAAAATACCATCGTCAAATTGGAATTTGGGTTTCACTTTTCACTTTGACATTTGCCTTTAGCGGAGCTTATCACGCTACAACAAAATGGGCACCTTATACTTTATCACAAATGGTTTATGAGCCAACTTTTGAAACTAAAGAAATTCCTGTGGCAAATAATGCGTTAGATTTAGACTGGAATCGTTTTCAAAATGTGAGTATTATTACTTTAAATGACACCACCTATTATCGTTGTCAATTGCTTGAAAAGGAAAAATTCAAAACATCAAAAACCGATTCTAATTCAAAATGGAATAAAAAAGAAGATCCAAAATCTGAAGTCGTTTACATTAATGCAACAACCAATAAAATTACGCCAAATATTGATCTTGAATATGCCGAATTTCTGGCTTATTATTTTACAGATGGAGCACCAAAAGCGGCTTGCTGCGAAATGGTCGAAAGTTCTAATGAACCGGAAGTTTCATTAGAAAATGCAAAATTATTAGAATCTAAAGTGTTAACTGATTTCGAAAGCAGAGAATATGGTTTTGTCAACAAAAGATTACCCGTTGTAAAATTAGCCTACGATACTCCGGAGAAAACTACTTATTTTATAGAAACGGTGACTTCAAGATTAGCAGCAGTAGTTAAAAGCTCAGATATGGTCGAAGGATATTCGTTTGCTATTCTACACAAATTTTTATTCATGGATTGGGCAGGAAAAAACATTCGGGATTTAACAATGGTTTTGGCAGCTTTGACCATTTTAGTTGTTAGTATTCTTGGCTTTATTCTGTTTTTGAAAAAGTAATATAAACTATTGAGTTTCTAAGTTACTATCCCGAAGTTTCGGGCAATGTCATTAAGCTAAGGGAATATTGCCGAATAAATCTCGCGCAAAGTCGCAGTCCCGAGGCTTCGGGAGCAAAGAAAATGTATGTAAACTTGGCGGCTTTGCGACTTTGCGCGATTTTTTTTCAGTCTTAATTATCTAAAAAAAGCTTAACTTAATGACATTGAGCTTCGGGACTAAGTTTTTTTCTTAGCAACTTAGAAACTCAGTTCCTTATAAACTTTTTTTTTACATATATTTGATTGTATTTAATCACGTAACTAAAATTGAGAAAAAACCTTCGTCTTTTATTTCCCTTAATCTGGACCATCTGTTTTAGTTACTTTTTTATCTTAATGATTAAGATTACCTGGCAATATATACCCTTTCATAAAGACATTGCCTTTCTTCAAATAAAACAATCCGAGGTAGAGAAAATCCCATTTTATATTCCTTTTTTTTATACACATGTATATTCAGCTATTTTTGTTTTGCTTGCAGGATTTTCTCAATTCAGTTCTGCGCTTTTAAAAAAATTTCCCGCAGCACACAGAAATATTGGTAAATTTTACGTTTTTACAGTTCTTTTTTTTAGTGCTCCTTCGGGTTTATTTATTGGCTTTTTTGCAAACGGCGGGCTTTACTCCAAAATTTCTTTTGTGACCTTATCAATTCTATGGTTTTACTTTACTCTTAAAGGTTTTACATCTATTAAAAATAAAAATATTACAAAACATCAGGCATTTATGTTCCGAAGTTTTGCCCTGACCTTTTCTGCTATTACGTTGCGTTTCTGGAAGGTTATTCTAGTATATTTGTTTCATCCCGCGCCTATGGATGTGTATCAGATAATCGCGTGGCTGGGTTGGATTCCCAATTTATTAATCGTTGAATATTATCTTTATAACCAATTAAAAAAATGAAAAAACTTTTTTGTTTACTGTTATCAATATTCCTTTTTTCCTGTAATTCTAAAGAAAAAAACCTTGCAAAAAATAATACCGATAATTCAATGCCCGAAGAAATCAGAACCGATTTATATGGTTCGTGGGTTGGCGATTTTATTGCTGCAGAACGAGACACAACCAGAGAAGCCAAAGAAAATTACAGCAACAAAATCAATATTGTCATAAAGAAAATTACCGCTGATGAAGTTACCGGACAAAGTATTGTTGCGGGCAACAGCAGACCTCTTAAAGGTTTTATGCGAAGAACGGGAAACACATTTTATTTTACCCTTAAAGAACCCGGAGATGATAAAAACGACGGAGTCTTTACTTTTGAAATTCAAAAAGACACCCTTTTAGTAGGAACCTGGACTGCTAATAATGGAAAAAAAGAAGTTACTAAAAGGAAATTTACGTTGTATAAACAAGAATTCAAATACAATCCAAATGCTATGCTTCCTGAAGGAGATCCGTATGTTGATTTTGAAAACTCAAAAGAAGAACTAGTTACAAATGTAGAAGATCAAGAAGATACTGAAGAAGGAGAAGATTCAACGAATACTAAAAAAGCCGAACCTTATATGGAAACGGTATACAGAATAGCTTCTGAAAAAATTTCAACAATCAATTCATCAACACAAAAATTGAAAGAATCTGATGTTAAAAACTTAAAGAAAATTGATTTGGAAATTCTTAGAAATACCATTTTCGCCAGACATGGACTTACTTTTAAAACTAAAACAGTTCGTCAGTTTTTTGATGATGTTGAATGGTATGTTCCTATTGCAACTAATGTAGATGATCAATTAACAACGGTTGAAAAAGAAAATATCGTTTTGTTAAAACGTTTTGAAAAATATGCCGAAGATAATTATGATTCTTTTGGAAGATAATTTTTTTTGCCACGAATTACACAAAGTTTTATTTTGTTTCACGCAGATTTAAAAAGATTTAAGCAGATGCTCGCAGATTTATATAATTCTAAATCAAAATAAAATCTGCCTAAATCTGCAGAATCTGCGTGAAATAATCCTTTGAATCTTTCTAATCTGTTAGCCTTAAATAAAAAACTTTGCGACTTTGCGTCTTTGCGAGATTCAAAAAAATTAAACTTATACTTTGTCCTGAGGATTTTCTTCGTAATATCTCGCTTCAATTCGTTTAATATCTTTAATCGAATTTTTAGCCCAATCCAAACGTTTCTCCAGAATTTCTTCCTCGGATAAATGCCAGTCAAGATCTGAATTACGTAATCTGTTTGTTATATTTTCAATGATTATAGCAGCCGAAACGGAGATATTTAAGCTCTCTGTAAAACCAACCATTGGAATTTTAAGAAAACCATCTGCTTTTTCCAGAATTTCTTCTGACAAACCATCTCTTTCTGTTCCAAAAAATAAAGCGCTTGGTTTTGTAATATCAAAATCTTCAAGCAAACAATCATTTTCGTGAGGAGTTGTCGCAATAATTTGATAACCTTGGTTCTGTAAAGTCGAAATGCAATTGGTTACGGAATCAAATTGATTGATGTCAACCCATTTTTGAGCTCCCATTGCAATTTCTTTATCGATTTTTTTTCCGTAACGCTGTTCGATAACATTCAATTCCTGAATTCCAAAAACCTCACAACTGCGCATAACGGCACTTGTATTGTGCATCTGAAAAACATCTTCAACTACAATTGTAAAATGCTTTGTACGATTTCCAAGTACTTTGAGAAATTTTTCTTTACGATTATCTGTTAGTATATTTTCGAGGAAAGCAAGGTAATCTAAGTCAATCATTTCAATTTTATTTATCGCAAAAATACATTTTAAATAAAATAGAAAGAAAGATTCATAAGTATTTTAAATTCTCTTAATAGGTCATAAGCATGTCTTTTAATTTTTCATGCAACTTTTCAACCTCTATAAAATCTATTTCCAATTCTTCTTCCTTAAAAAAATCACCTTCAAAAATAGCATTCTCATTTTTAGAATGTTTCTTTAAACGTTCGTACATTTTCTCCAATTCACTAATAGAATAATCGACATTAATAAAGGAAACAAATTTCTCTACGACATTTTTCATTCCATCATTATAATTAAGCAATGTAACATTTTGATCTGCTTCATAAAAGTCTATAAAACCTTGAAAATATCGTTCTAAAACCAATGCTCCATACTGCTGAAAACTAATTTCGTTAATCTCTTTTGCCGTAATTCCAAAAACACTTGGCGGCAATAAATTGGGAACCATATGCATTCCTATCATCTTCTGATGTGATTTTAAAACCTCAATTGGATTTCTGTAAAGCAATGCAAAAGGTATCTTCGGAAAAATTGACCTCAGATAACCGGCATTAAATATGTGCCAGGCATCCAATTTTAGAATCAAATTCTTTTGCTCCGGGAATCTTTTTTGTCCTAAAAAAGTTATTACAGCTTTTAAAAGAGCGCTTTTTTTATCCAGCCCAAAATTATCACTTCTTAAAATTTCGTCAATAATAGGTGCTTCAGAGATCATAATATTTTCAGCAGAAGTCGCCAGCGACTGACTCAACATCGTAGAACCGCATCGTGACACATGAAATACTACTGATTTCAAATCTACCGGAATTAACGCTGCAGACCAATCTATAAGATTTTCTACCGTACTAACAACTCTCAGCAATTTTGAATTATATTCATGGCTTTTGCATTTTGCAATTGTTTCATCAAAAAATGGATCGGCAAATTTTTTATCTGCCAAGTAAATCCATTCAAAATAAACATCACTATCTTTTTCTACTAATTTATAAGGAATCCAATTTGAAAGAGGATGGTTTAGATTTTCCATTTTATATATTTTATTCTGCTAATAAATTTGCGATAATTTTTGCTCCGGCTTCTGATGGATTTCGAGAAAGTTCAGCAATAATTTTTTGCTTCATTTCATCTGAATATTGTTTTTTTGCTGGCGAAGAACTGATATCAAAACCCATTTCTGCAAACAATTTATCAGACCAATCGTTTCTTATACAATCCAGTGTGAGATGAATGCGAGGTTCTGAACTTTTATTTTCTACGCTATGTGGAAGCTGGAAATTGGCATACCAGCACTCGCCCATTTTCATTGGAACCATTTTTTTATCCACATAAAAATAAACTTCAGAATTTGTTATAATGGGAATATGAATTCTAAAAAAACCATCTTCATAAGAAGTATCATTGTCAACATGTTCTTTTATTTCACTATCCGGTCCTAATCTTAGTAAACGTACAGCTTCTTTCTCACATTGAAACCAATCCATAATCTCTTTAAAATACTGACAACGATCCAGTAACTCCGTATTTTTATATTCTTTGTTTGGAAAAGACATGATATCGTTTATCAAACCAGATTGTGATCTCAAAGAAACGCTAGTCCATTTTCCTTCATAACGCCCTGTATTAAAATGAGGAGTCCACAAATCATTTTCGCATATCGCAAGTTCTTGCTGTAATTTATCTATCGAAAAAGAAACGGGAAGTTTACTGGAGGAAGGATTCATATGCTTTTTTAAAGATTAAATTAGAAAGTGTTCCTTGTGTCCTGTAAATATATAAAATTTACAAAAGATTTATCACCAAAGAAATGGGTAAAAAAGATTTTCTGCTCAGACATTAACTTAAAAAAATTAAGCTAAATCCGATAAACTGTTAAGAATAAAATTGTAGAGTTTATGAGTAGAAAAAGGTATTGTTTCAAGATCCGTTTTTAATACTAAATCGGCTTTTGAGGGAACTTCAAAAACATCACTTATTCCCGTAAAATTATTTATTTTATTAACATCATGATCCGGCAGCAGTGCTTTTTTATACAATCCCTTGGGATCTCTTTTGATTAAGTTACTTATAGAACAATCCAAAAATACAGTTCTGACAAATTCATGATTCCTCAATTCATTTCTCAGACTTTCATAAGGATTTATAACCGACATCAGAACAATCGTATCTGCCCCAATAAAATTTCGTCCCACATTAAAAAGCCGTCTGACATTTTCGCATCTGTCTTCTTTGGAAAATCCTAAATCTTTGCAAATCGTTTTTCTGTAAACATCACCATCAATTACTTCGACTTTATAACTTTTTTCAATTAACAGCTGTCGCACATTTTCTGCTAATGTCGTTTTTCCTGAACCTGATAATCCTGTAAATTGTATTAAAATCATCGAAAATCTCCTTTGTTTTATTTCACATTAAAACTAAATAATTTGAAAGACCGAAACAATAAGTATAAATACGCTTTTATTGTTTACTCAAAAATACTAAAAAGAATTGTGGAACTTTGCGTTACTTTTTTCAAACGATTTGATAACCCGAATTTTATTATTTGTGCCTTTAGGTTAAATATTGGTAGTCGTTTTTCAAAGAATCTAAATTCAATTAGTTGTGCCTTTAGGTACAAAATATTGGTAGTTATTTGTTACGATGTTGGTTGGCGTGCCGTAGGTACGCAACAAAACATAGCTATTGCGTACCTACGGTCAATGTCATTAAGTTAAGCTTTTTTTCACCACAAATTTCACAAATTTTCACAAATTATTAGAATGCTTATCTACCTGCTTTGTCGTTTCGAGGGAAGAGAAATGACAATATTGGGTATAAACTTTATGTCTTTCAACATTTTGAGAAAAATTAGAATCAAAAAAGCTTAATGACATTGACCTACGGCACGCTAAATTTATCTCAATTCACATTTTCTACCAATATTTAGTACATAACAGCATATAAAAAATTAATGCCAATACTTATAATCCCTTACCTGAACTCACATGGTAACCAACAAAAATTACTATTTTTATCTTTTAATTGAATAAAAAATGAAAAAGAAATTAGTTATTTTAACCGGAGCCGGAATTAGTGCTGAAAGCGGAATCAAAACGTTTCGCGATAGTGATGGTTTATGGGAAGGTCATGATGTTATGGAAGTTGCAACTCCCGAAGGCTGGAGAAAAAATCAGGAACTGGTTCTTGATTTTTATAACAAAAGACGTCAACAGCTTAAAGAAGTTGAACCTAATTTAGGTCACAAAATTTTAGCCGAATTAGAAAATGATTTTGACGTTCATATCATTACTCAAAATGTAGATGATTTACACGAACGCGCCGGAAGCACTAAAGTTTTGCATTTGCATGGAGAATTACTAAAAGTAAGAAGTGTACAAAACCGCAATTTAATCTTAGGCTGGACAGATGATTTATATACAGGCGATCTGGATGAAAACGGACATCAATTGCGACCACATATTGTTTGGTTTGGCGAAGATGTTCCGGCACTTGAAGAAGCTATCAAAATCACTGAAACTGCCGATTATTTTGCCGTTATTGGAACTTCATTGCAAGTATATCCTGCGGCAGGATTGATCTCGTACACGTATAGTATTACACCCGTTTTTTATATTGATCCAAAGCCAATTGCAATTCCTAATATTCAGAATAAAGTGGAAGTTATTGCTAAACCTGCTTCTGAAGGTGTAGCGATTTTAAGAGACAAATTATTTGAATTACAAAAAACAGTATGATCTTCCAATTTTGGTTACAAGAATTATCGCAATACAATTTACTTCCCTTATTTGTTTTCTTTTTGATTGAAAATTTTATACTGATAGTGCTTTCTGTTATTCTTGCCAAAATAATCGAACATGACAATACTAAACTAAATAAAACAGATCGAAAATGGGTTTTCTCAACCTTAATTTGCAATACATTTATAACGCTATTGGGTTTTGAATTATATCGTTTTGGCATTATTAAAATAGATTTTTTACCATCGTTTTTTTCAATACTAACCGACACTTTATTGTTAGTTATAGTAATGGATTTCTTTATGTTTTGTTTCCATTTTTTGGCGCATTACTTAAAATGGTTTTCTGCCATTCACAGACTTCATCACACACATGTCGAAACGAGTGTCTATAGTTTGTATGTACTGCATCCAATAGAAACTTTAGGATTTGGAATTATCTGGTTGTTTTCAATCACGGTTTTAAGTTTCAATTATCTTAGTATCATTATTTACCTAATTTTAAATCTATTATATGGAATATTTGGTCATTTGAAAAAAGACATTTTTCCTGATTTCTGGTATAAAAATTATGCTACAAAATGGATTTCAACAACTAAATTTCATTCCGATCATCATAAAAATCAATCTCATAATTATGGTTTCTATTTTACCATTTGGGACAAAATCTTTAAAACTATTTTTTAAATCTCACTATTAAAGGATAATATATCTCTTGTAACTTTCAGAAGTTTTAACAATGACTTATATTTGCACCTTTCGAACAAACAACATAACAATGACTACTTTAAACGAATTGAATGCCATATCGCCAATTGACGGAAGATATAGAAGCAAAACCCTTTCATTAGCACCTTTTTTCTCTGAAGAAGCTTTAATCAAATACCGTGTATTAGTTGAGATTGAATACTTTATTGCCTTGTGCGAAGTGCCATTACCACAACTAGCTGACGTAAATTCAAGCTTATTTGACAGTTTAAGAAACATTTATAAAAACTTCTCTACTGAAGATGCTCTTTGGATTAAAGAAACGGAGAAAGTAACCAACCACGACGTAAAAGCGGTTGAATATTTTATTAAAGATGCTTTTGAAAAACTAGGTTTATCTCAATATAAAGAGTTCATTCACTTCGGATTAACTTCTCAGGATATTAACAATACTGCGATTCCGCTTTCTACAAAAGAAGCTTTTGAGCAGGTATATATGCCATCTTTAATTACTTTGATTTCTAAATTAAAAGACTTAAGCGTTGAATGGAAGGACATCCCGATGTTGGCTCGTACGCACGGACAACCGGCTTCTCCTACTCGTTTGGGTAAAGAAATTTTGGTTTTTGTAGAGCGTTTAGAAGAGCAAATGCGTTTGTTGTTTAATATTCCGTTTGCAGCAAAATTTGGCGGAGCAACTGGAAATTATAATGCGCATCATGTGGCGTATCCGCAAATCGACTGGAAAAAATTTGGTAGTAAATTTGTAGAAACTGATCTTGGTTTACACCACTCGTTTCCAACTACTCAAATTGAACATTACGATCATTTTGCTGCATTTTTTGATGCTTTAAAAAGAATCAACAATATCATTATCGATTTAGATCGTGATATCTGGACGTATGTTTCAATGGATTATTTTAAACAAAAAATTAAAGAGGGAGAAATTGGATCTTCTGCAATGCCACATAAAGTTAACCCAATTGATTTTGAAAACTCTGAAGGAAATTTAGGAATTGCTAATGCTATTTTTGAGCATTTGGCTGCTAAATTACCAATTTCAAGATTACAACGTGATTTAACTGACAGTACTGTTTTACGTAATATTGGTGTTCCAATTGGACATACAATTATTGCTTTTGAAGCTTCTTTGAAAGGTTTAAACAAATTGTTATTGAACGAAGCTAAATTTGCTGAAGATTTAGAGAAAAACTGGGCTGTTGTAGCCGAAGCTATTCAGACTATTTTACGTCGTGAGGCTTATCCAAATCCTTATGAAGCTTTGAAAGGTTTGACTAGAACAAATGAAGCTATTGACAAAAAAGCAATTCATAATTTTATTGCGACTTTAGAAGTTTCTGATGCTGTTAGAGCCGAATTAATGGCAATAACCCCTAGTAATTACGTAGGAATTTAAAGAAAACCTAAAATATTTTCTCAAAAAAAGCTATCTTTATCGATAGCTTTTTTTATTTATAAATCTTGTTGGGTTTTTAGCCCAGAGTGAAATGGAAAGCCTTTTATTCCAAAAACTATATTTTTTTGCAGGAACAGAGCGACCAACGGAAGCTCCTGAAACTGCTTTAAAAAATAAGTGTTTTGGAATAAAAGCTTGAAATGGAAAGCTGGATTAGCTCCTGAACAAAAATATACACACCTTATGATTGCCTTAAACGCCGCCGCAGAAACTACACACCACTTACAACCTTTAATCAGTGATTTGGGATTAATCCTGATGACTGCCGGAATCGCCGTTTTATTATTTAAATTAATTAAACAACCCTTAGTTTTAGGATATTTAATTGCGGGTTTTTTAGCCGGAAATCATTTTGATTTTTTCCCCACTATTACGGAGATGAAAAGTGTTGAAGTTTGGGCGGAAATTGGTGTGATCATTTTATTGTTTAGTTTAGGTCTCGAATTTAGTTTTAAAAAACTGATGAAAGTGGGTGGAACAGCTTCCATAACCGCTATTACCCAGATTATCACCATGGTTATAATTGGTTATCTGGTTGGACAATGGATGGATTGGGGAAAAATGAACAGTATCTTTTTGGGTGTTATTTTATCCATTTCTTCTACTACAATTATTCTAAAAACCTTTGACGAACTTGGCGTAAAAGCCCAAAAATTTGCAGGAATTGTAATTGGATCGTTAATTGTGCAAGATATTGTAGCCATTTTAATGATGGTTTTACTTTCGACAATTGCGGTGAGTCAGCAATTTTCAGGAAGTGAATTATTGATGTCGGTTTTAAAACTTGTATTTTTCCTGACGGCTTGGTTTGTCGGCGGAATTTTCTTTATTCCAACGCTTCTTAAAAAAGCAAAACATCTACTGACAGATGAGATGTTATTGATAATTTCTCTTGCTCTTTGTTTAATGATGGTAAGCTTTGCCTCAAATGTTGGTTTCTCTCCGGCTTTGGGAGCTTTTATCATGGGTTCTATTATTGCAGAAACCACTCAGGCAGAACACATTGAACATTTAATAAAACCAGTAAAAGATTTATTTGGAGCGATTTTCTTTGTATCTGTAGGGATGCTTATTGACCCAAAAATGTTATATACACATGCATTACCAGTAGCTATTTTAACCTTCGTTACTATTATTGGTCAATCTGTGAGTTCTACAGTTGGAGCTTTGTTAGCAGGTCAGCCTTTGAAACAATCCGTACAAACAGGAATGAGTCTATCGCAAATTGGGGAGTTTTCCTTTATTATTGCTACTCTTGGAATGACACTAAATGTAACCAGTTCGTTTTTATATCCTGTTGTTGTTGCAGTATCTGCTATAACTACTTTTACAACACCGTTTATGGTGAAATATGCTGTACCATTTTCTCATTTTCTGGAACAAAAACTTCCTAAAAAATGGGTCAAAAACATCAACCGTTATAGCTTAAATGCACAAGCGATAAAATCGGTAAGCATTTGGCAAAAAGTACTGAACGCCTATATTATACAGATCGTATTACACACTATTATTATTACGGCTGTTATTTTATTGTCGGCAAAATTTGTTGCTCCTTTGGTTGCAGATACTAGATTTGGAAACACATTGGCAGCTCTTATTACAATGGTTGTAATTGCTCCTTTTTTATGGGCGCTTTCTCTTAGGCGAGTTGCTGTCGAAGAAGTCGAAACTTTATGGGAAGAACGCAAATATCGTGGTGCCTTATTAATGCTGATTTTGATTAGAATGAGCCTTGGTTTATTCTTTATTGGTTTTTTGCTGAATATCTTCTTTTCTCCTTTAATTGCTTTTATAGCCTTGATTATTGCTATTGCCGTATATCAAATATTCCCTAAAAAATTAAACGAGCAATATCATAAAATTGAAAATCATTTTCTAAAAAATCTGAATGATCGCGAAAATAAAAAAATTGACAGACGATATGCGAATTTAATGCCGTGGGACGGTCACATGTCACTTTTTGTAATTGGCAGAGAATCTAACCTTGCCGGTAAAACCCTGGAAGAACTGCGCCTTAGAGAATCAATGGGAATCAATATTGCTTATATCAAACGAGGTGATGTGACAATCCCGATTCCAACTAAAAACGAACGTTTGTTTCCCGGTGATGAAATTTGTGTAATTGGTACAGATGCACAGGTAACTGAATTTACTAAATATCTGAATCAAAATGAAATTGAGGCTGCCAAAAACACTGAAGAATCTGAAATCGTGCTGCGCCAGATGGAAATTTTCAATGAAGATTTTATCCAAAAAAGCATTGGACAGTTTAGAGGAAAAACGGGTGGTATTGTGGTAGGAATTGAAAGAAACGGTAATCGAATTTTAAACCCTGAATCACATTTGATCTTAGGGAAAAACGATATTATTTGGGTCGTTGGCGATAAAAAACGAATGGCTGAGTTGATGAAAAAAGCCTGAGAAAGACACTAAGTTGCTAAGGTACTAAGTTTTCTAAGTTAAAGAGTTTAAAAAAACTTAGTACCTTAGAAACTTAGCCACTTAGAACCTTAAAAAATTATTTGTTAGGTTGCGGTGTCATACGTAAATAGGGTTTTATTGGCGTATGTCCTTTTGGGAATTTAGCAGGAATATCACTGTCCGGAACTGCTGGCGTGATGACTACATCTTCACCATCTTTCCAGTTAGCAGGAGTTGCAACACTATAATTTGCTGTTAATTGTAAACTGTCAATCACACGAAGTAATTCATCAAAATTTCTTCCGGTTGAAGCAGGGTACGTTAACGTCAATTTTATCTTTTTATCAGCACCAATTACAAACACAGAACGAACTGTAAATTTATCACTTGCATTTGGGTGTAACATATCATACAACGTTGCTATTTTTTTATCTTCGTCGGCAATTATCGGAAAATTAACTGTAGTATTCTGAGTTTCGTTAATGTCTTTAATCCATTCTAAATGTGACTCTAAACCATCTACACTTAAGGCAATAACCTTTGTATTTCTTTTTGTAAATTCCGGAAGATAATTTGCAACAGTTCCTAATTCAGTTGTACAAACAGGAGTAAAATCTGATGGATGTGAGAATAAAACTCCCCATGAATTACCTAACCATTCGTGAAAATTGATTGGCCCTTGGGTTGTTTCTGCATGAAAATCCGGAGCTATATCACCTAATCTTAATGTTGACATAATTTAATTTTTTTAGTTCCTCTAAAATTACTCAAAAAAAGGACAAAGAAACCACGGATTTTCATAAAAAAAGTTAAAAAAACCAAAACTCTACTTTTTCGGTCAATTTTATATAAATAAGTTAAAATACCGTTGTGAATTTTAAACAAAACTAAGAATCAAATACCAAATTGCAAGCGTCAGAAATGAGATTGGAATCCCAAAACCGATCATCATACTACTCAATTTAGGTTTTAATCCGTAGGTCGAAGCCAAAATTGCTCCCGTAATCATTGGTGCCATAGCAACTTCCATTAAGGTTACTTTTATAGCTTCTGAATGTTGGTTGAAAATAAAAATATACAAAAAGAAAATGATAAAAGGGCTTAAAATTAATTTGAAGAAAAGTCCCAATCGTAGAAATCTCCAGTGTTGACTTCTTCGATCAAACTGAAGTTGCAATCCCACAGAAAGTAATGCCAATGGTGTTACCAAACTTCCTAATTTTAATAAAACCGATTGAATATTAA
Organism: Flavobacterium pectinovorum; assembly: GCF_006438875.1. Classification (GTDB taxonomy): domain Bacteria; phylum Bacteroidota; class Bacteroidia; order Flavobacteriales; family Flavobacteriaceae; genus Flavobacterium; species Flavobacterium pectinovorum_A. The sequence goes on from NZ_RCZH01000004.1 coordinate 351,256, forward strand.
CATCAAACTGGTAGTTAGAAATATTCATTAAACACGCGACAACAAACGTCAGGAATGGCGGAAATAAAAGCACTTTTTTGAAAATACTCAAAGCATCGGGACTTCCTTTAGAATAAAAAGCAGCGACAAAAACACCCAAAGTAGAAACCACAACAAAAGTTCCTGGTTGATCTACTAAAACAGCCGTTTCGAGGCCTTTTTTTCCAAACAAAGCTTCAATTATTGGATATCCAAGAAAAGAACTATTGCTTAATCCGGCCGTTAAAATTAAACAGCCAATAAGCTTGTTGGACCAACCAAATCTTCTTCCTAAGAAATGAAAAAAGATAAAAGCCAAAATAAAGCAAATCCAGCCTGAAGCAATTGGAAACAATAATTCATTACTCCACTTAATTTTTGGAATATGGTATAGAGTTATAGCAGGTAAACAAAAATAAATTACAATTTTATTTAAAACCTTATAGATATTCGTTGGAAATCGTTTTACCCTTTGCAAAAGCAAACCTAAAGTAAGGAAGAAAAATATTAAAATAAAGTTGTTCATATCGTCGAGTAGTCACAAAAATAGACATTTATATATTGATGTCTAAAACAAATTATGCAACTTATTCAAGATTTTTGTTGTTTTTAACGTGCTGGATGCAATTATTTTTAACACATAGAAACATAGTTCTTTGATTCAGCGAAAAGACTGCAAAAAAGAAACACATTTCTTCACACATAGCTATAGCTCAATGTCATTAAGTTAAGCGAATATCTATCCCGAAGCTTCGGGACTTTGCCGAATGGATCTCGCGCAAAGTCGCAAAGCCGCCAAGTTTACATACATTTTCTTTGCGGCTTTCCGACTTTGCGCGAATTTTTTTAGCTATAATTGTCTTAAAAAGGCTTAACTTAATGACATTGAGCTATAGCTATGCGCCTTAATGCAAAGTGAAAATAATTTCGTAAAAAAATAATTTTTAGGTAAAACTTTTTTTATTTCATAAAACGCCTTACATTTGTAACATATTTTATTACAGTATGATTTCAGGTAAGTTTGCCATAACGATTCACATTTTGACTTTACTCACTAAATACCCAAATGATTTTTTGTCATCTGAGTATATTGCGGGAAGTATCAATTTGAATCCTGTATTGGTCAGAAAAGAAATTGCTAACCTGAAAGCGCATCATATTGTAGAAAGTAAAGAAGGTAAAAATGGCGGCACAAAACTGTCTGTTGATCCTTCGAAAATTACATTAAAAGAAATTTTTGAAATGACTTTTGAAACTATTAATTTAGGTTATGCTAAAAATCAGCCTAATCCTGATTGTCCTGTTGGAAAAAAAATCAATCAAAACCTGAGTTCTTTATATGCTGATATGAATCAAAAAGTTAGTTTACAATTAGAGGGAATTTCGCTGGAAGATTTTTCTAATCAATTCTAAATCTATTTTTTTACACAAAACTGTAACATTTTTTATTACTAATTAAAATTATATATTATGAAAATCGCAATTATTGGAGCAACGGGATTTGTTGGCTCAGCCATTTTAAACGAATTAGCAAACAGAAATCACGATATTACTGCCATTGCAAGAACCCCAAAAGATACCTCAAATGCAACTTGGAAAAGTGCTGATATATTTGATGTAGACGCTTTGGCAGAAATTTTAAAAGGAAATGATGTTATCATTAACGCCTATAATCCAGGATGGACAAATCCAAATTACACTAATGATTTCATCAACGGATCAAAAGCAATTCAGGAAGCTGCAAAAAAATCAGGCGTAAAACGTTTTATCTCTATCGGAGGTGGCGGAAGTTTGTTTGTAGCACCAGGTTTACAAGCAGTTGACACTCCTGATTTTCCTAAAGAATATCATGCAGCAGCTTCTGCCGCAAGAGATTATTTGAATATCATTAAAGAAGAAAAAGATTTGGATTGGGCATTTTTTAGTCCGGCTTTCGAAATGCATGCAGGAATTACAACCGGAAGAACCGGAAAATATCGTTTAGGTTTAGAAAACCCGGTTTTTAACGACGAACAAAGAAGTATCTTATCTGTAGAAGATTTAGCGGTTGTTATTGCTGATGAAACTGAAACTCCAAAACATCATCAAGTTCGTTTTACAGCAGGTTATTAATTATTTTTTATAGCCACGAATTGCACGAATTTTTACTAATTATTAGTACCACAATTTTGTCATTCCGAACGAGGAATCTCCGCGAGTAGCTCGACAATTATGGAAAAATACTTTATGTTAGTTTCTTGCGGGGATTCTTCGTTCCTCGGAATGACAAAAATGCGATAAAAAATTCGTGTAATTCGTGGCAAACTTACTTTTTGAAACTGTTTTTGTTTTCTGTACTTTTACAGTACCAAAAAGTATATTTTGTCAGGTTCAAAAAAACAATCTAGCAGCTTACAAGAAAAAGCCGGAATTTCACCTCCTGAAATCACCAATGCTTCTGCTATCTGTCAAATTAAAAAAAACAGAAAACAACTGCCTTCTTCATCTGAATTAATTGATGGAATTCTGGACGGAAACAGAACGGCTTTAAGCCGCGCTATTACCTTAGTCGAAAGTACAAATCCCGAACATACTGCAAAAGCAAATGAAGTCATTAATGGCTGTTTACCTCACGCCAATAAATCAATCCGAATAGGAATTACAGGTGTTCCAGGTGTTGGAAAAAGTACTTTTATTGAAGCTTTTGGAAGTTTCCTGACTAATTTAGGTAAAAAAGTAGCAGTTTTAGCAGTTGACCCCAGCAGTTCGCTTTCTCACGGAAGTATTTTAGGCGATAAAACCCGTATGGAAGAGTTGGTAAAAGACGAAAATGCTTTTATCAGACCAAGTGCTTCCGGAGATACTTTGGGCGGTGTGGCACGCAAAACACGTGAATCAATTATTCTTTGTGAAGCCGCAGGTTTTGATACTATTATTATCGAAACGGTTGGTGTTGGACAAAGTGAAACCGCTGTTCACAGTATGGTTGACTTTTTTCTATTATTAAAAATCTCCGGTGCCGGCGATGAACTTCAAGGTATCAAACGTGGTATTATGGAAATGGCCGACGCGATTGTCATCAATAAAGCCGATGGTGATAACATTAAAAAAGCAAATCAGGCAAAACTGGAGTTCAACAGGGCTTTGCATTTATTTCCTCCAAAAAAATCAAACTGGCAGCCAAAAGTTACGACTTGCAGCGCAATAACTGGAGAAGGAATTTCAGAAATTTGGGATACAATTTCGAGTTATGTCGATATGACAAACGAAACAGCCTTCTTTCAAGAAAAACGAAAAGATCAGAATCAGTTCTGGATGATGGAAACTATAAACGAACAACTCAAACTGAACTTCTATAATCAGCCGGAAATCATTTCGCAACTGGAACAAAACAAAAAAGCAGTGCAAAACGATGAAATATCACCTTTTGCAGCTGCTCAAATATTATTAAAATTATATTTTAATAAAGGTTCAAAGTAGCAAAGGTTCAAAGCAACAAAGTTTTTTTACATACTCCGTTTCTTTGAACCTTTGCCCCTTTGTTCCTCTGAACCTATTTCTTCCTCAACTTATATTTGTTTTCTTTATACAAATTTCCAGCTGTAATTACATGTGCCAAAGCATCTTTTGCTAATTCTTCATTTAATTTAACCGGAATCAAAGTTGTATCATTTTTGATTTCAAATTGCAATGGTTTCAAATTTGGCTGCATAATTACAACTTGATTTTCTACTCTGAATGCATTGATATCATTAAACTGCATGATTGATCTACCTTGTGTTTTTGGATCCAGTTTATTCAGGTTTCTTCCAACCATTGGTGTTTCAAAAGGCACTCCAAGATATCCTAACAATGTTGGCGGAATATCGATTTGACTTGCCAATTTACTATACGAAGCTCCTTTTGGAACTCCAGGTCCCATAATCAAAGCAGGAATATGAAACTTATTGATTGGCACTAAATTTTTCCCGTAAGTTCTGGTGTTGTGATCCGCAATTACGATGAAAATAGTGTTTTTAAAATAAGCTTCTTTTTTAGCCATTTCGAAGAATTTGCCAATAGAGAAATCGGCATATTTCATGGCATTATTTACTGTTGCAGGTTTTTTATCAAATGGTTTGATTCTTCCCTCTGGATATTCAAAAGGCTCGTGATTTGAAGTCGAAAACATTAAAGAGAAGAAAGGTTTATCTCCTTTTGCTTTAAAGTAATTGTTTGCTTTTGTTACCAAATCTTCATCTGAATAACCCCACGTTCCTTTGAAAGCATATTTATTTCCATCAGATTCAAAATCTTCCTGATCTACGATATCCTGAAAACCATTTCCGTTGAAAAACGAAGCCATATTATCAAAATTCGCCATTCCGCCATAAATAAAACTAGTGTCGTATCCTTTATGTTTTAAAGCATCAGCAAGCGTAAAAAATCCTTGTTGGGAGTTTCCTAATTTTACTACACTCTCAGATGGTGAAGGCAAAAATCCGGTTACAACCGCTTCGATTCCGCGAACACTTCTTGTTCCCGTACAATACAAATTGGTAAACAATAAACCTTCTTTCGATAATTTATCAAATTCCGGCGTTAATGGTTTTCCGCCTAAAATTCCAACGTACTCAGCTCCTAAACTTTCTTGTAGAAAAATCACCAAATTGTATGGTTTTTTCGCTACTGAATCAGGTTGTTGAACGTGTAGAAACGGAATTTCAGCATCTGTAAAATCATTTGGACCAGCAATCATGTATTTTTTCACACGAGCAATTGCTTCGGCTTCGTCCATTTTACCGTACATCTTGGTATTTCCTTCATTTTTAATCGAATATGCTGCAAAAGCTACGGTATAAAATGAATTTAATCCCAACGTATTCGTTAACTGATCTGTTGAGAAAACAGCATTACTAGCATTTATAGGACGTTTTGAAGTAAGACTTGAACGTGCTCCAAAGAATAATAAAAACGCAACTAACGGAAAAAGCATTAATTTAAATTTATACGCTGCGCTTGTAGTATGAAAATATTTTTTTCCTTTTTTCAAAGCAAAATACAAAACAACTCCCAAAATTAAAAAAGTCACAATGATAGAAGTCAGGTAACTTTTTAGAAGCATTCCAACTACTTCCTTCGGATAAATTAGATAATCTAAGAAAATCTTATTCGGACGTGTGTCGTACTGTTTTACGAAATCCGGTGTCGCCAATTCTACAAATAGAATCAGAAAAAGGAATAAAAAACTGTAGATTACCAAAAAATTATTGGTAAACTTCAATGATTTATTAGGAAGAAATGTAATTAAAACTGCCGGTAAAAAGGATATATAACATAGTAATATTAAATCCATTCGAAGACCGATTGGAAAAATGTACCAGAAATTTGGCGTTTCTACTACTCTTTCTTTAAAAAGAAAAAATAAAAATATTCGACTTAAAGTTGTTATTAGCAATCCGATTGCTATAAAATTGAAAATGGGTTTTAAATAACTTAATTTTTTCATTAGAAAGATTTAAATATTTTTTGGGTTGAGAAATAAGATTTCAGACACAATGTCGCGCGTTTCTATTCTTCGTAACGCTTTATTTCTCTGTCGTAAAATTCATTAGCCTGAACAATCAAACCTTCCATTTCAACATTTAATTCAGCTTCATCAAGATCTTCTGCTTCTTCCATAAACTCAACCTCATCGTCTTTTAAGTTGATTATGAATCTTGGGTAATCAAGGTGAATGATGAAAATATCATCTGGAAAATCAGTATTATCTCCAAGTAAAAATTTAGGTAATTCCATTTTTATATATGTATTTGTTTATTATTTTTTTACCACTGATTGTTTTAAAATCATTTTAATCTGTGAATCCCGATAGCTATCGGGAGTGGCATATTTTTTCAATGTTCAAATTTAACTATTTGAAAGTGAATTATTGATTAATTTTTTGGTCAGGTAATGAAAACGAATGTACAGGAATATTGCTGCAGAAGTTAATCCCGCCAAAAGCCCAATCCAGACTCCTTGTGCTTTCAAATTTGTATATTCGGCTAAATAGTACGAAACCGGAAAACCAATGATCCAATAGGCAACAAAGGTAATATACATTGGAATTTTCACATCCTGCAAACCACGTAAGGCTCCAAGAACCACAACCTGAATTCCATCAGAAATCTGGAAAACCGCCGCAATTAAAAATAATTTTGATGCAATGCTTATTACTTCATTATTGTCCAAAAGTTGTCCTCCATTTTCCATATTCAAAAAGATATAAGGCAAATAATTATGGAAAACGACAAACAGAATCGCGAAGATGGTTTCAATTATAATGGCTAATAAAAAAATAGAACGGGCAACCACGACTAAATTTTTATAATCATTCAACCCTCTTTGGTTACTAACTCTAATCATAGATGTTACGCTTAGTCCCATTGCAAACATAAAGGTCATTGAAGATAAACTTAACGCAATTTGATTGGCTGCCTGACTGGTTTTGCCAATATTACCACAAAGCCAGATTGATGCTGTAAACAATACCACTTCAAAAAGCATTTGCATTGCCGATGGAAATCCTATGCTTATGATCTTCTTTATAGTTTCTTTTTTAATTTCATCAAAACTGAAATTTTTAAAATATTTTTTCAGATCATTTCTTCTTGATAACATGATGTGCATGAACATTACCAAAAATATTCTTGAAATTACAGTTCCTAAAGCTGCTCCAACAATTCCCATTTTTGGAAAAATCCAGATTCCGTAAATCAACATATAATTTATTCCAACATGTAGCACATTTGCCATAACCATAGCATACATTGAATACTTTGTCATTGACATTCCGTCTGCAAATTGTTTGTATCCCTGATACATAATTAGCGGAATCAATGAGAAAGCTACCCAATCAAGATATGGTTTTGCAAGCGCAATTACATCAGCAGGTTGCTTTAATAATTCCATTATTGGCTTTGCCAAAACAATTACGCCAAAAAGAAGTAATCCTAAAATAATACATAAAAATAAACCGTGATGAAATGCTGAACGAATTTTAGAGTCGTTTTTCTCGGCATCACCTTCAGCAACAATAGGAGTAATTGCCGTTGAGAAACCAATTCCTAAAGACATTGCGATAAAAATCATGCTGTTTCCTAATGAAACTGCTGCAAGTTCAGTACTTCCCAATTTCCCTACCATTATATTATCAACGATACCTATTAAGGTATGTCCTACCATTCCTAATATAATAGGATATGCTAATCTTAAATTGTATGAAAACTCTTTGGTGTACTGCTTTAAATTCAATTCTATTCTTTTAGTCGGCAAAGATAGTCAGAAGCTTTGAATTCTTTGATAATATTAAAAACATAAGCAAACATTAAGTCAATTTTTACAAACCTCGAGATTATATAACAATTTCAAAAAATTGTATAACAAGACCCTAAACGCTTGCTATTATTTTTACACTATATAAAATTTAAAAAAATTGTAATGAAAAATCTAAAAATGTTATGCCTGGCGACTTTCGCCTTATTATACGCCAATACCACTTTCGCTCAAGATGCTACGTTAACTAAAACTGAAGGTGAAATTAAAAATTACGATCAAGGCTTCAGATTAGGATTTGGACTTAACGGAGGTTTACCAACTGACAATGCATACGACTGGTCTTTGGGTGGAGATGTTCGTTTACAATACGATTTATCTAAAAGAACTTCATTGACCTTAACAACTGGTTTTACCAATTTGTTTATGGGAAAAGATGAAAATGGAGTTGATGTTAAAGATCTTGGTTTTATTCCGGCGAAAGCAGGTTTTAAAGCTTTTATCTGGGAAGATCAATTTTATGTTTTAGGGGAAGTTGGTGCTGGTTTTGCCGTTACAAACGGTTACGATCAAACCACTTTTTTATGGGCGCCTGGAATTGGGTACGCCAACAAGTACATTGATATTAGTGTCCGATATGAGGACTATAACAAATTCAAAACCAACCAAGTGGCTTTACGTTTAGCCTATGGTTTTGATTTATAAAAGTAAAGGTTTAATTTATTTTTTTGTTTTTGGTAACAAACCCGACAGCTCGCATAGTCTGTCGGGTTTCGTTTTTTTGTGCATTTGGTCAAAAGATAAGAACCACTTGTCAAATGATTTTTTTAAAAGAGTGCAGAACGCTGTACTTCGCATAAAAATTAATCAAAATCATGAACAAAACAGTTTTTTATCTATCGCAACTATTTCTTTTTCTATTGGTTACCATTTCAGCAAGATCTCAATCGATTATGTCGGGAGAATTCAAAGCAGATTATGTTCCATTTTCTAAATATGTCCGACCAATAGACAGTGCCAAAACAGATGCCAAAAGTAATTTCAAAAGAGCTCAGCTTTCTGTAGAAATTCCACTTTCCATGAAAATGGACCAATACAATCATCCCAGACTTTGGTCAATCATGCTTCAGGGAAGTTATGCTAAAATGGAAAACAAGAATTATGATCTGAAAGATCTTCCTGTAGAATTTCCAAACGGTTTCCCGAATGAGCTTCTTAATGCACAAATTGGAGTCAAACACCTAAGATCAATTTCTCCCTCTTGGTCAATGTTAATAATGGCTTCTGTTGGAGTTTATACGGATATGGTCGAAATCAATAAAGATGATGTGTTATTGCAAGGTGGTGTACTTTTTATCAAGCAATTTAATCCGAATCTGGCTTTTGGTTTCGGACCGGTTTTAACCAATAGTTTTGGTGTTCCGATGGTTCTTCCGGGATTGTATTTTAATTGGGAATCTCAAGGCGCACTACATTTTAAAGTAGCTTTTCCGGAAGGTTTAGAATTAGGTTATCGAATGTCTGAAAGATTAGATCTGAAAACGGTTGTCGAACTAAGCGGAATGACTGCCGAGATAAATCCGGCAAACAAATCGATGTTACTAGGATATCAGCAAATTATTGCGGGTTTAAAACCTCAACTTAAATTAGGCAAACATTGGACTTTTGAACCTACGATAGGAAGTACTTTAGCTCGTTCGTTCTCTACCAATGATAGAAAATTAAAAAATATATTTAAAGAAAAAGATTTAGCAAACCCTAGATTCACTACCACATTTTATGCCGCTTTAGCTTTAAAATGGCAATTCTAAAGCTATCGACTTAATAGGTTTTTATAGACTACCTCTTTCAATAATGCTTCACGGCGTGTTCTTGAAATAGGTAGTTCTTGTCCTTTTACAAATAATCGTCCGCCGGAAACGGAATCAATATGTGTAATGTTTACCAGAAATGATTTATGGATTCTGAAGAAAATCTCCGTTGGAAGTGTTTCTTCTAATGAAATCATCGTTTGATGAATCACAAGAACTTTATCTTTAAAATGAAGTTTAGCATAATTCTGCATTCCTTCGATATATAAAATATCTACCCACGAAATCTTCTGAAATCCTTCTTCCTGCCGAACATAAAGAAACGGATCTAGTTTATTCTGTTTAGGAGAACTCATTTGATGCCATTGTTTTGCTTTTAAAGAAGCCTGGTAAAAACGCTGAAATGTAATTGGTTTCAGCAAATAATCTACGACTTGTAAACGATATCCGTCCAAAGCATGTTCTGAATATGCCGTGGTAAAAATAACCATAGGCGGATTATCCAGAGATTCTAAAAATTCTAATCCGGACAAATAAGGCATATTTATATCCAAAAACAGCAAATCGACTTGCTTATCCTGAATGTACGAAGTCGCTTCTAATGCCGAAGCGCAAGTACCCACAACTTCCAGAAAATCAATTTTCGAAACAAAATCTACTATTCCGTTTCTTGCAATTGGTTCGTCGTCAATAACGAGACATTTCATGTTCATAATTTTAAAATTTTGTTTCAGGTTTTCTTTGTTTCAGGTTTGTGTCTGTTGTTAAAAAGGTTTCTCGCAGATTTTGCATATTAAGCAGATTTACTTGCTCTTCTTTATTCTTTTACAAAACCTTCCTAGTCTGTGGTAAAAAAAATTAACCGCAAAGTCCGCAAAGGTTTACGCAAAGTTCACAAAGTTCTTACCTATTAAAAGAATACAAAGTTCGCAAAGCTTTAGCTTTATAACCAACGGAATTTGTGAAAATTCGTGAATCCGATAGCTATCGGGAGTGGCTAAAAAAATCATTCTAATCTCTTTAATCTGTGGCTAAAAAATATCATTTCAAAGACAAAACAACTTTTACCGTAAAATCTGAATCCGTTTTATCTATGTCTAATTGGTATTTTTCAGGATATTGAATCGCTAATCGTTTCTTTACGTTTTCAAGTCCGAGTCCTTGATTGTTAGACGGAGTTTTGTATTGTTCTGTATAAGAATTTTCTATTTTAAAAATTAATTGTTTGTCAACTTGTTCACATGATAAATGCACATATCCTTTTTGGTTTGGAAGCCTTGAAACATGTTTAAAAGCATTTTCTATTAAAGGAACCAGAAGCAACGGCACAATCTGAAGCTGACCGTTTTCGATATTCCATTTGCTTTTTACTTCTAATTCATTTCCCCAACGGGTTTCTTCGACGGCAATTAAATCCTTTAGATATTTAATTTCAAGATATAGCGGCACGTATTCTTTATTACATTCATACAATTGATATCGCAAAATATCCGAAAACTGAACCAATAAAACCGATGCTAGTTCTACATTGCTTTGCATCAAAATATGGATATGATTAAGCACATTAAACATCAAATGTGGATTGATCTGATCTTGCAAAATCTTTATTTGCGCCTCTAGGTGAACTTGTAATAATTGTGCATGATTTCGCTCGATCACATTATGTTCCTGATAAAAACGAAGTCCGCAAGCTGTGCCATTAATTAAAAGTGCAGCAGGAATACTTCCGCAAAATCGAGCCCATAAAAAATGAATAGAACTCATATGTGCTTCTTCGGGAAATAATCGGGCACGTGCAGATGAATCTGAAAAAACAGCATAAATTACTGCCAGGCAAAGTGATAAAAGCAGCACCACGACAAACGCCTGTAGTGCAAACAATGTCATTTTGTTTTTACGTAGCGCATTAGGAAGTATAACATCACTAAGAAAATGTGCCAAAACACTAGAGCTCAATAATATTAAAATAGACTGGATTGTAGCCGACATTACTCCATAATCGGCTATAAGTTGTGCCCAAATAGTAGTGCCAAGTATGAACCAGAAAAAAACCAGAAATATCCGGTGTCGACCTTTGTTTGTTATATACATCAAAAAAGAATAAGTAAATTAGGAGAAAGTTTAAATTCAAAAATAACCTTATATTTTCTAAAAGAGCAGCAAAGAATCAAAAAGATTCCTTGCTGCTTATATTAAGTTAAACGGTAAAATAAAGGTTATAAGAAAAAATATCCAATGCTGACATTATAGGAATTTGTCTTAGAACTAAAGTCTTTACTGCTATTGTTTAATCCACCCTGATAAATTAGATCTACAGTAAATTTCCACATTTCAACTCCTGCCCCGACCTGATAACCGATATTAGATTTGTTGAATTTCGTATAGGAATTTTTCAGCTGATTCACTGAAGAAACATTCTCATCTAAAACATACGAGTAAACTCCTCCTCCAAAAACTCTGACATTTAGAGTCGAAAGATCTATTACTTTATAACCAATCAGCAAAGGCATTTCGAGACTTCTCCACTTTGCATTTTTAGATCCTGTAATGGCAGTTTTTTCAATTTTAGAAGATTTCTCACTATACAAGAGTTCATTTTGAATGTAGAATCGCTTAAAATCAAATCGCGCCATACCTCCAACAAAATAACCTGCTGCGTATTCTGAATTAAAGCCACTCGTAACCGGCAATTCAGAAAAATTAGAACCTCCTTTAATACCAACATGAATTGGAAGTGGAGATTGTGCATTCGCTTTTGAAGAAATCAAACTTACTAAGAAAATAGTAGTCAGTAATACTAATTTGTACATGTTCATGATAATAGTTTTTATTAATTTGATGCAAAGGAGCACAAACATAAAACACTACTAAAATTAGTTTGATGAACGGCATTCGTATTTTGACCAATGGGGATTTTTGAAGTTTTTTCGCCACGAATTTCACGAATTAGCACTAATTAATTTGTGAAATCTGTGGCTGAAAAATTTAACCGCAAAGTTCGCGAAGTTGTTAGCTGAGGGAAGAATACAAAGTTCACAAAGCAATACGTGAAAATACAGCAAATCAAAAATTTGTGAAAATTTGTGAAATTTGCGGTTAAAAAAAATCTTTTCAATCTATCGCAAAAAAATTGACCGCAGAGTCCACGAAGGCTTACACAAAGTTCACAAAGTAATATGTGAAAATCTACCTCATCAAAAATTTGCGGAAATTCGTGAATCCCGATAGCTATCGGGAGTTGCTAAAAAAATTATCTAATTAACTCATTTTCTAATTGGCACATTTTCTACATACTTACGATCAGTCAAAGTTTTCATAAAAGCAATAAGCTGTTTTTTTTCTTTATCTGTTAAGTTTAATTTGTCTTCCGGTAATGTTTGGTTCGGAACCTCAAAGCCTAAACCTACTCCTCCGCCTTCATTATAGAAATCGATAACTTCTTCAAGAGTCTTATAAACACCATTATGCATGTAAGGAGCTGTAAGTTCAATATTTCTTATGGTTGGCGTTTTGAAGGAATGTTTATGAATTGCTGCTTGCGTGATTACAAACTTTCCCAAATCGCCATCAAGTTTTTTATCTTTATTCGGAACTCCTAGAATCTCACTTTCAGATCTGTCAAAATTTGGCGGAACAGTTCCGTTTGTTAGCGGAATAAAATGGCATGTGGCACATTTAGCTTTTCCTGCAAATAAATTAAATCCTGTTTTTTCATCTGTTGTAAAAGTTGCTTTGTTTTGCATATATGCATCAAATTTTGAATCATAATGACTCAACGAACGAATGTAAGACGCCAAAGCATTTTTGATCGCAAATTCGTTTATTTCTCCTTTTGGGAAGGCCTTCTTAAAATCTTTTACATAAGCAGCATTTTTCTGAATCGCCAAAGCCGATTTCTCCAGCGATCCATGCATTTCGTTTTCGTTTTTAATAACCGCAACAGCCTGATCTTCGAGATAACTTACCCGTGAATCTGAAAAGAACACACGTTGAAACGCAATATTATTTAACGTTGGTGTATTACGCTGAATCATTGATTTTCCGTCTAATGAAACTGCTCTTTCCTGACCATCCGTAAACGCTTTATCGGCATGATGGCACGAAGCACAAGAACGCGTATTGTTTCCGGATAAAATAGGGTCATTAAATAACTTTTTGCCTAAAGCAATTTTCTCTGGCGTTGTTTTATAATCGGGAAAACCCGAAAAAGCTTCTGCGTCAAAAGCTTCTTTATCAAATAACGTTTGCGCGGTTACTTTCAATCCTCTTTGCTCTTTCATTAACGGAATTCCTAATTCAGTCTGAGTTTTATACAATCCTTTGCTTAACGGATTCGTAACTTCTTTGATAAAATAAGCTCGATCAAAAGCGTTGAAATTCGTATTTATTTTTAAATACTTCTTTCCCTTTTCTAAAATAGCAAATACTTGTTTAGCATTCGAAACCGATTTTTTTTCGGTGTAAACCTGATAATATTTTTCGATAGTTTCTAAGGAAATCAAAGCTTCCGGAAGTGAATTCAGTACAACTGGCGAATCAAAACCTGTAATTCCCAAAGTAATGATTCGGTACACTTCTAATCGCATCGCATCAAAAACATGCGCATCGGTTAATTCATTCGTATTTGAAACTTTTTCTAATCGGGTTAAATTAGCCGATAAAACGCCCAATTCCTGAAGAAGTTCTTTTTTGCTTTCTTTATTATATTTCGGAAAAACCAATTCTTCGATAACCTGAAAACCTTCGGGCGGAACTGTTACTTTATCATTTTCTTCAAATTCCGGTATTGCAGGTCCGTTTATCGATTTAGAAACTGAAGGCGAATAGTACTCACTTATCATTTCGACCTTTTTATAACTTTGATGTGCTTCCAGAAACTGCCTCTGAATTTGCGCTTCGGTAGAATCTTCTTGAACTGAATATTTTAGTTTGGCTACTTTTTCGATCAATAAAGTAATATCTGCCTGAAACAATTCATTTACTTCTTGATGTTTGTTTTTTTTTTGACAAGCAGCGAATGCCACCAGGAACAACAAACAATATATTTTTTTCATGATTTAATAACGATTAAAAGAGGAATATTCAGAAAAACAGAAACCACTACCTCAAATTGAAGTAGTGGATTGCTGTTTTGTACTGTTTTAAAAATTTATCTTGGCAAACCTTTTATTACTACGATTTGACTTGCTTGTTGTTCATTCGGACGATTTGTTCCTCCGTCAGGACTTTTATATTTTTCGCCAGTCCAAGTATGTGGCTGTACGCTCAACATAAAAGTATCAGCAATACCAACTTGCTCAGACACATCGATCAAAGCACCATATTCCCAATCTCCAAATTTAGAGATTCCACCTACATTATATTTTGCAGCATCAGTTGCAGTACGACGGTGATCTAATTCTACTACAACTTTTAATTCTTTTGTAGCAATATTGTATTGATAGATATAAGCATCGTGAGTTTCGTCTCCGTATCCGTTAGCATCTTCCTCAACGTAAACATAGTTTTTAGTCACACAAATATTATCCGGGTTTTGAAATTTTCCAGCAATTCCAGAACGGTTATCTCCGTCAAGAACAACTTCAAGAATTCCTTTTAATGGGTCAGCAGCATCAAGATTTAGTCTGTAAACTCTACCATATTTAGTTCTTGAACCATCAGCATTTGTTCCCGTAGTATTTTGTCCTGTTGCGTTAAAATACAATTCACGATCTGCATTGTTACCGCCTTTACGGTAATCTAAATCTTCTACACGACCAAATTTAATTGCTTTCAAAGTATTAACTGAAGCATTGATTTGAGCTCCGGTTAACGTTTTATGATTATCGATTTTTACAAAAGATACCGAATATGTTTTATTAACTTCCATATCTTTTTCTCTTTGATTGTCATCGTTTCTTTTTAACATGTATAAAGAACCATTTGTTAAATCACCAACAGCATTAGATACATACATAAAAACCTGACCTCCGTAAGTTCCTGAATCGTCATCACCAATTACTACAACAGTTTTGCCTTTGTAAGCAGAAGAACGTAATGGCAAAGCATTCTCAGCACTTAAACGACCAAAACCAGCCAATTCTTTAGACACAGATGCAGAACCTGCACTTCCATAAGGATCTAAAGCATGTGTACGAGATTCTTCTCCGGATTCTCCACAAGTTAAATAAACCGGTCCAAAACCATGTTCCGCCGGAGTAGCCATAGTAGCACCACAAAGTCTCCATGTTCCTCCACTTGAATTTAGCAAATATTCCCCTTTAGTCGGTTTGAATGTTTTGTCTAATGTAACTCTCGAAACCGAAAAGTTGTCTTCGTTGTTTACTAAAAAAGTAAAAGTTCCGTCCGTATTTTTCAACAAACCGGAACCATCAGCAGATCCTCCAAAAACAAATTTTGGACTGTCCGCAAAAACATCATCTGAACTAAAAAGAGAATAAATTTTTAAATCTTCAAAACCTGCTTTTGCCTTCAACAAACTTGGCGTTACAGATTGATCCTTTAATACAACACTCGTTGTTGCTTCTTCCTGATCTTTAGAATCGTTATTACAAGACGTAATCAACGATCCAAGAATAATAAGGGGTAAAATAATTCTTTTCATTTCGCTTTAATGTTTAATTTTATTTTTTTACAAAGTAACCCCTTACACTTTAACTAAAAATCACTTTGATATTATCAAAAAAACAAGACTGTGAGCAAAAAACAGATTTTAGCCCTAAAAAAATTAACATTAAATTAGTAATACAAAACATTCATAAAATACCAGTAACATAAGCACAAAAAAAGAGCCCTACTTTTAAGGCTCTTTCTTCAATTGTTCTTTATACATTTCGATATTCGCTTTTATCTTATCATCGAGTTCAGGTTCCTTGATATCAGTATGTTTTTGCATTACTTCCCAGATAATCTTGGCAACGATATAGCGTCCCATTTCCTTATCATCCGCCGGAACAATATACCACGGCGCATAATCTGTTGAGGTTTTGTTTATCGCCTCTTCATAATATTTTTGATATTCCTCCCAATGTTCCCGTTCTTTCAAATCACCGGGCGAAAACTTCCAATTGTGTTTCCCCTCTTCTAAACGGCGTAATAATCGTTGTCTTTGCTCCTCTTTGCTCAAATGCAAAAAGAATTTCAGTACGATAGTTCCGTTTTGGGAAATATGCTTTTCAAAATTATTGATTTGCTCAATTCTGTTTTCCCAAAATTCCGGCGTAATATCTTCAACCGAATTAATTCCCGGCAAATTCTCTCCCAAAATATACTCCGGATGCACGCGCGTAACCAAAACATTCTCATAATGCGTACGATTAAAAATCGCAAACTTCCCTTTTTCCGGTAATACGATATAATGTCTCCACAAATAATCGTGTTCCAGTTCAGTCGAATTTGGCGTTTTAAAGCTATGTACCACCACGCCACGCGCATTAAATTCCTTAAAAACTTCCCTAACCAAACTATCTTTTCCGGACGTATCCATTCCCTGAAGGCAAATTAAAACAGCATATTTGTTATGCGAATACATAACATCCTGCAAATCGCTCAACTTAGCCTTCACCTTATCCAGTTTAGCTTCCTTTTCGTCACTATCAGCATCAATATCAAGCAAAGTCGGAATCTTTGATAATTTTATTTTATTTGTAACTTTAAAATCTTTCGGATCTATCGATTTCATATCATTTTCATTTTTTGTAATATAAATATACTAATTTTACGAAGCATATTCCTGCTATTCATTACAATACTTTTTAGATAAATTGTATTTTTCTAAAACATACCAAGAGCTTCCTCCGGTCGCTTTGTTCTGTCCAGAAAAAATTACAATTTCTTCTCAAAGTATTTTCATTGTTATCAGGGCTAGGCACTGGTTTTCAAAACAACAATTAATTTTATCTATAGTTAAAATCATAAATGAAAAAAATATTCCTGATAATTTTTATTTTATCTCAACAACTTGTTTACTGCCAAAATGAAAATGATTATTCAGAAGCAAAAATATATCTTCAAATTTTTGATAAATGCTTTAATAAATTAGGTCCAATTCCAGAAACTAAAAAATCAACTTCCTTAAGTAAAAGGCGGTTTTGTAGTTTATATCAATGTGTAAATCAAATTGCATATGCAGAAAATGAAAAAGATATTCAGGAAGCAATTCTAAAAAGAGCAGTTGAAATCACTAAATTACTTTACAATGAAGGAACTCCAATATGTTTAATAGTTGGATCGATGAGTTGGCATCAAGCAGATACTAAAAATCAAGATCTAACGGATGATAATAATTTGATATATGTAAGCATCTCAGATTGTATTTCATCTAACGCATTAGTGAAAATTGCAAAAACTGTAAACGAAGAAACTTCAAGATTAATTAATAAAAAATAAATTTACCCTATCTTAAACTAATAATATCTACGATACAACATTCATGGAAAAATTTACATTAGAAATATTATTTCAAATCATTGGAATCGGTTCAGCATCAGGATTATTTTTAAACAATGATTCACTCTATATTATTGGCGATAACAGCGGATTTTTATACGAATACAATATGACGAATCAGCAATTAAACCAACATGCTTTAATTGACAATCCAACGCAAAATATTCCCAAAAACTTAAAACCGGATTTTGAATCCCTAACGCATCATAATGATACCTTATATGTCTTTGGTTCCGGTTCGACCGAAAACCGAAACAAAATGATAGAATTCGATCTGAAGAACAAATCCATTTTACAAAAGAATAATCTGGTCGATTTATATAGCATAATGCAAAGTTTCGGTTCTATAAAACCCGAAGATTTCAATCTTGAAGGCGCTATTTTCGATGGAGAAAACTGGTATTTATTCAATCGCGGAAACGGAGTTTCAAACAAAAATACTATTTTCACCATTCATGCTAAAAACCTGGGAGAAGAATTTGCTTTGGTTGCAACCAATTACAAACTTCCAAAAATAAAAGGCGTTCGTTCCAGTTTTACCGATGCTATTTTAGTCGAAGACAAAATTTATTTCCTTTCCACCGCCGAAGATTCCAAATCAACTTACGACGATGGCGAAATCTTAGGAAGTTTCATTGGACGAATAGATCTTAAAACCATGAAAATAGATTTCACCCAAAAAATAACTTCAACCAATAAATTCGAAGGTTTGACTTTCTACAAAAAATCAAATGACAAAATTGAGTTTTTACTTTGCGAGGATAATGACACGGAATTATTAGAAACGAAGATTTTTAAATTGAGCTTACCGGTTAAGTAAAACTTGTTCTCATTTCATGTCATTTCGACCTAAGGGAGAAATCACACTAGTAATTCGACGTAGAAAATCGTCAATCTTTGTCGAGTTCCGTGTGTGATTTCTCCCTTCGGTCGAAATGACAAATATTGCGAATTATTCACACCAAAATTCCGTAGAGGCGCACAGCAGTGCGTCTCCCGCAAAACAAATCAACAACCCAAATCAAACCAAATCAATCAAACCAAAGAATGAAACAAATTTACAAAAGCATTATAATCATCTTATTCTTTATCAGTCTTAAAAGTTATTCTCAAACACAAGAGGCAATAATTTACTTTAAAGATGGTGATTCCATTGAAGGTTTTGCCTCCATAAAAAATGATAAAATAAAATTCAAAATTTCAGCTGACGATAAAGCTGATACCTGGGACTATGAAAATGTTAAGGAAATCAAGTTTATTGGATTTGATATTGTGCAGACTTATGAATACATTAAACTAAACTCTTCGGATGATCCAAAATTACTGGAACTTATTGTTGAAGGTAACGTTTGCCTTTATAAAGAGGAAAAGGTGCAGTTTTTTACAGATCCAAATATCACAAAGAAAACTGCAATATCAACTCATGGTACTAATAACATAAATAATTATGCCTATCAAACAGAGCAATCTAGGGAACTTTTCTATGTAAAAAGAAAAAAAGACCAATATCCAACTTACATAAATTCTGGAATTCTTTCAAATTGGAAAAAAACTACAATTAATTTTTTTGCTGACTGCGATTTTCTTGTCAAAAAAATAAAAGATAACAAATATGGTTTTAATCAAATTAATGATATTGTAGAATTTTATAATGATATATGTAGAGAATAATTATAATGGTTTAGACAATTTTAAAATTTCAAAACCACAAGATTGTTATTGATGACGTTAGACGCACTACTGTGCGTCTCTACGTAATGCGCCTCTACATAATGCGTTCCTACGATAAAACCTATGAACCTTTGTAACTTTGCACCTATGAACCTTTAAAAAAAACTTTTTTTCACCACCCGTCCCAACCTTTTTATCTTTTTATCTCTCTATATAAAAAAGACAACAATTGTGATAAACGAAACGCTAATTTCTAACTGCAAAAAAATGAACCGCGATGCTCAGCGTCAGGTTTATGAGCACATGGCTCCAAAATTGTATCGCGTTTGCAAACGATACCTCAAAAAGGAAGAAGAAATTGAAGAAGCAATGGCTGACGCTTTCTATACCATATTCACAAAACTGGAACAACTTAAGGAAGTTTTAGCTTTTGAAGCTTGGGCGCGAAAAATAACCGTCAATCATTGTTTGGCAACCATCAAGAAAAACACCAATTTCAATATGTATCTTGATGATGTCAAATTGCTTTCGCAGCCTTTTACAGAAGAAGTTAACGCTTTAGAAGAAGAGGATTTACTCAATTTACTAAACCATATTCCAGACGGCTGTAAAACAGTCTTTAACCTTTTTGTTATAGAAGGTTTTGGACACAAAGAAATAGCGGCAATGCTAAACATTTCTGAAGGCACCTCTAAATCACAATTGAATGCTGCCAAAACCAAGCTAAAGGAATTAGTAAATAAATTGTATTATCAAAAAGCAAAGTAGTCATGGACAATCAAGATAAAATATTCGATAAATTTAAGGAAGCCGCCCACAACGCGGAGTCAAAAGACTTTCCTGGAATGGAAAAAGTCTGGTCACGTGTCGAAGAAAAACTCGACAAAAAAGAAGATAAAAAAGCAATTTCGTTATGGAAGAAAATTGCAGTTGCAGCTTCTTTATTATTATTAATCTCTTTGGGAGCTCAGTTCTTAAAATCTGATAAAATTTCTACAACTCAAACACCTAAAATTGTAGTAAAGGAAAAAGAAACAATTCAGAATTCTGTTGTAGAAAAAAACAAAGCCGTTGTTTCTTCAGATTCGGAAATAATGCCAAAAGCAGAAGCTGTTAAAATTATAGAGCAACAAATTAAAGAGCAGCCACAAGTAGCGTTACAAGAAGTTCAAATCACTACAAGTGATGCTATGGCGGCTGAAGCAAGCCCTTCGCCTGTTGCCGGTCAAATTGCTCCAGCAATATCTATGCAATCCGGTTTTAATAATATGGAAGAAGAAACCACTACTGAAAAAGCTAAAGAGGTACAAAATTTTGGTTATGGAACAACCGTACAAAGAGAATCTGCCAAAGTTGCTTATGCTGACACACAAGCACCGATGTCTAAAAAAAGTGCTCCTTTAATTGTTATAAATGGAAATCCTTTATCTCATAGCGATGACCAGAAAAGAGATAAAATGATGCAAAAA
The DNA here is from genome assembly GCF_006438875.1 of Flavobacterium pectinovorum. Lineage (GTDB taxonomy): Bacteria > Bacteroidota > Bacteroidia > Flavobacteriales > Flavobacteriaceae > Flavobacterium > Flavobacterium pectinovorum_A. Next base: position 371,948 of record NZ_RCZH01000004.1, read on the forward strand.
GAAATTCCTAATTTACAACCTGAAAATGTAGATTCTCTTGTTGTATTAGAGCAGCCTTTATATATAATCGACGGCATTTATTATTCAGAATATGATTTATTTGGTCCAAACCCAACAAGTCCTTATGCACCTTTGAATAAACAGGAAATTAAAACCATAACCGTACTTCAAGATCTGGAAGCTACATCAAAATATGGTGAAAAAGGTAAAAAAGGAGTCGTAATTATTACTACTAAAACAGGAAAACCAGCCGCTAAAAACTAGATTAAAATCTAAAACTTAATTTCAGGAATCTTAGTCAAAGTTTAAATCTTTGACATAGATAATCTCTAACATTTACTTAAAAATCATTATCATGAAAAACGTAAAACTTATTTCATTAGCCTTATCTATGCTTATATGTTTCGTAGTATCAGCACAGGAAAAAACGATTACAGGAATCGTTTCAGATGAAAACCGACTACCTATTCCAGGTGCAAACATTACCAATAAAAACACAAAAAAAACAACACAGACTAATTTTGACGGACAATACAGTATTCAGGCTCAAAAAGGAGATCTTTTGATTTTTGATTATATTGGTTATAATTCTCAAAGGCAAAAAGTAGAAAACTCAACTATCATTAATATAAAATTGCTTCCAGCCCACCAATCATTAGAAGAAGTCGTAGTTGTAGGGTATGGCACTAGTAATTCTGAATATGAAGATCGAAGTTATACACGTGCTGAAAAAAGAAAATCTAAAATGGAAACCTCTGAAATGCTGCAAGGAAAAGCTGCAGGAGTCGCTATTTCGCAAGGATTTGTTCAATATGCTCCAAGTCAAAGTATAACAAATAAAGCAACTGAATCTATTGCTGCTAAAAATGAACCTTTATATATTCTTGACGGAATTCCGGTAAAATCAGAACAATTTGCAAAAATAAATCCGAATGATGTTCAGGATGTAAAAGTTTTGAAAGATAAAGACGCAACTTCTATATACGGAAACAAAGCTTCAAATGGGGTTGTTCTCATTGATACCAAAAGCGGAATCTATAAAAATCTTACTGAAAAAGAACTTGATGCCAAATTGAATATTGTACATCCTACTCCAACTGTTACGCCAAATCAGGAAGATTATGATGCTTTTGTAGAAAATGCATTTGAAAGCCCTAAAACAGCACCGCTTTCTACTTTTTCTATCGATGTTGATAATGCTTCCTATACTAATATCAGACGTTTTATCAATAACGGACAAGTGGTTCCTAAAGATGCTGTTCGTGTGGAGGAAATGGTGAATTTCTTTAAATATGATTACCCGCAGCCAAAAGACCAGCATCCTTTTTCGATTAATACGGAATTAAGCGATTCTCCATGGAATTCTAAAAATCAAATTCTTAAAATTGGTTTGCAGGGGAAAAATATTCCAACAGAAAATTTACCGGCTTCAAATATGGTTTTCTTAATTGATGTTTCCGGTTCTATGGAAGACGATAATAAATTACCATTGTTGATACAATCCATGAAAATTTTGGTAAACGAATTAAGAGCAAAAGATAAAGTTGCAATTGTAGTTTATGCTGGTGCAGCTGGTTTGGTTTTACCTCCAACTTCGGGTGATGAAAAAGAAACTATAAATGATGCTTTAGAAAGTTTGCAAGCCGGAGGCAGCACTGCGGGAGGCGCGGGAATTGAACTGGCTTATAAAATTGCTGCTGAAAATTTCATTAAAGACGGAAATAACAGAGTGATTCTTGCGACTGATGGTGATTTTAATGTTGGAAGCACTTCAAATTCTGACATGGAAACTTTGATTGAACAAAAAAGAAAAACGGGCGTTTTCTTAACTTGTCTGGGTTATGGAATGGGAAATTATAAAGACAGTAAAATGGAAACCCTTGCCGATAAAGGAAACGGAAATTATGCTTATATTGATAATATCCAGGAAGCAAATCGTTTTTTAGGAAAAGAATTCAAAGGTTCGATGTTTGCCATTGCCAAAGATGTAAAAATCCAAATCGAGTTTAATCCAAAACAAGTTCAGGCGTATCGATTGATTGGGTATGAGAACCGAAAACTGCGTCCGGAAGATTTTAAAAACGATGCAATTGATGCAGGAGAATTAGGAAGTAATCACACCGTAACAGCATTGTATGAAATTATTCCCGCAGGAGTTGAAAGTGATTATTTGAACCAACAACCAGATGCTTTAAAATATACCAAAGTACAGGAAACCGGAAATAATTATAATGCTGAACTTGCAACAATAAAATTTCGTTACAAAAAACCTGATGGCGACAAAAGTATCGAAATGGTAAATGTAATTGAGAACAAAACTGTTGTTTTAAGCAAAGCGTCAGATGATTTTAAATTTAGTACTGCCGTTGCATGGTTTGGATTGAAATTAAGAGATTCTAAACTGATTTCTAATAAATCATCAGATGATATTTTGAAATTAGCCAAACAAGGAGTTTCAAAAGATTCTGAAGGTTACAAAGCTGAATTTATTCGTCTTGTTCAATCGGCGATATAGAAATTTATTAATAGATATTTTATTACATTTGACCTCTTTTGAGATTCTCTTCAAAGAGGTCAATTAAATATTTTACAAATCATTTTCAAACAAAATTTCATGAATCCTATTTTAAATCAGAATTTATTTCTTGTAAAAGAACACGTTGGAATGTTTAAAGCTGCAAACAATTATGACATCTATAATCCCGAAAGCAATCAGATTATAATGAATTGCAGAGAAAACAATCTGGGATTTTTTACTAAAATCCTTCGTTTCACAGAATATAAAAGAGCGACTCCGTTTGATATCGAAATCACAACAGCTTCTGGTGAGAAAATAATTTCTGTAAAACGAGGTATTGCAATCTTCCGCTCGACGGTTGAAATTTTTGATGAAAAAGATCGTCTGGTTGGTACATTCAAACAAAAATTCTTTTCTATTGGCGGTAAATTTGAGATTTTAGATAAGAATGAAAAACCGGTTGCTACATTACAAGGAAAATGGACTGGTTGGGATTTTAAATTTAGCCATGAAAATAAACAACTTGCGCAGGTTAGTAAAAAATGGGCAGGAATGGGCAAAGAGCTTTTTACAAGTGCTGATAATTACGTTCTTCAAATTGACGAAAATGTAGCGCAGGATAGTCCGCTTAGACAATTAATTCTCGCCGCCGTAATGTGCATCGATATGGTTCTGAAAGAATAGAAAGTTTGTTAAACTTAGATTAAGAAAATAACTAAAAGCATCATTTTAGGAAGCAAAAACTGTATTTTTGTGTAACTAAAATGATGCTTTTGCATTTCTAAAAAATAAATCATGACAGACTTAAAAAATAAAAATGCCCTAATCACAGGCGCAGGAAAAGGAATTGGAAAAGCAATTGCGATTGCACTTGCAAAAGAAGGCGTAAACGTAATTTTAGTTTCAAGAACTCAGGCAGATGTTGACCAATTGGCAATTGAAACGAATAAACTAGGTGTAAAATCTTTAGCTTTATCTGCTGACGTTTCAGATATTAATTCGATAAATAGTGCTGTAGAAAAAGCTTTCGCCGAATTTAAAACTATCGATATTTTAATTAATAATGCCGGTATTGCTGCTTTCGGAAATTTTCTGACGTTGGAACCAGCTGAATGGGAAAAAATTATTCAGGTAAATTTAATGGGAACCTATTATACAACCCGTGCCATTTTGCCAAATATGATTGAAAGACAAACTGGTGATATTATCAATATTTCGTCTACTGCAGGATTAAACGGAAATGCGTTGACAAGTGCTTATAGTGCTTCTAAATTTGCGGTTTTAGGATTAACAGATTCTTTAATGCAGGAAGTTCGTAAATATAACATTCGTGTTACGGCCTTAACACCAAGTACAGTTGCGACGGATTTGGCATTAGATTTAAAACTTACAGACGGAAATCCTGATAAAGTAATGCAATCTGAAGATGTCGCAGAATTAATTATCGCACAATTGAAATTAAGCCGTCGTGTTTTTATCAAAAACAGCAGTATCTGGTCTACTAATCCTTAAACTAAAAATATAAATTTCAATATTTTTAAATTGCTTTGCCTGTTCGCTATCGCTCGGGTCCAAATTCCAATCTCGAACAAACTTTGTCAAATTTTAAACTTTGACAAAGTTCTTAACAGCCTTAATAAAAAACCATATGGAACAATATCTAAGACAATTAATTTCAATAGAATTCACGGATAAAAAAGAACTTTTTACCGGTTTTCTTATTGATTATTCTGATGATTGGATTTTACTCCGAAACAATCCGGAGGATTTTATTCTGGATGGTTTTGTGATTCTTAAAAACAAAAATATCGAAGCGGTTCACAGAGATCAGGATCTTGAATTTACAGAGAAAGTAATTCGCTTAAAAGGTTTAAAAACAAATGCCGAAGATATTATCCCAATTAGAGATCTAAGCTCGATATTGAATTATGTAAATAATAAATACGGAATTTTTCAAATTTCAAAAAAATCAGCAAAATCAGCTTACTTAGGAAAATTAATTGAATTAAATAACGAAGAACTTACAATTGATTTTCTGGATATCAGAGGTCAATTTGGTGGTGAGTTGAGTTTTAATCCCGAAAAAATCAGAGTTATTGAATTTGATACGGATTATATTAATTCTTTGAAATTGGTGATTCCGGAGGATAAGAAATAAGAGTTATTTTTAAATATAATTACGTTTAACCTTTGTCAAAGTTTTGAACTTTGACAAAGATCTCGAAAACAAGAAAGCCCTTTTAAAAAAGGGCTTTTCTGCTTTTTGTCATTTCGACCGAAGGGAGAAATCACATCAGTAATTCCGTTCCTAAATTCGCCAATCTTTACTGAGATTCTAGTGTGATTTCTCCCTTCGGTCGAAATGACAAACTATTCGTGCTCCTTGTTAGTGCGGTTGCTTCGTTCCTCGCAATGACGAGCTGTATGTATGTCTTATACTTCTGCCAATTTATTCAAAAACTCTAAACGAACGCTTCCGTCTTCGTCAATTTTTGTCAAATTGATTTCTTGCAATGTATTTACTAATTCAGGATTCCAAGGCGTTTTTACTTTTACGTAATTCTCGGTAAAACCATGAATATATCCTTCTTTATTTTCACTTTCGAACAAAACCGTTCTGTTAGATCCTAATTGACTTTCGTAGAAAGCACGACGTTTTTTAACGGATAATCCGCGTAACATTTTACTACGTTTCGCTCTAACATTTGCAGGAACAATTCCCGGCATATTTGCAGCTTCTGTATTATCTCTTTCAGAATAAGTGAAAACGTGCAAATAAGAAATATCCATTTCATTAAGGAAATGATACGTTTCTAAAAAGTGCTCATCAGTTTCTCCGGGAAAACCAACAATAACATCTACACCAATACAGGCATTTGGCATTACTTCGCGAATTTTGTTTACTCTTTCTGTGTAAACTTCACGTAAGTAACGACGTTTCATTAATTTAAGAATATCATTGCTTCCTGATTGCAGCGGAATATGAAAATGAGGGACAAAAGTTCTGCTTTTAGAAACAAACTCTATAGTTTCATTCTTCAATAAATTTGGCTCAATTGATGAAATTCTCAAACGCTCAATCCCTTCCACTTTATCCAAAGCCTGAACTAAATCAAGAAAAGTATGTTCGTGTTTTTTATTTCCAAATTCTCCTTTTCCGTAATCCCCGATATTTACTCCGGTTAAAACAATTTCTTTGATGTTTTGCGACGAGATTTCTTTGGCATTCTGCAATACATTTTCTAAAGCATCACTTCTGGAAATTCCTCTTGCTAACGGAATTGTGCAATACGTACATTTATAATCACAACCGTCCTGAACTTTCAGGAAAGCACGAGTTCTGTCCCCAATAGAATAACTACCAACATAAAAATCGGCTTCGGCAATTTCGCAAGAGTGAACTTCACCCATATCGTTTTTGCTTAAATCATTAATATAGTCGGTAATTTTAAATTTTTCTGTAGCCCCAAGAACTAAATCAACACCATCAACAGCTGCTAGTTCCTCAGGTTTCAATTGCGCGTAACAACCTACTGCAGCAACAAAAGCTTTATCATTAAGTTTCATTGCTTTTTTTACAACCTGCTTAAATTGCTTATCAGCATTTTCTGTAACGGAACAGGTATTGATAACATAAATATCAGCCACTTCTTCAAAATCAACGCGATCAAAACCTTCATCATTGAAGTTTCTGGCAATTGTAGAAGTTTCTGAGAAATTCAATTTGCAACCAAGCGTATAAAAGGCAACTTTTTTTCTATTTTCCATGGGAATAAACTACGTTTTAAGTAGTAAGATATTATATTTACATCTCTTTTGGAGAGTTTGCAAATTTACATACAATATTCTTTAAAATAAAATCAATAATATACTATATATCAATATTTTGCACGAAAGCAGTATTTCAAGTCATCATAAAAAACCATAAATTAAAGTAAACAACTTATTAATAAGTTTAATCTGCGGAAAAATAAAATATTATTTCAATAAGAATAAAATGACAAAACATCGATTAAATGCAAATAATATCGATTAAATGCATTTTTTTAATTTTTAAATTCAAATTTTCTTACATTTAACTTTGCTAAGTTAGTTTTTCGAAGTAATTTCACTTCACCAAAAAACAGTTTACTAAAATTATTCTATTTAAATAATAATTTGCTCATAACAATTTTGATTTTCCCTCGTTATGTTGTTGCTTTGTTATTATAAAAAATGGGTAAGCCGAAAACCAGAAAGAGTAGGCAAAAATTATAAATTAAAACTCCATATGAAAGCATTTTTACCCACAATCTGCTTGATGTTCTTAACCATTTTTAGCTCTCAGGCGCAAACTGCTGCTCCAGCTACGGCTAATCCTTTTCCATCTATTAGCACATTGACAAATTGGGCGAGCTTAAACTCTCAATCTCAATTTGATATTGCAGTTCGTGCGGTTGGATTTAAATTTGAAGTAAAAGAGCCTGGTGAAGGATCAACAGCTTATACTTATATTCGTAAAGTAACAGTAAATGAAGTTAATTATACCGATAGAATCGTTTATAGAATTACCAGCAATAATTCAGCAAGTATTATTTCGTTGGTAACTGCTTCTACTGATTTAGTAAGTTTGTACACTCCGCAATTGGCAACTTTCAAAAATAACAATTGCAAAACAGAAATGTCTAAAGACAAAAACACAACTTGCAGCTGTTACGAAAGTGTAAACTTTGCAATCGATCTTTGCGACGAGCGTGTAAAATTGACAATGGGTGATGGAAATAAATATTTTGTTTCTGTAGCTAAAAAATAATATCCAATACCTAAATTATATTTAAGTATTAAAACTACGAGCTGTTTTCCAAATCTTTGCAGATCATCTTAAACGAGATAAGTTTACAAAGATTTGGAACGCATTTCTTAGGTATTTACAAGTTTGGATTTTTCAATTCATACCAAACTTCTAATTCTCCCTGATATTCAAAGGAATTTACATATCGCAAGCCTAACTTTTCAAGAATACTTCTGGAGTTATCATTTCCCGGATCTGCATAAGCATAAAGGGCTTCTACTTTCAAAACATTAAAAGCATAATCTACGAAAGCTTTTCCGGCTTCGGTAGCATATCCTTTTCCCCAATGTTTTTCGATGAAACGATATCCTATTTCATAAAAATCTTTATGATTATTGATTTCATCAGTAATAAATTTTATTCCGGACCAACCTATAAACTCATTAGTTTCTTTGAGAATTACTGCCCAGCGACCCGTTCCAAAATCTCTGTATTGCTGCTGAAGATTTTCAATATAAGCATGACTTTCATCAATACTTTTTACTGGTTTTTTACCAACAAAAACATGTACGTTTGGATTAGAATCTAATTCAAACATTCCTTCTGCATCAGATTTTATCAATTCCCGTAAAATCAAGCGTTCTGTTTCTATTGGCTCTTTCATCAAAAAATAATTTAATTTAAAATATAGCGTTGTACAACCTCAGCAACTCCATCATTATTGTTTGAAGCAACAATTACATCTGCTCTGTCACGCAATTCAGGCGTTACATTATCAACCCAAACTCCAAGTCCGGCATATTCTATCATTGTTAAATCATTTCCTGCGTTTCCTACGGCTATAATTTCACTTTGATGAATATTTAGCTTTGTTGCCAAAAGTTTCAAACTCGCCGCTTTATCAATTCCGTTTTGTGCTGCTTCCAGGAAAAAAGGTTTTGACATTGCAATGCTCAAATGTGGCATTTTCAGTTTTAAATCTTTCTCCAATCCTTTTAGATAAGAAGGCTCTGCCAATAAAATACATTTTACTGCAGGTTTAGTAACCGCCTCTTTAAAACTTAGCACTTTACGATGTGGTAATCCAGTGATTTCTTTTTCTATTTCGATATACTCAGAATCGGTTTCACTCACAATTTCACCATCGATATAAGTGATAATATGCGTTTTCATTTTTATACTATAATCGTATAAATCATGAATCTGTTCCGGAGTTAAAGATTGTTCAAATAGTCTAAGATCATCTTTTACAGTACTAATTATTGCTCCGTTAAACGAAATTATATACGAATCGTACAGATCAAGTTTTAACTCTTTAGCGTAAGCAGTCATTGCCGAAGTTGGTCGGCCAGAAGCCAAAACTACGTGCACTCCCTTTGCCTGCGCTTCAAGAATTACTTTTTTATTAAGGTCAGAAATTTTATGATCGTCTGTCAACAAGGTATCATCCATGTCGAGCACCAGCATTTTATATTGCATATTTTTTTTGAGTTTTCAGTTTTCAGTCGCAGTATTCAATTTCAGTTTCCAGTATTCAGCACCAGTATTCACTGAAAACTGCGACTGAAAACTGTACTAGATACTCATTCTAAAATCTTCGATAACAGGATTTGCTTTTGCAAAATCTGTTTCCTGAATAAATACCTCAACAGCTAAATCTGATCCGCCATAACCGCCTAAACGTGCCGATTGAATATTATCTTTTTTTACTGTTTCTACGCCAGCTTCTTCCAATCTTTCTTGCAATGCAAGTGCTAAAACTTCACTTCCTGAATACATCTTCATTAATCCCATGACATTTTATTTTTATAATTATTAATTCTTATTCTAAAATTATTTCTAACTGCTTTTGAAAATCATTGTTTTCATTCATCCCAATATGACCTTGATCTTTTAAAGGATAAAAATGCCCATTTGACTTTAATTCTTTACTTAATCGAATTGAATTTTTGAAAGGAATCAATTCATCCTTCATTCCATGAAAAATATAAATTGGCACATTAATTTTGGGCAAATATCTATAAGTTTCTAAATGGATTTTTTTCATAAAATCTGGAAAAAACGGAACCTTAGTACTTGATAATTCTATAAAGCTATAATATGGAGATTGTAGAATTAAGGCTTTGGGTTTGTTCTCTGAAGCCAAAATAGCTGCAAGTCCGGAACCAATCGAATATCCGGCAATAATAATTTTATTTTCGGAATATCGTTTTACTAATGTTCTATAGACAATAGAGATATCTTTATTTAATTGTTCTTCATTTTCAATTTCACCTTCACTTTTTCCGAAGCTTCGATAATCCAAAATAAAAATATCATATCCTAAATTGGTATATGTTTTTGCTATTTTACCCCAGGTTTCTAATGTTCCTGCATTTCCATGAAGATAGAAAATAAGACCTTTAGATTTCTCCGTTTTAAATAAAAGCCCATTTAGATATACGCCGTCAAAAGACTTAATATTTAATTCTTCAAACTTTTGTTGATACTCGAACTTGTAATCTTTTGAAAGTGCTGCACTTTGAAAAACCATTTCAACCTGATTGAAATAAACATAGGAAGTAACAGCTACATAAATAACAACGAAAAAACCCAAAAGTACAATCGTCAAAAATTTAAAAGTCTTGAGTATCTCCATAAATCTAATTTAGTTTTCAGTTTTCAGTCTCAGTGATCGCTGCGACTGAAAACTGAAAACCGCGACTTTATTTATTCCTCTTCTTCAATTTGATCGTCTTCTTCATCAAGCTCTTCTTCACCTTCTTCATCCATATCAAATAAATACGGTTCCAACATCATTTTATCAGCCAAAATCTCGATACGTTCTGTCAGGTTTTCTGCAAAAATAATACGTTGTGTTTTTGTGATACTGTTCGAAATACGCATAATTTTAGTTTCGTGACGCAATTTCAACATTGGATCAGCATCATCGATAATAAACATTTTCAAGCGGTTTACATTATAACCCGCTGTGGTAAACATATCGCTTAATTTATTTGGTGTACCAATTAAAACATCGATTCCTGTAGAAATATAATTTTTATCATAATCTGTATCGCCTTTATCATGTACACCATAAACTTCAAGCTTGGAATATTTTCCGTATTTCTCAAAAAGCGCTTCCATCTCCAATACTTTTGCTTTGTCTTCAACAAAAATCAAAGCACGAGGAGATTCCTCAGCATGACCTGACAATTGCTGAATTACATTTAATACGATTGTAGTCGTTTTTCCACTTCCTGCTGGAGAAAGAATGATACAATCTGCACCACTTTTTATAGTCGAAAAAGTTTCTTGTTGCAAAACATTTGCTTCTGTTAAACCATTTTCAATTAAGGCGTCTTGTAACTTCTCGTTTATTTTTTTTAGTTTCATCTTCTAATTTTAGAATTTAGATTTTAGAATTCAGATTAAAATTCAAAATCATTATTTGCTTGCAAACATTTTTACGTCGGTTTCAGAAATTTCGGTTCCTCCCAAAATAATTAATCTTTCGACTACATTTCGAAGCTCACGGATATTTCCGGTCCAATCGTATTCCTGCAATAATTTTATAGCTTGTTGCGAAAATACTTTAACCACATTTCCTTGTTCCGAAGCAATTTTTTCTGCAAAATATCTTACCAAAGCCGGAATATCATCACGTCTTTCATTCAATGGCGGAACTTTAATCAAGATCACAGCTAAACGATGGTATAGATCTTCACGGAAACGACCTTCGGCAATTTCTACTTTCAAATCTTTATTGGTTGCAGCCACAACACGCACATCGACTTTTATATCTTTTTCGGCTCCAACTCTGGTAATCATACTTTCTTGTAAAGCGCGTAAAACTTTGGCTTGCGCCGAAAGACTCATGTCACCAATTTCATCTAAGAAAATAGTCCCTTTATCTGCCGCTTCAAACTTTCCCGCACGATCTTTTACTGCTGATGTAAAGGCCCCTTTTACGTGACCAAACAATTCGCTTTCTATCAATTCACTCGGAATCGCAGCACAGTTTACTTCAATCATTGGAAAATTAGCGCGTTCGCTTCTTTCATGTAATTGATGCGCTACTAATTCTTTTCCGGTTCCGTTTGGTCCGGTAATCAAAACTCTGGCTTCGGTTTGAGCAACTTTATCAATCATCACTTTAATATGATTGATTGCTTCGCTCTCTCCTACCATTTCGTAGTTTTTACTGACTTTTTTCTTTAGGATTTTATTCTCAACTACAAGTTGTTTTTTATCCAATGCATTTCGAACCGTATTCAATAAACGATTCAAGTCCGGTGGTTTTGAGATATAATCAAAAGCTCCCAAACGCATGGTATGAATTGCCGTTTCCATATCGCCATGACCAGAAATCATAACCATCGGAATTTCGGGCTTTATTTTTTTTGTTTCTTCTAAAACCTCAACACCATCCATTTTTGGCATTTTGATATCGCACAAAACCAAATCGTAATCGTTGTTTTTTATTTTCTCAAGACCTGCAATACCATCTTCTGCTTCATCTACCTGATACGTATCATTTTCTTCTGATAAAATTTTTACCAAAACTCTTCTGATCGATGCTTCGTCTTCTATAATTAGTATTTTACTCATTTTTTTTGAGGTTCAAAGTTGCAAAGGTTCAAAGCTACAAAGTTTAAAATCTTTGTCGCTTTGCGCCTTTTAACGTTTATTATATTATTATTCTTAATACTCTTTCTTTGTGTAATTCCTTAAAGCTTTTTTCTGTGTAAGATTTATGGTTCCAATATTCAAAACCTTCGCAACTTTGTACCTGTGAACCTTTGTAACTATAAAAACTAATACTTCAGCCATTTATACAATTCTTTCCAGGTTGGTTTTTTGCCGTACATTAAAATACCTATTCGGTAGATTTTTGCGGCGAACCAAACTACAAGGAAAAACGTTGCAAACAATAATGATACCGAAATTGCAACTTGCCACCACGGCACTCCAAACGGAAGTCGCATTAACATCACAATTGGCGAGGTTAACGGAATCATCGAAAATACTACCGCAATTGTTCCGTGTGGATCGTTTACAACCGTAAAAAATCCGATATAAACACTCAAAATAAGCGGCATAATAATAGGTAAAAGAAACTGTTGGGAATCGGTTTGATTGTCAACTGCTGCTCCAATTGCGGCATAAAATGAACTGTATAAAAAGTATCCTCCGATGAAATAAATCACAAAACCAATTAAGATACTTGTAATAGGTAAATTCCATAATTCGCTAATATACATTTGTGCCGTTCCTGACATTTCATGTTGTGCTGACTGCATTAATTCAGGTGAAATTCTGGCGGTTGGACCAACATTTACACCAAAAAATGCCGAAGCTGCAAACATCAACCCTAAACCAATTATCGCCCAGATCATAAATTGCAATAATCCCGCAAGTGAAGTTCCGATAATTTTACCAATCATCAGTTGAAATGGCTTAACTGATGAGATAATGATTTCAATAATTCGACTCGTTTTTTCTTCGATCACGCTTCGCATTACCATGTTTCCGTAAATGATAATAAACATCATAATCAAGTAACCAAAAGCGCCGCCAATACCAATTTTTATCTCATTTAATCCTTTTAAACTTTCTTCTCCCGAAGCTTTTACCAAATGAATATTAACGGCAGATTGTGCTTTTTGGATTGCCAAAGTATCCAGTTTTGCTGATTCGAGATTTATCTTCGTGATTTTTTCTGCAATTACATCTTGTGTTTTTTCGATAAAAGAAATACTCGGACTATTGTTCGAAATAAACTCAATTTTGCTTTCTAATTCTTTTAAATTAGCCGTTTTTGGAATAATAATTAAACCATCAAAACTTTCATTGGTAATACTGTCTTTTAATATTTTAGTGTCAACTGCAGATAAATTAAGGTATTTAAACTCTGCTTGGTTTTTATTTTGTTTTAAAAAATCATTTGCAAACAAACCTGTTTCGTCATGAATTGCAATTTGTTTGGTTTCGGCTTTCATCGAACTCAAATAACCAATAAATCCGGCAATTGCCACAAACAACAACGGACTTAAAAAAGTCATGACAACAAAAGATTTATTGCGAACTTTTGCAATAAACTCTCTTTTTATAATCAACGAAATGATACTCATAAATATTTAAATTTTCAAATTCCAAATTCCAATTCTGATCACTCTAAAATTGGAATTTGGAATTTATTTTTTGGAATTTTAATTTTTATTTTCAGTAACTGTTTGAATAAATATATCGTTTACACTCGGTATTTTTTCTACAAAATGTGTTACTTGTCCTCTTTGCGTCAGTATATTCAATAACTCATTTGGTGTCGCATCGCCAATTTGAATATCTAATTTTAAATCATCATTTAATGATTTAAAATTCGCCGGGGAGACCGTAAACTTTTGTGTAATATCATACATCAAACCTTCTACATTATCAGTCAAAATTCCAACCTCAAAACTATTGGTTTTAAACTGACGTTTTACATCACTTAATTTACCTTCAATTAATTTATTCGATTTATGAATTAAAGCGATGTGATCACAAAGTTCTTCAACACTTTCCATTCTATGGGTCGAAAAGATAATTGTAGCTCCTTGTTCTTTTAATGCCAAAATTTCATCTTTTATGACATTTGCATTTACAGGATCAAATCCTGAAAAAGGCTCATCAAAAATCAGCAATTTAGGTTTATGCAATACGCAAACTACAAACTGAATTTTTTGCGCCATTCCTTTAGAAAGTTCCTGAATCTTCTTGTTCCACCAACCCTGAATTCCTAAACGGTCAAACCAATATTCAAGCTGTAGTTTTGCTTCGGCTTTAGAAAGTCCTTTCATTTGGGCCAAATACAAACATTGCTCGCCTACTTTCATCGAACTATACAATCCTCTTTCTTCAGGAAGATATCCAATAGTCTGCACATGTTTTGGATGCAATCTTTCTCCGTCCAAAATTACTTCACCGCTGTCTGGCAGTGTAATTTGATTTATAATTCGGATTAGAGAAGTTTTTCCGGCTCCATTTGGACCTAATAGTCCGTAAATACTACCTTTTGGTACATTTAATGAAACTTCGTTAAGCGCTACATAATCACCGTATTGTTTTACGACTTTATGTACTTCGAGTAAGTTGCTCATGCTATTTTTAAGATTTTCTGCGTCAGTTTGACCTTTGTGGTATTGCGCCTGTAAAAGTAAATAATTCGCAGCGAAACTTTACATTATTAATGCAAAAAACCCATTCTAATTTACACTAGAATGGGTTTTTATATTTATTATTTCAATATTTCAGAAAAAAATCTGTTTATGAAAACATATCTTTTACTTTTTCGAAAAATGATTTTTCTGATTTTTCAGGACTTGGCACAAAGTGTTCGTCTGTTAAAGCATTTTCAAAAAATTGCTTTTGCTCTTTATTCAACGTTTTTGGCGTCCATACATTAACATGAACCAGTAAATCACCACTTCCGTATCCGTTGATACTTGGAATTCCTTTTCCTTTTAATCTTAAGATTTTTCCGGATTGAATACCTTCTTCTAACTTAATACGAACTTTTCCGTTGATTGCTTCAATGTCTTTAGAAACTCCTAAAACTGCTTCCGGGAAACTGATATATAAATCAAAATGTATATTTTCACCTTCACGTTTCAAAAATTCATGCTCTAACTCTTCGATAGCTACAATTAAATCACCAGGAATACTATTTCCGGGAGCGTCGTTTCCTTTATTAGAAACTTTCAATTGCATACCATCAACAACTCCAGCAGGAATTTTGATTGATACTGTTTCATCTTCCTGAATCATTCCTTGTGCATCTGCTTCAGAAGGTCTTTTATCTAAAATCTGACCTGAACCTCCACAAGTAGGACAAGTTGATGCAGATTGCATTCTTCCTAAAATAGTATTGGTCACACGCATTACCTGCCCTTGACCGTTACAAGTCGAACAAGTTTTGTATGTCACACCTTTGGCCTGAACCTTACGTTTTACTTTTACTTTTTTCTCAACACCATTGGCAATTTCTTCTAAAGTCAATTTTACTTTAATTCGAAGATTGCTTCCTTTAGCACGACGAGGACCACCTCCGCCTCCGCCGAAACCACCAAATCCTCCGCCAAAAATATCACCAAACTGGCTGAAAATGTCATCCATATTCATACCACCGTGACCACCACCACCAAAACCTCCAGAACCGTCAAAAGCCTGGTGTCCGTATTGATCGTATTTTGCTTTTTTGTTAGGATCGCTTAGTACTTCATAGGCTTCTGCCGCCAATTTGAAGTTTTCTTCTGCCTCTTTGTCGCCTGGATTTTTGTCCGGGTGATATTTCAAAGCACTTTTTCGGTAAGCTTTTTTAATTTCAGCAGCGTCAGCATTTTTTGAAATGCCTAGTATTTCGTAAAAATCTTTTTTCATAATTAGGTTTAAATTCCAAATCTAAAATTCCAAATTCCAATACTTAAAAAATTGACTTTCAGAATATTTATTTTGCATTTTTTAGTTTCCGATAACTACTTTAGGGAAACGAATAATTTTGTCTCCTAATTTGTATCCTTTTTCAATAACATCAACAATTTTCCCTTTTAATTTATCAGACGGAGCTGGAATTTGGGTAATTGCCTCAGCAAAATCAGCATTAAAAGCATCACCTGCTCTTACTTCAACTTGCTCTAAACCTTTAGAAACCAAAGTACTTTTGAATTTTTCGTGAATTAACTCTACTCCTTTTTTCAAATTTTCATCGTCAGACTTGTTGATTTCTACAGTCGCTCTGTCAAAATCATCCAAAACAGGAAGCATTGCTAACAAAACTTCTTGATTTGCCGTTTTAAACAAATCCATACGCTCTTTTGAAGTTCTTTTTTTGTAATTTTCAAATTCAGCAAATAATCTCAAAAACTTATCTTTTTCTTTTGCCAAGTCTTGAGCCAATTGCTCTTCAACACTTAATTCTTCAACAATCAATTGTTCTCCGTTGGCATTGTTTTCTAACGTTACTTCATCTAATTCCTGATCGAATTCTGTATTTTCCGTAGTCATATTACTTGTATTTTTAAAAATATTCTTAAACTTCATTTTTTATTCTTTCTTTTGGATTGCAAAAGTACTGCCAAATCTTTTAAAATGTCAAATTGTCACTTTGGCAAAAATAATACGATCCTGTATTTATAAAATCTTAAAATTTATTCTTCAAATAAATCGACTTATTATCAGCTAATTATTACATATAAAGTATGGCTTATTCTATCTATAAAATAACTTAAAGCGATTACAAAATACCGGATTAGTACTGATTTTAGCAAAATAATTATTTGCTGTAAATTTTGCTAATATAATACACTACAATCTATATATGCATCATGCAAAGCAATATACAAATCAGAATATAGAAACAGTATGCTTAAACTTTACAAAAGAATTCACGACAGGCTTCATTACTGGCAAACCTGGAAAAAAGACGAAGAAACAGCCATTACTTATTGGGGAGTTGTTGGACACATTGGAGAATATAAAGAAGTTAAAAGTGGAATGGCCACTAATATGGTAAGAGCAATTAATAGCGAAATCAGAAAAAAGACAAAAGAAGGTTTTGTAACAGTAGACAATGATAAAATTTTATTTCTCGAAATCAAATATAAAATTGACTCTTTTGAAACCGAAAAAAACCTAAAAAAAAGACATCGTCTTAAAGAAAAACTGGATGAAATTCTAGGTTTAACAGGACTGGGATACAGTAGCAGAGGCGCTATTGATGATGAAACAATGGAGATTAAATGCGTCGTTATCAATTACACTATTGCAAAAAATACAATTGAAGAAGAATTAAAAAATACCGAATTTGAAGATTACATCGGAATTTATAAAAAAGAGCAGTGATAAAGTATTGTTTCCCAAACTATGAAAGATATAAATCACAAAAAAAAATTAGTATAATTTTAAGACTATTACGTTATAGTTTGTAGTATATTTGGATTCCTAATTAGAATCTAAAGTATTACCTAACGAAATTGAATTTAAGGGTTAGCCTCGGCTTTATAAATAATTATTAATTCAAGTTTACCTTATATTAAAAAAAGCTTCGCCTATTTCAGACGAAGCTTTTTTTTATGCCCTTATTTTATCTTTAACTCCTTGAAAGCTTCCGAAAAATAACTATGTTTTTATCGCACGGGCGGAGGGATTCGAACCCCCATCAACGGTTTTGGAGACCGCTATTCTACCCTTGAACTACGCCCGTATCAAGGCCGCAAATTAAAAGCTTTTTTTCTTTTCCAGCAATTATTTTCACGCAGATTTAAAAAGATTTTTCTGTTGTGTATCGTTCGCCACGAATTGCACTAATTTGCACTAATTATTTTTTTAATGTAAGTAGTTAGTTTGCAAACTACTTAAAGGCTTAGGTAAAGCAAAAAAACAAAAATTTATAAAAAATTGGGTTTGTACAATTTTTTATAAATTTTTGGGGAATTTGGGAAAATTCGTGAAATTCGTGGCAAAAAAACCCTTTACTATGCGAGCAAAGCAGCTTTCAATCCTTCGAAATCAACTGAAATTTGTTCTCCTGAAACTAAATTCTTAAGAGAGTAAGAGTTTGAAGCAATTTCCTGCTCACCTGCAATTACCGCAAACGGAATCAAACGTTTGTCTGCGTATTGAAACTGTTTCCCCACTTTTACATTATCCGGATACAATTCTACTTTTATATTTTCTTTTCTCAATTTCTGAATCGCTTGTGAAGCATATAAAGCCTCTGCATCTCCATAATTAATAAACAACGCTTTTGATGTTGCAGCAACAGTTTCCGGGAATAATTGTAATTCTTCCAGAACCAGATAAATTCGGTCTAAGCCAAAAGAAATTCCAACACCACTCATATTTTTTAAACCAAAAATACCTGTCAAATCATCATATCTTCCACCGCCTCCAATAGAACCCATCGAAACCGTTTTTGGAGCTGCTACTTCAAAAATAGCTCCGGTATAATAATTTAATCCACGCGCCAGAGTCACATCAAGATCTAATGTCGCAGTTGCCAGACCTAAAGTTGCCACATTGTCACAAATAAACTTCAGTTCTTCAACTCCTTTCATTCCTTCTTCTGAAGAAGATAATAAATTTGAAAGCTGATTTATTTTATCTGCAAAAGTTCCTGTAAAGTTAAAAAGCGGCTGAACTTTAACCAAAGCTTCTTCGGCAATACCTTTTTCGATCATTTCTTTTTTAACACCGTCTTCACCAATTTTATCCAGCTTATCAAGAGCCACAGTAAAATCGATCAATTTATCAGATGCACCAATTACTTCAGCAATTCCAGATAATATCTTTCTGTTATTGATTTTAATTGTAACACCTTCAAGTCCTAAAGATGTAAAAACGGTATCGTACAATTGAACCAATTCTACTTCCTGCCATAATGATTTTGAACCAACAACATCTGCATCACATTGATAAAATTCTCGGTAACGTCCTCTTTGCGGTCTGTCTGCTCTCCAAACGGGCTGAATTTGATATCTTTTAAAAGGGAATTCAATTTCATTTTGGTGCTGTACAACGTATCTTGCAAACGGAACCGTTAAATCGTAACGTAATGCTTTTTCAGAAATTTTTCCGGTAAATTTATTCAGTTCAATTCTTTGCTCCAGACTAATTGTTTCAGCCGAATTAACTTGTAAAGATTCTATAGATTCCGGTAATTCAATTTTGTTTTTGTTAAAGAAAAAATTACCTGAGTTCAATATTTTAAAAATCAAACGATCACCTTCTTCTCCATATTTCCCCATTAAAGTATCTGAATTCTCAAAAGATGGTGTTTCAATTGGCTGAAAACCAAACTTCTCAAAATTACTTTTTATGGTTTGAATAATATATTGACGTTTTGACACCTCTGCAGGCGAAAAATCTCTTGTTCCTTGTGGAATACTTGGTTTGGAAGCCATCTTTTTTTATTTTAGATTTTAGATTTCTGATTTTTGATTATTTTCCAATCTTTATCTCAAAAAATCTTAACATTAATTTCTTATTGATTTTTGATTTTGTTAAAAACCGTAAATCGTCTGCAAATATCTTATTTTTTAAAATAAATATTACCAGTTCGAAAACAAACTTGTAACAAAAAACGTATTTTCGTGACAAATTGTTCATGATGCTAAAATTATTAAGAGAAAATATTCGAATTGCTTTTGGTTCAATCAAAACACAATTATTACGAACCATTCTTACCGTATTAATTATCGCAATCGGGATTACTGCTTTGGTAGGAATCCTAACGGTTGTAACGGCGCTGGAAAATACTGTTTCGACCAATTTTGCTTCGATGGGAGCTAACACTTTCAATATCAATCAATATGCAAATACGGTTAAAAATCGTGGTGGAAATGAGCGTGAAGTCATTAATCCAATCATTTCATATCCCGAAGCTGTAGCTTTCAAAAACAAATACAAATATCCTTTTACCGAAACTTCTCTTTCGTTTACCGCAACGGCAACGGCAGAAGTAAAATATTTAGACCAAAAAACAGATCCGGAAATTACGATTCTTGGCGTCGACGAACATTATATTTCAAACTCAGGTTTAGAAACTACATCTGGTCGTTCATTCAATCAGTTTGACATTGACAACAACACCTATTCCTGTGTTGTTGGTTCAGATTTTGAAAAAGGATTATTAAAAGATGTCAACCCAATTGATAAAATTATCTCCATTCGTGGTGCACGTTTTAAAGTTATTGGTGTTCTTAAGGAGAAAGGTTCAACTTTTGGACACAGTCAGGATTTACGTGTTTTGATTCCTATACAAGTAGCACGATCTTTATTTACTGCTCCAAATATCAACTACACTATAAGTGCGATGGTTTCTAAAAAGGAACTTCTTGACCAGGCTATTGACAACGCAACAAGTACTATGCGAAGAGTTCGTAAATTGAGCCCTGTTCGTGACAATAATTTTGGTGTTGGACGTAGTGACGATTTAATTAATAAAATTCTGGGAATTACACAATATTTAGGCTGGGCCGCCTGGATTATCAGTATTATTACCATTTTGGGATCATCAATTGCTTTAATGAATATTATGATTGTTTCGGTTACAGAACGTACTCGCGAAATAGGCGTCCGTAAGGCTTTGGGCGCAACAAAAGCAACTATTTCAGTTCAATTTTTTATAGAAACTTTATTAATTGGACAGATCGGTGGATTTATTGGAATTATATTGGGAATTCTCGTAGGTTTTGCTTTTGCAGGTATAATGAATTTTGCTTTTGTGATTCCGTGGATGGCAATTTTTGCCGCTTTCGCAACCAGTTTTACCGTTGCCATTGTTTCCGGATTATATCCCGCAATAAAAGCGTCTAAACTTGATCCTATTGAGGCTTTGCGTTATGAATAATTTTTAGCTTTCAGTCGCAGTTATAGTTTTCAGTGTTTAATCATCAATATTTGAAGCAGAATTAATCGTTTTATCAAGAACTTTATTCCCGCTATTCGTTTCAATCTTTTATGCCGAACAACGGCACAAAAGGATTTTTACTTCTATCGGGGCTAGATTAGAGCTTTTATGGTTTTTAAGAACTTCTCATAGAAGGCTTTCAAAATCCTGTAGATTAAACAAATAAAACAACCATAATCTTTTGTCATTCCAATTTCTTTGATAAAAACTAACTTTTGTTTCGTTTCAACGGAGTAATCCCGAAGCTTCGGAACCCAATCTTGTCATCCCGAGGAACGAGGGATCTCCGCAAGAAACTAACACACAGTATTTTCTTTAGATTGTCGAGCTGCTTTTGGAGATCCCTCGTTCCTCAGGATAACAATATTGTGTTTAAACTTTGCGAAGATGGATTGAAATCCATTCTACAATATATTTTGTTCCTTCGGAACTGCTTTAAAAATCTCTATGGAATAATTTATTTTGTAGCAATGCCCCGATCCCGAAACGTCGGAACGAGATTAATTCATTGAAACTTTCCACCAAATAATTAATTTCTAAAATATATCTCGGAGAGATTATCTATTGGTAGAACATAAAGATACCCATCAACATTTGTCCTGTAGGGACTACACCGTCGTGTTTCCGGTTTATTACTTACTGTCTGGACACAAATACAAAACAAACACTAATTTCACGAATTTGCACAAATTTTAACTGGTTAATTCAGCTTGTTAAATTAATTTCACGAAATGAATTAGTGAAAATTAGTGAAATTTGTGTTCAAAATTCATTAATAATACTTATGTCCAAACGGTAGGTTTCTTACGGAGATTGCTTCTTCGTCCTTAAAACCTATTGTTTCTTTTAATACATATCACGGTTCCTTCAAGTTTTTTTTTCAACCTTGTAGTTTGACAATTTATTCGAAATCTAAACTCGATCGTATAGTCCCTACGGGACAAATGTTTGGTGGGTGTAATACTATTCTACCAACAGATAATCTCTCCGAGATACTACTTTTAGGGCAAGATTATGCTTATTACTACAAAGAATGGATTAAATGCGTCGAAACGACAAAAATAGTTTTATAACATCAAAAATCGGAATGATAAAAAGGGACAAACCAATTTTGAAAATTAATTTTGTCAAAGTTCCTTAAACTCTTGGTTCAAAATTTTGACAAAGATGTTTGTACTCATAATCGTTTTGTTAAGCAAAATATAAAACCCACATCGCTTAGCTGTCCTACGCCACAAAAAGCGTTGCGATTGTTTCCAATACCGCCAGCATACCACACGGGTAAAAATTTTTCTATGTCATAAAACAAAAAGACTGTCATAATTGACAGCCTTTCTTCTTTAATTATTCAACATCCAAATAAGGATTTAGAATTTCTGCTAATTCATTCAGCCAATAAAAACCATTTTCAAGATTTGTTTTATCAATCTCTAAGGTTTCACATTTTCGCATTAAGCTCAAGGCAAGCATATAATTTACTTGTCGAATTGTTTTTGCCAAACTTTGAGGATCGACTGATTTGTTAAAAAAATCAAGTAGCCTCGTTTCAGCTTCTTTTGAAAGGGTGTTTGTAATCATAATTTGGACAATTAGGAAAATATGAAGCCCGCACATTTTAGATGTCCTACGCTGTCCCGCGTTACGGTTGTTTCCAATACCGCCATCATATTGCACGGGCAAAAGTTTTTTCAAAATCATAATTCGGACAGTTAGGGTCACGAAGATACTCAAAAAAGAACGAAAATGATTACAAAAAATATTTATATTTAAACTTTAACATTGTCATTTATTCAATAAACACAAACTATGTCATTTATACCAAGATTTGGTTTTGATTGCGAATGATGGATTAAAATCCATCCCTACAATATATTTTGTTCCTTCGGAACTGCCTAAAAAAATTCCGGAGGAATAATTTATATTGTAGCAACGTCTCGATCCCGAAGCTTCGGGACGCTACCAAAAATCGCCAATCTTTGTCGAATTACTCGTGTGATTTCTCCCTTCGGTCGAAATGACAAATCAAACGAAAACATTCTTATGAAAATGTCAGCCCAGCCCCGATAGTCCCGAAGCTTCGGGAGAAAATCCTTTTGCTTTTTTCCTTAAAAAGCAAAAGATTGAAACGGATAGCGGGATTAGCTCCTAAAAAAAATCAATATTATCATAGGAAATCGGAATACAAAAATGCTTTATCAAATTTCTTTAAACGTCTTGCTTTTAAACCTTACAAGAAATCATACGGTCGTTATCGTAGATATCTTTTCTTAATTCGATGTTTTTGAAATCCATATTTTCAAGTAAATCTCTTGTTTCCTGACCCAAATATTGATTGATTTCAAAATATAATTGTCCGTTTTCAATAAAATTCTTTTTAGCCAATTCAGCAATTTTTCGATAAAAAATCAAAGCATCATTATCATCAACAAAAAGTGCTAAATGCGGTTCATAATCCAGCACATTCTTTTTGATTTCTACTTTCTCTAAATTGCGAACATAAGGCGGATTTGAAACAATAATATCAAAATTACATCTCAGTTCTTCTAACGCTAAAACATCCTGAAACAAAAAAGTAACATCAACTTTGTTGTTTATTGCATTTCTTTTGGCTGTTTCGATTGCTTTTTTAGAAACATCAAAACCATAAACTTCAGCATTTGGAAGATTTTTGGCCAATGAAATTGCGATACATCCACTGCCGGTTCCAATATCCAGAATTTTTATTTTTTTTGATTTATTACTTGCAGCATTCTCATTGATAATCCATTCTACCAATTCTTCGGTTTCCGGACGAGGAATGAGAACGTTCTCGTTTACTTCAAAATCCAAACCATAAAAATTAGTTTTTCCTAATAAATACTGAATCGGAACTTCTTTTTTTAATTGCGCCAATAGCGAATCCCAAATCACAAAATCACTTTCAGAAAAAGTCAATTCATGATTTAGAGCCAAATCAATTTGCCGCAATTGATGCTTGTCTTCTAAAATTAAATAGAAAAAACTTTCTGCTTCGTATGCATCGTAAAAGGCAGATAATTCTTTTATAAATTGAGTTCTATATTGTTTAATTTTCATTTTCTTTATACCTATAGTTAAAAAAGAGATTTCCTTAGCAATCGAATTGCACTACTGTTTCAGAAACTTTTTTTACGTTATTTTCGTTTTCAGCTTTAGAGGAAAGAAACAAAATCACACATTCTTCTTCCACATTTTTTCTTGTACTAAAAACAAAATCCAATTTTCCATCACCATCAATATCTCCAACAAAAAGTATCTCCAGAAGAGTTTCATAAAATAAATCTTCTGTAAAAATCAACTCTTCAGAACCATTTCCAACAGTTAAGTAAAGTTTATAATTCGTTACTTCGTTAAAATTTTCTTTATTAACATTATCTGTAATTACCCCTCCCTCAAAAAGCACTTCTCCTTCTGCACGCAAAGTGTAATTGATATTATTAAATGTAAAATTCTTTTTTTCTTTGGGCCAAAATTTACTTTTTTCTGTTTTTATGAAATTAATTTTACCAAATTTCAATTCAGGATAATCCAGAAATAACAAAGTTTCTTTTTTAGAATTAATAACTTTAAGAGGAGCTCCTGAACAATCATCTGTATAATTTTCAATTTTAAAATCAGGCTTTCCTAAATAATACTCTCCATTCTGTTTATACAAATCAACCCATTTTTCTGTTAGGGAAGACACAGGGTTTTTACCTTTATAAGTTTGATACGCTACTGGTAACAAAGTTTCAAAATCATTTAAAGATTCGTCATTTGATAAGGTTTCAACCTTTTCAAGAGAATCTATAACTGGTGTTTTGGTAACAATTTGGATTTTTTTATCTGCTTTTTTATCTGCTTTTTTTCCTTCGCTTTTATTACAAGAAAATAAACCTAAAACAAGAACAATTCCAAGAGTAATTTTTTTCATAAGCTATAAAACTTTCAACATCCAAACCGGGCAAGAACAATGCCCAGTATTTCCCATGGGAGCATCTAAATATTCAAAACCTGATTTTTTATATAATTTTTGAGCAGCGTGCATAAAATGCATTGTTTCGATATAACATTTTTCAAAGCCAAAATTTTTTGCTTCTGCCAAACATTTTTCCATCATCTTACTTCCAATTCCTAAACCACGGGTTTCAGGCAAAAAATACATTTTTTGTAATTCGCAAATTTTAGGATCTCCATTTTCCAGTGGTGCAATTCCAGCACAACCCACAATTTCACCTTCGTTTTCTACTACAAAATAAGCCGATTTTGGCTTGTTATATTCTTCAAACATTAAATCTAAATACGGATCTTCATATGCCGTACCTACTTTCGGAATCTCCATTTCGTCAAAAACTGATCGTATTAATTTAGCAACTGCCTGATTGTCTTCTTTTTTAATTGCTCTGATAATCCAATTTTTCATATTTCTTAATTCATGCGACATTATATACAAAAGTAGAAATACTTTTTTGATAGTTTCTTAACTAGTCCAATAACTATATGGACTAAACAAAAATAACTACTTTTGTACTGTGAATATACATGAAAAATATATAAAACGCTGCATTGAATTGGCACAAAATGGCTTTGGAACTACGTATCCCAATCCAATGGTTGGAAGTGTAATTGTTTATGAAGATAAAATTATTGGCGAAGGCTGGCACAAAAAAGCCGGTGGACCTCATGCCGAAGTAAACGCGATTCGATCTGTAAAAGATAAATCGCTGCTGGAAAAAGCTACTATATATGTAAGTTTAGAACCTTGCAGTCATTTTGGAAAAACTCCTCCTTGCTGCGATTTAATTATCGAACACAAAATCCCGAATGTAATTGTTGGAACTGTTGATCCTAATGAAAAAGTAGCAGGAAACGGAATTAAAAAAATAATTGCTTCGGGAGCAAATGTTGTCGTTGGTATTCTGGAAAAAGAATGTAACGAACTCAACAAACGTTTCTTTACTTTTCATCAGCAAAAAAGACCTTATATCATATTAAAATGGGCCGAAAGTCAAGATGGCTTTTTGTCTCCTGAAAAAGAGGACAATCAGGATCGTAAACCTGTCTGGATTACCAATCAATATTCCAGACAATTGGTTCATAAATGGCGCAGCGAAGAACAGGCGATTTTAGTTGGAACGAAAACTGTTATAGATGACAACCCAAAATTAAACGTTAGGGATTGGTCCGGAAATAATCCGATAAGGGTTGTTTTAGATCAAAATAACCGAATCTCAAAAGACAGTTTTATTTTTGATAACTGTGTAAAAACCATCATATTCACCAAATCTGAAACTAGCATTTCAGCAGAAAACACTACCTTTGAAGTAATTGATTTTAAGGAGAATATAATTCCGCAAATTTTGGGGATTTTACATCAAAATCAGATTCAGTCTATTATTATTGAAGGTGGTTTACAGACTTTACAATCTTTTATAGATCAGAATATTTGGGATGAAGCTCGTATTTTTGTTGGAAAATTACTTTTCGGAAATGGAACAAAAGCACCAATTCTTCAAAAGAAAAATGTAACGAAAACTTACATTCTAAATGATGAATTAATAAATGTTAGAAATCATGATTGATACTATAATTTTTGACTTTGGAGATATTTTTATCAATTTAGATAAACAAGCGACTATTTCCGGATTGCAAAAATTAGGCATGACGGAATGGAATTCAGAATTGGATCGTCTAAATCTTTTGTTTGAAACGGGAGACGTTTCTCATGATGATTTTTTGGCTGGTTTTCAAAAAGAACTTCCAAATGCTTCTATCGAAAAAATCCTGGAAGCCTGGAATGCTGTTTTGGCAGATTTTCCTTTGTACCGATTAGAATTTTTACAAATGCTTACGCAAAAATACCGTCTGTTTTTATTGAGTAATACGGATTCGATTCATATTGAAACTTTCGAAAATAAAAGCGGAATTTCTTTTTACAGTGATTTTTACCAATGTTTTGAAAAAGTTTATTTTTCATTTGAAATTGGAATGAGAAAACCAAATGCTGATGTTTTTCAATATCTAATCAACAAACATGAATTATCTCCTAAACGTACTTTATTTATAGATGATAAAAAAGAAAACACTGATGCTGCCGCTGCTTTAGGTTTCCATGTTTGGAATTTGCAAGTTGGTCAGGAAGATATTGTGGATCTATTTGATAAAAAAATATTATAGCAAACGTATATTTTGCGACAGATTAAATGATTTTTTCACGCAGATTCTGCAGATTTAAGCAGATTTAATTTTAATTATAATCTGCGTAGATCAGCTGAAATCTTTTTAAATCTGCGTGAAAAACTTACTCATAGTTAAGAGAAAAATAATTTAGAAATTTACTTTTGGAATATAACGATACGTATCAAACCATTGCTTTTGAATCAGAAGAAGTGCTTTTTAAGGAGAAAGGAAGTAAGTTCTTTGGCTACGCCTACCCTATAGAAAATGAAGATGAAGTAAAGCCCATCATCGAGAATCTAAAAAAGCAACATCCGCATGCTGTACATTTTTGCTATGCTTATCAATTAGGCACAGCTCCCAAAATTTCTTATCGCGCCAATGATGATGGCGAACCAAGCAATACGGCTGGCGCACCCATTTATGGACAAATTCAGTCTTTTGGGGTGACGAATGTTTTGATTGTTGTTGTTCGGATTTTTGGCGGAACTAAATTAGGCGTTGGCGGTTTAATTGCCGCTTACAAAACAACGGCACAAATGACGCTTGAAATTTGTGAAATTATCGAAAAAACAATCGATGTTCAGTTTTTAATCTCTTTTGATTATAAAAACATGAATAAAGTTATGCGTGTTATTAAAGAAAAAAAACTGGAAATTACATCTCAGGAAATGGAGATTAATGAAGAATCTGGTCTTCCAATTGGTAAAATAACGACAAAAACACGCAAAAAAAATGCCGAATCTATATTCGACATTTTTGATTTAATGTTTGAAATCGATATTAAAATTATATAAATTAATATTAAAACACATCTCGTTTTAACAATTATACAAGTGTTTTGAACAATTCTAAAATATAATCCGGAGGTGCTGTTGGACGACCTGTTTTTAACGAAATAAATACTAAAATAAACACTGCAGTTGTTAATAACTCATTCGCTTCATTATAGATCTCACAGTCGAATTCGATCTTCACAGATGATTGACTTTTGAAAGTAGTATGAATCGTTAACAGCTCATCGTAACGTGCCGATTTTTTGTAATTTATTTGCATCGAAACAATGGGTAACCCAATTCCGCTTTCTTCCATACTTTTATACGAAATCCCTTTGTCTCTAAGCCATTCCACGCGTCCTATCTCAAAATATGGAATATAATTTCCGTGATAAACGACTCCCATTTGATCCGTTTCTGAGTAACGAACACGCACTTGCGTTTGATGATTTTTCATTATTTATATATTAAAAAAAATTAACTTCCAAAAGTTCTCTTACAACATTTTTTTATAAAATTAGAGCCCAAAATATTTTTTTTTACAGAAATTTGTTCACATATTTGTTATCCCGAAATACGGAATAAAATTGCTCCTTTTTTATTAGGAGAATCTTTATCAATAATATAAAATTTATCTGAATCTATGACTAAAACTGCTCAATCGGTATGGGAAAACTGTTTGTCTTTTATAAAGGACAATATTCAAGATCAAGCATATAAAACTTGGTTCGAACCAATCAAATCAGTTGAGCTAACCGACAACGCGTTATATATTCAAGTACCAAGTAAATTTTTCTACGAATGGCTCGAAGAGCACTACGTAAAATTATTGAAAGTTGCGCTTACCAAAGAACTGGGAAAAAACGCAAAGTTACTCTATAAAATTAAAATGGAGAACACTTATGGCAATAAACAACCGTTTACCGAACAGTTGCCAAGTGCCAATAGAGTGCCTATGAAACCGCAAGAGGTTGATGCTCCGTTTAAAAACCTAAATCCTGAATTAAAAAATCCTTTTGTAATTCCCGGAATTAGAAATCTTAAAATTGAATCGCAATTAAATGCAAATTACAGTTTTGATAATTTCTTAGAAGGAGACTCAAACCGTTTGGCTCGTTCTGCAGGTATGGCTGTTGCCAACAAACCTGGAGGAACATCATTTAATCCGTTATTGATTTTTGGTGGAGTTGGTTTAGGAAAAACACACTTAGCACACGCAATAGGTGTAGAAGTAAAAGATAAATATCCTGAAAAAACGGTTTTATATATTTCTGCCGAAATTTTCACACAACAATATATCGATTCGGTAAAAAAGAATAATCGTAATGATTTCATTCACTTTTACCAATTGATCGACGTTTTGATTATTGATGATGTTCAGTTTTTATCTGGAAAATCAGGAACTCAGGACGTATTTTTCCATATTTTTAACTACTTACATCAAAATGGGAAACAGGTAATTTTGACTTCGGACAAAGCTCCTGTTGACATGCAGGATATTGAACAACGTTTATTATCTCGTTTTAAATGGGGATTATCTGCTGAATTACACCAGCCGGATTATGAAACCAGAATCTCGATCTTGAAAAACATTTTATATCGTGATGGTGTTGAGATGCCGGAAGACATTATTGAGTATGTTGCCCGCAATATCAAATCTAACGTTAGAGAACTTGAAGGTGCTATTATTTCGTTGATCGCACAATCTTCTTTCAATAAAAAAGAAGTTACACTTGAGCTAGCCAAAAGTGTTGTCGAGAAATTTGTTAAAAACGTAAAGAGAGAAATCTCTATCGATTATATTCAAAAAATTGTGTCTGATTATTTTCAGTTGGATATTGAAACACTTCAATCTAAAACCAGAAAAAGGCACGTGGTTCAGGCGAGACAATTGGCCATGTTTTTTGCAAAGAAATTTACTAAAGCTTCTTTGGCAAACATTGGTTCACAAATTGGAGATCGTGATCACGCAACCGTATTGCATGCTTGTAAAACTGTAGACAATTTAGTTTCTACAGACAAACAGTTCAAGAAATTTGTCGAGGACATCAACAAAAAATTAACGCTATAAACGCGAATCATGCCAGTAAAAATTTTAATGGTTTGCTTAGGAAATATTTGTAGATCACCTTTAGCGGAAGGAATTTTAGCATCAAAACTACCTCAGGACAAATTTACGGTTGATTCAGCCGGAACTGGATCCTGGCATATTGGCCACGCACCAGACAAACGTTCTATTGAGGTTGCCCAAAAAAACGGTTTATGTATTGACGGTCAAAAAGGAAGGCAATTTAAGAATTCTGATTTTGATGAATTCGATTACATTTATGTTATGGACAATTCCAATTACCGCGACATCATACATTTAGCTAAAACTTCAGAACATAAAACCAAAGTTCATCTTATATTAAACGAATTATTTCCGGATGAAAATGTAGATGTTCCAGATCCTTACTATGGATCAACAAATGGATTTGATAATGTTTATCAAATGCTAGATGAAGTCGCTGATATCATTGCACAAAAACTTATCGAGAAACATTCATAACTTAATTTGTATTTTAATTACTTCATTGATAATTAAAATACTTTTTTGTTTAAACTCTAAAATATCATAAAATGAAACTTCTAGGAAAACTATATTTAATTCCAACAACAATGGGCGAAAGCGATCCAATGGATGTTTTACCGCAAACAGTAAAAAGAAGCATTGATTTTATAGATCATTATATTGTTGAAAACGAAAAAACAGCAAGAAAATCAATAAAAGCAGTTTCTCCAGATAAAAAACAATCAGAACTTATACTTTTTACACTTAACAAACGCACGGAACCAAGTGAGCATTTAGAATTTATAAAACCTTTGTTAGAAGGAAAAAATGTTGGTTTAATGAGCGAAGCCGGTTGTCCGGGCGTTGCTGATCCCGGTGCAGTAATTGTAAAATTAGCGCATGAAAAAGGAATCCAAGTTGTGCCTTTAGTTGGACCATCTTCTATTTTATTAGCAATGATGGCTTCCGGAATGAATGGTCAGAGTTTTACTTTCAACGGATATTTACCAATTGATAAAGACGAGAAAAAATCAGCATTAAAGTATTTTGAAAAATTATCTCAGGATAAAAATCAATCACAACTTTTTATTGAAACACCATATAGAAACAACAAACTGGTTGAAGATATTCTGCAAATTTTAAATCCGTCGACACATCTTTGTATTGCAACAGATATTACTTTACCAACAGAATTTATTAAAACAATGCGAGTTGCAGATTGGAAAAAACTGAAAGTTGATTTACATAATCGACCAACGATTTTTATTATACATAAAATGTAATTGTAAAAATTACCTTATATTGTACTCACAAGTTTTCCCCAAATCAAACTTTATCATGAGTAAACTTCCAAATATAACCACGAGCATTTTTACGGTAATGTCAAAAATGGCAACCGAATATAATGCAATCAACCTTTCGCAGGGATTTCCAAATTTTCCTGTTGACGAAAGATTAACGGATATTATCGCAAGACTAGCCAAAGAAAATGTGCATCAATATACACCAATGGCGGGTTTTCCACCATTGATGAATCAAATTGCAAAACTGGTTCAAAGTTCCTACAACAGAACAATTAATCCTGAAACAGAAATTTTAGTGACTGCTGGAGCAACGCAAGGAATTTTTACCACGATTTTAGCTTTAATAAAAACAGGTGACGAAGTAATTATTCTGGATCCTAGTTATGATTCGTATGAATCTCCTGTTTTATTATGCAATGCAAAACCTGTTCGCGTTGCCTTAAACGATGATTATACTCCTAATTGGGATACTATAGAAAAAGCCTGCTCCTCAAAAAGCAAGATGATTATTATAAATAATCCGCATAATCCAACTGGGAAAATCCTTAACGAAGAGGACTTTTTACAACTGGAAAGATTACTTTCAAAATATCCTGATCTTCTTGTTTTATCAGATGAAGTTTATGAATACATTACTTTTGAAGAAAAACACATTTCTGCCCATACCAAAGATTTTCTTTTAAATCGTTGCATAATGGTTTCTTCTTTCGGAAAATCATTTCACATCACCGGTTGGAAAATTGGCTATACCGTAGCTCCGGAATATCTCATGAAAGAGATTAAAAAAGTACATCAGTTTTTGGTTTTTAGTGTTAACAGTATTTCCCAGGCTGCGATAAATCAATATTTAGACATAGTTGATGTAAATCTACTCGGAAAATTCTATCAGGAGAAACGAGATTATTTTCAAAAATTACTTCAAAACAGTCGTTTTGAATTGAAACCATGCGAAGGAACTTATTTTCAGGTTGTTTCATATGCTAATATTTCAAATGATGACGATGTGACTTTCTGTAAAAAATTAATCACAGATCATGGTGTTGCTGCAATCCCAATTTCTACCTTTTATTCCGACCATAAAGACCAAAAATTAATACGTTTTTGCTTCGCCAAAGATAATTTCACACTAGAATCGGCAGCAAAAAAATTAGGAGATATATAAAGTTTATCAAAATTTTATAACATTATTATGCGTGCATCCTATTTATTTATTTAATATTGTAATAAAAAAGAAAAAATATGAGCTATAGAGATAAAATGTTAAGAGATGACGCTTTAAAAGGTAAGGTCATTGTAGTTACAGGTGGCGGAAGTGGTTTAGGAAAAGCCATGACCAAATACTTCTTAGAATTAGGAGCTCAGGTAGCAATTACATCAAGAGATTTAGAAAAACTTAAAAATACTGCAACTGAACTTGAAACTGAAACTGGCGGAAAATGTTTACCGGTTCAATGTGACGTTCGTCATTATGAAGAGGTAGAAAATATGCTACAGGAAGTTTTAAAAGCTTTCGGAAAAGTGGATGTTCTTTTGAACAATGCAGCCGGAAATTTCATTTCTCCAACAGAACGTTTATCTGCAAATGCATTTGACACTGTTATAGATATTGTATTAAAAGGATCAAAAAACTGTACGCTTGCTTTTGGAAAACACTGGATCGATACCAAACAAACGTCAGCTACCATTTTAAATATTGTAACTACGTATGCCTGGACAGGATCTGCTTATGTAGTTCCAAGTGCAACTGCAAAAGCGGGAGTTCTAGCAATGACGCGCAGCTTGGCAGTAGAATGGGCAAAATACGGAATTCGTTCTAATGCAATCGCTCCGGGACCATTCCCAACAAAAGGTGCCTGGGACAGATTATTGCCGGGAGATCTTGCTGAAAAGTTTGACATGGCTAAAAAAGTACCATTGAAACGCGTTGGTGATCATCAGGAATTGGCCAATTTAGCGGCTTATTTAGTTTCTGATTTTTCAGCTTACGTAAACGGAGACGTTATTACCATCGACGGTGGTGAATGGCTAAAAGGTGCAGGACAATTTAATTTACTTGAAGCAATTCCGGAAGAACTTTGGGATCAGCTTGAAATGATGATAAAAGCAAAAAAGAATAAATAATTTTATGTGCTTACTAAATTCAGAATATTTTATTAAAACTATACTGATTGCACAAAATCCCGATAGTTCGCTGTCGGGATTTTTTTTATCTTAACTTAACCATATAAGTTATATAAGTAGAATTTTACTTAAATATCTGTTTGCTTAAATTTAGTTGTCATTTTTAACCATATATGCTATATAAATTCAATGAAGTAAAGCATTACTTAAATATCTGATGGCTTACATTTACTTATATTACTGATATGGTTTAAATACACAATATGCATATACAATTCACTTAAATTATTATTTTTGCCAAACAAATATCTAACAACAAATTTTATGCTCATTATTGGACTTGCAGGAGGAACAGGAAGTGGAAAAACAACAGTAGTACACCAAATCATGAACGAATTACCGGACACTGAAGTGGGCGTAATTTCTCAGGATTCGTACTATAAAGAGACCCATAATTTGTCATTTGACGAAAGAGCATTAATCAATTTTGATCATCCTCGTGCCATCGATTTTGAACTATTGGTAAAACACCTGAAAGCATTAAAAGAAGGTGAAACTATCGATCAGCCGGTATATTCATTTATACAGCACAACAGAACTGACGATACAGTGGCAACACACCCAAGAAAAGTGATGATTGTTGAAGGAATCTTAATTTTGACAAATCCGGAGTTACGTGAGCTTTTTGACATCAAAATCTTTGTTCATGCAGATTCTGACGAAAGATTAATTCGTCGTTTAAAGAGAGATATTTCAGAACGCGGACGTGATATCGACGAGGTTTTAACACGTTATCAAAACACTTTAAAACCTATGCACGAGCAATTTATCGAGCCATCAAAAGCTTTTGCAGACATTATCATCCCTAACGACAAATACAATACTGTAGCAATTGATGTAGTTCGTGCCGTAATTAATCAACGAATTTCATAATTTTTATTGTAAATTTATTGCATTGAAATCAGGAGCTATTTCCCGCTCTCGCCTTTATCTTTTTATCCGCCGCGGCGGATAAAAAGGATACCGGCTCCATCGGGGCTAGAACACCAATCGAAATTATAAGAAGTAATCGGTTAAATAAAAAAATGAAAATGAAAAATCCATATAAAGGCAAAAGATGGTTTAAACTCCTAAGCAATAAATATGTTTGGGTATTACTTTTTTTTGTGGTTTGGATGTTATTTTTAGACAATTACTCTTATTTCGATCATCGTTTTTTAGACAATCAAATCGAAGAGCTACAAGACAATAAAAAATATTATCAGGACGAAATAAAAAAAGATCAGGAACAAATCAAGCAACTTAAAAATCCTGAACAAATAGAAAAATATGCTCGCGAAAAGTACTTTATGAAAAAAGACAGCGAAGATATTTACATCATCCAATTTGAAGGTGATACCATTCAAGACACTAAAGAATAATCAGAAAAAAGCACCCAATGGCTACTACCCTGTTCGACGATTTTAATCCGATTTCATCCAAACAATGGAAACAAAAAATTCAGTTTGAATTAGATGGCGCTGATTATAACGAAACCGTAATCTGGAATTCTCCAGAAGATATTCAGGTAAAACCTTTTTATCATTTAGACGAATTTTCAAAATCGGCACCAGTAAAAACCAACGCTTCAAATTTCAAAATTTGTCAAAACATCTTTGTATATGATGTCGAGAAATCGGTTCAAAGAGCTGTGAACACTATTGAAAGAGGTGCAGAAAGTTTACGTTTTACAATAGAAAACGAAAAAATAGACATTCAAAAATTATTAGAAACTCTTCCTTTAGAAAACAGAACCGTTTACTTTAATTTGAATTTTATTTCAATCGATTTCGTAAAATTATTAGACACTATTTCTATCCGGAAAAAAGCCGTTTTCTATTGCAATATTGATCCTATTGGTCATTTTGCAAGAGAAGGAAATTGGTTTACCACATCCGACAAAAATAATTTTGAAACCATTGAAAACATTTCAAAAGCAACTACAAACCTTACGTTATTGAGCGTTGATTTAGGATTGTATCAAAATGCAGGTGCCAATATCACACAACAAATTGCGTATAGTTTAGCACATGCAAATGAATATTTGAATCGTTTACCAACTATTACAAAACCAATTGTTTTTCAAATTTCGGTTGGAACTAACTATTTCTTTGAAATTGCAAAACTTCGTGCTTTACGAATGCTTTTCAAATTAATAGCTTCAGAATACAATCCGGATTTAGAATGTCACTTTTTAGTATCTCCAACCAAACGTAATAAAACAATTTACGATTATAATGTAAACATGCTTCGCACAACAACCGAATGTATGTCGGCAATTCTTGGTGGTGCAGATGCTATCGCAAATTTACCTTACGACGCTTTATACCATAAAGACAATGAATTTGGCGACCGAATTGCCCGAAATCAATTATTGGTTTTAAAACACGAAAGCTATTTTGATAAAGTCAATAATCCCGCTGACGGAAGTTATTATATCGAAACTTTGACCACACAACTAGCCGAAAAAAGTTTAGCTTTATTTAAAGATATTGAAGCAAACGGAGGTTTCCTAAAACTTTTAAACGATGGAACCATTAAAAAGAAAATTCAGGAAAGTGCTGCTAAAGAGCAGGAATTATTCGATTCTAAAAAAGAAGTTTTATTAGGTACAAATAAATATCCTAACAAAGATGACAAAATGAAACACGATTTAGAATTGTTTCCATTTGTAAAAATAAAACCAAGAAAAACGTTAATTACACCAATAATCGAAAAAAGATTGGCCGAGAAACTGGAACAAGAACGACTGGAACTTGAATAAATTAAATTTCAAATGTTATATTTGAATATAAACGTAAATAATTATGGAAGCAATAAGACAAATACTATCAGTTAAAAATCGTTCTGTAACTGTTATTCTACCAGATGATTTTATAGCAGATGAAGTAGAAGTAATTATTTTGCCTGTACAAAATGATCATTACAAAATTCCTCAATGGCAAATTGATCAAGTTAGAGAAAGAACAGAAAATTATTTAAAAAACCCTAAGAATGTTACTGACATTGATGATTTTTTAAAAGAGATTGAAAAAGATCTATAAAATAGTATTCTAAATAAACATCTTACAATTGAGAAAAGACCTTAAACATATAAAGTTAGAAGTTAAACGTCATGAGTTAAGCGAACCGACGCATAACCCAGAACACATAACGCATAACTTCACCACAGCCGAAGGAATAGAACTTAAAGAAACCTATTCTGAAAAAGATATTGAGGATTTAGAGTTTCTGGAATTTGGAGCCGGGTTTGCACCAAACTTGCGCGGACCTTATGCTACTATGTATGTAAGACGTCCGTGGACAATTCGACAATATGCAGGATTTTCGACCGCCGAAGAAAGCAATGCTTTTTACAGAAGAAATTTAGCTGCCGGACAAAAAGGACTTTCAATCGCTTTTGATTTACCAACGCATCGTGGTTATGATTCAGATCACGAAAGAGTTGTTGGCGATGTTGGAAAAGCAGGTGTTGCAATAGATTCTGTCGAAGATATGAAAGTATTGTTCGATCAGATTCCATTGGATGAAATGTCGGTTTCAATGACGATGAATGGTGCCGTTTTACCAATTATGGCATTTTATATTGTTGCAGCTGAAGAGCAAGGCGTTGCCATTGAAAAATTATCAGGAACAATTCAGAATGATATTCTAAAAGAATTTATGGTGCGTAATACCTATATCTATCCGCCAACTCCTTCGATGAAAATCATTGCAGATATTTTTGAATTTACGAGCAAGAAAATGCCTAAATTCAATTCGATCTCGATTTCAGGATATCACATGCAAGAAGCCGGAGCAACTGCCGATATTGAATTGGCCTATACTTTGGCAGATGGTTTAGAATATATTAGAACCGGACTTTCTACCGGAATGACTATTGACGAGTTTGCTCCTCGCCTTTCCTTCTTTTGGGCAATTGGAATGAATCATTTTATGGAAATCGCTAAAATGCGTGCCGGTCGTATGATTTGGTCTAAATTAGTGCAGCAATTCAATCCTAAAAGTGATAAATCATTAGCACTAAGAACACATTGTCAAACCAGTGGATGGAGTTTAACAGAACAAGATCCGTTTAATAACGTGGCAAGAACTTGTATCGAAGCAACTGCCGCAGCTTTTGGAGGCACACAATCACTACATACCAATGCTCTTGACGAGGCTATTGCTTTACCAACAGACTTTTCGGCAAGAATAGCGCGTAATACTCAGATCTTTCTACAAGAAGAAACTAAAATAACTAAAACTGTTGATCCTTGGGGAGGAAGTTATTATGTTGAAAGTTTGACGAATGAAATTCTAAAAAGTACCTGGAAACTGATCGAAGAAGTTGAAGAGTTAGGCGGAATGACAAAAGCTATCGAAGCTGGAATTCCTAAATTAAGAATTGAAGAAGCAGCAGCCAGAAAACAGGCCCGAATCGATAGTGGTCAGGATATTATTGTAGGTGTAAATCAATATCGATTAGAGAAGGAAGATCCGTTGCATATTTTGGATGTGGACAATCAAATGGTTCGTAAACAACAATTAGAGCAACTTGAACAAATAAAAGCAAGTAGAGATACTGAAAAAGTAAATCAATCACTCGAAAAATTAATACTTTGCGCAAAAACCGGACAAGGAAACTTACTAGAAATTGCAATTGAAGCCGCTCGAAACAGAGCTACATTAGGCGAAATCAGCGATGCTCTTGAAAGTATTTTTGGCAGATATAAAGCGCAAATTAAATCCTTTAGCGGTGTGTATAGTGCAGCAATAAAAAATGACGAAAATTTTGAAAAGGCAAAACAATTAGCAGACACCTTTGCAAAGCAAGAAGGAAGACGTCCCAGAATCATGATAGCCAAAATGGGACAAGACGGACATGATCGAGGTGCAAAAGTAGTAGCAACTGGCTATGCTGATGTTGGTTTTGATGTGGATATTGGTCCGCTTTTTCAAACTCCTGCAGAGGCTGCCAAACAAGCAGTTGAAAATGATGTACACATATTAGGTGTTTCATCATTGGCAGCAGGACACAAAACCTTGGTTCCACAAGTTATTGAAGAACTTAAAAAACACGGACGTGAAGATATTATGATTATTGTTGGCGGAGTAATTCCGGCGCAAGACTATCAGTTTCTATTTGATGCCGGAGCAGTAGCTGTTTTCGGTCCCGGAACAAAAATTAGCGAAGCAGCTATTAAAATTCTGGAAATCCTAATTGATTAACAAGCATAAAAAATCCCGAAGTATCGGGATTTTTTATGCTTGTTTTTGATTTAATCTTGTATTGTTGCATTACTATCTGCGACAATATAAGAAAGATCATAACCTCCAAAGGCTTTCAAGTAACTTTTTAATGAAGTTCCGTAGGCATCTCTAAAATGTCTACTTCCTTTGTTCTTGAAAAAGTTTTTAACTGAACCAGCACCTCCAAGATGTGCAGCGGCCAAAATACCGGATTCGGTAATTGCAATACCATTGATAATTTTTCCTTCATACCTTTCGATTTCATTACGCAAAATCCATTTATTCTTGGATAACAACGCAATAAATGCTTTTTCTTGTAAGGCAGGATCTTTTAAAAAGGCTTTCTTGTTTTTAACACCAATTGATCTTAAAGCTTGACCACCAAATTGATATTTTCCCATGTAACCAAGTGAATTTACCAATCGGTATTTTCCTTGAGATTCTTTAAAGGCAACTGCTTCTTTAAAACCTATAAGACGTTTTCCTGTAAATGGGACATTTAACTTGTGTGAGACAGGATAATCATCCTCTTCCAGCGATGGAAATAAGTATTCAGATCCATCTGTTTTTTCTATTAAAAACCAAGGTTTGGTTTCTAGATTAAAGGGTTTAAAACCCAAACTTAAAAATGTAATAATAACGATCAAACTCGCATAAAAATACCATTTCTTTATCATAAATTGTTTTTCTTCAAAACGCTGTCACCTTTTTGAAATTTCTACAGTGCAAAGATAAGAAATACAAAACAACACTGTAAATCAATACTTTATAGGTTTTTGAAAATCTCATAAACTCACGTAACCCCTTTATTGATGCAGTTTTCCAGCACTTGGCCTAAGTCTGATTTATACCTTAAAAGAGGCAAAAACTAATTCTAAAAAATGTCATTTTTATCAAATTTTTATCAAATTTGTTAAAATAAGAAGATAAAACCTACATTATTTAATGATTTTTAACGCGAAATTGAATTCTAATTTTAAAAACTTCAGATTAATTTTAGGCAAAAAATCAAAATTATGACCTATAAATTTTCATTTTGGCGAAAACAACTCTTTAAAACATTTAAATATTATTTCTTTTTCAATCTGGAAAAAATATGTACTTAAATTTAAAGTTTAAACTCAATAGTTTTCCCAAAATTAAAATTTCAAATTCTAAACAAAAATCATCTTAAAACAAATTTCAGTCCATAAAAAAACCGAAGCCATAAGCTTCGGTTTTTCATATTATAAGATTTCGATATTATTCCGAAATAAAAAATAAAATTATCTTGTTACGCCCTGACTGGCAATCCAGTCAGAATATTTTTTTGCGTTTACATTATGTTCCGCCAATGTTGCAGCGAATTCGTGATATCCGAAACGTTCAACACTTGCACAGAAATAAATATAATCGTTTTTTTCAGGATTTAAAACTGCATCCAACGCTGTAATGTCAGGCATCGCAATTGGTCCGGGAGGAAGTCCCACATTCACGTAAGTGTTATATCGCGATTTCATAACCAAATCATTATAGAAAACTCTTTTAATAACCTGATCAAAATTATTATCCCTTAATTTTAAAGCATAAATAACGGTTGGATCTGCTTGTAACGGCATTTCTAAACGTAAACGATTCAAATAAACTCCGGCAATACGCGGTCTTTCATCTTTCTTTACGGATTCTTTATGAACAATAGAAGCCAAAATTGTAGCCTGAACTGGTGTTAAACCTTGTTTTTTAGCTTTCTCAATTCTTTCAGATGTCCAGAAATTATGGTATTCCTTGATCATTTTATCGCGGAATTTCTCTGCAGAAGTATTCCAATAAATTTCATAAGTATTTGGGATGAACATCGCAAAAACATTATCCTCATTGAAACCATTTGTTGCCATGAAAGTTGAGTCTTTAAATGCTTTCATTAATGACAAACTATCTGCTTCAATTTCTGAACCAATTCTTCCGGCAAAATTTTCTAAGCGCTCCTGATTATTAAAAGCTAATTTTACAGGAACATTGGAACGCATTGCACGAACCAAATCCATATTATTCATGTCTTTTTTAAGCAAGAAACGACCTGATTTTACATTTTCAGGATAACTTCTTTTATTGGCTACCATTTCAAAATTTTCAAAATTCTTGATATATGGTTCTAATATTTTTTTAACGTCGGAATAATTAGCTCCAGTTGGAACATATACATATAATTCTTTTTCTTCGAATTTAGTATTGGCGCTGAAGATTTTACTAATTAAAACAAATCCGTAAATCATTAGGGCTGAAATTACAGCTACAGCAGTTATCGTGATGATTTTTTTTATGCTCAAAGTCTTAAATTTAAGTTTGTTTGTTAATTAATTGAAAGATTGCTTCGTCTTGATAGTGGTTATTTTGCAAAATCCAATCTTTTTTGATTCCTATTTTCTCAAAGCCAAATTTAGTAAAAAGTGCTATACTTGCTACATTTCCTACAGCAATATTTGCATATAATTGATGTAAATTTAAATTATGAAAACAATACTTAATTAAAAGCTCTAATGCCTCAGAACCTACGTTTTGTCTTTTATTTTTCTCTTTTTGAATCACAATTCCAATACCGGCTCTATTATTTTTAGGATCAAATTCAAATAAATCAATCAATCCTATGGCTGGAAAATCCTCATCCTGACAAATAGCTAAACGCAATTGCTTGGCCTCATAAATATCCTGTTGTGCATTTTCGAGATATTGGCGCACTAAAAAACGACTGTAAGGTGTTTGGGTGTTACTAACTTCCCAAATACTTTCATCATTTTCCATCGCATAGACAAACTCTAAATCATTTGGCTCTAAAGCACGCAAATAAATAGAATCTCCTTTGAGTGTTATCATTTTAGATTGATTATTTTAGAATTTGGAATTTGGAATTTCATTTTTGGATTTTATATCTCTATTGTTCCTTTAAAAACAAATTTAGCTGGTCCGGTCAGGAAAACATTTGTAAAATGATCTCCGATTTTATCAAAAGAAACGACAAGCTTTCCGCCTTCAACATTCAAATTAATAGATGTTTTATCGGTTTCACCAATTGCATTCATTGCGATTGCAACTGCTGTTGCCCCAGTTCCGCATGCCAGTGTTTCATCTTCTACACCTCTTTCATAAGTACGAAGTGAAAAAGTGCTATCGTCAACTTTTTTCACAAAATTAACGTTGCTTCCTTTTTCTCCATATAATTCACCATAACGAATTGCGGCACCATTATCTTTTACATTATAATGTTCCAAATCTTCAACAATCTGAACGTGATGTGGAGAACCGGTATTTAAAAATGTATACGAATCTTTCTTTTGTACTTCATCAATATCTATCA
The DNA here is from genome assembly GCF_006438875.1 of Flavobacterium pectinovorum. Taxonomy (GTDB): domain Bacteria; phylum Bacteroidota; class Bacteroidia; order Flavobacteriales; family Flavobacteriaceae; genus Flavobacterium; species Flavobacterium pectinovorum_A. The sequence continues at coordinate 413,693 of NZ_RCZH01000004.1, forward strand.
TCTGTAACGAAATAATAGCATCATTTCCTACAGAAGCATGGTGTAAACCGTCTGTTGCGATAAAGGTAGTATTGTTCTCAATAACACCTAATTGATTGGCAAAAGCAACCAGACAACGACCGCCATTTCCGCACATCGAACTCTGATTTCCATCTGAATTATAATATACCATTTTGAAGTCTGTTTCAGAATCATTTTCAAGCAGAATCAGTCCGTCAGCACCTATTCCGAAACGTCTGTCACACAAGCGTTCAATTAATTTAATGTCATCTTTTGGAAAGAAATTTGAACGGTTATCAATCATTACAAAATCGTTTCCGGTACCCTGATATTTATAAAATTCTATTTGCATTTTTTTTCCATTAATAATACAAAAGTACGAACAAATAATTAATGAAATGTTAATCAATGTTAAAGAGAGTTAAAGCATTTTATTCGTTAATTTTTTGAATTATTTTTACGTAAAATAACTTAAACATAATAATAAATATGAAAAGACTTTCAACCTTATTTTTGGTTTCACTACTTAGTGGTGCTACCACCCTTGGTGCTTACAAGTTATTATTTGAAAGCAACAATTCTTTTTTTGGAAGAGGAAATTCTGTTGTCACTCTTGCCCCAAATTCATTCGGTAAAAATGTTGGTTTAGCTGCCGAAACAGTTGATTTTACAGCTGCTGCAGATAAAACAGTTCATACTGTCGTTCACGTAAAAAATGTTTCGCGAAGAACAGTTAGTAATCCTATGATGGAGTTTTTCTATGGTTATGGAGGTCAACAACAGCAAGAGCAAGTTGGTACCGGATCTGGGGTTATAATTTCTGAAGATGGATATATTGTTACCAATAATCACGTAATTAAAGATGCAACGGAAATTGAGATTACTTTAAACAATAAAAAATCATACACAGCAAAACTTATTGGTACCGATTCTAAAATGGATATCGCGTTACTAAAAATTAATGCAGATGAAAAACTGCCTTATACTGCTTTTGCTAATTCTGACAATGTAAAAGTTGGTGAGTGGGTTTTGGCAGTTGGCAATCCGTACAATCTGACTTCTACGGTAACTGCCGGAATTGTATCGGCGAAAGCCAGAAATTTAGACACAAAAGGAATTCAGTCCTTTATTCAAACTGATGCTGCAGTAAACCCGGGAAATAGTGGCGGTGCATTGGTAAATACAAGAGGTGAACTGATTGGTATTAATACCATGATTTCATCAATGACGGGCTCTTATGTTGGATATTCATTTGCGGTTCCTTCTAATATTGCTCGAAAAATAATCGAAGATATTATGGAATTTGGTAATGTTCAAAGAGGAATTCTGGGTGTTGAAGGTGGCGAACTAAACAGTACAGCATCAAAAGAATTAGGTATTACTGAAACACAAGGTTTTTATATTAGTAAAGTTTCTAAAAATTCAGGAGCTGAAAAAGCCGGTCTTGCAAAAGGAGACATTATTGTAAAACTTGATGATCAAAATATTGCAACTTATGCTGATCTTTCCGGATATATCAATACCAAACGTCCAAACGATGTTGTTAAAGTGACTTATATTAAGGATGGAAAAACCAGAACTGTTCCGGTAACCTTAAGCAAAAATGAGTTTTATAGTACTGAATTTAAAGGAATCGAACTGGAAAATATTGATGCTTCTGATAAAAAGAAATTTAGAATAGATTATGGTGTAAAAATTAAAAACATTAATAATGAAAATCTAGCGCAATATCAAAACGAATTACAAGGCAACATTATTTTGAGTATCGATAATGTAAAAGCAACAAATATTGAAACCGTTTCTAAACTTTTGAGTAAAAAAGATGAAGGACAAAGTGTACGTCTTGAAATGATAAATAAAAACGGAGAAATCCTTAGAATTATTATTTAGTCACAGTTTACAGTCGCAGTATTCAGTCGCAAAAAACTGAAGACTGAAACTGGGACTGAAAACTCAAAAAAAACCATCTTAGAAAATAAGGTGGCTTTTTATTTTTCAAAAATAAATCACAAAATTGTTTACGAAATCGATTGAAATAGATACTTTTGCGCAAAATTTAAAAATATTTGTGTTTTTCTTTTTTCAATTTAATCAATTATGAGCAAAAAAACGTTATACCAAAAAGAGGTATCATTACAAGTCGACCGAAGAAGAGCTGGTGTCGAATTAATTAAAATCATAAGCGATTTATGGTATGATAAATCCATAGAAATGGTTTTATTCAAAAATCAATTATTGGATAAAAATGTCAGCGATATTATTAATTTACATCAATACGCAGGCGAATTTGTAGGTAAACCAATTACTATTTTTGATTCGGTTGAAATTGCAAAAGTTGTTCTTTCGTTAGATCTTCCACCCGCGAAATTAGACCTTGGAAAACTTACTTACGAATATGGTTTAGAAGATGAAAAATATCCTGATGCAAGATATTTTGTTCTCGATAAATTAAAAAAAGCAAAAACATCTGAAGAAATTCAACCAAAAGATGTTGTTTTATATGGTTTTGGCCGAATTGGACGCATATTAGCAAGAGAGCTTATGTCTAAAACCGGAAAAGGAAACCAATTACGTTTGAGAGCAATTGTTTTACGCGATAAAAATGATACATCAAGTTTAGAGAAAAGAGCTTCTCTATTACGATATGATTCCATTCATGGTGATTTTCAAGGATCTGTAATTGCTGACCCAAAAAATAATGCTTTGATAATTAACGGAACAACTGTTCACATAATTACAGCAAACTCTCCAGAAGAAATTGACTATACTCAATATGGAATCAATGATGCATTAGTAATTGATAATACAGGAGCTTATACTACGGAAGAAGCTTTAAAAAGACATTTAACTTCAAAAGGTGTTGGTAAAGTTTTATTAACAGCTCCTGGAAAAGGAATTCCAAATATTGTCCATGGTGTAAATCATACCGAATATAACCCTGACGAAATTGATATTTTCTCAGCAGCTTCATGCACTACAAATGCGATAACACCAGTTCTAAAAGTAATTGAAGATACTTTAGGTGTTGTAAAAGGGCATTTAGAGACGATTCATGCGTATACAAATGACCAAAATTTGGTTGATAATATGCATAAAAAATATCGCCGTGGCAGAGCTGCAGCCTTAAATATGGTAATTACTGAAACTGGAGCCGGAACAGCAGTTGCAAAGGCGCTTCCTTCTTTAGAAGGAAAATTAACTTCGAATGCTATTCGTGTTCCAGTTCCAAACGGATCATTGGTAGTTCTGAGTTTAGAAGTTAAAAAAGCTACTTCTATTCCTGCCATTAATAAGATTATGAAAAAATATGCTCTTGAAGGCGAATTGGTAGAGCAAATCAAATATTCATTAAACAATGAATTAGTTTCGTCTGATATCGTAGGCACTTCTGCTCCTTCAATTTATGACAGTAACGCAACAATCGTTTCTAAAGACGGAAAAAACATTGTGCTTTATATCTGGTATGATAATGAATATGGATACAGTCATCAAGTAATCAGATTAGCAAAATACATTGCCAAAGTAAGACGTTTTACTTACTACTAATATAAAACCAAAACCACTATTCTTAAAACCATCAAGTTTTCTTGGTGGTTTTTTGTTTAAGAAAAGAAACAAAAATTGAAAATTTATTTTTACCATTAAGATATTAAGTTTCATTAAGCTTAACCTTTCAAATATTCTGGTAAAAGTAAATGAAGTTTTAAATGGGTAAAACAGTTGTGCTTTTTACTTCAGAAATCACAAAAACGGTATTAATAAGAGAGACTTCAGGCAAAATTGATAATTTCTTTTGATGAAAGTGATGATAACTTTCCATATCCGGAATGATAATTTTGAGCATATAATCAAAATTTCCTGAAACATAATTGCACTCCACTACTTCAGGTAAATTCAAAATCGATTGATTAAATCCCTCAGAAGTATCATAGGTTTGTTTCGTTAAAGTAACCTGACAATAAACCGTTAAATTATTGCCCAGTTTTTTCTTATTCAAAATTGAAACATATTTCTCAATAACACCCTCTTTTTCAAGACGTTTAACACGATCATGAACTGGTGTTAACGATAGATTAATCTTGTTTGCGATGTCTTTTAAGGTATAGTGCGCATTTTCCTGTAAAAGTCGTAAGATTTTTTTGTCTATTTCATCTAAAGCCATAACGAAAACGTTTTCTATGAATACTAAAATTTAGTTATTTTTTCTCTTTAAGGAAATATAACCACCCCGAAAAAGAATATTTTTCTGTAAAAGTATAAAATAAAATAATATTTTCTTATTTAATACTCAATTATCAATAATATATTCTCTATCAGTAGATTTGTAAAACAATTTCAAAAAAAACAAAAAAACATAACAAAATGATAATAGGTGTTCCAAAAGAAATAAAAAATAACGAGAACCGTGTAGCATTAACTCCTGCTGGTGTTTCTGAAATGAAAAAACATGGTCATACAGTTTATGTGCAAGCAACTGCTGGTTTAGGAAGTGGTTTTGGTGACGACGAATATGCAAATGCAGGTGCTGTAGTTTTAGGAACTATTGAAGAAGTATATGCTATTGCAGAAATGATCATCAAAGTAAAAGAGCCAATTGCTTCTGAATATCCATTGATCAAAAAAGATCAATTATTATTTACTTATTTTCACTTTGCTTCATCTGAGCCATTAACTCATGCTATGCTTGAGAAAGGTGCAGTATGTTTAGCATATGAAACTGTTGAAAAAACAGATCGTAGTTTACCTTTATTGGTGCCAATGTCTGAAGTTGCTGGTCGTATGGCTATTCAACAAGGAGCAAAATATCTTGAAAAACCATTAAAAGGAAGAGGAATTCTTTTAGGTGGTGTTCCAGGTGTTCCACCAGCAAAAGTATTAGTACTTGGTGGAGGAATCGTAGGAACTCAAGCTGCAAAAATGGCTGCTGGACTAGGCGCTCAGGTTACTATTATGGATTTAAGTTTGCCACGTTTACGTTATTTAGATGACATCATGCCTGCAAACGTTAATACAGAAATGTCAAATCACTACAACATTACAAAAGCAATTGCTACAGCTGATTTAATCGTTGGTGCTGTTTTGATTCCAGGAGCAAAAGCACCTCACTTAATCACTCGTGATATGCTTAAATTAATGCGCCCAGGAACTGTTGTTGTTGACGTAGCTGTTGATCAAGGTGGATGTATCGAAACTTGTACTCCTACAACGCACGAAAACCCAACTTTTATTATTGACGATATTGTTCACTATTGTGTAGCGAATATGCCAGGTGCTGTTCCTTATACATCAACATTAGCTTTAACAAATGCTACTTTGCCATACGCAGTACAATTAGCGAATAAAGGATGGGAAAAAGCATGTAACGAAAATAAAGAATTGAAAAAAGGATTAAACATAGCTAACGGAAAAATCCTTTATAAAGGAGTTGCTGAAGCTTGGAATCTTCCTTTTAACGAAGAAATAGTGTTAGCAAACGCATAGTGCTAACATTATAATAAGTGCTTACTAAAACACTACTTAAAAAGGTTTTTCTTAATTGAAAAGCCTTTTTTTTTGATCATAAAAAAACCTGTCATTATATTATGACAGGTTTTCCTTTATATGAAATAGATAAAACTATTTTTTCTCATTTTTCTCATTTTTTTCATCTAAAACTTCTTGCAATACTTTTGCTTCAGTTCCATTTGGGAAAGTAACTTTAATTTTCTGGGCTATTGTTGGAGCAATTTCGGTTATAGCTTTTTTATCGTAAGATTCTCCTTTTTTAATGTGCCATCCGTAAAAAATAGCCGGAACATGAGTATCATAACTATAAGGTGTCCCATGTGATGTTCCTGTTGTTGAATATTCAATATCGCCAGGTTTATCAATTATAATCATATCACCATCTTGCGTTACATCATATCCTTTTGCAACAAAATTCAAATAATAATCATTTCCTGAATTTGCTAAAATTTCTTCTTCAGTATATACTCTTTTAACTTGTGGCTGCGTAATTAAGAACTCTTTGAAAGCTTGTTTAACTTTTGTTAATTCTAAACCTTTATCTTTAATAATTTGCTTATTGAAGAAAACATTGAAATTAGAGTAATTCAAAATCAAATCAGCTCCAAATGTTTTAGTTGAGAAATCTTGTAAACTCTTCGTAACATCTTTTGATGGGTAATTATCAACATTATATTTATGATCTTTCAGATAGATAACATTTTCAGCACCTGCATGATCAGCTGTCAAGAATAAAAGATAATTTCCTTTACCTACAGTTTTATCAAGATAAGCTAAAAAATCAGCAATCGTCTGATCAAGTCTTAAGTAAGTATCTTGAAGCTCCATAGAACGTGGCCCTAATAAATGTCCAACATAATCTGTAGATGAGAAACTAACCGTCAAAAAGTCTGTGATGTTATCTTTCCCTAACTCTTCTTTCTCAATAGCTCTTTTAGCGAATTCAGCTAACAAATCATTTCCGTAAGGAGTTGCTCTTAATACTCCTGCATCATTCTTCTCATACATTGATTTCAAATCATATGGAAAAACCGGAGCAGCACTTCCGTATAACTTCCCTTCATACGGATTATTATCCGGTAAGCTTTCATTGTAAGTTGAAGCTGGTTTATACAAATCCCATCCTTTATTAATGTAAGACATATAATGCTTCTCATTATTGAACTCCGTAACCCACTCAGGTAATTTCTCACCATAAAATGTACTGGAAATAAAAGAACCTGTTTTACTGTACCAAAATGCCCAGTTTGCAAAGTGACCAGCTGGTAAAATAGCACCACGGTCCTTTAAACTCATACCAATAACTTTTCCCTGAAAATTAGTAGCCATTCTTACTTCATCGGTAATAGTAGTACTTTGAAGATTTTTTGGAGACATTGCGCCTTCTTCAACAGTTCCATCTCCCACTGTTTTCACAGATGCATCATCAGTACAATACATTTCCTTACCAAGAGTTCTGCTAAACCATTCATTACCTACAATTCCGTGTGTAGAAGGAGTTGTACCGGTATAAATTGAAGCATGCCCGGGCGCGGTATAAGTTGGCATATAATTATAATGCATATTCTGAAAAACATATCCATTATTCATTAATTTCTTAAATCCATTTGGAGAAAAATCATCTGAAAATCGATATAAATATTCCATTTTCATTTGATCAACTACAATACCTACAACCAACTTTGGACGCTGTTGGGCATTTAAATTTGATAGAACAAACAATGCCAACAATATAATATTTTTTTTCATACTTAAATTATAATATTTAGAACAAAAATACAGATTCGCTTTTAGATAGGCTAACTCGTCATAATTTAAAACATAAAAATGACCATAATTTAACAGAAACTTTTACAGAAAATTATCTAGAAATTACTTTGGGCGTTTCCCTACGGGTCGGGCTGTACGCTAAATCTTTTGCGGAAGGTATTTTGGAGCTGCTTCGCAGAAGTTAAGTTTCCCGCAAAAGGGTGCCGCTTCCATCCCTAACGCAATCATAGATAAATAAAAAGTTTATCTATATATAATAAGAAATTTTAAATTTCATAAATCACTATCAACCTTTGTGATTTTAAAGAATCTTTAAAAAATGCGTTTAAAAAAAATAGCGAGATCCTATAGCTATCGAAGCTCTAGCCAAATTTCAGTATTTTGTAAACAAAAAAAATCCCCATCAAAAAATGATGAGGATTTTCAAAAGAAAGGCGACGACATACTCTCCCACATAACTGCAGTACCATCTGCGCAGGCGGGCTTAACTACTCTGTTCGGGATGGGAAGAGGTGAGCCCCGCCGCAATAACCACCTTAAGAAGTTATAATTGCTTTGGGCAATTTTCTTTTAATTAATAATTGATAATTAACAATTCATAATTAAGAGTAATATCTTAACATACTGAGATAAAGAAAGTATTTTAGTTTTAGAAAGTTTCTTCTCCCGACC
>NZ_RCZH01000040.1 GCF_006438875.1 Flavobacterium pectinovorum
AACAAATAAAACCATCTGTTCAGGAGAAACATATACTTGGTCCGCTAACGGAACTGATTATACGACCAATCAATCAGCTTTAAAAATCGTAAACGACGGTTGTACTGCAGATCAGGTTTTGAATCTTTCGGTAACCCCGAAACCATCGGATATAGTAACAAATAAAACCATCTGTTCAGGAGAAACATATACTTGGTCCGCTAACGGAACTGATTATACGACCAATCAATCAGCTTTAAAAATCGTAAACGATGGTTGTACTGCAGATCAGATTTTGAATTTGACCGTTACCCCAAAACCTGCAGATATAGTAACCAACAAAACAATCTGTTCAGGCGATAGTTATACATGGTCAGCCAACAGTACCGCCTACAATAGCAATCAAACAGGATTAAAAATCGTAAACGACGGTTGTACTGCAGATGAAGTTTTGAATTTGACTATAACACCAAAACCAGCAGATGTTGTAACAAATAAAACAATCTGTTCAGGCGAAAGTTATACTTGGTCAGCCAACAGCACCGTTTATACGACCAATCAATCAGCTTTAAAAATTGTAAACAACGGCTGTACTGCAGATCAGATTTTGAATTTGACTGTTACACCAAAACCATCGGATATAGTAACCAACAAAACCATTTGTTCAGGCGAAAGTTATACATGGGCAGCAAACAGCACCGTTTATACGACCAATCAAACAGCTTTAAAAATCGTTAATGACGGTTGTACCGCAGATCAGATTTTGAATTTGACTGTTACGCCAAAACCTGCAGATATTGTAACAAACAAAACTATCTGTTCAGGCGAAAGTTATACTTGGGCAGCAAATAGCACGGTTTACAACAGCAATCAAACAGGATTAAAAATTGTAAATGATGGTTGTACGGCAGATCAGATTTTGAATTTGACTGTTACGCCAAAACCATCGGATATAGTAACTAACAAAACCATCTGTTCAGGCGAAAGTTATACATGGTCAGCAAACAGCACCGTTTATACGACCAATCAATCAGCATTAAAAATCGTAAACGACGGTTGTACTGCAGATGAAGTTTTGAATTTGACTATAACACCAAAGCCTGCAGATGTTGTAACAAACAAAATAATCTGTTCAGGAGAAAGTTATACATGGGCAGCGAACGGTACAGTTTACAGCATAAATCAAACGGCATTAAAAATCATAAACGACGGTTGTACTGCAGATCAGATTTTGAATCTGATTGTGACGCCAAAACCAGCAGATGTTGTGACAAACAAAACAATATGTTCAGGTGAAAGTTACACTTGGTCAGCAAATAGCACGGTTTACAACACGAACCAATCAGCATTAAAAATCGTAAATGATGGTTGTACGGCAGATCAGATTTTGAATTTGACTGTTACGCCAAAACCATCGGATATAGTAACTAACAAAACAATCTGTTCAGGCGAAAGTTATACATGGTCAGCAAACAGCACCTTTTATACGACCAATCAATCAGCATTAAAAATCGTAAACGACGGTTGTACTGCAGATGAAGTTTTGAATTTGACTATAACACCAAAGCCTGCAGATGTTATCACAAATAAAACAATCTGTTCAGGTGAGAGTTATACTTGGGCAGCGAACAGCACAGTTTACAATACTAATCAAACGGCATTAAAAATCATAAACGACGGTTGTACTGCAGATCAGATTTTGAATCTGATTGTGACGCCAAAACCAGCAGATGTTGTAACAAACAAAACAATATGTTCAGGCGAAAGTTATACTTGGGCAGCAAATAGCACGGTTTACAATAGCAACCAAACAGGATTAAAAATCGTCAATGACGGTTGTACGGCAGATCAAATTTTGAATTTGACCGTTACGCCAAAACCTTCTGATGTTGTAACGAACAAAACAATCTGTTCAGGAGAAACATATACATGGTCAGCGAACAGCACCGTTTACAATACCAATCAAACAGGATTAAAAATTGTAAACGACGGTTGCACGGCAGATCAGATTTTGAATTTGACGGTAACTCCAAAACCTTCTGATGTTGTAACAAACAAAACCATTTGTTCAGGCGAAAGTTATACATGGTCAGCCAACAGTACCGTTTACAATAGCAACCAAACAGGATTAAAAATCGTAAATGATGGTTGTACTGCAGATCAGATTTTGAATCTTACGATAAATACAATTGCAAAACCAACTGTTAGTGTAATTAACCAATTAACATGTGCATCGTCAACTGCAAGTGTTGAATTGAGTGGTTTGCCAACAGGAACATGGACAATAAATCCAGGGAATATTTCTGGAAATACAACAACGACGACAATTTCTGGATTGCTTCCAGGAAATACATATAATTATACCGTTACAAATTCTTTAGGTTGTCAATCTTTGACTTCTGGAGATATTATAATTTCAGATTTTATATGTGCTAAAGACGATACACCAGCATCAATTAATGGTATTACTGGAGGAACTATTTCAACTGTTTTTACAAATGATAAAATAAATGGATTACCATTTTTACCAACAGATGTTAGTGTTTCAACAACAACACTTCCGTCAGGAATAACATTTAACGCTGATGGTACAATAGTAATAGCACCAAATACAACTGCAGGAACATATATAATTACTTATACAATTTGTAAATCCACAAATCTTACCATTTGTAGTTCTGCTACTGTAGAAGTGAAAATTTCGGCTCCGGTTATTGACGCAGTTCCGGAAAGTACTGATTCAGTTAACGGAAGCATCGGAGGAAAAACGACAACTTCACTTATTACAAATGACACCTTAAATGGAAGTTCAGCAATTATAGGAAATCAGGCAGGTCAGGTTACTTTGACCGGAATTACAGTTCCAACRGGATTAACCCTGAACGCAGACGGAACAATATCCGTGGCGGCAGGAACTCCAATAGGAAACTATGAAGTTGAATACAGAATTTGCGAAGTCAATAATACAAATAACTGCGATATCGCAAAAAGTATTATTCCGGTAACGGGCGCAGTATTAATATTGAAAGATGATATAGCAAGTTCAGTTGTAAGTACAAATCAGCCAAAAACAATATTAAATGTTCTTGGGAATGACACTAAAAACGGGCAAACAATAGTTGCAACAGAAGTTACTATCACAGAAACAGTTTCAGATCCAACAGGAAATATTAAACTAAATCCTGACGGAACAATTGTTTTAAAAGCCAATACACCAGCAGGAACTTATGAATTAACATATCAGGTTTGCGAATTAAACACAACAAATTGTGCAACAGCAACAGTAAAAATTACGGTTGTTGCTCCGGTTATAGACGCAGTTCCTGAAACAACAGATTCAGTTAACGGAAGCATCGGAGGAAAAACGACAACTTCACTTATTACAAATGACACCTTAAATGGAAGTTCAGCAAT
>NZ_RCZH01000041.1 GCF_006438875.1 Flavobacterium pectinovorum
TTGAGTAAGTTTAAAGATTATGAATCGACACCTGATATAAGCAATAATAATACTAAGGCTACAGGAAAATATGACCCTGCTTTTGTTACACCAGCAAGATTATATGAAAATTTTGTGGGTATATTTTTTGATGACAGAAGTATTGAAAGAGGCAAAATAATTTCTAAAAAAATATTCGATAATTCAAATAATTTACTTACCGAAGAACTTTTTTCTTATAATGATGATGTAAATCGTTTTAATAAATATAGCGTAAGTATCCATGGAACGGGATTATTACTTCAGGCAAATAAAGTTTATTTTTATAATGATTACCTGAGTCAAAAAGTAACTAAAACGTACGTCAATACTAGCTCATTAAGTACTACTGAAAATGACGTTTACAATTCAGTGACTAATAATTTAATATCCAAAACATTATTGAATAGCACAGGAGAAACGTTAGAGACAAAGTATTTTTACCCTACAGATTCTCAAATGGCGAGTGAACCTAATATTAATATTTTTGCTAATAAAAATATTACAGGTATTCCATTAAAAACGCAAGAATTTAGAGGATCAGAAAAAATGTCTGAACAAAAAACACAATATGGATATGATACTTCTACAAGTAATTTATTGGCCAGGAAATATATTTATGCAAATAAAGGGGTAAATGGTGTTGCTTTAGCAGATAAAAAAATCACTTTCGACAAGTATGATGATACAGGGAATGTATTACAATATACTCCAGAGGGAGGAATTCCTGTGTCTATAATTTGGGGATATAATAAAATGCAACCTATTGCTAAAATTGAAAATATGCTGTATTCTTCTATTCCGGCAACGACTATCACAAATTTACAGACACTGTCAAATGCTGATAATGATAACTGTCTATCGTCAGATTGTGGAGAACAACAACTTAGAGAGGCATTAAAAACTTTTAGAAATTCACTTTCGGTAACTGCTTTTTTAACGACGTATACTTACAATCCTTTAATAGGTATTACAAGTGTAACAGATGCTAAAGGAATAGCTACCTATTATGAATATGATACGGCTAATCGACTAAAATTTGTAAAAGATAAAGATTTAAATGTACTCCAGAAATATTGTTATAATTATAAAGGACAGCAAGTTGACTGTTCAAATAATACATCGACAAGTATAATTTTGTATAAAAGCATAGCAAGAAGTGGTCCTTTTACCAGAAACAATTGTGGTGCGGGCGTTCCTGGGTCGACCGTTACTTATAGCCAGGCTGCTGGCGCTGTAACATCTGTTATATCTCAAGCAGATGCTGATGATAATGGGTTTACTAAATTTAATACTGATGGACTGGCTTATGCCAATACTACCGGAGTTTGTATTCTGCCCGTAGTTTACACCTATGATTATACGTTTTCTGCTGCATCAAATAGTATGACTATAAGAGTGTATTGTTCAGTGGCAAACCATCCTGATGCTACTTTTAATTTTATAATTAACTATGAAAGCAAAGCTAATAAACCTTTGGTATTAAGAAAAAGTATTGTTTTGGCAGCTGGTCAGGTTTCAGGTTTTGAGACATTTACATTAAGTGCAACCGAAGGCAGTGAAAGTGTAGATCTTTCCGGACCTGTTCAGTAACTGCAATAAATTAAAAATATAAAAGAGATCTTAATGAAAAAATATATATCGATTATAATTTTGTTGTTACTTGCAATTCCGGGTATCAATGCTCAGACTTTCAGCGACGATAATTTTATTTACAAAGCTGCTCCCAAGAAGAAAGTGCAGTCGTTTAATTTCAGTACGCTGACAAAAGATGATATCAATCAAAGTGTGACTTATTTTGATGGACTTGGCCGTCCGGTTCAAACCACAGCGATAAATCAGGGAGACACCAATGGAGGGACTACTGATATAGATATTGTTACGCCAATTGAATATGATAGTTTTGGCAGACAAGTAAAAGAGTATCTGCCATATCCCTCAACTAATAGTACGACAAGTTATGCAAGAATTGCAATGGCTTCATCATTAACTACATTAAGTGGAGTTTACAATACCACTAAATACGAAAACACAACAAATCCATATTCTGAAAAGAGATTTGAAGCCTCTCCGCTAAATCGTGTATTAGAACAAGCAGCACCGGGAAATGACTGGGCGCTAGCCAATACTAAAAAAAATACTATAAAACTGAATTACCAAATCAACACTACCACCGACGCGGTAAGATTATATAAAGCTACTACAAGTTGGAACGCAACTAACCTTTCGTATGATATTACTTTTTCAGACGTGGGGAGTTATACTCAATATGAATTGTACAAAATGGTAACTTTTGATGAGAATTCCGGTGTGAGCCCAACTGAAAAAACAGGTTCAACAGTAGAATTTAAAAATAAAGAAGGACAGGTAGTTCTTAAAAGAACCTATGATGCAACAGTTAACCATGATACTTATTATGTTTATGATATGTATGGAAACCTGACCTATGTGATTCCTCCATTGGCTGGCGGTACTATTAGTGCTAATGTTTTAAATGGATTGTGCTACCAGTACAAATACGATGATAGAAACCGATTGGCAGCCAAAAAACTTCCCGGCAAGCAATGGGAGTTTATAGTTTATGACAAATTAGATAGACCCGTGGCAACCGGACCCGCTTTTTCACCTTGGGGAGACGGGACCATTGGTATGCTGATTACTGAGTACGATGTTTTTGGAAGAATAACACAAACCGGTTGGAAAACTCTAAGTGTTTCGGAGTCTACTCGTAGCACATGGCAAGGAAATATTAATGGAGGTACTAATCCTTTTGGTTTGGTAACTAATGATATACTTACTAAAAATTATTATGACAGCTATGGTTTTTCTGGAGCGCAAGTCCCGCCCTCGACTATAGAATCACAAACGGTTCTGACAAATGTAAAAACTTTGCCTACCGGAAGCTGGATAAGAACCCTAACAATACCAACAGCTACGTTAGGTGACACCAATACCATATTTTATGATGAATATGCAAGACCCATACAAACCTATAGTTTGACTTATTTGGGAGGTTCTACCATCACTAGTACTAATCTTGATTTTACAGGAAAAACAATTTATACCGTTACAAA
>NZ_RCZH01000042.1 GCF_006438875.1 Flavobacterium pectinovorum
GGTCGGGAGAAGAAACTTTCTAAAACTAAAATACTTTCTTTATCTCAGTATGTTAAGATATTACTCTTAATTATGAATTGTTAATTATCAATTATTAATTAAAAGAAAATTGCCCAAAGCAATTATAACTTCTTAAGGTGGTTATTGCGGCGGGGCTCACCTCTTCCCATCCCGAACAGAGTAGTTAAGCCCGCCTGCGCAGATGGTACTGCAGTTATGTGGGAGAGTATGTCGTCGCCTTTCTTTTGAAAATCCTCATCATTTTTTGATGGGGATTTTTTTTGTTTACAAAATACTGGAATTTGGGCGAAACTCGAAAAGTGTTCGTTAATTGCTTTGGATCAAGACGAAATCGGATCAAGACGAAAACCTGTGGAGCAACAAAAATTAAGCATAAATATTAGTTAGCCTAAAAAGGAAATATTCTACATTCCTAACTCCTCTGAATTTTGATCTAAATGCTTTTATTTTTGCATTGAATGATTCAGCTGAAGCATTGGTACTTCTATTATCAAAATAGTTCAATATAGTTTGATAGTGATTTATAATTGTTCGTGAGATTGTGCCAAAAGACTTAAATCCAGATTGATTTACTTTTTCATGCCATTTGGCTAATTTGGCAAAACCAATGATTTTATCTTTTGTGTTCTCGAAGATACTGCGTAGCTCTTGAGTTAGACTATATGCCTTTTGAATATCGGGATACAATTCAAATAATAACCCAGCACGTTCTATTTGATTTGGAGTCCATTTGGATTTGTTTTTATATAAGAAATAACGACTTCTGGCAAGTAATTGTTTAAGTGTATCGCCATTAGGAAGTATTTTAGATTCAAAGTTGGTGTTTGATTTTTTAGCTTTTTCAATAGCATCATTTTCCTTATCGATAGCTTCCCAGCGATATTTAATCCTTATTTCCTGTAATGCTTCTACAGCAAGTTTTTGAACATGGAATCGGTCTGTAACGCGAGTTGCATTAACAAAACATTTCTTTGCAATTAACCCCATATTGCCAGCCATATCCAAAGTGATTTCCTTGACTAGGTTTCGCTCTTTAACAGGGATTTTTTCAATAACTGCAATAACAGTTTCCGCTTTAGTTCCTGCAATCATAGCTATATAGTTCCTTTTCTGCCTTTGCCGGATTTGTTGGTTAAAATAGTATATAGCTCACCATTAGAAAGGGAGGTTTCATCTATGGATAAACGTTTTCCAATATTTTGTGGAAAAACAAGCCATTTTTTTGCGTGGGATATTTGATCCCAGACTTTGAAATCACTTAGGAAATCTTTGTATTGACATTGCAAATTTCTACCGGAAACTCCGTAGAAAGAAGCAATGGTATTGCAATCATTTGGACTGGAATCTATTGATCTCTTTTAAAAAAGACGCAAACTCCTGTGTTACACGAGTTCCGTCTGCTACTAAATTCCAATCTCTAAAAACTATTTTTCCAGTATCTTCATTAAGCCATCTTCTGCGAGTGATATGAAGATATACCTGATGCCCACGAATAGGAAAATCCTGAACCGTTATCTCTTCGAAGAAACCTTTTGAACTTAATTTTGACTCTCGGTATTCTTTAGGTATTGAATTAATCTCTTTTAAATATAAATGAAGTATTTCGTCTCCTTTTTCATAAGAGGTAAGTTCAAAATAATCTACTATTATCTCAGGTAATAACAACTTAAGGATGTCGATAAAAAAATCTTACAGTGGTATATGATTTGGAAATACAAATATTTAATCTTTAATATTTCTCCAAATTCTATCGCAAATGATTTAATGTGTAGTTCGACCCGAAGAGAAACGGGATAATTGAATGTATCTTATTCATGTTGTTTATTTGTATTATTCCAATAATTTCCTTGTCCTTTTTATAAAGGTTTGAATATTTGTATTCTTGTAGTGAAAGATTCTACAGAAAATATATGTCTATTTAAATTGGGGTTACGTTCTATTGTTGAATTTGCTGACGATTACTGTTTGTTTTCTAGTCTTGCTAATTCCGTCCTATATAATAACCAGAATTTCTCCAGTGAAAGCAATTCGTTTCGATTAATTATAATATAAGGATAATCATCCCATTCCCAACCCGACAGTTTTCTAAAATCTGTCGGGTTTATTTTTTTTGGATCTATTTATAAGTAAAAGTTTCTATTATAATAGATAAGAGTAATTTTCTGCGCCAACGACACCCGACAGGTTTTTAAAACCTTGTGGATATAATTTCAAGTCGAAGTTTTGTTGAAATCTGTAATTTTTAAAATTTGGAATTTGAATATGGAGCTATTTCCTGCTATCCGCTGCAATCTTTTGTGGCTCCCGATCCCGAAACTTCGGGACGGGACCGGCACAAAAGGATTTTCACTTCTATCAGGGCTAGGGCAGCAGTTTTCAAAAGAAGATCTGGCTTAAGGAGAAAAAAACAGTCCAAAAGTAAAAACTTGGCGCCTTTGCGACTTTGCGCGATTAAAAAACATCAAAATCAAGAAAAGAAGAAGCCTTCACGCTTTAATGTCTTAGTGGCAATCGTATTTCATAGTTAATATAAAGTAATCAGTAAAGCGGTAATAAAGATGAAAAGTCCCTAAAACATGGAGGTTTTAAAATAGACAAATTACGATAAAG
>NZ_RCZH01000043.1 GCF_006438875.1 Flavobacterium pectinovorum
ATGTCAGGATTTGTTAAAAATTATAAATTTGATAAAATAAGAATAATTGAAACTAAAACTGATTATTTAGATTCCTTGGAAATTTACTTAAAATATACTCAAAAAGGTTAATGCTAGATATTAGATATTTTTACAAAATAGTAATGTAACTAACTGAAAAAATTATCCCCGCTCCCGCACGAATCCTTTCGTGTGGCGCAAGAAATCGCTAGTGTTACAGATTAGGTGTTTTTATAATTTAACCACTTAACTAACTGAAAAAGAAGATTAAATTCATTATTATATTTTACATCTCTTCCCATAAAAATGCCCCCAAATAGTGTCTAACTTTTTGGGGGCAGTCTAGTTGTGTGTGTCAAAGAAGACAGCAGATTAACTATAGCTACAACGCCTACAAAAGGGATATCAATCAGGAGATAGTGTTGTTCACAAAAGAAGGACTAGGAATAAGAAGCACCGCAAGAATATTAAAAATTTCAACTACAACATTATTGAAAAGAATTGTATCAATTGCCAGAAGTATTAGCAAACCATTTATCAGTAAAGGTAAAACTTATGAAGTCGATAAACTGTGCACTTATATCAGACACAAGAAAAATTATATATGGCTGGTTTATGCCTTGGAAAAGAATTCTAAGACAGTTGTGAGTTTTAATGTTGGGAAACCTACCAATAAAACATTAAGTTTATCCTGCAAAATCATGTTCTTAAAATTATTTTATTTAACAGGTAAAACCTTGTAAAAACAACCGTAAACCCTTATAAGTATAAGTACAACGGTAAAGAATTGCAGGATGAGCTGGGGCTTAATATGTATGACTATGGAGCGAGGAATTATGAGCCTGCACTTGGTCGATGGATGAATATTGATCCACTAGCGGAAGATGCTCCAGACTATTCTCCATTTGCTTTTTGCTTCAACAATCCGGTTTATTATATCGACCCTGATGGGATGATGGCGGATAGTAATAACGTCCTATCTGGTTGGGTAAATCAAGGAGGTCAAACTTTTTGGGATCCTAAAGTGAACAACCAAGATGATGCGACAAGACTTCACGGAGATACAGCAAATTATGTCCCTGATAATACCGTCACTCCTAATGGCGATGGAACTAGTACTCAATATAATCCTGATGGAACTAAAACAACAATTTTAAAAGAAGTTGTTGTAGAAAGTCCTAAACCTTTGCCTCTGTCTTCAAAAATTTCTAGGGGAGCTAATACAGCTGCTCTTGCTGTAATAGTAATTGGATTAGGTCCCGAAAATCCTGTTGCAGATGTAGTTGCTGGAGTTGTTGAAGTTGTAGGTCAAGTAGCAGCAGGAGGTGCTGTACTAGTTGAGTTATCAGAAACTTATAGTAATCCAAATGCAACAACTGTGGGTCATTATGATTCTATGAGTAAAGGAAAAGGGGAAAGAGGACAAACAAGAAAAGCATCAGGAACTGACAACCCCTTTAAAAAATTAAAACCGGATCCCAATAAGCCAGGAAATGTTTTAGAAAAAAACAGCCATACTGGTAAAGTAGTTTCCAAACCAGCACCTCCAGGTTATCCAGGTAAATAAAACAAGATATGAATACATATAAAGAAACTAGAGGAATACTTTTAATGCTTTATTCGGAAGTTGAATTGTCTGAAGAAAAGAAGTTGACTTTTTACAACGAATACATCTATAAAATAAGAAAATTAGCTTATTCGGGTAATACTGATGCGCAATATGATTTAGCCCAACATTATGAAGATATTGGATTTTTAGGAGATCCAAATC
>NZ_RCZH01000044.1 GCF_006438875.1 Flavobacterium pectinovorum
GATGGTATAACCGGAGGCACAGGAGTTCCTGGAGCTAAAGGAGACAGCAACTATCCTGGAGATAATGTTGTTATGTATATTAACAGTGATACAGGTACAATTTATGTACGTGATCCTGAAGATGATACGAAATGGATTCCTTTAACAGGTGAAACTGGTATSRACGGAATTCCGGGAGTTAACGGTACRCCTGGAACACCGGGTAATCCGGGAGCATCAGGATCAATTACTACACTTGATGCCATTATAAAAGATGCACAAGGTAATATCTATGCCTACGTTGGAGCAGCAGACACAGTTAAAGGACGTGATGAYGCATGGGCTGTTGGATCACCTGACTGGGTTAARATTAGCGGTCTAAACGGAAAAGACGGAAAAGAYGGTATAACCGGAGGCACAGGAGTTCCTGGAGCTAAAGGAGACAGCAACTATCCTGGAGATAATGTTGTTATGTATATTAACAGTGAYACAGGTACAATTTATGTACGTGATCCTGAAGATGATACGAAATGGATTCCATTAACAGGTAAAACTGGTATCGACGGAATTCCGGGAGTTAACGGTACGCCTGGGACACCRGGTAATCCGGGAGCATCAGGATCAATTACTACACTTGATGCCATTATAAAAGATGCACAGGGTAATATCTATGCTTATGTTGGATCAGCAAATACAGTTAAAGGACGTGATGATGCATGGGCTGTTGGATCACCTGAYTGGGTTAAGATCAATGGTCTAAACGGAGCAGCAGGAATTCCGGGAGTTAACGGTACGCCTGGAACACCGGGTAATCCGGGAGCATCAGGATCAATTACTACACTTGATGCTATTATAAAAGATGCACAAGGTAATATCTATGCCTACGTTGGATCAGAAAATACAGTTAAAGGACGTGATGATGCATGGGCTGTTGGATCACCTGACTGGGTTAAGATCAATGGACTTAACGGAGCAGCAGGAATTCCGGGAGTTAACGGTACGCCTGGAACACCGGGTAATCCGGGAGCATCAGGATCAATTACTACACTTGATGCTATTATAAAAGATGCACAAGGTAATATCTATGCCTACGTTGGATCAGCAAATACAGTTAAAGGGCGTGATGATGCATGGGCTCAAGGTTCACCTGACTGGGTTAAGATCAATGGTCTAAACGGAGCGGCAGGAATTCCGGGAGTTGTTGGAGAACCTGGAACACCTGGTAATCCGGGAGCATCAGGATCAATTACTACACTTGATGCCATTATAAAAGATGCACAAGGTAATATCTATGCTTACGTTGGATCAGCAAATACAGTTAAAGGACGTGATGACGCATGGGCTCAGGGTTCAGCTGACTGGGTTAAGATCAACGGTCTAAACGGAGCAGCAGGAATTCCGGGAGTTGTTGGAGAACCTGGAACACCAGGTAATCCGGGAGCATCAGGATCAATTACTACACTTGATGCTATTATAAAAGATGCACAGGGTAATATCTATGCCTACGTTGGATCAGAAAACACAGTTAAAGGACGTGATGACGCATGGGCTGTTGGATCACCTGACTGGGTTAAGATTAGCGGTCTAAACGGAAAAGACGGAAAAGACGGTATAACCGGAGGCACAGGAGTTCCTGGAGCTAAAGGAGACAGCAACTATCCTGGAGATAATGTTGTTATGTATATTAACAGTGACACAGGTACAATTTATGTACGTGATCCTGAAGATGATACGAAATGGAT
>NZ_RCZH01000045.1 GCF_006438875.1 Flavobacterium pectinovorum
AGAACACAAAAGATAAAATCATAGGCTTTGCTAAACTAGCCAAATGGCACGAAAAAGTAAATCAATCTGGATTTAAATCTTTTGGTACAATCTCTCGCACAATTATAAATCATTATCAAACCATATTGAATTATTTTGACAACAGAAGCACCAACGCTTCGGCAGAATCTTTCAACGCAAAAATAAAAGCATTTAGGTCAAAATTCAGGGGCGTTAGAAATATAGAATACTTCCTTTTCAGACTAACTAATATTTATGCTTAATTTTTGCTACTCCACAGGTTTTCGTGTTGATCCGTCAAAAATGATAACCGATGCCGGTGCATTTACAACAGCTGAAGAAATGGCAAAATGGATAATTGGACTGCAATCAGGCAAACTTCTTAAAAAAAATGAAGATATTGGCGTCACTTGGGAACCTGTAAAATTGAACAATGGGACTTATGATGGTTTTGGAGGGATTTTAAATGCTTATGCTTTAGGTTGGCCAGTGATTATGAGAAAAAATCACCCTGCAGTTGCTTCTATTGGAGGTGGTCGCGCAGCCTTTATTATTTACCCAAAAGATAATCTTACAGTTATTCTTTTTTCAAATCTTACAAGTATCACTCCTGAAGAAATCATTGAAAAAATAGCACAATTTTATATTCCAGATATTGGCAATACTTCCTTTTCAGACTAACTAATATTTATGCTTAATTTTTGCTACTCCACAGGTTTTCGTCTTGATCCGTATTGATCCCACCTGATCCCCTATGAACTTATAAATTTTCTTTTTATGCAAAAAAAAACTTCAATTAACATAGTCAATTGAAGTTTTTTAGTACTCAGAGCGGGACTTGAACCCGCACGAACATTGCTGTTCACTGGATTTTAAGTCCAGCGTGTCTACCAATTTCACCATCCGAGCATTATGTGGTACCTCCAGGGATCGAACCAGGGACACATGGATTTTCAGTCCATTGCTCTACCATCTGAGCTAAGGTACCTTGTATTCATTTATGTACTAATAAATGAAATAAGAATAAAAAACCCCGTTCTATGAACAGGGTTTTCAAAAGAAAGGCGACGACATACTCTCCCACATAACTGCAGTACCATCTGCGCAGGCGGGCTTAACTACTCTGTTCGGGATGGGAAGAGGTGAGCCCCGCCGCAATAACCACCTTAAGAAGTTATAATTGCTTTGGGCAATTTTCTTTTAATTAATAATTGATAATTAACAATTCATAATTAAGAGTAATATCTTAACATACTGAGATAAAGAAAGTATTTTAGTTTTAGAAAGTTTCTTCTCCCGACCGCAGTCGGGAGAAAAGGGTGTACATAAGCTTACGGATTATTAGTAC
>NZ_RCZH01000046.1 GCF_006438875.1 Flavobacterium pectinovorum
TCTCACAAGTTGTTGTCGGATCTTTAATCGCGGCATAATAAGTGCCTGTTGTTAATGCTGTTGTTTTTGGAATTAAGTTTCCTCCGGTTAAAGCATCGTACCAAACAATGTTTGCTGCAACTGCTGGACTTACGTCGATTGTTGCAAATGTTGGAGCATTAATCAAACAGAAAGCCTGAGTTGTTTTAGTGATTACTGGTGTTCCAGGATCTGTTACGATGATGTTGATTGCCAATCTAACTTTGCTTTCGCAAGTTGTTGTTGGATCTTTAATCGCTGCGTAATAAGTTCCTGTTGTCAATGCTGTTGTTTTTGGAATTAAGTTTCCTCCAGTTAAAGCATCGTACCAAACAATATTTGCTGCAACTGCTGGAGTTACATCTATTGTTGCAAATGTCGGTGCATTTACTAAACAGAAAGCCTGTGTTGTTTTGGTAATTACTGGTGTTCCAGGATCTGTTACGCTGATATTGATTGCCAATCTAACTTTGCTTTCGCAAGTTGTTGTTGGATCTTTAATCGCGGCGTAATAAGTTCCTGTTGTCAATGCTGTTGTTTTTGGAATTAAATTCCCTCCGGTTAAAGAATCATACCAAACAATATTTGCGGCAACGGCTGGACTTACGTCGATTGTTGCAAATGTTGGTGCATCAATCAGACAGAAAGCCTGAGTTGTTTTAGTGATTACCGGTGTTCCAGGATCAGTCACATTAATGGTAATCGCCAATCTAACTTTACTCTCACAAGTTGTTGTCGGATCTTTAATCGCGGCATAATAAGTGCCTGTTGTTAATGCTGTTGTTTTTGGAATTAAGTTTCCTCCGGTTAAAGCATCGTACCAAACAATGTTTGCTGCAACTGCTGGACTTACGTCGATTGTTGCAAATGTTGGAGCATTAATCAAACAGAAAGCCTGAGTTGTTTTAGTGATTACTGGTGTTCCAGGATCTGTTACGATGATGTTGATTGCCAATCTAACTTTGCTTTCGCAAGTTGTTGTTGGATCTTTAATCGCTGCGTAATAAGTTCCTGTTGT
>NZ_RCZH01000047.1 GCF_006438875.1 Flavobacterium pectinovorum
ATGAAAAAGGCTGTACCGATACCGAACAAATAACAATTACAGAACCTGAACTTGCTTTAACTGCAGCCATAAATACTAAAACTGATGTAAATTGTAAAGGTGACGCAACAGGATCTGCAACAGCTTCGGCAACTGGTGGAACGGGAACTTATTCTTATTCCTGGAATACTTCGCCAGCACAAACTTCGGCTATAGCCAATAATTTAATTGCGGGAACTTATATCGTAACGGTGACGGACGAAAAAGGCTGTACTGATACCGAACAAATCACAATTACGGAACCTGAATTGGCTTTAACCGCAGCAATAAACACTAAAACTGATGTAAACTGTAAAGGTGACGCAACAGGATCTGCAACAGCTTCGGCAACTGGTGGAACAGGAACTTATTCTTATTCCTGGAATACTTCGCCTGTTCAAACCTCAGCTACAGCCAATAACTTAATTGCGGGAACTTATATCGTAACTGTGACCGATGAAAAAGGCTGTACCGATACCGAACAAATAACAATTACAGAACCTGAACTTGCTTTAACTGCAGCCATAAATACTAAAACTGATGTAAATTGTAAAGGTGACGCAACAGGATCTGCAACAGCTTCGGCAACTGGTGGAACGGGAACTTATTCTTATTCCTGGAATACTTCGCCAGCACAAACTTCGGCTATAGCCA
The DNA here is from genome assembly GCF_006438875.1 of Flavobacterium pectinovorum. Classification (GTDB taxonomy): domain Bacteria; phylum Bacteroidota; class Bacteroidia; order Flavobacteriales; family Flavobacteriaceae; genus Flavobacterium; species Flavobacterium pectinovorum_A. The sequence goes on from NZ_RCZH01000047.1 coordinate 673, forward strand.
ATAATTTAATTGCGGGAACTTATATCGTAACGGTGACGGACGAAAAAGGCTGTACTGATACCGAACAAATCACAATTACGGAACCTGAATTGGCTTTAAC
>NZ_RCZH01000048.1 GCF_006438875.1 Flavobacterium pectinovorum
AGGTATTTACAACAATCATAACAATAAACACATTGCGATGACCAAACTGGCACATTGGTACAAGAATGTAGAAGATTCAGGGTTTAAAAATTTTAATATCCTTTTAAATACTATAACGGTTAATTACCAATCAATCTTAAACTATTTTGGCAATAGAAGTACTAATGCTTCTGCAGAATCATTCAATGCTAAAGTAAAAGCGTTTAGAAGTCAATTTAGAGGAGTGCGTAAAGTAGATTTCTTCTTGTTCAGATTATCTAATCTTTTTGCCTAATCCCCAACTTTTGCACCTGATCCTGGAATATTTCCTTTTAGGCTAACTAATATTTATGCATAAATTTTCCAAATCCCCAACTTTTGCACCTGATCCATTAAATCTTAGCGTGCTTTGCGTTAAAATTTCAAAACATTTACAAACAAAAAATCCCCATCAAAAAATGATGAGGATTTTCAAAAGAAAGGCGACGACATACTCTCCCACATAACTGCAGTACCATCTGCGCAGGCGGGCTTAACTACTCTGTTCGGGATGGGAAGAGGTGAGCCCCGCCGCAATAACCACCTTAAGAAGTTATAATTGCTTTGGGCAATTTTCTTTTAATTAATAATTGATAATTAACAATTCATAATTAAGAGTAATATCTTAACATACTGAGATAAAGAAAGTATTTTAGTTTTAGAAAGTTTCTTCTCCCGACCGCAGTCGGGAGAAAAGG
>NZ_RCZH01000049.1 GCF_006438875.1 Flavobacterium pectinovorum
CGTAAGCTTATGTACACCCTTTTCTCCCGACTGCGGTCGGGAGAAGAAACTTTCTAAAACTAAAATACTTTCTTTATCTCAGTATGTTAAGATATTACTCTTAATTATGAATTGTTAATTATCAATTATTAATTAAAAGAAAATTGCCCAAAGCAATTATAACTTCTTAAGGTGGTTATTGCGGCGGGGCTCACCTCTTCCCATCCCGAACAGAGTAGTTAAGCCCGCCTGCGCAGATGGTACTGCAGTTATGTGGGAGAGTATGTCGTCGCCTTTCTTTTGAAAATCCTCATCATTTACTTGATGAGGATTTTTTTTGTTTACAAAATACTGGAATTATGTACGAGCTACAATTGCTATCGGCAATCGTCATCTTTTGGATCAAACGCAAAGCTTGGGATCAAGACGAAAACCTGTGGAGTAGCAAAAATTAAGCATAAATATTAGTTAGTCTGAAAAGGAAGTATTCTATATTTCTAACGCCCCTGAATTTTGACCTAAATGCTTTTATTTTTGCGTTGAAAGATTCTGCCGAAGCGTTGGTGCTTCTGTTGTCAAAATAATTCAATATGGTTTGATAATGATTTATAATTGTGCGAGAGATTGTACCAAAAGATTTAAATCCAGATTGATTTACTTTTTCGTGCCATTTGGCTAGTTTAGCAAAGCCTATGATTTTATCTTTTGTGTTCTCAAAGATTCC
>NZ_RCZH01000005.1 GCF_006438875.1 Flavobacterium pectinovorum
GAGGTATTTACAACAATCATAACAATAAACACATTGCGATGACCAAACTGGCACATTGGTACAAGAATGTAGAAGATTCAGGGTTTAAAAATTTTAATATCCTTTTAAATACTATAACGGTTAATTACCAATCAATCTTAAACTATTTTGGCAATAGAAGTACTAATGCTTCTGCAGAATCATTCAATGCTAAAGTAAAAGCGTTTAGAAGTCAATTTAGAGGAGTGCGTAAAGTAGATTTCTTCTTGTTCAGATTATCTAATCTTTTTGCCTAATCCCCAACTTTTGCACCTGATCCGTTTTTGTTCGATTTTATAAATATTGAAAAGTGGTATAAAAGAAAAAACCCTGCAAATCGTTGGATTTGCAGGGTTTACCGCTCTTTTTGGCCTTTTTTGAAAACTTTGAAAATCTTATTTTTCCTTTGTTTTCGGGCCTTCGCGGAGAAAGAGGGATTCGAACCCCCGGACCTGTTACAGTCAACAGTTTTCAAGACTGCCGCATTCGACCGCTCTGCCATTTCTCCAGTATGTCGCGATCATTTGCTGATTGCGAGTGCAAATATAGTGCGCTTTTCCGATTATAAAAACTTTTTTAGCGTTTTTTTTAAGTTAATTTCCAAGTGTCTAATTATCAGTATTTCCGAAAAATAGATTTTTGAAAAATCAGACTAAATCATCTAAAATTGGCACTGGTTTTTTATTTTCGTCAACTGCAACAAACGAAAAAGTTCCTGAAACTACAGTTTCGCGAAGCTCAGAATACATTTGTTCCATGAAAATATCAACATGAATTTTGCAACTTGTTCTTCCCACACTAAGAACTTTAGCCACTAATTCGATTAAAGTTCCGGCTGGAATTGCTTTTTTGAAATCAATTTGGCCAGTTGAAATCGTAACTACTTTTTTTCTGCTGAATCTTGTAGCGCAAATAAAAGCAACTTCATCCATAAGATGAAGCGCAGTTCCGCCAAATAAAGTATCGTAGTGATTCGTAGTGCTTGGAAAAACAGCTTTAAAGATATGTGTCTCGGATTTTACAATTCTCTCTTCTAATGTCCCCATATTAATAGCTTACGTATTCAGTGATTTCAAGTCCGTATCCTATCATTCCGACACGTTTTGTTTGTTCTGTATTTGACACTAATCTAATTTTAGAAATGTCGATATCATGCAAAATTTGAGCTCCAATTCCGTAGTCTTTGCTGTCAATAATCACTTTTGGTGCTTTCATTGTACCTTCTGCTTGTAAAGTTTTAAGTTCGGAGATACGGCTCAATAAGTTTACTGCCTGCATATCCTGATTAATAAAAACTACAGCACCTTTTCCGTTTTCATTAATAACTTTAAACATACCGTCTAATTGCTGTTCGGCATTGTTTGTTAAAGTTCCTAATAGATCATTATTTACCTGAGAAGAGTGGATTCTCGTTAAGATTGGCTCTCCAAGATTCCATGTTCCTTTCGTTAAAGCAATATGAATTTGTTTATTGGTAGTTTGCTCGTAAGCTCTTAATCTAAAAGTTCCAAAACGAGTCTCAATATCAAAATCTTCTTTTTTCACAATCAGACTGTCGTGTTGCATTCTGTACGCAACCAAATCTTCAATAGAAACCAATTTCAAATTGAATTTCTTAGCTACTTTTATTAATTCAGGCAAACGAGACATTGTTCCGTCTTCATTTAGAATTTCGCAGATTACACCGGCAGATTTAAATCCAGCTAATCTCGCAAAATCAATTGCAGCTTCTGTGTGACCGGTTCTTCTTAAAACTCCGCCTTGTTTGGCTACCAAAGGAAAAATATGCCCGGGTCTTGCCAATTCGTGTGGTTTAACATTGGAGTCTGTCAATGCCAAGACCGTTTTAGACCTGTCTGCCGCTGATATTCCCGTAGTTACTCCGTGTCCTTTTAAATCTACAGAAACAGTAAAAGCAGTTTCCATATGATCGGTATTATTTGAGACCATCGGTCTTAGATCTAACTCCTTGCAACGACTTTCTGTTAATGGAGCGCAGATTAAACCGCGTCCGTGAGTCGCCATGAAGTTGATCATTTCCGGTGTTACTTTTTCGGCTGCAGCCAAAAAATCACCTTCATTTTCACGATCTTCATCATCGACTACAATGATTACTTTACCTTGACGAATATCTTCTATAGCTTCTTCAATGGTATTCAATTGTATTTTTGTTGTTGACATAATTATTGTTGGTTTTGAGCGGGAAAAAAGCGCTCGGAAATTTTCTGAATTAGTTGCGATATTGGGGTAATAATTGCATCAAAGTTGATTAATCCGTTATCGTTTGTTGCGCGATAAGTTAATAATACTGCCAATGGTAATAGAACAAAAGATGACATCCATGAGCCTACAAAGGGAGTCATACCGCCTTCTTGTGAAAGTCTTTTTCCAAAAGTATTGATAAAATGGAAAGTAATAAAGATTAAAACGGCAAAGACAATTGGTAATCCAAGTCCTCCTTTGCGGATAATAGCACCTAGTGGAGCACCTATGAAAAACATTAAAAAGCAAGCAAAAGCAATAACGAACTTTTCGTATAGAGCTGTTAAATGTTTGTTGATTTCTCTTTGTTTGTCTTTTAAATCTTTTTGAGTTGATTCAATTGAATAAATATTGCTGGTGACATTACTGCTCGCCATTCTCAAGATTTCTGCCTTTTGTTTGTTTTTGAATAAAGATAAAAGATCGTTTGGTAATGGTTTCTTTATTTTAGCTTTATCAATTTTTACAGGTATAGCAGATTTTCTAATTCCAACACGTTGATTGATATTTTCTGAAAAAGACAAAATTTCGTTATTCAGATTTTTATTTAAGGAGTCTAAAGTATAGCGCAATTCGTTAACATTCAACATTGCATTTGTACCGCTTATACTTTCTTTGTCGTCGTCGACTTTGTTCAATTCGGATAAATCAATATTGATGATCTGCTTTTTAAATTTCCCTTTTATAAAAGGAAGTTTAGCGCGATCTTCATATTTTTTGGGAGTAACATCCTGGTAGTAATAACCATCATTTAAGACTAGTTTTAAGATGCTGGATTTTTCGTTACTGATTAACTTTCCGTCTTTTGCTTTAATAACGGTTTTGTTTTCGCCCATATTATTGGGTTTCTCATGGATTGTAACACCAGTCAAAATATTTCCATTTTCACCTGATTTTTTATTGACCTTAATATTGTAAAAGCCAACATCATTAAACTGACCTTCGGCAATGGCCATAGCTGGTTTTGCCTGAGCAATGTTTTTTCGGAAATTTGTAAATTTATATTCGGCGTAAGGAATCACATTATTAGCAAACCAAAATGCTACAATGCTTAAAAAGAAGATGAAAATTATTAAGACTCTCATCGCTCTTTGCAATGAAATTCCGGAAGATTTCATTGCTGCGAATTCGTAATTTTCGGCTAAATTTCCAAAAGTCATAATCGAGGCCAATAAAACCGATAGTGGTAAAACCAACGGAATAATTCTAGGCATTGAAAACAGCAGGAATTTTAAAACCAACAGCAAATCGAGGTCTTTACCCGCAAGTTCTGCGATAAAAAGCCATACGGTTTGAAGTATGAATATAAAAAAAAGGATTACAAATACAGTAGTAAATGTAAGTAAGAATGTTTTTAGTAAGTATTTGTCTAAAATTTTCAACCTTGAATTAATCTAATTTATTGATGTAGTACTTTGGATATTTGCTCGCTACAAAGGTAAATTGATTTTTTGATAAAGGCTGATTGGTTTTAAAAGAATTAACGGTTAAAGTTGTTTTTGTTCCGTTTTTTCCAGTTTCAATCAAATTATAGATGTGTTTTGTTTGTACATCAATACCTAAAAGAATCTCTTTTCTTTGGTCTTTAGTATTTGTAGGGGCTAGTTTTATATATTGAATTTTTCTTCCTTTAACATTTTGTACAATATCCATATTGTATTTGTATCCGGAATTAAAGAAAGTAAGCATTTTTGATGGCGTAATAGCGGTATCATCTTTTTCGTTTACTTTAGACACAGTAACTTCTTCGTCTTCAGGGTTTATTGTGTATGTTTTTTGCCCGTCAAATATCTTAGTAACACCCATGAAATTCAATACATATTGATTGCCTTTCATAGTTACATTTCCTTTGCTGTCTTGATTGATATTTTCTTTAGCATTATTCAGAGAATATTTAAAATCAATAACAATGTTGTCGTAGCTCTTTATTTTAGAAGTTACTTCGTTCAATAAATCTTTCGCTTTTTTATCCTGAGCTTGAATAGAAGTGAAGCTCAAAAGCAAAATAATTGCCATTTGAAGACACTTTTTAGTCATGTTTGCGATAGAATTGTGGTTGATTTCTTGAATTTTTGTTTTCATGATTGGATTAATTTTGTTCATTATTAAAAAATTGATCAAGAGAACTTAAATCAGATATGTTCACACTTCGTGCCTTACTGCCTTCAAAAGGACCAACAATTCCAGCTGATTCCAGCTGATCGATCAAACGACCGGCTCTGTTGTATCCTAATTTTAATTTTCTTTGCAATAACGAAGCTGAACCTTGCTGTGCATTAACAATAATCTCGGCAGCTTCTCTAAATAAGGTGTCTCTTTCGGAGATATCCATATCAAGATTAATGCCAGTTTCTTCTCCAACAAACTCAGGAAGCAAATAAGCTGTGGCATAAGCTTTTTGCGAACCAATAAAATCCGTAATTTTTTCGACCTCAGGAGTGTCAATAAATGCACATTGTACACGAACAACATCATTTCCGTTGGTATATAATAAATCTCCACGACCAATTAACTGATCAGCCCCTTGTGTGTCAAGAATGGTTCTCGAGTCAATTTTTGAAGTTACCCTAAAAGCAATTCTCGCAGGGAAATTCGCTTTAATCAAACCTGTAATAACGTTTACAGAAGGTCTTTGTGTGGCAATAATCAAGTGAATACCAATAGCACGCGCCAACTGAGCCAAACGCGCAATCGGAATTTCGACTTCCTTGCCGGCAGTCATAATCAAATCGGCAAACTCATCGACCACTAATATAATGTAAGGTAGAAAACGGTGTCCGGCTTCTGGATTTAATTTTCTGGCTTTAAATTTATCGTTGTATTCCTTGATATTACGAACCATCGCATCTTTCAATAAAGAATAACGATTATCCATTTCAACACAAAGTGAGTTTAAAGTGTTAACCACTTTTGCATTGTCCGTAATAATAGCATCTCCTGCATCAGGTAGTTTGGCTAAATAATGTCTTTCTATTTTATTGAAAAGGGTAAGCTCTACTTTTTTCGGATCGACCAAAACGAATTTTACTTCGGCAGGGTGTTTTTTGTATAAAAGGGAAGTTAAAACAGCATTCAAACCAACAGATTTTCCTTGTCCTGTAGCTCCCGCCATCAATAAGTGTGGCATTTTGGCTAAATCGACAACAAAAGTTTCGTTTGAAATTGTTTTCCCCAAAGCAATTGGCAACTCCATTTCGGCTTCCTGAAATTTCGCTGATCCAATAACACTTTTCATAGAAACCATAGTTGGATTCTTATTCGGAACCTCGATACCAATAGTTCCTTTTCCTGGAATTGGAGCAATAATACGAATTCCTAATGCCGAAAGTGATAAAGCAATATCGTCTTCTAAACTTTTAATTTTAGAAATTCTGATTCCCGCTTCCGGTACAATTTCGTATAAAGTTACAGATGGACCAACAGTTGCTTTAATCTGTGCAATTTCAATTTTGTAATTACGAAGTGTATCTACAATTTTGTTTTTATTTTCTTCTAATTCTTCTTGATTAATTGTGATTCCTCCAGTCGAATATTCTTTTAATAAATCGATGGTTGGGAATTTATAATTTGATAAGTCTAAAGTTGGATCAAATAAACCAAAATCCGCAACCAGGCGAGAAGCAAGGTTTTCTTCGATAATATCTTCTTCTTCAGCTTTTTCAATCACAAACTCTTCAACGTGTACCGGAGTTGTTGTTACCGGATTTATATCCATTTGAAGTGGTTTTATAACCGGATTCAAATCGATTTCGGAGGAATTCGAAATTGTTGGTTTTAAAGCTTCTTTGTTGATTTCGAATTGGCTAACATCTGATTTTAAATGAATATTGTCTAATTCTGGATCTTCCTCAATAGCAAATTCCTCCAGATTGTAAGCACTTTCCGGTTGTTGAGGCGTTTTTATAGAATTTAATTCAGAGTTGAATTCTTTTTTGGTAGAATCAAAATAAGACTGGATTTTTTCCGGCGATAATTTGATTTTAAAAATAAGATAAACAATTAAACCAAAAAGTAGAGTTAATAGAGTTCCTGTTTTTCCGATGTAATCTTGCAGAAATAAGTTTAATTCATAACCAATTGTTCCGCCTAATTCAGGTGCTGAAGTGGCGAAAAATCCAAATAGGACAGAAACAATAATAATAGCAAATAAATCCCAAAACCATATGTTCTTTAGCTTTTTTAGAGATAATTCTAATGCTAAAAACATTCCGGTAAGGAAAAATAAACGCACAAGTACAAAAGAAGCAATTCCAAATCCTTTGTACACAATCAAGTCAGCAAGATAAGCCCCGAATTTTCCGAGCCAGTTTTCTACGACTTCAGTACGATCACCAAGCTGGCTAACCGCACTTTGGTCAGATTGCCATTGTCCGTTGACGTAAAAGGAAATAAATGCTACTAATAATGCAACTGAAAAGAGTATCAAAAGGCATCCCAAAACAAATTTTTGTTGTTTGGTTAGTTTCCACGACTTTATCGTCTCCGTTTTTGATTCGTTTTTTTTGTCTAAAGTTTCTTTTTTGGTTGTTTTTGCCATTCTTGCGTTTCCTGTTGCCTATATAAATTTTGGTAAATAAATAATCAAGCCTATTGCTATTGCTGTCATTGCGGCAAAAAATACCGCTCCAGCTGCAATATCTTTAATAAATCCGATTCGTTTGCTGTAATTAGGATGAATAAAATCGGCTATTTTTTCAACAGCTGTATTCAATCCTTCAACGCTTAAAACCAAACCAATTGCCAATGTTTGACAAAGCCATTCGGTTTGAGTAATATGAAAATAAAAACCAGCAATAGTCATGGCAATTCCCAGTGAAAATTGAACCATGATACTGTGTTCTGTTTTAATAAGTTTCACAGCGCCGTTAAAAGCATAAGTCATGCTTTTTAATCGGCCTGTAACAAAGGTATTATCTTTTTGAAATTCCATTTATAGGTATTATAGTGCTGCTAGAGCTGCTTCGTAATTTGGTTCGTTTGCAATTTCAGCAACTTGTTCTGTATGTGTGATTTTTCCATTAGCATCAACAACAATTATTGCTCTTGAATGTAAACCTGCTAAAGGTCCGTCAGTGATTTCTAAACCGTTTGTTTTACCAAAAGTTCCTGCTTGAAAATCAGATAAGTTTACCACATTTTCTAATCCTTCAGCTCCACAAAAACGCTTTTGAGCAAAAGGTAAATCTCTTGAGATACATAAAACTGTAGTGTTCTCTAAGTTACTTGCACTTTCGTTGAATTTTCTAACAGAAGTTGCACAAGTTCCTGTATCGATACTTGGGAAAATATTTAAAACTAATTTTTTTCCTGCGAAATTACTTAATGAAGCAACTGATAAATCGTTTTGTACTAATTTGAAATCAGCAAGTTGTGATCCAACTGTTGGTAATTCGCCTGAAGTATGAATAGGATTCCCTCCTAATGTTATTGAAGCCATGATTTTTGTTTAAATTAATGAGGTTCAAAAGTAAGGATTAATATTTGAATCTAAAAGTATTTGTTGTGGGTTTAAGTATAGATTAAGATGTGAATTTGTCTTTGCGAGGAACGGAGCAATCTCATGTGGGATTGCGCATATTTTGCCCGCGGATGACGCAGATTAAACGAATTATTACGGATTTTATTGTTGTTTTATGTTATCGCGAGACAAGAGGAATCTCCAGAAGGAGTTTGCAAAAATTGATTTTTTATATGTTTTTAAAAATTTACTGATGTTAGTGTGGTTGCTTCGTTCCTCAATGACTTTGCTTGTGGTTATGATTGCGAAGAATGGATTAAAATCCATTCCTACAATATGATTTGTTCCTCTGGAACTCCTTGAAGAAAAATTCCAAAGGAATGATTTATTTTGTAGCAACAGATTTTAATCCGTTGAAAAGAACAAAAAGATTTGATGTTGTCATAGAAATCGCAATGACAAGATTGCGCTGAAAACTGAGACTGAAAAACTGAGACTGAAAACTGTTTTCCTCGCGAGAGGGATGGAAGCTGGCTACCGAAGTAGCGCGTACAGCCCGACAGCATTAGTAAAAGGGGCGAATAAGCGCAAAGCAGATTAGCCCCTTTTTCTAATGGTGGCTCGCCCAAAGTATAGTTGAAAACAAAAAAAAACGCTCTCTTGGAAGGAAAGCGTTTTTTAAGTCATGTTTTTTTTATTTCTTCTTAAGAAAAAGGTCGATTTATTTATCGATAGAACCTAAAACACGTTTCATGAACGCATTTAAAGCTTCTTTTTTATCTGTGCCCTGAACCACCATTTTGTGTACTTCAAGCGCACCGTACATATTTGAAATTAATTCACCAATTACATCTAATTCTTCATCTTTTAGAGAAGGAATTTCAGTCATTGCTTCCAGAACTTCGATCGTTTCTATGATATAATCCTGATCGTTTTCTTCGATAAATTGGGTCAATTGCTTTATTACGGGTAATTTCATAATTAGATTTCTTAGATTTTTAGACATTCTTAGATTTCTTAGACTTTTTTTTGAAATCTAGACAACATCTAAGAAGTCTAAAAATCTAAGCAAGTCTAACCAATCTCATTAAGCAATAGCGTTTACCAAGTCGATTAAAACTTCTTGTTTGTTGGTTTGAGTTTCTCCAACTAATTTTCCGTTTACGAAAGTTGCGAATGTTGGCAAGTTGCTTACATTGGCTAATTTTCTTGATTCCGGAGAATTTTCTGCATCAACCAAAACAAAAGTGATAGCTTCGTTTTCTGTTGCTAATTTTTTGAATTTTGGTTTCATAATACGGCAATTTCCACACCATGAAGCTGAATATTGTACTACTACTTTTTCGTTTTTAGCAACTAAATCTGCTAACGTATCTTCGTTTAAGTCGATTAACATAGTTTTGTTTTTTAAGGTTCAAAGTGGCAAAGGTTCAAAGGGACAAAGTTTTTGAAACTTCGTTTATCTTTGTTGCTCTGTAGCTTTGTATGTTTTAAAAATTTTAAAGTAGCAAAGGTTCAAAGAACAAAGTTTGTAAACTTTGTAATAGAGCAGCAAAAGCTTTGCAACTCTATACCTCTGAACCTTTGTACCTTTATAAAAAAATTAGTTTGCGCTCAAGTATTCAGCAGTACTGATTCTGTCAGCAGACATTGCTTCTTTACCAGCTTCCCAGTTTGCAGGACAAACTTCTCCTTTTTCCTGAATGTGAGTATAAGCATCAACCATACGTAAGTATTCGTTTACGTTACGACCTAATGGCATATCGTTTACACTTTCGTGGAAGATTTTTCCAGTTTCGTCAATAAGGTAAGTAGCTCTGTAAGTTACGTTTGAACCTTCGATAATAACTGAATCAGTTTCTTCGCTGTATTCTGTAGATTCGATATCTAAAATTCCTAAAATGTTAGCTAGGTTACGGTTCGTATCTGCTAAAATTGGGTAAGTTATACCTTCGATTCCACCATTGTTTTTTGGAGTGTTTAACCAGGCAAAGTGTACTTCGTTTGTATCACATGAAGCTCCGATTACGATAGTATTTCTTTTTTCAAATTCTGGTAATGCAGCTTGAAAGGCGTGTAGTTCAGTTGGACATACAAAAGTGAAATCTTTTGGATACCAAAACAATACTACTTTTTTGTTGTTGTTTACTGCTTCCTCAAGGATGTTGATTTTTAAATTATCACCCATTTCTGAGATAGCATCTACTGCAATACTTGGGAATTTTTTTCCTACTAAAGACATATTTTTCGTTTTACGTTAAAAATTTATTTCTGGTGCAAAAGTAGGGTATAAGTAAGGGTACTTACAATAAGATGTGATTATTAATATTTATAAGTTGATAAGTTTTAGTTATGTTTAATTGTAAGTTATTGGATATCAATATTTACGGGTAAGCTTCCGCTACAAGTTAAATTTTCTAAAAATTGAATTCCTGCAACTTTTTGAAATTCTTCAAAATCCTGATAGACCTGAATTAGTCCGGAAGCCTCCAAAAGATTCGGAATAATTGGTAAAACATAGGGATTCCCGAAAACATAAACGATACATTTTTTGGTTTGAAGCAATCCGGAAAGTAAATCTAAAACTTCATTATTAATTTCGAAATTGTTCATTGGTTTTGCTTTTGGAACAAATAATGAAATGATTACAGTTTCGAAATTTTGTAGTTCTTTTTCTATGGAAGAAATATCGGAAACCTCTAAATTTTCAAAAGCAAATTCAGGAGATTTTAATTTTGAGTTTAGGGTTTTGAAAAAAGTATTTTCGACATTTTTGTACAAACTCAATTTTACTAGTTGATTGCTTTTTTGAGATTCGAAAGCTAATGTAGTATTTGAATGATCAATTATCTTTGTAATTGAATTTTGAGCAATTTCAAGATTCAATGCAGATGCTTTTTCGAAGTTTAATTCTCCTGAAGTAAAATTAGGATTAGAAAGAATTCCAACTTTTTCTTTGGCTTTCAGGATTCTGTTGAAACTTTCTTCAATACGTTCCGGTGAAGCGTTTTTAAGAATCGCTTCAATTCCTTCCGGAACATTTTCGGCGAAGCACAAAATATCGTTTCCGGCGTTGAAGGCTTCCCATTCTAATTCTCCTTTAGTCTCGTATAATTTAGAAACGCTGTGCATGTTTAGTGCATCAGAAATTACCAAGCCATCATAACCTAATTTCCCGCGTAAAAGCGTTTCGATAATTGGTTTTGATAATGTTGCCGATGTATCTTTTCCGTCATTTAAACTTGGAACGGCCAAATGTCCAATCATAATAGAGTCGACATTATTTTCGATTCCTTTGATGAAAGGATATAATTCGTTTTCTAATAATTCTTCCAGAGTTTCGTTTAAAACCGGTAATCCTAAATGCGAATCGACATTGGTGTTTCCGTGTCCGGGAAAGTGTTTCAGGCAGCCTAAAATTCCAACGTCAGACATTCCTTTTAAATATTCCACAGCAAAATTGGCGACTTTTTCTTTGTTTTCACCAAAAGAACGATAGCCAATAACGGGATTATTAGGGTTGTTATTAATGTCTGCCAAAGGCGATAAATTATAATGAATTCCGGCAGCTTTTAGATCTAATCCAATTTGTTTCCCAACTTCATAAACCAAATTTGATTTACTTTCCGGCAAAGCACCAAGCGTGATTGCATACGGATATTGTGGTGTTTTTTCGATACGCATCGCCAAACCCCATTCGGCATCAATGCTTATTAAAAGTGGAGTAGAAGCGGCTTTTTGATACCGAACAATTAAGTCTTTTATTTTTTGGTAACTATCGTCGTTAAAGACGACTTTTTTCTTGCTTTCGTAATTCGTTGCAGCACTGGCTCGACTATGAAAAAAAGTTAATCCGCCAATATTGTGTTCTTTTATCAAACGTTCTGTTTCCTGAATGTTTTCTTCGGTATCGTTGATAAAAACTGCGGGGAAAAAAAATTGTCCCACTTTTTGTCTTAATGCTTCGGCTGTCATTTTCATTATTGTAAAACCCGTAGGTGTAATTATTTTTAACACATAGAGACATAGCCTTTTTTGATATTAAATTAGGCGTTTCAATTATTCAAATGCATCCCGTCCCGACGTTTCGGGATCGGGACTAACTATGTGTGAAGAAATTTATTTCTTTTTTTATTCTTTGATTTATGCAGAAAACCTATGTTTCTATGTGTTTAACAAGGTCTTTTTCATGCAAACGCTATTATCCATTTTCTCGTAAGGCGGATAATTTGGAATTATAGTATAACCCAATTTTTGATATAGATTAATCGCTTCCGGCTGATTTTTGCCAGTTTCAAGAATAGTATACGTATAACCTACTTCTTTTGACCAAATTTCTAATTCAGCTAAAACCTGCGATGCAATTCCTTTTTTTCGAAAATCAGGATGTACAAACATTCTTTTGATTTCGACTTTGTCGTTTTCTTTTTCTCGAAAAGCGCCACAACCTACGGCAATATCATTCTCGTAAAAAACGACAACGTGTTTTATCTTATCGGTTTTATTAAACTGATTGTAAAAGGCGTGATCTTCTCCGTCTCTAATAGCTAAATCCTGATCTAGTAAAACCACCAGTTTTATAAAATCAGTATCGTCAGAGTTTGTTCTTTTTAAGGTATTCATGATTAGGTAAAAAAAGTTTAGTAATTATGTCAAAATAAATTCCATTATTTTTCACCATTAAGGTATTAAGTTCATAAAGCTTGGCTTAAATTACTTAATTTCTTAATGGTAAAAAGAAAATTAAGTTTAATTTAAAAAAAAATCAGTTATGCTTTCACTAAATAATAAAGGATACTATTTTGATAAATTTACTTATTTCAATTTGCTTTTCTTTTGTTTGGCAAGCTGAGTTTTGGTATGTAAGGCTTTTTCGAGTCGGTTTTTAAAACGGAAAAGTTTTGGTAAACCTTCCAATCGGTCTTCGAGAGTGATTTCTTCGTAAACAATAATGGCTTTTTCTAAAACCCGAATCTCGTTGTCAAGATCAATTAGGTTTTTGTAGATTGTCGCCAATCGATCATAAGGATGATTTCCTTTAAAACCTTCGCTAATATTTTCTTCATATAACGCAATTGCTTTCTCAATCTCTCCTGCTTTTTCAAATTCAATTGCTTTCAGGTTTCGTTCAGCCTGCAAATTTTCATTGATTTCCATATTAAGATGTTTGATTTGGGGTTAAACTTCTTCAGATTTTTTCCCAAAATCTTTCGGGAAAATTAAAAAACGTGATAAAATAATACCAGGAATTGTAGCTAGAAATACCCAAATAAAGAAATTTCCGTAGCCTAAATATTCCTGAATGTAACCGCTAACCATTCCAGGCAACATCATTCCCATAGCCATAAATCCGGTTGCAAGAGCGTAATGCGCAGTTTTAGATTCTCCTTCAGCGACATAAATCAAATACATCATGAAAGCAGCAAAACCAAAGCCGTAACCAAACTGTTCGATGATTACAACAGCATAAATATAATAAATAGAAGCCGGATGAAAATGCGCTAACAAAATAAAACCAATTATAGGTAAATGCATGGTCAAAATCATTGGAAGCATCCATTTTGTAAGCCCTTGTTTTGAGATTGCAATTCCGCCCAGAATTCCACCTAATGTCAAAGCGATTAATCCAAAAGTTCCATAAATCAAACCAATATCTTCGGTCTCAAGTCCCATACCACCTTTTTTGATTGTTTTTTGATTTCCTTTATTAACAATCAATAGATCTACAAAGTCAATTCTGGCCTTGTTTGCATTTTTATATTCTTCTTTATCTTTATTTTCTACTTCTGCCAGTGGTTTCTTTTGATCTCTCATTTCCACTAAAACAGGCAGTTTAGAATAAAGTAATTGTAATTCTGAATCGGATAATTTTTCTCCGTTTTTGACCTTTGAATTGTATAATTCTAATGCCTTTGTCTGATCTGCGTCTGATCCTGTTTCAACCAATTCATATTTAATTGGATCTACTAAGAAAGGTGTCAGCATTTTAATTAATTGCGATTCTCCTAATCTGAATAATAATATAAAAGCCAGAACTATAATGATTTGTTTTTTCCTGAAGAAACTTGCAAAAATACTTGCAAAACTTTGTTTATTATGATCAACAGGTTTTTCGCCTGCATTTATTTCGGTTTTTGGTGTGGAGAAAAAATTGTAAACCGTTATAAAAGTCATTAATAAACCAACAGCAATCATCGTATACGACCAAGCTTTGGTATTATCACTGTATTTATGTTCGAAATAACCCGCCAATAAAACAATTAATCCATTTCCGGCCAACATTGCAAGTCTATAAAAGGTGCTTCTGATTCCGATAAAAAAAGATTGTTTATCTTCGGGTAAAACCAATAAATAAAAGCCATCGCTTGCAATATCATTTGAAGCCGAAGCAAAAGCGGCAACCCAAAAGATAGCCAAAGTCATCATGAAAAAACCGGTTGTAGGAATGGTAAAACCGACTAATAAAAAGGCAATCGAAATAAGTAATTGCATGGATAAAAACCATTTTCTTTTAGTTCCGATTAACTCAATAAACGGACTCCATAACGGTTTAATTACCCAAGGCAGATATAATAAGCTGGTATAAAGACCAATGTCTTTATTAGAGATTCCGAGTTTTTTGTACATAATTACCGAAACTGAGATAATTACGGCATAAGGCAAACCAGATGCAAAATTAAGAAGCGGAATCCAAAACCAGGGTTTATTATCTGTTTTCATCAGGTTGTGCAGGGGAATAAATTTTATAATTCTTTTTTAAGTCGATAGCAGTTGGGGTACTTTCGTTCGCAAAATAATCAATAAATGTCACAGCACAAGCTTTATACTGCTTCAATTTTTCGGTTGGGATAGAAAATAAAATTGTTCCGTCGTATTGATTAACCGCTATTTTGTCAACTATTTTTGAAGGATCATTAATATCTACTTTTGAGATATTTTCCCCTCCATAAATCACAACATAACGAACTTGAGTGCTTAATGGAGATTTAATATTGAAGGTATATTTAGTGCTGTCTTTCTGAAATTCATTAACAATCGGAATGTCAATTATAATGTGTTTCAAATTAGGAACCGGAGCCGGAAGTGCCGGATATTTATATTGGTTTTCGGCTAATAAACGTACAACATCAAAGTTTTTATCCATGAACCATTTGGAACTGAAATAAGCGCTTCCACCAACGTTTTTAAAACTTCTGGCATAATCAACCTGATTTGGAATTTCAGTGGCAAAATTCCAGCTTTTGTCACCATCACCTCTGATTTTATAAGAAGCGTGTCCAATATAAAGTGCTGTATTATTGGAGTTTTCTGACCACCATTTTACTAATTTCGAATAAGAAGCTCTCGGATTATTCATGCTCCAATACAATTGAGGCAGAATGTAATCGATCCATTTTTGGTCCATCCATAAAATAGGATCAGCATACAAATCGTCGTAATTTGCGGTTGATTGGGTTTCAGAACCTTTAGGATCTACTGATTTATTACGCCAAACTCCAAACGGGCTAATCCCGAATTGTACCCAAGGTTTGCTGGCTTTTATAGTGGTTGAAATCGTGTGTACAAAGTTGCTCACATTGGCACGACGCCAATCGCCAAGACTCAAACCTGCACCATATTTTTTGTACGATGTGGTATCATTAAATGTTTTTCCCGGAACAGTATAAGGATAAAAATAATCATCAAAATGAATCGCATCGATATCGTATTTATCTACAACTTCTTTTACAACTTTCGTCAAATGTTCCTGAACTTCAGGCAAAGCAGGATCATAATATATTTTTCCACCATATTCAATCATCCATTCCGGATGTTTAAAAATGTCGTGATTTGGACTTAGTTGTTGTTTGTTTAAGTCAAAAGTAGCACGATAAGGGTTTAGCCAGGCGTGAAATTCGAAACCTCTTTTGTGTGCTTCTTCGATCATCCACGCTAATACATCATAATACGGATTTGGTGCCTGACCTTCTTTGCCGGTCAGGAATCGTGACCAAGGTGCCAATTCAGATTGATAAAGCGCATCACCAACACTTCTAACCTGAACAATTACTGCGTTATAATTTAGTTTTTTATAAGCTTCTAAAATTTCAAGATAATCTGCTTTTTCTTTCTCAACACCATCAATAGCGGTTTTGGGCCAGTCGATGTTTACAACGGTGGCAATCCAGACACCTCTAAATTCGTTTTTAGGGTGTAATATTTTTTCCTGCGCATTGGATTTCCATCCAAAGAAAAATAAAAATAGGATAGAGAATAATAGTTGCTGATTTTTATGCATTTCAATCTTTTTTAACAGAAACCAAAAATAGTTTTTTTAGATGAGTATAAGAAATTATAATTTTAGAATAGTTCCCTTTGTTTTGTCGTCAATATTATACCTTAAAAATCATGCCTTTTTTATAAAAGTACCATAATACACAACTCCATAAAAGTATATATAATATTGAATAAGTAAGGGACGATATCATTTGATTTTCAAAAAGCGGGCTAATCCAATATTGGTAGGCATAATCTCTAACGTTTATTTGAGCTGAAATATTTTCCGGGTTCTGAACTTTAATTAATGAGAGTGCACGAGGCAATATTCCAGAAACGAAGAATACGATCATTGGGTTTACGCCCCAACTCAATAAGAACTTTGTCCATTTTTTGTGTTGCAATACATCTACAACATAATAAATCAGCGTTAGCAGGAAAAGCGCAATTCCGGCAGTAAATAAAACGTAAGAACTCGTCCAAAGTGCTTTGTTTATTGGAAAAAATACTGACCACAACAATCCTGAAATAATCAATAGTATACTTATGATTCCCATTTTTTTGGCGATTTCTATTTTTGGTAAAGGTTTGATGAGCAATTGTCCAATTAATAAACCAATTAATCCGTTTGCTATAGTTGGAATAGTGCTTAAAATACCTTCCGGATCCCATGTTTTGGTGGCAATATACATATGATCTTTTAATAAAATACTGTCTAACCATGAAGCTAAATTGGTAATTGGTTCAAGGTTTGAAGAACCAATTCCAGGAACGGGAATCAATGTCATTATAGCCCAATATCCAACCAAAATCGTAGAACTCAGTATGATTTGAGTTTTTATAGTTGTTTTTAAATAAATAATTGAAACAAAGAAATAAACAATCCCAATACGCTGTAGAACGCCTGGAAGTCTGACATCTTTAAAGTTCTCATGTCCTCCGTAAGCCAGCGCCAGAAAAATTATAAAAAGACTAATGGCTAAAATGGTTTTGGTTTTAAGATTGAAATCTCCAATCAAAGCATATCCAACAACGGCTGTAATGCCTAAACGAACAAGCAGAAGGGGAAATCCGTCCAGTCCTAAAAAATAAATGCTGTTAAAAAAGTATAAAAAGAATCCAAGGCAAATAATGCGCAGAGAACGCGTTATTATTTTGAGAATAATTTCAGGTGTATCTTGTTTAATGGGCATTGCCAAAGGAATTGCAATTCCTACAACGAGAATAAAAAAAGGAAATACGAGATCAGCCAGCGTGCAGCCATTCCATTTTGCGTGATCGAGAATTGGGTAAACATAATCCCAGCTTCCCGGATTATTTACAACCGTCATTAATAAAACGGTAAGTCCTCTTAAAACATCAACTGAAATAATGCGATCTTTCATTTTTCTATTTTATTTAATTCATTAGCACAATATTGTCATTTCGACGCAAGGAGAAATCACACAAGAAACTCCGTAAAGTAATGACGCCAATCTTTGTCGAGCTACTAGTGTGATTTCTCTCTTCGGTCGAAATGACAAAACTTTGCGACTTCGCGGCTTTGCGAGAGATTTACTCGCCATATTATTATAGATTTTCTCTTAACTTAAAGATATTTAGCTTCGTAACTATGTGTTTAATTATTAGTCACAATAATTTTTATTTAATTGGGGAATGAAATTTTTCCCATAGTCACAGATGGAATTCCTTTATGAGAACCAAAATTAAAATCTTCTCCCGCGACAGTTTCATTAGCTAAAATTGCAAATAAAACGGCTTCTTTGGCATCGCCGGAAATTCCCAGTTCATCAGTTTTGCGAAAAGTACAAGGCAATAATTCTTTTAGCCATTTTACCAATAATGGATTATGTGTTCCTCCGCCGGACATGTAAATTTTGAAATTTTCGAGTTTAAAAGCACTATCTTTTACAGAATAATAAATGGCCTCGGCAATTGTTTCGGCACTAAAACGAGTTAAAGTTGCCAATAAATTCGGAGCTGAAATAGTTTCAATAGCACTTTTTGCTAAAGCTGCTTTTACATATGCTTCGCTGAAAAGTTCCGGACCAATGGTTTTTGGAAATTCCTGACTGAAAAATGCATTATCTTTCAGATTATCCAGTAACAATTGATTTACGGTTCCTTGTTGGGCTATTTCAGCGTCTTTATCGTAACTTTTTTCAGGATAATATTGTTTGGTAAAAAAGTCAATTAATGTATTTCCGGTTCCGGTATCCGTTACAAAAGTTTCTTCGGCATTTGAGGAAGCGGGCAAAAAAGTAAAATTGGCAATTCCGCCCATGTTAAGCATAATGCGGTTTTCTCCCTTTTTTCCAAACAAAAAATAATCACCATAAACTGCCAATGGAGCACCTTCACCACCTGCGGCAATATGTTTTTGCCTAAAATCAGACAAAGTAATAATGCCTGTTTTTACTGCAATATGATCGCCATCGCCAATTTGTAAAGTAGCATTTGGAAATTTTTCCTGTTGATGTAAAAATTTTGGAGCATGCAAAACCGTCTGACCGTGTGAAGCAATTAAATCGACTTCATCAGAAAGAATATTGCGTTTTTTAAGAAAACTGTTTATCATTTCGGCATGCAAAATTCCAATCCATTCGTTGAGCAAAACTAAATGCTGAAAATCAATTTCTTTCTTTGCAAAAACTTTACGGATTTCGATTTTAATTTCTTCCGAATAATCGATGGTTTCAAAATGGGCTACTTTGACAGCGGTATTTTGACCCGAACCTGAAATTTCGCATAACGCAATATCGAGTCCGTCAAGTGAAGTTCCCGACATTAATCCGATAATTTTTCGGGTTTCTTTTTGTGCGATTTGGTAAAGTGCGCTTATATTTTTGTTCATGAAAATTAAATTTTATGAAATCTGTTGAATTGAAATGCTAAAATCAGATTATTTTATACCGATTGTATATTCAATATAATCCAATTGCATTGTACTATTTTCATATTACATCGGCATTATTCCGGACAACAATGGACTAAAATATAAATAAAACTAGTATAACAAACAAATAGACTTAAAAAGATATTTTTTCTTCAGAAGTTTTACTGGTAAAATAAAGTCCGATGTAGGTGAATAATCCATTTATGATTATAAGTTCATTATCAAAGGTATATCCTATCACTGAAGTGGAATGCTCACTCACAAAATAAGTCAAAATAGGTGCGATAATACAAATTACAGGAACTATTCTGTCGTTTACCCTTCTTGATTTTTGTAATAATCCAAAGGCATATAATCCTAATAATGGGCCATAAGTATAAGATGCTGCTTTGAAAATCAGGGCAACGACTGAACTGTCATTAAAAGAATTTAAGACAATAATCACGAGAAATAGTAATATCGAAAACCCAAAATGAACTAAATGTCTTCTCTTGATATTGTTGGTATTAGAAAGATTCTCCGTTTTGTCCATTCCCATAAAGTCCACACAAAAAGAAGTAGTTAAAGCCGTCAATGCCGAATCTGTGGTTGCAAAAGTGGCGGCAATAATTCCTAAAAGAAAAATAAAAGCAGGAACAATTGATAAATGATTCAGTGCAATTTCTGGGAAGAGTAAATCGGTTCTGGGTTTATTGGTTACTAAGTCAAGTGGTACCGAAATTCCGTTTTTGTTAGCATAGATATACAATAAAGCGCCTAAGCTTAGAAAAATAATATTGATCAGTACAAATACGCCCGTAAATGTAAACATGTTTTTTTGTGCTTCGCCGATATTTTTACAGCTTAGGTTTTTTTGCATTAAATCCTGATCGAGACCTACCATTGCTATGGTTACAAAGATTCCGCCAAGAATTTGTTTTACAAAATGATATTTGCTTGTTAAAAAATTATCAAAGAAAAATACCTGCGAATAATTACTTTTTCTGATTGTTGAAATGGACTCGATTACGGTTAGATTTAAACTGTCGCAAACAAAATAAATGGTGATAAAAACGGAAGTTACTAAGAAAAATGTCTGTAAAGTGTCGGTAATAATAATAGTTTTTAAACCACTTTTATAAGTATATAAAAAGATAAGAGTTAAGGCTAAAAACACCGTCATTGGAAATGGAATTCCATAAAAATCAAAAACATAACGCTGCAACACAATCACCACTAAATACAATCGAAAGGCTGAACTTATCGTTCTGCTCACCAGAAAAATAGAAGCGGCAGTTTTATAACTATTAAAGCCCATTCTCTGCTCTATATAACTGTAAATTGACGTTAAATTCATTCTATAATAAAGCGGAAGCAATACTTTAGCGATAATAATAAACCCGATTGCGTTTCCTAATATAAACTGAAAATATTTGAATTGCTCGCCGTTTGGTGACCCTACTTCGCCCGGAACCGAAATAAAGGTAACACCGGAAAGTGCGGTTCCAATCATACCAAAAGCAACTAAATACCATTTAGAGTTTTTATTGGCTTTAAAAAACGAATCATTGTCCTGTCCTTTTTTACTAATGACTTGGGAAATGAGCAATAATATTCCAAAATAAACGAAGATAAAAATTAAGATGGTGCTTGAAGACATTTTGGTTTTGGATTAGTTATGAAATTATTTTTTAATTTGGTTAGTGTAATTCAAAAGTTCAATTAAACACTAATTTTACTAATTGCCACTAATTCGTTCGTGAAATTAATATGTAAGATTTGTGTCCACATGAAAACTTAATTGAACACAATATTGTCATTTCGACGGAGGAGAAATCACACACGAAACTCCGCGTAGAAATTCGCCAATCTTTGTCGAATTACTAGTGTGATTTCTCCTCCGTCGAAATTGACAAAAACTTCGCGAGAGATTTATTCGCCAGACTATTATCGACTTTATTTTTTAGCGTTATTTTCCTGTAAAACAGCTCTGACGCTTTTGTGTTTTTGTAGCAAATCGGCAGCAAGATCGTGCTCGATATTAAGCTCTTCCATAATCATTTTAATGGCTCTTTTTACTAATTTTTCGTTAGACAATTGCATGTCAACCATTTTATTGCCTTTAATTTTCCCTAATTTAATCATTACCGAGGTAGAAATCATATTTAAGGTTAATTTTTGAGCGGTTCCGGCTTTCATACGTGTACTTCCGGTTAAAAATTCAGGGCCTACAACCACTTCTATAGGATAATCGGCAACCTCAGCAATTAACCCTTTGCTAATGCAGGAAATACTTCCCGTTTTTATGTTGTTTTCTTTTGCTTTTTTAAGCCCACCCAAAACATATGGCGTGTTTCCCGAAGCAGCGATTCCAATAATAAAATCCAAACTTGAGATTTGATGTTTACCCAGATCTTTCCAGGCTTGCTCTGTATCGTCTTCGGCATTTTCGACCGCTTTTCTAATGGCAGTATCTCCGCCGGCGATAATTCCGATAATCATATCGTGCGGTACACCAAAAGTTGGAGGACATTCAGAAGCGTCCAGAATCCCAATGCGCCCTGAAGTTCCGGCTCCGATGTAAAATAATCGTCCGCCGAGCTGCATTTTTTTTACGATTGCTTTTACCAGTTTTTCAATTTTTGGAATTTGTTTTTCAACAATTTGAGGCACTTTTTGATCTTCCGTATTCATGTTAATGAGCAATTCTTTGGTGCTCATCTGATCTAAATTTTTGTATAAAGATTCTTGTTCGGTTTCGGGTATTTTGTTTTTCATTACAAATAAATTGTGGTTATTTTATAAAAATTGGGGTATCATGCTACCGTTTGGACATAAATATTATAAATCAATTTTAAACACGAATTTGCTTCGCCTGTTCGACTTTCAGTCTCGGGTCACAAATTAACACTAATTAGGTTTGTGAAATTAATTTCACAAACTAAGCTAGCCCATTAAAATTTGTGCAAATTCGTGACCCGAGACTGAAAGTCGAACAGGCGAAGCAAATTCGTGTTTATAATATTTATGTTCACACGGTAAAGGCATTGTATTCTATCCCAATTTTACAATTTTTAAATAGCAGGATCGGGAGGAGTATTAGTGTTATTATTTCTTTCAGAATCCGGATAAGGATACCAGTTACGGTTTCTCTCGGCTCCGGCAGTTCCTGCAGCGGGACGTTCAAATCTTCTGCTGTCTTCAAGTTTCAGACTTGACATATACATCTCGATACAACGGTTTCTGTAAATCTCTGTTAAAATTGCAGGTTTGGTTACAGCTCCGGTGTATGGCGTAAGATTAGCTCCAATTCCGTACGTATCTGTTGCGGAAGTTTTGGTCAAAACTTTGTTTAATTCAATTACAGCTTGTGGCAAATTATCTTTACGCGCATATCCTTCGGCTTTAATTAACATCATTTCGCCAGGTAAATAAAGCGGAATTGATTTTGTATTCGAATCAAAAAATCCGGTTGCAGTTGTAGGATTCGAACCCGGTTTAATATAGAAATTCAATCTTCCGTCAGTACTTGCAGGCGCTAAACCTGTTGGTAATCCCAAGGTTAAATCTACTGGCTGAAAAACATTGTTTGTTGTAATAGAAATGTAAGCAATTGGGTTCGCACTAATCTGATCAAAGGCAAAAACTGATTTAGCCGAAAGATCAACCAAGTTTGCATAAGCAATGGCATTGTCATTATCTCCCGCCATTAAATAGGTTCTTGCTAAAAGTGCATAAACGGTATTTTTGTAATTAATTCCACCTACCAAACCAGAGAATCCTGTTGCTTTGTCAAGAAGAGGTTCTGTCAGTTTTAAAATTTTAATAGCTTCGGCTAAAACTTCTGCTCTGGAATTGAAAGTGGCATTTTTTCCTGTTTGTAATGGAACACTTTGAAAATATTGTACAAGAGTTGTAATCGCCATTGCTTTAAAAATAGTGGCATGAACAAGAACGCTTGCTTTTTCGTTTTCCGAAGTTAATACATCAACATGATCGATTACTTTTTGAGATTCCGATTTAATCACAAGACATTGTGACCAAAGATTGTTTACGACTTGATTTTTGGTCGAAAGTACACCGCCACCAACAGAAAGTTCACCTTCATCGACATTTCCTGCGTTTATTAATCGTAATTCTTTTGTGGTGAATCCGTTTCCTGTAATGGTGTTGTAAACAGGACTTGTACGGTCAATAGTCCAAAGTTGCTGTAATCCGTTGGCAGCACCAATAACTCCTTCTCGGGTTCCAAAAACCAATTCCAACGATGGTTTTGTAGGGTCTACATAATCTTCATTACAACTTGCAAAAAGCAATGTAAAGGCTACTATAGGAATGAATATTTTTTTCATGATGTTTTTTGTTTGATTAAAATTGAACTTTTACTGCCAATGAATAGGAACTTGGAATTGGCACTGTTCCGAAATTGTATCTCGCAACCGAAGATTGTCCGCCCGAATTGGTTTCAGGATCAAAACTGGTGAAATTATCCCATGAAATCAGGTTTCTTCCACTCGCAGTAACGGTCAAATCGTCAAAGAAGCTGGTTAGTTTTCCGAAAGAATAATTCAAAGAAACTTCTCTTAATTTCAGATAACTTCCGTCAACAACTCTAAATTCTTCAATATTATAAACAGACCAGATATACCCACGAGGTAATTCTCCGTTTAGCTCTTTAGTTACCAATGTTCCAGATCCAACACCTTGTCTGGTTCTGTAATCGGCATCAAAAACATCTACGCCCTGAACGCCGTCAAATAATATTGATAATCCGAATTTTTTGTAATTCACATTGGCTCCAAACGCAATCACATAATCCGGATTTGGATTACCAATTTGTTTGTTCAAAATAGTTCCTGTAGGCTGTCCCGAAGCATCTCTTTGTGGCGCACCAGTATTCACATCGCCTTTTTCAGTCTGTGGATATCCGTCTGGCGTTAGCAATAAACTTCCATCTGCATTGCGGGCAAAATAAGTGCCGTAGAAAATTCCGATTGGTTTGTTCATCTCAACAAAAACAGGAGCTCCGGCTAAGTTACTGTCTAATTTAAAGCGCTGTTGCGGTAATCCTGTTACTTTATTTCTGTTGCTGCTATAGTTTACAAAAACGTCAAAATGTAAATTCTCTTTTTTGATAAGATCATATTTCAAATTGATTTCATACCCTTTATTGTTCATTTGTCCAATGTTTTTAATGGTATTTGTAGCGCCTTCTGAAGCCGCTAACTGAACCGGCAATAACAAATCATCAATATCGGCATTGTAATAACTGAAAGATAAATTCAGGCGATCTTTTAGAAAACCAAAATCACCACCAACTTCATACGTAACACTTTGTTCCGGTTTTAGGTCTAAGTTTCCTTGCTTGAATCCTTCAATAGTAAAAGTACTGTTTCCTAAAAGGGTTCCGGTTGAATAATTGGTAAAACGGGCATAAGGTTTAATCGCTGTTAAACTTCCTGATTTTCCCCAAGAAGCTCTAAAACGAACTGAACTTACAGCATCATGAATTCCTTCCATAAATTTTTCGTCAGAAAGTACATAACTCGCACTTGCTTTTGGGTAAAACTGAGATCTGTTATCGCTTGAGAAAATAGTCGAAGCATCTTGTCTTCCGGCAATTGTCAGATAAAGTTTGTCTTTGTAACCAACAGTTTCCTGAAGATAATAACCCCATAAATTGTATCTGGATTGGCTGGAACTTGGAGAACCCGGAATCAAAGTATTAAAAGCATTTATAGTTTCAATAAACGGTTTTAAGTTACGGCCTTCAATAGCCACAAAATTATCGCGATAGGTTTGCACGTTGTAACCTCCGTAAGTGGTAGCTTTCCATTTATCGTTAATGTTCCAAAGGTATCTTAAATTCAAATCGTTATTAAATTGAACGACTCTGTTGGTCGCTTCAGAAACATAACCATCATTGTAATACGCAGGATTCACCACATAAGGATATCTTGGGATAAATACGTTTCCTCTTTGATTGTAATTGTCAATACCAAAAATCAAATCGGCATTGAAATTTTTAAAAGGATTATAATTCAATTGTAGATCCGCAATAATACGATCTGTATTTTGCGTGATTTTGAAATCATCTATAATCGAAAGCGGATTTACCCTGTTTGGATCAACAGCCAATAAATTACCATTGGCATCTGTTCGATGAATGTCGTAAATATTATTGGTAATGTTAATGGCGTTAATAGGACTCCAGAAAACATTTCCGTCCGGTTTTTCATTAGAACTCGAATTGATATAGTTTAATCCTACCGTACCGGATAATTTCGAATTGAAATCATGTTTCAATCTTACTTTTGCACCGGCTCTTTTAAAGTCAGTATTTTTTACAATCCCTTCGTTTACCAAATAACCAAGAGAAGCAAAATACTTGGTTTTCTCGTCTCCGCCTTGCAGCGAAAAGTAGGTATCAGTTCCAACGCCTGTACCAAAGATATCGTCTTGATAATCGTAGCGTTGCACATCTGTAGTTCTGGTTTCAAGATTCCTGCCTAAAACCGTTACAGTAGTTGGACTCGCAGGATTTCCCTGAATTGGGAATAATGCCGGAGAAGTACTTACAAACTGTTTGTCGGACATATTCATGTCCAGTTTTTTGCGGATTTGGTTTGAAGTTACGCTGGTCGAAAATGTATATCTCGTTTCACCCGCAACTCCTTTTTTAGTTGTAATTAAAACTACACCATTTGCTGCTCTTGATCCGTAGATTGCTGCAGCAGCGCCTCCATTTAAGACTTCAACACTTTGAATGTCGTTTGGGTTAATGTCTGCCGATCTGTTTTGACCAATCTGCATATTAGAGTTCCCGCTGGTAACATTCAGGTTGGTTACATTGGTTGTGGCATTGTTTAAAACCACTCCGTCAATAACATATAATGGATCAGAAGAGCCTAGTATAGAAGAAGTTCCTCTAAGTTTGATGCTGAAGCCTCCGGCTGGATCTCCTGAATTTTGAGAAACCTGTGCTCCGGCAATTTTTCCTTGTAAAGCTGTCGAAAGACCTCCGGGTTGTGCTTTAACCAAATCTTCGCCTTTTATACTTGTCACTGCATTTCCGAGTTCTTTACGTGTTGCTCGTACTGTAGAACCCAAAACAACAACTTCGGAAAGTGTGTTGAGTTCTTCGGTCATTTTAAGATTGACTGAGTTTGTGCCAGATGTAATTTTGACTTTTTTAGGAGCAAAACCAACAAAAGTAAAAGCAAGAGTTTCGCCTTCGTTTACGGATATGCTAAACTTTCCGTCTAGATCTGTTACGGTACTTTTAGAGGTTCCTTCAATCAAAACGGATACTCCTGGTAGAGAAAGTCCGTCAGTACTACTCGTAATTGTACCGGTTACGGTTTTTGTTTGCGCAAGAACGGGTTGTGCAAACAAAATAATTCCAAATAAAATAAATAATAGTTTTTTCATTTTAAAATATTTGTTTGGTTAGAAAACCTAAATATAGGAATTAATTCTAATTATTGCGATTTTTTGCAATAGTTTTATTTTTAACACAATAAAATGCATAAAAATGCATTAATATTTATTTTAAAATGCTGTTTTAACTCTTGTAGAAGTATTTTAGAATTATTAATAACTAAATCGCGCACGATAATGCATTATATTTTATATTTGTTAAAAATTTAAAATGCTTAAAAAAGAAAGACATCAATTTATCATGGATAAATTTAAGAATGTCGAAAAAATAAATACGATTGATCTTGCCTTAGAGTTGAACATCTCTGAGGATACGATACGTAGGGATTTTAATGAATTACACAATAAAGGGCTGATCAATAAAGTATATGGAGCGGCCTTTCCTCTAAAAGAGAAATCAAATAATGTATTTGATATCACCATTATTAACGAAGACAAAAAGATAATAGTAGGACAAAAAGCGCTATCGTTTTTAACCGAAGGACAAGTGATTATAATGACCGGAGGAACTACCAATTTGTCTTTTTGCAAACTTATTCCAATTGACTTTTCGGCTACCATATATACGTATAGTTTGCCTATAGCCATGCAATTGTCACAGCATCCTAATATCGAACTGATTTTTATTGGAGGCAAACTACAGAAAAAAGCCATGGTAACCGTAGGCATCGACGTAGTTCAGGTTTTGTCTAAAATCAGGGCTGATGTTTGCTTCTTAGGCGTAAGCAGTTTAGATGTCAATCAAGGACTTACCGAAATGGGATATGAAGTTTCGATTATCAAAAAAGAAATGATTAAGGCTTCGGATAAAGTTATTGTTTTGGCAACCTCAGACAAAATAAATGGCAAAATGCCGCATCAGGTTTGTGGTCTCGATAAGATAGATGCTATAGTAACGGAGCTGAATCCGAAAAGTTCCAGAATTAAAAGTTTTGTGGAGGCTGGGGCGAGAGTGTATTGAATGGAATGCGTTATTTTGCAGGTTTTTTTATTTGATAGCAGGTTGAGGATTTAATATTAAAAAAAATAAAATTGTAAGATAAATGAGTATTTTGAAAAAAAATAGAATAAAGAAAAAGATCCTTAAATCTCAACAAGAGGAAAAAGATGGTTGGTTACACCATGTTGCTTTACTTGGAACAAGAGTTGTTAGAGGTATTAAAGAAAAAGGTGTTTCAACTGTGCCTGAAATATTATTAGGAACTAATAAATATCCTGATTTTAATTCTGAACTTGATATAAAATATAAAGAAGTTCAAGCAAAACTTATTATCAAAGGATTTGCGACAAAGGAGATAATAGATTAAATGGATATTCCGAATTGGTACTAACAGAATATGCTTACACTATACATGATACCTTCGAGTATTTAAGAATATTAGCACCAGAAGAATATGGCCAAAAAGTAAAAAACACACCAAAGTGGTTAGGATTAATTAGAGAGAATTTAATTACTCAAATAATAACGGCGATATTTGCATTGATAGTTATATTTTTAGCATATTATTTTGGATGGAAAAATTAGTTTAAATTCGAAATCTTAAAAAAGGGAAGTGATAAAATTATCTATATCTTATGAATAAAAAAATCATTGTCCATATTATTCCTTAACCATATTAATATTTAATTAATGATAAAAAATGTGATACATTGGTTTGTAATAATTCTAATTATAGGAATGTTTTTACTGCCATTCTGGCTCTATGATAATAATAAAGAGGCTTTAGATATATCAACTAATTTAATTACTATAATCTCCAGTTTGATTACATTAATTATTGCATTTTTACTTTTTGATAAATTTGGAGTTTCAAAAAAAGTATTAGATCAAAATATAGAAGTAGTATTTAAATTACTTGAAGTAATAAAATCAAAAACTATTTATACTGAATATGAGTCTGATTCTGGAACACATCATTCTGTAATCTCAATTGGTAACACTTCAAATGAATTAGTGAATAATTTAATAGACGATAAAATTATTGTATTTAATTATGATGATATAAATAAAGGATTAAATGAAATTAATCAATTCGCAAATAATGTTTGGTTGCCTAATCAGATAAAAAAGAAAATTCAAAAAATATCATTATGGTCTGCTTCTTCAGTGGAAGACACTTTCTCCCACAAAAATAAATATGTTAAAATATATTTTGATTTATATCCAGAAGCAAGAAAAGATATTAAAGTGACATGGTTTACGACTAATCAAAACGAAACGACACTTAAGGATTTTAGATTAAGTTTACAAGATTTATTAGTTGAAATAAAGATTTGGTTAAACAAACATTCTGATTACAAAGCAGATATTAATATATAGCTATAAAGTGTTATAATAAAAAAATAGATAAGGATCGAGGGTTTTATATGTGCTTTATTAACAATTTGTAATTAAAATAGGAAAGCGATATTATGGATTTCCGTAAAAAAGCTATGAATCAGGTTTCTACATTTGTTTATTATAAATTTTAAAAAAAAAACAAAAAGTATGGCAAATTTTGGAAGAAATTCTTTAAAGTTTAATTATTCATGGACAACTACTGAAGGAGATAGTAAAAAAGTAATTGGGTATCCTGATAATGTATTATTGAATAGAAACGAAGGTTATGAAATGTTACATTTTATTAATAAATATATGGTAACAAGAAATCTTAGTATTACAGAATCAAATTTTACTACTATTGAGTATTCAATTAAAACAAATGTACCTTCAGATTTACGAAGTCAAACGCATATTAAAACGTGGTTAGATAATAATTTGAAATAAAATGACCATATAATTATTAGAAAAACCTGCTGATTAGCAGGTTTTCTAGTTTATTACTAATTTTAAAAGATGTAATCGCGGAAACTTATTCCAAATTCAAATAAGGATTTAAAACTTCGGCTAATTCATTGAGCCAATAAAAGCTGTTTTCGAGGTTTTCTATTTCGTTTTTAAGGGTTTCATCTTTTCTTAAAATTCCTAAAGCGAGTATATAATTTACTTGCCTTATTGCTTTCGCCATTCCTTCGGGTTCTATTGTTTTGTTAAAAAAATCTGTCAGCCTTTTTTCGGCTTCTTTTGAAAGGGTGTTTGTACTCATAACTCGACATTTTAGTTAATTAAAACCCATATTGCTAATGAGTATTACTGTTATTTCCAATAATGGCACTTACAATTTGAGTAAAGATTATTTAATTCTTAATGTCGTAGTTTAAGAATATTCAAATATAGGAAAAATCCTTCTGTTTATTGATTTAATCCACAATATTGTTAGAAAGAAATAAATAAAAAAATCCCGACCTTTTTAGGATCGAGATTTAAGTTTTGAAGTTAATTTTAAATTATGCATTTTTTAGATTTAGAAATTATATCATATTCTTAAGTGTAAATCAACGGCGACTTCTCCTTTTTAGCCGCCGGCGCGAGTGCAATTTCATTAAGTTAAGGAAAAATTCAATGGAACAATTTGTTTTTGTTCCATTGGAACATTTCATTGGTAGCTCAATAAATATGGTGTTTTTTCACGTTCCGTAGGAACGTTTGATTTTATAAATAATTATTGGTAAAAACATATACAGATTACATATACAATTTCTCAAACGTCCCAATGGGACGATGTTTCTCTCGATGAATTTTTTTTCTACCAATGAGGTGTTCCAATGGAACAAAATCTAAAATATCTTAACTTAATAACATTGAGCGCGAGCGCAATTTCATTAAGTTAAGCTTTGTTAAGTTAGAATTTTTCTCGCAAAGTTTAGTTTTGAATTGGCTCCAGCTTTAGCTGGAGTTTCTATAAAACCAATCTGAATGGCTTTAGCCAAATCGCGCATTTTTGGCTAAAGCCATCTTATTGGGGCATTAAATACCTCCAGCTGAAGCTGGAGGGTAGTCAGTTTAAAAACGTCTAGTCTTTGTGTGAAAATTGTTTGGTGATAATTATCTTAAAAAAAAAGCTTAACTTAATGAAATTGCTCTCTTTAGCAGGAATCATAAAAACAAGAGCTATTATTTTTGATAATTTCATTATTTAATATATTTCTATTCCTATTTTAAATCCGGCACTTTCAATATTGTGATAATCTGTTTTTTGATTGTTAGAATTGGTAAATGTTTTATACAAATTTTGGTGCGAGTAGCATAATTCAAAACTGCCAAGCATTTTTTCGAAAATGACAAAGCGATATCCCACACCAATTCGTAATAAAACACCAAATTTTTCTACATGCCCTAAATGTCCGCCCAAATCAAAAGAAGTTAACAGGCTTTCTTTTGTGTCGTTCAAAACCCATTTGATTCCTCCGGTAATTGGTATGTAATCAATTTTTGGCTGGTTGATAAATTCATATCCACTGCTTGCTGTAAGAGCAAAACACTTAGAGAGATAATAGTTTAAGTGTACGCTTGTTCCCAATATTTTAGATTTTGTATTCGTTTCAGATATTTCATCATGTTCTGATGGTATTCTAAAATCATAAGGAAACAGGATTAGCACTGATGTTTCAACGCTAAATCCCTTGTTTTTAAATTCTTTATCCTGACAATAAGTTATTATCGGAATTAAGAATATAATACTAAAAAACCATTTTAAAGCCATGCCATGTTCCGTGTTTTGATGTTCATGATTGTACGTTTCAGATTGTTGATGCTTCCAAAACTATAATAATACTTACCTATAATTTATGGGTTTTACTTTATAATAATAATTTTTAATTATAAGTTATTTCTTATTTTTGTAATAAAAAATGATAGGTGAAAAAATTAGAAAAATCAGGATTATTAAGGGGTATTCTCAGGAGTATATGGCCGATTTGTTAGAACTATCGCAATCTGCATATTTTGATATTGAAAGAGGTAAGACAAAAATTAATTTAGAAAGACTAAGAAAAGTAGCCTTGATATTTGAACTTGATGTGAATTTTATCTTGGATTTTGATGGAAATCAATTTTTAACAAAGACAACTAAAACGAATATAAAAGAGATTGATAATAATGAAAGAAGAATAATTGAAGAGCTTTTTAATAAAGAACGTGAATTGTATAAAGAGCAAATAATTAATTTAAAAAACGAAATTGCTTATTTGAGAAGTAAATTAGATATTCTATAACCCCGACTTTTAATTCAATAACTTGATTTACTTGTTCAAGAATTTCTTCTGTCATTTCTCCAATTTCCCAAAAAGCAAGTATGTAAGAAGTCACGAATATTTCATGATAAAAACCGGTGTCGGTTCTGTAATCATTTTTGACAAAAGGAATTTCTTTTCTGATGGTTTCAATACTTGCATCACTATCATACAAATCCATTATTTGTTCGTAAGTATCTCTTGCTAAGTCTCCGTTAATTATTTTTATTCCGTCTGTAGCCATTTTTTATTGAGATCAAAATCTAGAAAATTCAAACTTCTATTAATAGATGTTTGTTTATTTAAAGCTTAGTTTAGAATTAAAAAGTTCTATTTCTTCATATTGATTTCCTATTAAAATACCTCTTATTTTATTTGGATAAACAAATATTTTTATTTTTTCAGGTCTAATCGAAATGGGATTTTCTAGTGATGCTTTTAGTGTTGTTTTTTTTCCTTTCAGTGCATTATAATGTTCTTCTAACCCGTAACACCATTCTACTTGTTCTGTGTTTGTTAATTCAAATGTTATTTCAAAGAAATGCCCAAACTGATTTTTAACAAATAAAACTCTATCAAAGTAGAGCGCATTTTGAGTGCTGTTTTTAGATTCAGCGTTTGATTTTTGTTTAATCCAGTTTGTAGGGAATAATATTAATTCTGGTCTTTCTAATTTAATAACTAACCAATCATTAATATAGTTATCTAAATATGTTTTAATATTATCCGAGATCGCGTTATAAAATTCCTGAACATTACTCCATGTTTTTTCTTCACCCTTTTTATCATAGATGTACACATCGTAAATTAGTTTAGGAATATCTTTTGTAACTTTATTTAATTCTCGTATTACTTCTTGAATATTTTGATCCTTCTCTTTTATCAAAGGAATATTATATTTTTTATTTTTATTGATATCATTTATAAGAATGTCAAATTTTGATGTTTTACTCTTATAATTGTCATCAATCATTCTGTTTAATGTATTAGCAATAAGTTCTCTTTCATTTATGCGGAGTATTTCTAATCCTAATCGGAAATAATCAAAAGCCTTATATTGAAATGTCGTTGGATCAAATGCATTTGTAGATTTTGAATAAAAAGGGATGTTGTATTCTACAATTAAAGGTTGTGAAGATTTCCCTCGATTACTCTTTTGAATAGTCTTAAATGATAGTTTTAAAGGGGTTTTGGGGATCTTAATTAATAAAGTATCTTTTGTTATTAAATTGAATGTGGTAAAAGACTGTTCATGATGGAAACTTTGAGAATAATTATTTCCAACATAATTAATTTTATAAGTTAAACTATCTAACCAAAACTGTAAATTTTCATCTTTTTTAATCAAATGATCGTTTACTTTATATTCATATAGTTCTTGTATTTTTGATTGGGAATTGACAATAAATGAGCTCAGAATAAGTAAAAGTAGTAATCTTATTTTCATGCTAAAAGTTTGTATAATGTTTAAAAAGCTACTAAATAAAATTGTTTGAGCTTTCGAGAATTGGTTAGTTTAGTTAAAGTCAAATATAGGAACATATTTATAATTATGTAGATTAAGTTATTAATCATATCGCAGATTTCGGATTATCATTTTTGAAGAAAATTAATTACAGAGTTCCTCTAAATCTCCTTTTGAAACCAAGTGCCCTAGCCCTGATGGGAGGGAAAATCCTTTTGTGGTGGGGTTCACCACAAAAGATTGGAAGGACAGCAGGAATAGCTTCTAATTAAAATTCCAATACTTAAAATTCCAAATTCCAATTTTATGTGCATGGTTTTTTCGCAATCCCTTTGCGATCTCAAAGCAAAGCGAAATAAAACAAATTTTTGCGAACTTTGCGTAATACTTTGTGCCCTTTGCGGTAAATGTCTTTTTTAAGTTCCAATAAAGAAATCCCAAATTCCAAACTTTTTTGGCTTCTTGATTAATATTTGAATTTAGTTTTCATAAGCCTTCGACTTCGCTCAGGGTGACAAACGGGTTTAAAATTCCAAATTCTAATTTTATCCGCATGATTTTTTCGCAATCCATTTGCGATCTCAAAGCAAAGCGAAATAAAACAAATCCTTGTGAACTTTGCGTAATACTTTGTGCCCTTTGCGGTAAATGTCTTTTTTAAATTCCAATATTTAATCCCGAAGCTTCGGGACCAAATTCCAATTATCCGTGATTTGTCAATTTCGAGGAACGAGAAATCACACGCGGGACGAACACACTGTTGCGGAGTTACTTTATGTGATTTCTCCTTGCTTCAAAATGACAAATTTTGTGTCAAATTACTTTTCTAAGATGAATTTATCGCCTATGTGATAAAAAAATCATAACGAAAAAAAACTCCAATAAAAAAACCTTTGAACCTTTGCTACTTTGAACCTCTGAACCTATAAAAAAACCTTAAAAAAAACTATTTTTGTATCTGAAAAGAAAAGCCATAAAATAATGTCAATAGTTAAAGAGTTACAACAATTATCAGAATCATTAGAAGGAACACTTTTATACGATGATCTTCATAAAACGCTTTATTCGACCGATGCTTCGGTGTATCGAATTCGACCAAAAGCGGTTGCGGTGCCTAAAACGATAGACGATATTAGTAAACTGATTCGGTTTGCGGGGAAACATCATATTTCGATTACGCCACGAACTGCGGGAACTTCGCTTGCGGGGCAAACGGTTGGCGACGGAATTGTGGTGGATGTATCAAAGAATTTTACCAAAATTCTGAATTTTGACCCCATTAAAAAAACGGTTACGGTTCAGCCTGGTGTGATTCGCGATGAACTGAATTTATTTCTGAAACCTCACGGTGTATTTTTTGGTCCGAATACTTCAACCTCAAACCGTTGTATGATTGGCGGAATGGTGGGGAATAATTCTTCGGGAACAACTTCGATTCGTTATGGTGTAACGCGTGATAAAATTGTCGAAATCAAAGGACTTTTGAGCGACGGTTCTGAAGTAGTTTTTAACGAACTGACTTCGGCGGAATTTATTGAAAAAACCAAAGGTGATACTTTAGAAAATAAAATATACAAAAACATTTACGACGAACTTTCGGTAAAAGCTACGCAGGAAGAAATTGTAAAGGAGTTTCCGAAACCGGAGATTCACAGGAGAAATACAGGTTACGCCGTTGATATTCTATTAAAATCGGATTTGTTTGGCGGAACGGAACCAACAATTAATCTGGGGAAATTACTTTGCGGAAGCGAAGGAACGCTGGCTTTTACAACCGAAATCACTTTAAAAGTTGACGATTTACCGCCTGTCAATAATATTATGGTTGTGGCGCATTATCATAGCATTCAGGAATCGCTGGAATCAGTTGTAGTCGCAATGAAACACCATTTGTACACTTGCGAAATGATCGACGACACGATTTTGGATTGTACCAAAACGAATCGGGAACAGTCAAAAAACAGATTCTTTTTGGTTGGAGAACCTAAAGCAATTATGATGTTTGAGGTAGCTTCACATGATCCTAAAGATGCCGAGAATCAGGCAAATGCTTTAGTGGCGGATTTAGAAAAAAATAATTTTGGTTATGCACTCGTAAAAATTTACGGTGCCGATATTGACAAAGTAAACGAACTTAGAAAAGCCGGATTAGGACTTTTGGGCAGTATTGTTGGAGATAACAAAGCAGCCGATTCTATTGAAGATACAGCGGTTGAATTGAGCGATTTGCCGGCATATATTGCAGAGTTTTCGGCGATGATGTTACGTCACGGACAAGCTGCGATTTATTACGCACATGCAGGAGCGGGAGAACTGCATTTGCGTCCGGTTTTGAATTTGAAGAAAACATCTGACTTAAAATTATTCAGAACCATCGCGACAGATGTAGCTATTTTGGTTAAAAAATACAGAGGTTCGCTAAGCGGTGAGCATGGCGACGGAATTGTGCGCGGAGAGTTTATTCCGTTTATGATTGGTGAGACAAATTATGAATTGCTGAAAAGAATCAAATTGGCATTTGACCCGAATTCGGTTTTGAATATCGGGAAGATTGTCAATGCTTTGAAAATGGACGAAAACCATCGTGTGGTTTCGGGCAGAGTTGAGCCGGATATTAAGACGTTTCAGGATTTCTCCGACAGTTTAGGGATTTTGCGTGCTGCCGAAAAATGCAACGGATCGGGAGATTGTAGAAAATTGCCATCGGCAGGAGGATCGATGTGTCCGAGTTATCGTGCGACCAAAAATGAAAAAGAAACAACGCGTGCAAGAGCCAATGCGTTGCGTGAATATTTGACGTATTCTGAGAAAGAAAATAAATTTGACCAGAAAGAACTTTACGAAGTTTTTGAGTTATGTGTGAGCTGTAAAGCCTGCGCCAGCGAATGTCCGAGTAATGTAGATGTTGCAACTTTAAAAGCAGAATTTTTATACCAATATCAAAAAGCAAACGGATTCTCGACCCGAAATAAGATTTTTGCTCACAATGCAAAACTCAATAAAATGGGAAGTTTGTTTCCGTCCATTACGAATTTTATTTCGAATCAATCTCTTGTGAAAAAAAGCATGGGAATTGCGCCGGAAAGACAAGTTCCATTATTGGCGAAAAAGACTTTTAAGAAATGGTATGAAAATTATAAACCTAAAGATAATAATTTCCCGAACGGACAAGTGTACTTGTTTAATGACGAATTCACAAATTATTACGACGTAAATATCGGAATTGATGCTTTTGAATTATTGACCAAATTAGGTTACGAAGTTCTAGTTGTGAATCATGAAGAAAGCGGAAGAACTTATTTGTCTAAAGGATTCCTGGAAGAAGCTAAGAAAATAGCCAATACCAACGTAAACATTTTCAAGGATTTAATTTCCGCGAAAGCGCCATTAATAGGAATCGAACCTTCGGCAATTTTGACTTTTAGAGACGAATATTTACGTCTTGCGGATGATAAAGAAAGTGCAGAAAGAGTGGCGCAAAGTGCTTTTACAATCGAAGAATTCTTTAAAAAAGAGATTGTAGATGGAAAGATTACGTCTGATGCTTTTTCGGATGAAAAGAAAGAAATCAAGATTCACG
This sequence comes from Flavobacterium pectinovorum, assembly GCF_006438875.1. GTDB lineage: Bacteria > Bacteroidota > Bacteroidia > Flavobacteriales > Flavobacteriaceae > Flavobacterium > Flavobacterium pectinovorum_A. The sequence continues at coordinate 36,467 of NZ_RCZH01000005.1, forward strand.
GACATTGTCATCAGAAATCATTGAGTTCTGTTGAAGCGACTTTCGCAATGCTGAATTTACCAATCAATAATACGGTTACGATTTACAATTCGGGTTGTTGCGGAATGGCGGGATCATTTGGTTACGAAAAAGAACATTATCAGGTAAGTATGCAAATGGGAGAAGACACTCTGTTTCCAAAAGTAAGAGCCACTGCTCAAAATGTAAAAATCGCAGCGGCAGGAACTAGCTGTCGTCATCAAATTTTTGACGGAACAAGTAGAGAAGCACAACATCCGGTAAGTATTTTAAGAAGCTGCTTGAAGTAAAAAAAATGTTTGCCACGAATTTCACGAATAAGCACGAATTTTTTTGTTTCTAATCTTTGTCTAAAAGTTTTGCCACAGATTAAAAGGATTTTTGTTTCATGCAGATTCGCAGATTTAAACAGATTTAATTTTCGATTTTTATTTAAATTGATCTGCGCGTATCTGCTTAAATCATTTTATCCCGATAGCTATCGGGAGCGTGAGAAAATAATTCGTGCTTATTCGTGAAATTCGTGGCAAAAAAATAAACCAGCGTAAATCCGTTTAATCCGCACAATCTGTGGGCAAAAAATAATTCATAAAATTTGTGCAATTCGTGGCAAAAAAACTTTGCGTCTTCGCGCCTTTGCGGCAAAAAAATAATTTGCAAAGAAACAAAATCGTTTTATATATTTGAAATCAGGATAATTTTTGCATTATTTGCAAAATAAAACCACAAAGACCGAAATATATTAATTTATAAAGCAAAATCACATATGGCATTATCAGGTTTATTCCGTAAAAAAACGGTACAAGATATTCTGAAACAGGTTGCAAAAAACGAAGCAGATGGTCATAATGCACTAGGAAAGCATTTAACAACCAGAGATTTAACTGCTTTTGGGATTGCAGCTATTGTTGGAGCAGGAATTTTCAGTACGATCGGGAAAGCCAGCGCAGATGGTGGTCCGGCTGTTATTTTCTTGTTTTTATTTACGGCACTTGCCTGTAGTTTTGCTGCTTTTGCTTACGCCGAATTCGCATCGATGGTTCCGGTTTCAGGAAGTGCTTATACGTACTCTTATGTAGCTTTTGGAGAAATTATCGCCTGGATAATCGGTTGGGCTTTAATCATGGAATATGCCGTAGGAAATATAACTGTCGCGATATCGTGGAGTGATTATTTTACAGGACTGCTCCAGAGTGGTGGAATTCATTTGCCGCAATGGATTCAAATGGATTATCTAACGGCTTCAAACGGATTTAAAGATGCTACTGCTTTAATGCAAGGCGGAAAATCATACGAAAACTTAAGCACTGCTTTGCAGGCTTCCTATACTGCCTGGACAACAGCGCCAACAATTGGTTCTTTCCATTTTGTGGCTGATTTACCGGCTTTATTCATCATTATTTTAATTACTGCTTTGGTTTACAGAGGAATGAAAGAATCTCGTAATGCCAGTAATGCTATGGTAGTTGTAAAACTTTGCATTGTCCTTTTGGTTATTGCCGTGGGTGTATTTTATGTCGATACTGCCAATTGGCATCCGTTTGCACCAAACGGTGTAAGTGGTGTTTTAAAAGGAGTTTCGGCGGTATTCTTTGCTTATATTGGTTTTGATGCCATCTCTACAACTGCTGAAGAATGTAAAAATCCGCAACGTGATTTACCACGCGGAATGATGTGGGCGATTATCATTTGTACTATTTTATATATTGCCATTGCTTTGGTTTTAACCGGAATGGTGCGTTATAACGAATTGAATGTTGGAGATCCTTTAGCATTTGTTTTCGATAAATTAAATCTAAAATGGATGTCCGGAATCATTGCTGTAAGTGCGGTGGTAGCTATGGCGAGCGTTCTTTTGGTTTTCCAGATGGGACAACCTCGTATCTGGATGAGTATGAGTCGTGATGGTTTATTGCCAAAGAAATTTTCGACAGTGCATCCAAAATTTAAAACACCATCATTTGCTACAATTGTAACAGGTTTTGTGGTGGCAGTTCCAGCTTTGTTTCTGAACTTAACAATGGTAACAGATTTATGCAGTATCGGAACTTTATTTGCCTTTGTATTGGTTTGTGCGGGAGTTTTGGTATTGCAAAATAAAACAGATATTCCAAGAGGGAAATTCAAAACGCCTTATGTAAATTCAAAATATATTATGCCGGTTTTAATGATTGCCGGATTGTATTATGCTTTTGCTTTTAATAATAAAGCAACAATGGCTTTTATTAATAATGAGACCCAAACAAATGATGCAACGACAATTATTACCTCTTTAGATAAAGAAGAATCGACTAAAGTCTTCAATTATTTAGAAAGTATCGATGTTCACAATAAAACTGCCGAAACATCTGATTTAGAGCATTTGTTGAGTCAATATCAGGACGATACGGTAAAATATGCTGAAGTTGTAAAAGGTTTGCCAATCAACGATTCGCTAAAATATGAATCAGGTTTCAGTTTATTCAAACACAAAATCCCAATGTGGATTTTTATAATAGTTTTGATTGGATTAGCCGTTTGGTCATTCAGACAAAATTTATCTTTAATTCCGTTATTAGGACTTATTTGTTGTCTTTATATGATGGCTGAATTAAGCGTGTGGAACTGGATTTACTTTACAATCTGGTTATTAATGGGATTGGTTATTTACTTTACTTATAGTCGAAAAAATAGTAAACTGAATTTTCCTAAAGAAGTGTAGATAATTATTAATTGTGAATTATAAATTATAAATTGAAATGCCGTTCTGAGATTATTCTTAGAACGGCATTTTTTTTGTTAGGATTAATAAAAAATATTTCACGCAGATTCTGCAGATTAAAGCAGATTTAATTTGGATTTAGTTATGAATAAAATCTGCGTACATCTGCTTAAATCATTTTAAATCTGCGTGAAATAACTCTGCTCATATTTACCGACCTCTTCTTTGTTTATACCCGTTATTAATTTTTTAAAGTAAAAATTTCGTATAATTAATCTTATGTTTTTTAAAGCTTTTTTCTTAGGTTTGTCTTTAATAAATTTTTAATTTAATTTTTCGATACATGAGTTTTCTTGATAAGATATTGGGCAAAAAAGAATCCCCAGTAGTGACATACACTGATTTTTGGAATTGGTTTTTAAAACATGAAAAAGAGTTTTTCAAAGTTGTCCAAAATGGTAAAAATATACATACAGATTTTTTCGATAAGCTATCTCCAAAACTAGATGAAATTCATGATGGAATTTATTTCTTAACAGGAATGTCTGATGATCAAACGGCCGAATTAGTTCTAACACCCGATGGAGCAGTTAGAAATATTTATGTAATAGAAGAGTTGGTCAATTCCGCTCCAAAAATTGAAGGCTGGAAATTTACTGCTCTTAAACAGGCAGTAGACATTAAAGATGTTGGAATAAAATATGAGAATTTTGAATTTAATAAAGACAATTTAAAATTCTATCCGAATATAGATAAAAACTGTCCTGACGAAATTGATTTAACCATTGTTTATGACCATTATACCGAAGATAAAAAGGCAGCGGTAAGCAATGGAGTTTATATTTTCCTCGATAATTATTTAGGCGAATTACACTCCGTTACTTTAATAGATCATATGAAAGTAATAGGAAATCAGGAAGTTTCAGAAGAGTTAATTCCGATTGAAAAGTTAAAAGATTATTTAATTTGGAGAGAAAAGGAATTTATCGAAAAATATGATGGAGTAAGGCATGATACAGAATTTGATGGTTATGCAAATTTTGAAGGAAAAAGGAAAAGCGGAGCAATTATTTTAGCAATGATCAATACAACACTTTTAGCATGGGATAAAAAAGTATCACATCCGTGGGTTTTTATTATTTCGATTCCTTTTAATAGGACTGATAATACCGGTTTGCTTGATAGCGAAACGTATAAGTTAATGAACGATATCGAAGATGAAATAATGTTTAGTCTGCCCGATTCAGATGGATATTTAAATGTTGGTAGAGAGACAACAGATGGTAAAAGGGAAATCTTTTTTGCTTGTAAAGAATTTAGAAAACCACCAAAAGTTTTAGATCAGATAATTATGAAGTACAGCCAAAAACTGGAAATAAGTTATGAAATCTATAAAGACAAATATTGGCAGTCTTTTAGTCATTTTGAGGAGAAATAAATATTGAATAAGCCGTTCTGATAATTAATCACAGAACGGCATTTTATTTTTTTGTTATGGATTAATGGATTAGAAAAAAAATATTTCACGCAGATCTGGCAGATTAAAGCAGATTTAATTTTTGATCTTTATTTAAAATAGAATCTGCGTACATCTGCCTAAATCCTTTAATATCTGCGTGAAATAACTCTGCTCATATTTTTTTGCTTACCTAAATAATTCTTTTAAGAATTTATTTTTTAATAATCTTTTGCATGGTTTCTTTTCCATTTTCCAATTTGATCGTAATAAAGTAAAGTCCCGCACTTAGACGGCTTACATCAATAGTACTTTATTTTTTTGTTATGGATTAATGGATTAGAAAAAAATATTTCACGCAGATCTGGCAGATTAAAGCAGATTTAATTTTTGATCTTTATTTAAAATAGAATCTGCGTACATCTGCCTAAATCCTTTAATATCTGCGTGAAATAACTCTGCTCATATTTTTTTGCTTACCTAAATAATTCTTTTAAGAATTTATTTTTTAATAATCTTTTGCATGGTTTCTTTTCCGTTTTCCAATTTGATCGTAATAAAGTAAAGTCCCGCACTAAGACGGCTTACATCAATAGTACTCGTATTGGATTTTCCTTCCTGAACTACACTTCCTTGTGCCGAAATAATGCTATAATCAGTTATCGGAACAGTTGAGTTTACCTGCAAAGTTTGATCTACAGGATTTGGGAATAAACGAACAGCGTACGATTCTTCTTCTGTAGTTGTTGGGCTAGCCGCCATTTTAGAAGTAGTTGTACCCCAAGTATAAGAGTAGCCGTCAGTTTTATTCAATAAATCAGGAGTTTGATTTGCAGAACCGCTTGAACCGTTATTAAAAATTACATTTACAGATGTTGGACCTGTAATAGTGTATTTATAAAAACCATTTGTGTCGGCTACCATTGCTACTCCCGGCCACGTTGTACTGGCAACGCTTCCTGATGGAACAGCATTCCAGTAATGTACTTTTGGAATACCAGTCCAGCTTGTTGGCGGTTTAAAATAAACAGTCAGAGTTGGAACAGCAGTAAAAGTATAAACTTCACTTTTTATTGCCGATGAAACTCCTAATGCATTAATCACAAATGCTTTTAAAGTTGTATTTGCAGTAATGGCAAGTGTTTTAGTACCAATTGCAGCTGTAGAACCTGCGGTAGGAGTGGTTCCTTCTAAAGTATAATAAATAATAGAAGTTGTTTCATTTGCAGTCAGAACGACATTTACAGTAGTTCCGGTTGTAAATGTTCCTCCCGGTTTTGAATTTGTAAAATCAGGAACAATAACGGGACATCTGTTAGAAGGTTCGGCAGCTAACCAAGCCGAATCGTAAAATTTAATTCCTGCCGTAGTGCTCAAATCGGCTGTTTTAAGATTTCCGTCATTAAACAATAAATTCGTTGCACTTACCGTCGACGGGAAAGTATATTTGTACCAATCACCACAATCCTGAGTCATGGCTACTCCCGGATATGTTACAGTAGGAGCTGTTCCTGTTGGTGACCAGTAATATACTTTTACAGCAGAACTCCAGTTGGTTGGTTTTTTAAAATAAACCGTAAAAGTAGATGGAGTGCTAAAAGTATAAGTCTCCGTTTTAACAGCCGAACTTGTTCCCGCTGCATTTTTCACAAATGCCTTAAGAGTAGTTGTACTGTTTATTGCCAGTGTTTTAGATCCTACCGAAGAAGCCGAAGCTGTTGTAGGAGTAGTTCCGTCTAAGGTATAATAAATAGTAGAAGTTGTTTCATTTGCGGTCAAAACAACGTTTAAAGTTGTTCCCGTTGTAAAAGAACCACCAGCTTGCGAAATTGTAAAATCGGGCGCTACAGTAGTTGAACATCTGTTTGCAGGTTCAGCAGCTAACCAGGCGCCATCATAAAACTTAATTCCGCCAGTCGAATTTAAGTCGGCAGTTTTTAAGGTTCCGTCGTTAAATAATAAATTTGAAGCCGTTACAGTTGATGGAAAAGTATATTTATACCAATCGCCACAATCCTGCGTCATGGCTATTCCCGGATAAGTTACCGCAGGAGATGTTCCGGTTGGCAACCAATAATAGATTTTTACGGCAGCATTCCAATTGGAAGGTTTTTTGAAATAAACCGTGAATTCCGGGATTGCTCCAATCGTGTAAGTCTTAGTAACAATCTCAGATTGATTTCCGTCTTTGTCTACCGCAAAAGCCTTAACAGTGGTTGTTTGCGCGATATTAATCGTTTTTGTGGATTCGGCAAATGAAGACGAAAGCGTAGGAGTAGAATCATCAGTTGTATAATACAATTTTGGTTTTGGGTCAGTGCTGTCAGTTGCTGAAATAGTTACATCAAAAGCGGTTAGGGAGTTGCTGGTATCTGGAGTAAAGGCAATTTTTGGAGCCACATCCAGATTTTTTCCAACCCAAACATGTTGAATTTTCGATTTGGTCACATTTCCTTTTTTATCCGTAACTTCAACATAGTAATCCAATAATTTCTCGGATATTCCTGCAATTTCAGCCGAGTATTGATTGGCGATTACGTCAGGAAGCATGTATAAATCGGCTTGAGGGCTATTAGTAAAATTCCCTTTAGGGAAAACTCTTTCCGTCATAGGTAATGAAACCCAGTTTCCTACTTCGGTACCACCCGCATAAGTTTCGTTTTGATTGGAGCTTTGACTATTTTTTCCATCAACATCCACTCGGTATTTCAATTCAGATCTTTCAATTCCGCTTACATCATAAGCAAATGTATAAACCGTAAAATCTGCTGAATTCAGAAAATCTTTATACGCATAAGGCGCACCATATCCTTTTTCTCCCGGATTATAAGGCCAGCGTTGCGGAATAAACACAGATGGTTTTGTAGCATCTACACCAGGATGTGCATCCAGAGTAGGTTTTGCAAATTGCACACATCGGTTAACCGCCAGTGTTGTTTTTATTTCTAAGTCTTCGGCTAGACCGTAATACGCATTTCCGCTATCATAACCCGCCATTAAAAAATGCCAGGCTTTTTCAGCAGGACTTACAGCTGAGGTTGGATTTACAATTTCGCTCATTCTAAGATTATTTCCTTCCAGTTGTTCCGCCATAATAGCGTGGTTTTCACCTGCAGTAGTAATCGCCTGATTCATCATATCTTCCGTCCAGCCATTTGGATTGAATTTTTTGGTAACTGGATCAAAAAACGGCCACAACCAGTTTGTAAATTGTGGATGCCCAAAATCGCCATCAGCATTTACCCACGCACCGTCTTCAACATGCACAACTGCCGATTCAGGAACGGGATTATCCTGTAAATACTGCGGAATTGTTGTCGGAATATTTCCGTTAGCCGCAGATGCATGAGAAAACCCCGTAACCGATTCGTTGTAGTAAGATGAACCACCGCCCCAGGCATTATCGCCATCATGGGCAAATAAAACCAAAGGAGGTCTTGGCGAAGTCGAAGCTTTTGCAACAATAGGCGCAATAAGCGAAGTGCCAATTGCAGCATATCCATCTTCATAACTTTCGTAATCAGCCATAGGAACCACCGTAATTTTGTATTCCTGCGCTGTTTCCGGATCCACATATTTTGCCTTGTACGGAAGATAAGAATACGGCACGGCAAACTGACCGCCACGAGCATCTTTTTGAGCCGAGAACCAATTGTTTCCAGTAGTTTCTACCTGATCCGCTTTATTAGGAACATCACACATTGTTCCGCCAGAACCATATTTTATGGGATAATCTGCCAGAGTTCTGGACAAATGACTGTTGGCAATTACAGACCATTCGATACCGCATTCCGTCAGGGTTTTAATAATTCTTTCAGAAAAAGCACATTCGGCAGGCCAATATCCTTTAGAATCATGCGAGCCAAATAATTGGGCGCTATAATATTGATGCGCTTTAATCTCTTTTTTCAAAGCCTCATCGCTCAACAAAGGCGAAAGTGCATGATGCATCGTAAACGAAACGACTTCCATACGAGAGAATCCGCCCGAAGTTTTCCAAGCCTTTGCATCTTTAATGTTTTGCGTCCACGAATTAGAATATCCCCATTGATTGGCTTGGGCAAGTTCGTTCACGTTTTCCATCAAAGAACCACCATACGTAATTTGCGCTCCGGCTTTGGCCAAATCCCTGATAGAATTAATAGCATTTTTTGGCGCAAACTGATATGCCGCAACACGATCGCCGGTACCAAAGATTTCTTCTAGATTGTTTGTAGGATGTGCGAGACCGTTTTTGTCATTATTAGCACCAGAAACTTTTAAGTCCTGAGACTCTTTTACGATCTGATATCGGTTAGGATTTTTTTTACTGATATCACCCCAATACGTGGGCTGATGCAGGTGCCATAAGTAAGTAGTATTCACCTGTGCCTGCAAAAAAACAAAGGGAATTAATAACGCATAAAGCAAAAGTAAGGTTTTTTTCATAATTCAATTTTAGTTAGTTAAGTGGTTATTTTTTTGTTAAAAGTATATTTTATTAACATTAAAATTATTTAATAATCTGAAATTGAAGAACTACAACGTTTTAGTGTTTACAACTTTTTTAAAATAGCGAAGAAAAAAACTTTATTCGCAAGATTTGTTGTTTTTTATTGAAGAATATATTTTTTGAGTTTTTAATTATTTGAAAATGAATGTGAAAGACATTTTTGGGCATAAAAAAATCCGCGTGGAGCAAGAGATCTCCAGCGGATTTAAACAAACTAATAAAAAATCGTGCAAATTTATTTATAAAGAACTGTTTTGCTTTTGTAAGAAACTGTGAACTTTTTTTGCCACGAAGACGCGAAGGCACAAAGTTTTTTACGAATTATTTTTTCACGCTCCCGGTAGCTATCGGTATAAAAATGATTTAAGCAGATATGCACAGATTATATTCATAGCTAAATCTAAATTAAATCTGCTTAAATCATTTTAAATCTGCGTTAAACATTTTTTTTAATCATATAATCTATGGCAAAAAAAACCTGCGCTAATCAGTAAAATCCGTGGGCTATAATCTACAAAATCCCAAGTTCCACCATACAAGCCTTCATCATTTCATACGTACGCTGAATGTCGTTATCCAACCCAATCGAGAAGCGGATCAAACCATCTGTTAATCCCATTTCTTTTTGTTCCTCTAACGGAATTTCACTTGAAGTAGAAGTTCCCGGTGCGCTAAATAGTGTTTTGTAGAACCCTAAACTTACCGCCAAGTAACCTAAGTTTCTCGCTTGCATCAACTCCATTAATTCATTGGCTTTAGCCAAAGTACCAACATCAATCGTCAACATTCCGCCAAAACCATATTCCGGATTAATCATCGTTTTGTACAATTCATGACTCGGGTGACTTTTTAATCCCGGATAAACTGTTTTTAAACCATCGGCTTCAAATTGATCTGCCAGAAAATGCGCATTATGACTGTGTTGTTTAATTCGAATATGAAGCGTACGCAGGTTTTTCATTACCGAAGCCGAACGCAAACTATCCATTGTAGGTCCCAAAAGCATACTCGCTCCGGAGTTTACATTTTTAAGCGAATTGATAAATTCCTTAGAAGCACAAGTCACACCCCCAACCGTATCACTGCTTCCGTTAATATATTTTGTCAAACTATGAATCACGATATCTGCGCCTAATTTTGCCGGAGAAACAGACAAAGGCGAAAACGTATTATCAACTACCAATTTCAGGTTATGCTTTTTGGCAATCTTTGCCAAACCTGCAATATCAGCCACTTCAAGCAACGGATTACTCACTGTCTCACAATACAAAACTTTCGTATTTGGCGTAATAGCTGCTTCAACCACATCGAGTTTCGTGATGTCTACAAAGCTGGTTTCAATTCCAAAACGAGGTGTGAAATTCTTCAGAAAAGCATACGTTCCACCATAAATAGTTCTACTTGAAACAATATGATCACCCGCGCCGCACAACTGCAACAGAGTAGGCGTAATCGCACCCATTCCCGAAGCCGAAACATTCGCCGTTTCCGTTCCTTCCATTGCTGCCAAAGCCTGATCCAAATACAAATTACTTGGCGAAGAATGGCGCGAATACAAATAACAGCCTTCCATATTGCCCTCGAAAGTGTCAAACATCGTTTTTGCCGAAAGAAACGTATAAGTAGAAGAATCAGAAATCGATGGATTTACACCACCAAATTCCCCAAAATATTGCAAATCCTGAATTTTATCAGCCGGATTAAAGTCTTTCATTTTTATGTTGTTTTTTTAGTTTCAAGTTTCAAGTTGTTGGAACCTATTAATCAAACTTTAATTTTTAACCATTTTCATTGGAATTTGGAATTTAAAAATTGTGATTTGATTTTAATTAAGGAGCTATTTCCTGCTATCCGTTTCAATCTTTTATGCCTCCCGAAGCCTCGGGACCGGCATAAAAGGATTTCCACTTCTATCAGGGCTAGGACACTCGTTTTCAAAATAAATTCTATTCAAAATAACATCTTATTAGAAAATTAATCAATGATGTAAGTAATAATTAGATTTTAAAACTATAAAAATGTATTTGTAAAGATTATTATTCTAAATTTGATTCAGAAAAACCAAATCACTAGATTTTCTTTCACCGCAACAACAAACTATAAACAACAAACCATAAACCGTTAAAATGACTTTAGACGCCACCGACAAAAAACTCTTGGTTCTGTTACAAACCGACAGTAAAAAAACAACCAAAGAATTGTCTTTAAAACTTAATCTTTCGGTAACAGCAGTTTACGAAAGAATCAAAAAGTTAGAGCGCGAAGGAATAATCAAAAACTACGTAGCACTTGTCGACAAATCAAAAATGGAAAAAGGATTTGTAGTTTTTTGTCATTTAAAACTCATTCAGCACACCAAAGAATTCCTAACCAAATTCGAAAGTGAAGTCATCAAACTAAACGAAGTTTTGGAATGCCATCACGTAAGCGGAGATTACGATTATATCCTAAAAGTACTCGTAAAAGACATGGAAGCCTACAGAGAATTTCTGGTAACCAAACTCACAACATTACAGCATATAGGCAGTACACAAAGTATGTTTATGATTAGTGAGGTCAAGAATTCAACGGTTATTTTTTGAGGAAGGTTTTGCCACGAAGGCTCGAAGACACAAAGTTTTATTTTTTTAGTCTCGAAAGTGTTGTTTCAAGTTTATTTAGTTTCAGGTTTCAGATTTTTCCCAAAATTTGTAATTTATTGAATTGTTTCTAGCTTTAAATGGGGGTCATTAATTGCAGTAATAAAATGGCTTTAGCCAAAATATACATTAGACTAAAGTCACTCAGCTTAACATTATATAAACTCCAGCTAAAGCTGGAGGCAATTCAAAACTGAAGCCCTACATAGAATGTAGCCAATCTTTATTTTATAGAGTTACTCGGGGGCTTCTTCGTTCCTCAGGATGACAAGTTTGTGTATAAACTGTGCGACTCAGCGATAAAACAAAAATCTGCTTTATCTGCAAAATCTGCGAGAAAACCTTTTTAGCTATCAGAATTACTAACAAAAAAACAAAACTTAGCATCTCGAGGCTTCGGGATTGCATAACTCTTAGCAAATTTCACGGTAAAAAAAACTTTGTGCCTTTGTGTCTTTGTGGCAAAAACCTTCCCCAAAATTTCACACAAAAAACATTGAGATTTAAACTTTAAACAAAACTTTATTCCTTAATTTTGTATCGCTAAAAATAAAATAGACAAACTATGAGTTCATTTGACGTAGTCATTATAGGTTCAGGACCGGGCGGATATGTATCAGCAATTCGTTGCGCACAATTAGGTTTCAAAACAGCAATTGTAGAAAAGTATAGCTCTTTGGGCGGAACTTGCCTTAACGTAGGTTGTATTCCTTCAAAAGCATTATTATCTTCTTCTCATCATTATGCAGAAATTGCACATTTTGCAGATCACGGAATTGAAGTTTCCGGAGATGTAAAAATCAATTTAGAGAAAATGATTGCTCGCAAGCAAGCAGTTGTAGATCAAACCGTAGGTGGAATCAACTACTTAATGGATAAAAATAAAATTACTGTTTTTAATGGTTTAGGATCTTTCGTAGACGCAACACATATTGCAGTTGCAAAAGTGGACGGAACATCAGAAACTATCGAAGCAAAATATACTGTAATTGCTACAGGTTCAAAACCATCTTCTTTGCCTTTCATCAAAATTGACAAAGAAAGAATCATCACTTCTACTGAAGCTTTGGCTTTAAAAGAAGTTCCAAAACACCTAGTAATTATTGGTGGTGGAGTTATCGGGATTGAGCTTGGACAAGTTTACTTACGTTTAGGAGCTCAGGTTTCTGTAGTAGAATTTATGGACAGAATTATTCCAGGAATGGATGCATCTTTGTCTAAAGAATTGACTAAAGTATTGAAAAAACAAGGAATGAAATTCTACGTTTCTCACAAAGTAAAATCAGTAGAACGAAACGGTGATGCTGTTGTAGTTCAGGCTGAAAATGCAAAAGGAGAAACGATCACTCTTGAAGGAGATTATTCATTAGTTTCTGTTGGTCGTCGTCCTTACACAGATGGACTAAATGCTGACAAAGCCGGAGTAAAAATTTCAGACAGAGGACAAGTTGAAGTAAACGATCATTTACAAACTAATGTTCCTAATATTTACGCAATTGGAGATGTTGTTCGTGGAGCAATGTTGGCACACAAAGCAGAGGAAGAAGGAACAATGGTTGCTGAAATCTTAGCAGGTCAAAAACCACATATCGATTATAACCTAATTCCTGGTGTAGTTTATACTTGGCCGGAAGTTGCTGCTGTTGGACAAACTGAAGAGCAGGTTAAAGCTTCAGGAACAGAATATAAAGTTGGAAGTTTTCCATTCAAAGCTTTAGGTCGTGCAAGAGCAAGTGGAGATCTTGACGGATTCGTAAAAATCATTGCTGATGCTAAAACAGATGAGGTTTTAGGAGTTCATATGATTGGAGCCCGTACTGCTGATTTAATTGCTGAGGCAGTTACAGCAATGGAATTCAAAGCTTCTGCTGAAGATATTTCAAGAATGAGTCATGCGCATCCAACTTTCGCGGAAGCGGTAAAAGAAGCTGCTTTGGCTGCTACTGATAATAGAGCATTACACGTATAAGTTACGTTAAATCATATTTTAAAACCCGTCAGAATTAGTTCTGACGGGTTTTTTATTGCAGCATTTTGTTTTCTTAGGTGTAGTGCCTATGGGTAATGCCATTAAACTAAGCTTTTTTAGACAATTATGACTAAAAAAAATCGCGCAAAGTCGCAAAGCCGCCAAGTTTACATAAATTTTCTTTGCGACCTGCGACTTTGCGCGAGATTTATTCGGCAAAGTACCGATCCCCAAACTTCGGGACAGGATAGATATTTCCTTAACTTAATGACATTGTCCTGCAGAACATTTTCACGAATATTTTCTTTTTTTTTACCGATATTTAATTCCTGGCGGAGTATTTCCAGAATGAATTAATAGTAATAATTTTATATCTCGGAGAGATTACATGTTGATAGAAATAATAATTCCTCCGTTAATTTTGTCCCATAGGGACTACACATTTTTAGACATTAAATTTTAATAGCAAAAAAATATAAAATCCCGAAAAAATTTTGTAAATTAGATGGAGAATTCTGATGTTATCTTTACTTCTGTAAAATGATAACGTTATGAAAAATAGATATATAACTCCGATTCTACTCGGAGCAGGAATCGCATTTATACTTTATTCCTGTCGTTCAAATATTCCAAAAAAAGCTGTTGCAATTCCTAATTTCGACAAAGCTAAATATCTTGGAAAATGGTTTGAAATTGCAAGATTAGACTACAAGTGGGAAAAAGACTTAAACAACGTAACTGCCGAATATTCTTTAAACGATAACGGCACAATCAAAGTTGATAACAGGGGCTATAATGTCACAAAAGACAAATGGGAGGAAAGCATCGGGAAAGCCAAGTTCGTCAAAAAGGACAATGTAGGTATGCTTAAGGTCTCATTTTTTGGTCCTTTTTATTCCGGTTATAATATAATTGCAATCGATGCAGATTACCAATATGCACTTGTCGCCGGCGAGAGCTTAAAATATATGTGGATACTTTCCAGAGAAACTACTATTCCTGAAAGTGTAAAAGCTGAATTTCTTATCAAAGCCCAGGAAATAGGTTATAACGTTTTGGACCTTGTCTGGGTAAAACATGACAAAAAAGGTTAAAAAAGGAAACCCGACAGTTATAAGCTGTCGGGTTTTTTATTTAGTTCAAAAATGATTTATACCGTGAAAACACTTTTGTAATTACCCCAATATCTGTAAATCAAGAATAAGTTAGCCAGAAACAATAGTGCCGCAATAGGCAGTTTTTCTGGTGACATAAAATAATTAATAAATAGAATATTAATAGTGATGGGAAGGATTAAAATATTAGCAAGAGTTACATAACGTCCCGTCACAAAAGCAATTCCGCAAATTAATTCGATTGACTTGGCTAATGGCATCAAATATTTTGAAGCAACTAGTCCAGTGTTAAAAGCTTTAAAATCATCGTTAGTTACTGGCTCTGCAGGCATTAAATGAAAGAAGAAGCTAATAGAGGCAAATAATAACAATAGACCAATCAAAACACGGACAATAATGGTAGCAATTTTCATAATACTAGGATTTTTAAGGGGTTAAAAATGTATAATTTATTTTTGGAAAACGTTACAATCTAAATTCTCTAATAAAATGAAAGTCTGATTTTAAAGCGATTCTATTGAGAATTTTACCATCTTTATAATCTTATTTTAAGATTTATATAATGCTATATCAAATATAACGAATTTTTTCTTATGAAATTGCGATCTTATTAACAGTTTTACTGTTTTTTATAGTATTTTTTATAAAAAAACAATCCACCTAAACCAATCAAAATAAAAGGCCAAAGATTAACCAGAAAAACAAAGATTGCTTCAAGAATGTACCAGCCAGTTTTTAATGAATCAATAATCTGAATGCCTAAATTTGGTTTGTAAGCGGCACTTTCTTTTTCGCTTGCCATTATTTCTTGTCTCACGGTTTCGTTTTGATAAAGCTGCAAAGTGATGGTGCTAAAATTGATTTGATCCTGCAAGGATAAGTTGTTAATGGTAGTGTTGTCATTGGCTTCTTTCTGGTCTGCTAAAGTATTTTCAGCTTCAAGAACGTCATTTATTTTTTTGCCTTTATTATCAATTGCTTTTTCAACTCTTTTTTCGGTTGTAGCGCTTCTTTTTTGCGAAAGCTGATTGGCTAATAATTTCAATGAAACATCATCGGCTTTGATAACTCTAAAATCCAGGAAATCAATTTGCTTGGCAATCGTTTTTATTACCGTGTCGAGTTGTGTGTTAGGAACGCGAATTGTAATGTTATTTTCGACCGTATATTTAGTAGTTTCAAGTGTACTGTCTTGACTTATTTTGGTTTTGATCTGATTCTGAATAGTACTTTGTAAATTGGTGTAGGTTACAAAACCTCCAAATTTTTGAGTAGCATTTTCAATTGCATAAGTAGACTTGACGACATTTTTTACCTTGAACTTAATATCAGCAGTTCGAATAAATTTCTGTTTGCTGTCTTTTCTTTCGACCGCAGCCGATGAGGAAACTGCTGTGCTGTCTGCTGTTGCGCTTACTGCTAAGTCTTCTGCAGAGGTTGAGTCTGCTTTTTTACAAGAAAATAGTAATGCGATAATTACCAAGGAAGTCAATCCTAATTTTGCAATTGTTTTCATAAAGGTTATAAAATTTGATTAATAAATAATAGATCCGCCAGTTTTAGCTGATATTTTTTTTGCCACAGATTACACAGATTAAGAGGATTTTCTCTTTAGGGTTAATTTTTCGCCACGAATTTCACGAAATAGCACGAATTGAATTAGTGAAAATTTGTGTGATTCGTGGCAAAAGAAAAATCATTCTAAATCATTTAAATCTGTGGCATTTTTTCGTGAGTAGTTTTTTAATCAAATGGCAAGAAAAATTTTAATAATTAGTATTAATTCGATATACTAAAAAGTGTGCCAATAATTTTTGAGGATTATTTTATTGAAGGATTTTTTTTGTCGTAATTTTGAAATCTAAAATTTACCCATTTTTGAGAGTTTCAATTCATAAACATATTTCAAATCCAGAGCAGTTTAAACAGCAACTTCTAACCTGGTCACAACAATTTCGCGAGATCGTTTTTTTGGATAGCAATTCTTATCCACAAGAATATTCCAGTTTTGATTGCGTGTTGGCGGTGGATGCTTTTACGTCTTTAAAAACAGATTTTTATAACGCTTTTGATGATTTAAAACAATATCAGCAAACGACTAAAGACTGGCTTTTTGGCTATCTTTCTTATGATTTAAAAAATGATGTTGAGGATTTAAAATCAGCTAATTTTGATGGTTTAGATTTTCCGGATATGTTTTTCTTTCAGCCGAAAAAAATATTTTTATTGAAAGGAAATCAGCTCGAAATGCGGTATTTATTCTTGTGTGATGATGAGGTCGAAGAAGATTTTGAAGAAATTATGCAAATTCAGAATGATTCTTTTGAAACATTGAATAATATCGAAGTGCAACAACGAATCTCAAAAGATTTATATGTCGAAAAAGTAACAAAAATGCTCGAACATATTCATAAAGGTGATATGTATGAAGCTAATTTTTGTATGGAGTTTTTTGCTGAAAGCGCCATTATAAATCCGTTGGAAAAATTTCAGAAACTGAATGTTATTTCGCAAGCACCGTTTTCGGTATTCTTTAAAAATCATAAACAATATTTGCTTTCCGCTTCTCCGGAACGTTATTTGAAAAAAACAGGAGAAACTTTGATTTCACAGCCTATAAAAGGAACTTCAAAGCGATCGTCTGATCCTATTGAAGACGAAAAATCAAAACAATTTTTACAATCAGATGCTAAAGAACGTGCCGAAAATATCATGATTACAGATTTGGTCAGGAATGATTTGTCGCATACCGCACAAAAAGGTTCTGTTGAAGTTACAGAGCTTTGTAAAATCTATTCGTTTTTGCAAGTGCATCAAATGATTTCTACAATAACATCAAAAATAGATTCTCAATATTCGGTGACAGATGTTTTAAGAACTACTTTCCCAATGGGAAGTATGACGGGCGCACCAAAGATTTCGGTTATGAAAATCATCGAAAACCTGGAAGAAACAAAACGAGGTTTGTATAGTGGTTCAATAGGATATTTTACGCCGGAAGGTGATTTTGATTTTAATGTTGTAATCAGAAGTATTTTGTACAATCAGGAAAATAAATACGTTTCTTTTTCTGTTGGAAGTGCCATCACATCACAATCTATTCCTGAAAATGAATACGAAGAATGTTTACTGAAGGCTAAAGCAATGCATGAGGTTTTAAAATAAAAGTTAGCCACGAATTGCACGAATGAGCACGAATTATTTTTTCACGCAGATTTAAAAAGATTAAGGCAGATTCGCGCAAATTATTTTTAATAAAATCTATTCAAATCTGCTTTAATCTGTAGAATCTGCGTTAAAGGAAATCATTTTAATCCTGTAATCTGTGGCTAGTTAAAATAATTCGCGTTAATTCGTGCAATTCGTGGCAAGAAAACGAACCAAAGTAAAATCCGTAGCAAAAAATATCACGCTTAACATTTCATTTAAGAATAGATCGGGTTTAATTTTTTACTTTTATCAAATGTTTTCAAAATTTCAAAATCACATCACTTCAAGATTTCCATTTTTGGAAGATAAAAAACTATTTCTTGCCGTTAGCGGAGGTTTAGATAGTATGGTTTTATTGCATTTATTACAGCAATTACCATACGAAATTGCCGTTTTGCACTGTAATTTTCAACTTCGTGGATTAGAAAGTTTTGGCGATCAGAGTTTTATTCAAAACTATTGCGATCAGAATGAAATCCCCATTTTTACAACTCAATTTGATACCGAAGCTTTCGCGAAAGATTATAAACTATCAACTCAGGTTGCGGCTCGCGAGTTGCGCTATAGTTGGTTTTATGAACTTTTAGAAACAGAGAATTTCGATTATATCCTAACAGCGCATCACGCCGATGATAATCTGGAAACGTTTATTATCAACTTAACGCGCGGAACAGGATTAGATGGATTAATTGGAATTCCCGAAGAAAATGACCGAATTATTCGTCCACTTTTGCCTTTTTCCAGAGATGAAATAATGGAATACGCTCAGGAAAATAATATTGAATGGCGGGAAGACAGCAGTAATGCCTCTAATAAATACCTCAGGAATAAAATTCGTCATGATTTGGTTCCGATGTTGAAAGAGATCAATCCGAACTTTTTGAATGCTTTTCAGAAAACGCAATCTTATTTGCAGGAATCGCAGGTTATGGTCGAAGATGCTTCGATTATGATTTATCAGCAAGTGGCAAAAGAAGTTGGCGATGATATTCATTTCGATTTAAATCAGCTTAAGAAATTACCCAATTATAAATCTTATTTGTATCAATGGCTGAATGAATTTGGTTTTTTGGCGTGGAATGATATTTATGATTTGGTAGACAGTCAATCCGGAAAACAAGTGCTTTCGGCAGAATTTAGATTGTTGAAAAACAGAGATACTTTGATTTTAAGTCCAATTTCTGAAATCTCAGAAAAGGAAGAATTTGAAATTCACGAAGGTGATCAAGACGTTAATTTTCCCTTAAAATTGAGGCTTTGTCAGGTAGGCGACATTACAATAGATTCAAATAAAGCTATATTTGTGGACGCTGAAAAAATCCAGTTTCCTCTGATTTTACGTAAATGGAATGAAGGAGATGTTTTTCATCCTTTTGGAATGCAGGGAAAGTCAAAAAAGGTAAGCAAGCTTTTTAAAGATGAGAAATTATCCCTGATTGAGAAAGAAAAAATATGGATTTTGTGTTCTGATAATCAGATTGTATGGGTTATTGGAATCAGACAAGACGAACGATTTAAAATTGAAAATACCACAAATAGAATCCTTAAAATAGAATTACAATAATGAACTTTAATCAATACCATCAAACGATAATGTCGAAAAGTATTTGGAATAAAATCATCCTAATTTTACTGTTTTTTGCTTTTGCAAAAGGGAATGCTCAAATATTGGAGCCAGTAAAATGGACATCTAAAATTGAAAAGAAATCAGGAAACAATGCTGTTTTAATTTTTGACGGAACAATAGACAAAGACTGGCATATGTATTCGCAGTTTACTCCGGAAGGCGGACCGCTTGCATTGGAAATTGCCTTTAAAAATCAAAAAGGAAATTATGAACTTGTCGGCAAAGCCAAAGAAGGAAAAACCAAAACAGCTTTTAATGATGTTTTTGGTGTAAACGAAACTTTCTTTGAAGGAAAAGCACATATCGAGCAGGAAATCAAAATTATAAACCCGAATTTAAAAACAGTTGATGTAGATTTCGATTTTCAGGTTTGTAAAGAAGTTTGTATCAACTCGAATAAAAAATTCTCAATTGCGATTCCGTCAACATTTAAAATGGATGCGATTGCAAGTGTTACAGAAGCAAAAAAAGATGAAACAAAGGTAGAAGGTTTGGCTGTTGATACTTTAAAAACAGCTGTAGAAACTGCTAAAATTGAGACTTCAAAAACTGAAGTTGCTGAAGCTCCTGCAAAAGAAGAAATTCCTGCACCGGCGCCAACAAGAAGTTTGTGGTCGATCTTTTTCATTGCTTTTATCTCAGGATTTGCGGCTTTGTTAACACCTTGTGTTTTCCCGATGATTCCAATGACGGTAAGTTTCTTTACGAAACAAAGTAAAAGCAGAGCAAAAGGTATTCGAAATGCTATTATTTATGGAATTTCTATTATTGCAATTTATGTTATTTTAGGGTTAGTTGTTACTAAAATATTTGGTGCAGATGCATTAAACGCTTTGTCTACAGATGTTTGGTTTAACTTAATTTTCTTTGTTATATTGATCATTTTTGCAACTTCATTTTTAGGTGCTTTTGAGATTATGTTACCAAATTCATGGGCAAACAAAGCAGATCAACAAGCAGACAGAGGTGGATTAATTGGGATATTGTTTATGGCTTTGGCTTTGGCAATTGTTTCCTTCTCTTGTACAGGACCAATTGTCGGAACTTTATTAGTTGATGCAGCTTCAAATGGAGGGATTGCTCCAATTGTTGGAATGTTAGGATTCTCTTTAGCATTAGCTTTACCATTTATGTTATTTGCAATGTTCCCGGGATGGTTAAATTCGTTGCCAAAATCTGGTGGATGGTTAAACACTGTAAAAGTGGTTTTAGGATTTTTAGAATTAGCTTTGGCATTCAAATTTTTATCAAATGCAGATTTGGTGCTTCAATTGCACTTTTTAGAGAGAGAAGTTTTCATCGCAATCTGGATAGCCATTTTTGCTGCTCTGACTTTATATTTATTCGGAAAAATTACATTGCCACATGATAGTCCGTTACAGCATATTTCTGTTGGCAGATTGTATTTAGGATTGCTGACACTTGTGTTTACCGTATATTTAATTCCTGGACTTTGGGGTGCGCCGTTGAAATTAATCAGTGCATTTCCGCCGCCTCCACAATATAGCGAAAGCCCGTTCGGAGTAGGAGGTTCTGCAAATTCAAATGTGAGTGCAGAATCTATAAAAGGTTTGCCTGACGGAGCAGAATTAGGCCCGCATGGTATCATGGTTTTTCACGATTATGAAGATGGATTGGCTTATGCAAAATCAATCAATAAACCAATTATGCTTGATTTTACAGGTTATGCGTGCGTGAATTGCAGAAAAATGGAAAACAATGTTTGGTCTGAACCAACGATTTTGCCAATTTTAAAGAATGATGTTGTTTTGATTTCTCTTTACGTTGATGATAAACGTGAGTTGCCAAAAGAAGAGCAATTTGTAACTAAATCAGGAGATAAAATTATTACTGTTGGTGATAAATGGACCGATTTTATGATCTCAAAATATAAAACAAATACACAGCCTCTATATGTTATAACAGATTTAGAAGGAAAGAATTTAAACAGTTCAAAACCTACTATTAGTTATGTTAACGCTGATGAATATTTGCATTGGCTGAAAGAAGGAATTTCTAATTTTAAATAGTCGTTGAGGAGAAGCTAGACTTGTAGAAGCAAGAAGCAAGATTATTCGAAGCGAGAGTAGTGAAGAAAGAATATAGGCAATAGATTATACAGATAAAGGAAATCTAAAATCTATCCTGAGACTTCGGGACTAAAATTTAAAATATAATAAAAGGGTTGAAATTAATTCAAAGCAAAAAGCACTCTTAGTAGCAAACTGAGAGTGCTTTTTTTATTTAGGTTCTAAAATCTATATTCTAAAATCTTTCTTCTATAATCTTGCATCTATTCTCTATTCAAACAAAAATCCCTCTAAGTTTATGCTTAGAGGGATTTTTTATTTAGACAAAAGGGGAAATTAATTTCTTATAAGAATTCTCCGTGTTGAGAAATATCTAATCCTAATTCTTCTTTTTCTTCAGTAACTCTTAGTGGAGTAATTTTATTTACAACAAAGAATAAAATATACGAACCTACGAAAGCGAAGATTGAAACCGCTACTAAAGCAATTAATTGGTTTATGAACAAAGTTGGAGTTCCGAAAATCAAACCTTGATTATCTCCAACTGCAGGGTTAATTGCTTTAGAAGCAAAAACTCCAGTCAACAACATACCAACCATACCTCCAACACCGTGACAAGCAAAAACGTCTAATGCATCATCGATTTTTCCTTTAGGGAATTTGCTTACTACAAGGTTACTAACGATGGCAGCAAAAGCTCCGATGAAAATTGCGTGAGGGATGCTTACGAAACCTGCGGCAGGCGTAATAGCAACAAGACCTACCACAGCTCCGATACATGCACCAAGTGCAGATAATTTGTGTCCGATGATTTTATCAAGGAAAACCCAAGCCATAGCAGCAGCAGCAGCAGCAACAGTTGTAGTTCCTAAGGCTTGTACAGCTAATCCGTTAGATCCTAATGCAGAACCTGCGTTGAAACCAAACCATCCAAACCATAATAAACCTGTTCCTAATAATACATAAGTAATTCTTGCAGGGTTAACTTTTTGAATTTTTCTTTTTCCTAAGAAGATCGCTCCTGCCAATGCAGCCCAACCAGCACTCATGTGTACTACTGTTCCTCCGGCAAAGTCTAATACTCCCATTTTAAAGAAAACTCCATCAGGATGCCATGTCATGTGTGCTAAAGGAGCATATATGAATAAGATAAATAAAACCATGAATAATAAATAAGCCCAGAAACGTACACGCTCTGCAAAAGCACCTGTAATTAATGCAGGAGTAATGATGGCAAATTTTGCTTGAAATAATGCGAATAACATAAAAGGAATTGTAGGGGCAAGACTCCAGGCAGTACTTGTACCAACGCCTTGAAAGAATAAATTTGGAAGTGGATTTCCAATGATTCCGCCAATAGTAGGACCAAATGCTAATCCAAATGCAACAATAACCCATAAAATAGTAACAATTACCATTGCCATAAAACTTTGTAGCATTGTACTGATAACGTTTTTCTTACCAACCATTCCTCCGTAGAAAAATCCTAATCCCGGTGTCATAAGCAATACAAATGCAGTTGCTACGATCATCCAAGCGGTGTCTCCTGTATCAAACTTTACAGCTTCTGCTGGAATTGGACTGTCTGATAAAATGAAGTTTGATACAAAGGTCAGTACCAAAATAGTGATAAGAATCACACTTAAAATAATTTTTCGCATAGTTATTTAGTTTTAAATTTTTGATAAAAGTAAAAAATCATTCGACAACCCTATAAAAAATAGAGTCAAATGTTTAATTTTTGTTAATTTTTGAATTTAACCCCCTATATTTTGAGTGTATTTGTTAAAACGAACTTAAATTTTGCAATTTATGAATCTAAAATTTCTAAAGAATAGGGTTTTGGAGCCTTTGTTAACAAAAAAGCAGTGGAATAATTCTAATTTTAAAGTAAATATGCTTGAATAATCAAAGAATTAATTGAAAAGGTTCTAATTCAAAAATAAAAAAGGCATCAAATGAATTTTCAAATGATGCCTTTTTTTATATAAAAGTTTTAACTATTTCTGGTTATATTTTGCTTTGAATTTGTCATTCAGTTTGGTTTGGAAAGTTTCCAGATTAATCGTTCTTCCCTGAATAAAGGCGCTCGTTAATTTATTAGTTCTCATATCCAGAGCATCACCTTCAGAGATAAAAAGTGTTGCGTCTTTTCCACTTTCAAGTGTACCACAAGTAGCGTCTATACCTAATAATTTTGCTGTATTTGACGTAATGAGTTGTAAAGCTTTTTCTTTATCCATCCCAAAAGCAGCGCAGGTTCCCGCCAAGAAAGGGAGATTTCTAACGCTCATACGTTCATGATCTCCACTATTTTCAAGACCAACAACAATACCTTTATCCGTCAATATTTTTGCCATTTTATATGGTAAGTTTACATCCTGATCGTCGCTTACAGGCAATTCATGAACACGTCTTAGAAAAACGCCAACATTATATTTTTGTAAAACATCAGCAGATTTATAAGCTTCAAATCCGCCAACGATAACAATTTTTTTGATTTGATTGTCAACCGCTAATTGTATGGCGTCTACGATTTGTTTTTCTTCATCGGCATGGATATAAAGCGTTTGAGTTCCGTCAAAAAGACCTTTTGTAGCTTCAAGAACTATATTTCTTTCTTTTGTAGCATCTTGATTATACGCTTTTGCATTACTTAGAAAAGCAGTAATTTGTTCTACTTGCTTTGGATAATCTTTATTGGCTTCAATAATTCCCGGCTCATACCAGGATCCCGTTCTTCTAAAACCTGATGGAAAGTTTAAATGAATTCCGTCATTTTCTTTTAGAATGGCATCATTCCAGCTCCAGGCATCTAATTGCACTACGGAAGAAGTTCCTGAAATTCGACCTCCACGAGGTGTTATCTGAGCGATTAAAACACCATTTGGACGAACAGTTTCTACTACTTTAGATTCTGAATTATAAGCAATAATACTTCTTACATTCGGATTAAAACTTCCAATTTCTTCCTGATCGTCTGATGATTTTACAGCATCAATTTCTACTAAACCTAATGTTGCGTTGGGAACAATAAATCCCGGGTAAACGTGTTTTCCGCTGGCATTAATAGTAATGTCATATGCATTTGCAGCAAGTCTGATTGTTGTAGCATCTGCAACCAAAGTAATTTTTCCGTCCTTAAATCCAATCGCACTATTTTCAATAACAGTTCCGTCACCTAAATGTGCCGTCGCATTCAAAATCAAAACCGACTTGCTTTGTTTGGGTGCAGGAATTTGCTGTGCTTTTATTTGTAGAGAAGCACAAAATAAGAGCAATACTATATATATGTTTTTATTGATCATGATATCTGTTTTTTATCTTTTATGATTTTCTAATGCTTTAATTATTGCTCTAAAGTGTCACAGTGATATTCTTTTTTCTCCTTTTTTGTTGGTGGTTGTGTATTCATTCCCTTGTTTTTCTCCTGTAACATTTGGCCAATCAACAAGCTTCTTTCTTTAGTAATTGCCACTTGTTTTTCGGCATCTTTTTCGATGTCAAAATATACAACACCATCAACAATTGTTTTTTCCGCTTTAGCATAAATAGATAAGGGATTATCACTCCATAAAACAAGATCGGCATCTTTGCCCACTTTAAGACTTCCAACTTTATCATCGATATGTAATAATTTAGCAGGATTCAGGGTGACAAACTTCCAAGCTTCTTCTTCAGAAATATTTCCGTATTTAACCGCTTTTGCAGCTTCCTGATTTAATCTTCTCGACATTTCGGCATCATCAGAATTATAAGCAACAACCAATCCTGCGTTATGCATAATAGGCCCGTTAAACGGAATGGCATCATTTACCTCAAATTTATAAGCCCACCAATCTGAGAATGTAGAAGCTCCAACGCCGTGTTCTTTCATTTTATCGGCAACTTTATAACCTTCAAGAATATGAGTGAAAGTGTTGACTCTGAAATTGAATTTCTCCGCAACATTCATCAACATTAAAATCTCAGATTCTACATAAGAGTGACAGGTGATAAAACGTTCTTTATTGATGATTTCGGCTAAAGTTTGAAGTTCTAGATCAACTCGTGGAGCTTTTCCTTTTTTAGAACCTGAGTTGAATTTTTTCCAGCTTTCGTCGTATTCTTTGGCACGTTGAAAATAGTCGGTAAAAACTTGTTCGACCCCCATTCTGGTTTGCGGAAAACGAGTAGGATTATCAATTCCCCAATTGGCTTGTTTTACGTTTTCGCCCAAAGCAAATTTGATAAACTTAGGTTGATTTTTGTATAACATTTCATCTGGCGAAGAACCCCATTTCCATTTTACAATTGCAGAACGACCACCAATTGGGTTGGCAGATCCGTGAAGTAATTGCGAGATTGTTACGCCTCCGGCAAGATCCCGGTATATATTAATGTCTTCAGAGTTTACGACATCCTGAATCGTAACTTCGGCAGTTGAGTTGTGTCCGCTTTCATTTACACCTTTAGAAATCGCGATATGCGAGTGTTCATCGATAATTCCGCTCGTGATATGTTTTCCTTTTGCATCGATAATAGTTGCAGATGCATCAGAAAGATTTTTGCCAACAGCAGCAATTTTTCCGTTTTTAATTAAAACATCCGTTTCTGTCAAAACACCTTCTTTTTCGTTTGTCCAAACCGTAGCATTTTTGAATAATAAAGTCTGAGCTGTTAGTTTTTTAGAATCACCAAAAGCGACGTTCGGGAAAGTTGTCGGTACAATTGGATTTGGTTTGTCTACTTTAGTAGAATCTTTTACAGCAACAAATGCGCTTGTTTTTAAAGCCGTCCAAACTAATTCATCTCCGTTTGCTACTACCGCTTTTCCCGATAATTTTTCCGGTTTTTCGATAAATCCGGTTAAGCGTGCAAAATTACCTTTGATCGTATCTGCAGGTTTTATCAATAGCGAAATCCAATTTTTAGAAACGGCAAAAGTGCTGTTTACTTTTTTAGTATCAACGGTAGTAATTTCAGATTTTGGAGCGTCAGCAGTTCCGTCAATTTTCCATTTATAAGTATCTTTTCCAACCGTTAAATCGTAGTTACCACGAATATCTTTTGCGTTAACATCGTTCACAACATATTTGGTTCCTTGTACCCAGTTTTCGTATAAAATAGTTTTCTCGTCGAAAATTTCACCGGATGTAATTACAAAATTGGCATAGCTGCCTGTTTTTAAACTTCCTATTTCATTGCTTTTTCCTAAAAGAGCTGCAGGAATTGTAGTCAAAGCCTCTAAAGCTTTTGTTTTATCAAAACCATATTTAATAGCTTTCAATAAATTAGGTTTAAAATCCTCTGTCTTTTTTAATTTATCAGTCGTTAAGGCAAAAACAATTCCGTTGTCCGAAAGTACTTTTAAATTTGTTGGCGCCTGATTCCAGAAACGCATATCTGCCAATTCGATTTGGTTTGATAAATACGGATTCGAAACATCATAAGCTTCAGGAAAACTTACCGGAATAATATATTTAGCATTAGTATTTTTGATTTCTTCGATTCTTTCAAATTCATTTCCGCTTCCTTTTAGAATGTAGGTTAAACCAAATTCTTTAGCAATTTTTGAAGCTCTTAAGCTATTTAGTTTGTCTTCTGAAGCAAAAATCTGAACTAATTTTTCATTGTTTGCCAAAGCTTCCAATGATAAATCTTTAGTTTCAAAATTCCCTTTTTTGTACCAATCCAAGTCTAAATACATTTGGCGAAGCAAAGCCATCATACCCATTAATGAGCTTGGATAAGCTTGATTTGTGAGCGCACTTCTTGTAAATGCAAAGTGATTGGTAACTTTATTAGCGATAATTCGTTTATTATTTTCGGAATTGTTTAGGGCAACTAAAATTCCGGTTCCTTGCGCAACTCCGTCTGGAATATGAGTGCCAACAACTCCAAAACCGGCTTTTAATAATTCTTCGGCCTTTGGTTGATCGTATTTAAAAGTCTCATAAGTATTTATTTCCGGACGAATACTTTCGTTCCAGTAATAACCAACTCTTTTTGTATCATACAAAGGATCCTGATCAGGTCTGGAATTGTTTTTTGGTTTTTCGACCCCAAAACTAGTATAGATATCTATAAAGGATGGATAAATTGTTTTTCCTGCAAGATCAATTGCGATACTGTTTTTTGGGATTGCAATATTATTTCCAACGGCAACCACTTTGCCATCCTGAATTAGTAATGTTCCTTTTTCGATTTTTTGAGTTGGGGTAACATAAATCGTTGCATTGGTAAAAACTGTGTAATTCTTGTTTTTGTTTTGTACACTTTCATTAACAGGGAAATATTCCTGAGCGTACGTTTTTGTTAAAAAAACACTCAAAAAGAGTAGGAGTAGGGCTTTTTTCATAGGTTATTTGCAAATTTGTTGCTAAAAATATGAAATATATGTTATCTAAAATTCTTTTTTTTGAATGATTTTTCTTTATTTAGATGATTTTTTAACTAACCCACTGATAAGTAGTACTTAGAGAATATTATGAAAGATAATAATACAATTAAATGGGGAATTATTGGCTTAGGGAATATTGCAAATCAATTTGTTGCCGATTTATTACGCGTAAAAGATGCCGAGTTAAACGCTGTTGCTTCGAGAAACAAGCATGAAGCATTAGGATTTGCAGTGAGGTATAATTGCCGTAAATCTTATGGCTCTTATGAAGAGCTTTTTAAAGACTCTGAGGTTGATATTGTCTACATCGCAACTCCTCACGATTCGCATGCCGAATTATCTATAAAAGCATTAGAATACGGGAAACATGTTTTATGCGAAAAGCCAATCGCGCTTTCGTATAAAGACGCAATGCGAATGGTTGAAGCCTCAAGAAAACATAACAAATTTTTTATGGAAGCATTCTGGACGCGATTTATTCCGTCAGTTAAGGAGGCTTTAGAAAAAGTAAATCAAGGAATAATTGGGGATATAAAATACGTTAAAGCCGATTTTGCTTTTTATGCAGATGAAAAAAAGGGAGGAAGGCTTTTTGATAAAAATCTTGGCGGAGGAGCTTTATTTGATATTGGCGTATATCCGTTATTCCTGTCTTATCTATTATTAGGTATTCCGAAAGAAATTATTGCAAAATCAATCTATAATGAAAACGGAATCGATTTACAAACTTCCATGATTTTGCAATATGAAAATGCACAATCGATTTTGCATGCTTCAATAGTTTCAGAATCAGATATGAAAGCAACAATAAGCGGAACAAAAGGTCATATTCAGCTTAATTCTCCATGGTTTGCCGCCAATGGATATTCTGTTGTTAAAGAAGAAAAGGAAACCAATTTTAGTTTACCAAATCTTGGAAAAGGATATACATACGAAGTAACTGAATGTAATAATTGCATCAGAAACAATCAGATTGAAAGTGAGCTTTGGTCACATCAGAATAGTTTGGATTTGAGTAAAATAGTGGAGGAAATAAAAAATCAAATTGGGTTGGAGTTTTAGAAAATTATATATTTGAAGCTAAATAATAGTTGATTTTATTACAGATAAAGATATGATTAAGAAAACAGAATTTCTTGCAAATAAAATAAATCAGTTTATTGAGAAATACGGAGAAGTACCTCCTCATTGGATTTTCAAACCAGACTCACATCCTTATAGTATTTTTTGGAGAATAGGAAGTGGTAATGAATTTTGTGACTGTTTTGCTATTTGGTTTGAAGAAAATTGTAAAACAACTGAAGAAAGAATCGATTATTTTAAGAAATATACTCCACCGCCAAGATGGTTAGCAGCAGTAATAGATAATATCTGGGATCTGGAAGGATGGAATGAACCATTTTTTGATTATACACCATATTTAAAAAAACTCGAGGGACTTGAGTTTACAGGAACATCTGAATATGAACAAGATTTAGATGATGAAAAATGGTTAGATAAAGAATAAAAATATCAAATATTTATTTTTGTGAAAGACGAAAGAATTGCTAAAAGGAAAATCATTGAGCAAAATTCATTGGAGTTTAAAACTAAAAATCTATCTGAATCTGAAATTTATAGTTTTGAGAAACTTTACAGTTATTTGAATCTGAAGTTAAAGAAACCTATAAATTACGAAGATTTGAATAATTTATGTTATTCTTTATTTTGTACGATAGACATTCTTCCTGAAAATTTGCAATTTTTAAAAATCACAAAGAAGGTTTTGGCATTAATACGTACAGAAATTTTAACTGAAAACTTCAATGAATTTATTGAGTTAGATGATAGTATAAATGAAGAATATTGGATTGAGCAAATTCGCAAATCAATGATAAACGATATTTGGCCGAACATAGAAAACGCCAAAATCTTGCTCGAATCGAATTAAGGAAAAACAGTTTGGATTTAAGTAAAATTGTGGAGGATATAAAAACAAAAATAGGGTTAAGTTTTACTTAACCCTATTTAAAATTTAATTACTGTGTTTTAATTCAATAATTCTATTATTTCATATTGTTCTGTTATAGTTGCAAGTGAAATTGCAGTATGTCCCTGAGCCGAAATTGTCTTATCTGCTCCGTTTACTAATAAAAATTTCACAAGATCTGTATGACCTCTTTCAGCGGCTCTGTGCAATGCCGTAAATCCTCTATCGTCCTGAACATTTATAAGGGCTCCATAATCCAGAAGAAGTTTTACTTTATCCATTTTATTCGATTGTACAGCATTCATTATAGGTGTAGCACCTTCATGCGTTAATCCGTTTGGATCCGCTCCTAATTCTAATAATTTTGTCATGGAATCAATACTTTCCGGAGCGATTGACCAATGCAATGGAGCTAATCCGTCTCCGGCTAAGGCATTTAAATTTGTTCCTTTATAAAATTCGTCTTCAATTTCTTTTATTTCTCCGCGGGCAACAGCTATATGTAGTAAAGAATGTGTACGCAATGGCGAATCAGAAACAGGCAAAAAATCAGTAGTAAAGATTCCTAATTGCCCCATATTTCCGTAAGTCGAAAATGCCCATTTACTTGCACGATCTGTATCGTTTTCGAATTCAACGGGGATTGGAGCAGGAATAATTTCTCCTATCGAATGACTAATTAAAATAAAATTAAGAATAGCTTTTGTAAATTCCGGACTTTCATCTTCTGTAAATTCACCTGTAATAGATTCTACAATAAGTTGGTTGTCTTTTTGAATGGTCTTGGCAACTACCAAAACTTCTCTCAACCAGCTTCGAATGAAAATTAGAAATTCTCCATCAAAATAAACCGCCCATTTATTTTCCATTGTATCAGGTGTAAACAAAACTCCGGGATAAAGTGCCTGATCAATTTTAAACGAAATATTTGCAGCTATAGTTTTTGTGTTTTTGGGTCTTATACCAAAAAAGAAGTACCGCTTTCACCACCATAAGAAATTGCATTCATCGCCATTTGTTGATTTGCTGAAGTAGAAATCATGGTTTGACTAAAAGGACGCAGATCTAAAAGGTGGTATCCCCAAGGGTTTTCTGCTGCTGCGATCCAGGATAATTTTATTTCATCAGATGATTCTTCGATGTGTTCTTCTTCCTGTTCAATTTTCTGTTCTGGTGGTTGCTGTATTTTTATTTCTGTTTTTTGTTCTTCTCTCTGTTCTACTCTCTGTTCTTCTGGTTGTTGTAGTTTTTGCTCTTCTTTTTGTTCTGCTTTATTTTTTCCGAAAAGTTTTTTAAAAAATGACATGTTTTTTAGGTTTTGATTGATATAAAATTTAGGTCTTGGAAAAACGAATATAGCAATTAAATACTATAATCAACTTTAGGATAAAATTTATTAAAATTAATTTAAAGGTTAAATCATAAAAACATATAAAGAAAGAAAATATTTACAAAAAATGATGTTTTGTTTTCTTAATTAGATATATTTACATTCTTGATAAAGATTGATTATGTTAGTAAAAGTTTACGGAAGTGCTGTTTTTGGAGTCGAAGCGACAACAATTACAATTGAAGTTCATATGGATAAAGGTATTGGTTATCATCTAGTTGGATTGCCGGATAGTGCGATTAAAGAAAGTAGTTTCAGAATTGCCGCTGCCCTAAAAAACAACGGATTAAGTTTGCCTGGAAAACGAATTACAATCAATATGGCTCCTGCCGATCTTCGAAAAGAAGGTTCTGCCTATGATTTGCCTTTGGCAATGGGAATATTAGTGGGTTCAGATCAGATCAAAGCACCGGAAATCGAAAAGTATGTTATTATGGGCGAACTTTCATTAGACGGGAGCTTACAGCCTATTCGTGGCGCTTTGCCAATTGCTATAAAAGCAAAAGAAGAAGGTTATATTGGGTTTTTTCTACCTATTCAAAATGTAAAAGAAGCGGCAATCGTCACCGGATTAAATGTTTATGGAGTTGAAAAGTTGCAAGAAGTAATTGATTTTTTTGCAGGAAAAGGAACACTCGAACCAACGGTTATTGATACACGTGCAGAATTTTACAAAACACTGGATTTTCCAGAATTCGATTTTTCAGACGTTCGTGGACAAGAAAGTATAAAACGCTGTATGGAAATTGCGGCTGCTGGAGGACATAATATTATTTTGATTGGTCCGCCCGGAGCAGGAAAAACAATGCTTGCCAAAAGAGTACCAAGTATTTTGCCGCCAATGACTTTGCGAGAAGCATTAGAAACAACTAAAATTCATAGCGTTGCAGGGAAATTAAAAGAAGTAGGATTAATGAATCAGCGGCCATTTCGAAGTCCGCATCACACAATTTCAAATGTGGCACTTGTTGGCGGAGGCAGTTATCCACAGCCTGGTGAGATTTCGATGGCACACAATGGTGTTTTATTTCTGGACGAATTGCCGGAATTCAAACGCGATGTTCTCGAAGTAATGCGTCAGCCATTAGAAGATCGTGAAGTCACTATTTCGCGCGCAAAATTTACCGTTACTTACCCATCTTCATTTATGCTGGTTGCAAGTATGAATCCAAGTCCAAGTGGTTTTTTTAATGATCCAAGTCAGCCCAATACTTCATCGCCACACGAAATGCAGCGTTATTTAAGTAAAATTTCAGGGCCATTACTGGATAGAATTGATATTCATATTGAGGTAACTCCGGTTCCTTTTGAAAAACTGGCCGACGATCAAAAAGCAGAAAGTAGTGTCGAAATTCGAAAGCGTGTCACAGCGGCACGAGAAATTCAAACCAAGCGTTTTGAAGAAATAGAAAACATACATTACAATGCTCAAATGAGCAGTAAGTTGATTCGCGAATATTGTGCCCTCGACGATCAATCCAAACAATTGCTCAAAACTGCGATGGAACGTCTTAACCTTTCGGCAAGAGCTTATGACAGAATCCTGAAAGTTTCCAGAACAATTGCTGATCTGGATGCATCACCAACGGTAATTTCACAACACATTGCCGAAGCTATTCAATACAGAAGTCTGGATCGTGATGGATGGTTAGGGTGAAAATTTTAGATTTTAGACTTTAGATTTTGCCCAATATTGTCATTCCGAGGAACGAGGAATCTCCGCGAGAAACTCCGCAAAGGAAAGTAATACTCTTTGTCGAGCTACTTGCGGAGATTCCTCGTTCCTCGGAATGACAAATATGATATCAACTTTATAATTTACTTTGCGGTAAAAACCTTATTCAAATTTTAAGCTGGCATTTCTTGACATAAAATACGAAGTCAGTTTTTTTATTTTGCCGTTTTCCATTTCAAAAACATCACAAAAAACAGCATCTAAGATATTACCGTTTTTCATGTTTCCTTGTACTGCGCCTTCGGCAATGACAATATCGTTTTCTTCAATTAACCTTATAATTTGAATCGTTGGACTTCCAATAAAATTGTCGTTTTCAATTTCTTTATCAAATGCTTCTTTACCAACATGTTGATAAATTCCCGGCATTTCCCAAACAACATCATCAGTAAGACAAGCCAAAACCCGACCATGATCGCTCACTCTAAATGCTGCCATATATTCGTTTACGGTTTGTTTATTTGGTGTCATATTCAACTAGTAAATTAGTTTTACTATTTTAGATATTAGATATAAGAAAGGCGTTTCTTATTCAGCATCAGGAATCTTCTTATATTCAAATGTTCCCATTTCTGATGTGATTACACGTTTTTTAGTATCAAAATAATCGATAGAAGATGTAATTGAAACGCTAGGGTCAACAACTATAAGTTCAGTATTATTTTTAGATAATTTCCATTTTGAATATTGACTGTCACTACCAATACGACTTTCAAAATCTCCATTTTCACTAAAAATCTGTAAAACCTGAGTCGTTTTAAACTGCGCTTTAATGTCTTGATTTCGTCCGTTTTTTGTCCATTTTACCAATATCCATTTTCCAACGAGTTCTTTTTCTGTTTGTGCAGTTACTGATAAACCAATTAGACAAATAAGGATTAAAATTATTTTTTTCATTACCATAATAGATTAAGGGGATTAATAGTAGATTTAGGTTCCTGTAAAGTTACTGTTTTTTAGAAATATTCCAAAAACTTATTTTTCTTCTCGTCACAAAACCTAGTTTCTCGTATAATTTAATAGCTCCAATATTACTTTCGACCACATGTAAATATGGAGTTTTGTTTTGATTTAAAATACTATCGACACAATGTTTTATTAATTGTTTGGCGTAACCTTTTCCGGTATGATCCGGATGAGTTATAATGGCGCTAACTTCGGTAAAATCATTCATTTTCATACGTTCGCCCGTGATGGCAATCAATTGATTCTCTTTAAATATGCCATAATAATTGCCTAATAAAGGAGTCTTGGTTTTAAAATATCCCGGCTGAACTAAATTCACCAAATACAAAAGCTCTTCATTGTGTTTTTCAGTAAGCAAAACAATTTCGTTATCAGTCTGAAGATCTATTTGATTGCGTGCAACCATTTGAAGACAAACCAATTCTTTTATAATTTCTAACGAATCAGTAATTTCAGGTTTTTCGCCAACAATAAAAAAGTTCTCAGTCAGCGATGCGTATTGATTTCCTGCTTTCAAAATGCCATCCGGTTTTACAAATCCTCCAAACGGACAATAATCAGGATTATAAAATTTAGTTCCATCATAATTAATCGCAAATTCGCTATGACTTTCGGATAATGAATTCCAAACCGGATTGTCTAATTTACTTTCATCTTTATCTTTCATTACTTTAAAATTCCATTTTCAATAAGTTTATTAACCGATTCATTTTCTTAGTTCTTTTTTATCGGATAAAGAAAGCGGAAAGAATTTGAAACGGCCGGATGCAAAATTGTAGCATGATTTTCCTGAGGCAAAAAATCGTAATATACTTTTACGTTTTTACTTTTAGTTTTTTTAATTTTTTCGGCTAATAAATTTGCATCAACTTCCATAACTCTCGGAATCTCAGTTGGAGTAGGTCCTTCCTTACCAACAGCAATGTAGATATCGGTTTTCTGACTAAAGTTTTCTTGTAAAATGGCGCTATCCAGATTTAATATTGATGCATTATCCCACCAAATACTTGGGCTCACGATCACATATTTATTAAAAAGAGTTGGTTTTTTTAATAAGATTTCAGTTTCTAATAATCCGCCTAGTGATTGTCCTATAATAGTTTTAGAATTGGTTGTTTTGTATTTTTTGTCAATAAACGGCTGTAATTCTTTTTCGATAAAAGCAATAAATTGATCAGAATGTCCAGAAGTTGCATAACGTTTTTGATCTTTTTCTATAGTCGTCGGAAACGTAAAATCTCTTCTCCTGTCAACCGTGGCAATTCCCACAACAATTGATTTTGGAACTTGTTTTACCCATTCAAAACTGTTGAATTGTACTAAACCAACTATGTGAATAAAATCTTCATCGGCAGAACCGTCTAATAAATAAATTACCGGATATTTTGTGTTGTCTTCTGCTTTATAGCCTTCGGGAAGATAAATATTCAGAATCCTTTTTTCTCCCAATTCTTTAGATTGAATTTCGTCAATAATGCCCAATACAAAAGGTTTACTGGTTTCTGTTGTTTCGGATTTATTGTTTTGGCTAAAAATTAGTGTTGAAGAAAATAGTAAAAAGGAAAGGATAATAGCTTTATTCATTTTGTGGTATTTAATGACCTGTTTGGTAATTCTAATATTAAGATTTTATAGTAAGCTAAAATACAAATTTTGATTGTAGTATGGGACAAAAAAATCCCATTCGCCAAAAAACGAACGGGATTATAGAGATATAGAATAAGAATTATTTCGTTTTCTCTGCAAAAATTTTGTCCAAACCTTCCAAAGCAATAGTAAAACCTTCTTTGAAGCCCATTTCGATGATCATTTCTAAATCAGCAAGGTTTTTATGTTTACAAGAAATGTCAACAATAGTAGAATCGCCTTGTTCAGAAAAGCTAACGTTCCAATTAGATCTCGGAAAATCTTCTTTTAAATTACCCTCGCTATCGCAAAAAGCGTCCAGATATTTAAAGTTTGTTTTTGGGGTTATCGAAGTAAAATCGGCAATAGCCCAATGTTCTTCGCCTTCAGGTCCAACCATGGCATAAAGTCTTCGTCCGCCTTCTTTAAAATCCATGCTTTTGGTTCTGGCTTTCCATGGCGATGGCGCCCACCATTGGTCTAATATTTCAGGTTCAGTCCAAGCTGACCAAACATTTGCAAGAGATGCATTAAATTCGCGTTTTACTTTTACCGTGTTAGTTTCTTTGTCCACGGTAAAATCCATCAATAGGTTAGATTTCATTTTGTTTAGATTTTAGATTTATTAATACTTGATCGAGTTGACTGAAACGGTTTTCCCAGATTTCTTTAAATTGTTCCAGCCATTTGTCAACTTCTTTCATTTTGTCAATTCGTAGTTGGTAATAAATTTCGCGTCCCGTTTTCTTTTCATCCAATAATTCGCACTCATTGAGAATTTTAATATGCTTGGAAACGGCTTGTCGAGTCGTATTAAATTTTTCCGCAATAGCATTTGGTGTTAAGGCATTTGTAGCCACTAATACCAGAATAGCTCTGCGAGTTGGGTCGGCAATAGCCTGAAAAATATCACGTTTCATTTTTTGATTTATTTAAATAAGCAACCAATCAGTTGCGAATATAGGCAACTTTTTGGTTGCGCAAAACTATTTTGCAATTTTTTTTGAAAAATTTTAATTAAATGGTGGTAAAGATGGACTACTTTACATGTATGGGAATTAAGAAAGAATTATATTAAAAGTTGGTATTGTTCTAATTAATGCATTTTACTTTACTTCTGTTCCTTCAAACTTTATTCTTGGATCATTTACATTTACCAGTTCGTCTAATTCATAAATATTTTTGTAACCATATCCATAAAGGTTAATATATGTTGGAATATTCAATGCAAGCATGACTGGTTTACCGTTTTTAATGGTCTGATTTTCAGAAGTTTTTTTAGGTAAAAGAACTTTAGAAGCAAAATCTATTTGATCGCCATTAAAATTATTATTGCAATAAATCAATATTTTAGTGTTGGGATCCGGAATCAATTTATATAGATTTTCTTGTGTAAAATCAGTGAAATCCAGGTGTATAGCACCTTTTAAATGTTTTCTATTATAACGAACATCCGAACGAGAATCTAAAATGATAGTATTTTTTTCGTGACTCATTTTAAGAAAAACCTCAAGACTAACTAAACGATTTTCTCTTTCTTTCTCGATTTCTAATACAAGATTTTTAAAATCAACATAATCAACTAATGCTTTTGGATAATGCTGTTGCTC
Organism: Flavobacterium pectinovorum; assembly: GCF_006438875.1. Classification (GTDB taxonomy): domain Bacteria; phylum Bacteroidota; class Bacteroidia; order Flavobacteriales; family Flavobacteriaceae; genus Flavobacterium; species Flavobacterium pectinovorum_A. The sequence goes on from NZ_RCZH01000005.1 coordinate 73,402, forward strand.
TGTCGTAGATAGTATATTGGGATTAGTTTGCGAATGAACAATGTAGCTTGTTAAACAAAAGAATACTAAATTTAGAATTGTTATATTTTTCATTTTACATCCGATTTATTATTTAGTTAATTACAATTTATCCCCTAATTCTGTTTCTGACAATAATATCCTTAAGTTGGGCTTTTAAATCCTCGCCGGTATCAAAAACCATTTGTTCATTATTAGGAAAAGGCACAGAACGTTTATTGAAATAATTCATATAATTATCCTCGCAGGCATTTCTGTCTCCTTTGTAAGTCGAGTAAATATTCTCAAAAATATATTCGCTTGTAAGCGGAAAAGATTGCATTAACTGATTCGTTTTCAAATCGACATAATCTACTTTTGCCGTTACCTGACAAGATTTAAATTGTCTAAACTCATATATATTAGCACGAAGCATTCTGTAATTTTCGACTTTTATTTCATTGCCCAAACTATCTTTAACAGGTCTTCCTCTGCTGTCCAAAAGCGTTTTTACACCATCTTTTACTTGTCTTTCCTTGATGAATTCCTTTTCTTTAATTTGCTCGGGCGAAATATTTATCTGTACAAAGTTTACGATCATGCTATAATCGTAAGTAACATTTTTTTGTCTTGCGCTATGATAAACAGTCCATTTATCGTTTAATCCATACGTTTTAATATCCAGTAAATCATCCTGAAGCTGCTTCGGAATCACCATATTGGTAACATTTGTAGCATAAATATCCACAAAATCAGTTCCTTTAAACTGCGCATCTTCCATTAATTTTTTTGCATTCTTGTATCCCGGATTTATACTTTCCAGATAGAAAAAATCGTCGTATGCTTTTCTAAAATCCAATTTGTTTTTTGATTTTAAAAGCGCCGAAGCATTCTCATACAAGTATTTAGACAAGGCATTTTTACTGCTTACAATCTCATTCGAATAATTATCAAACGGAAAAGAAGCTGTTTTTCCCTGCTTCAATAATTGCAAAGGCAATAGAGGTCTTATTTTTTCCTGACGATTATTCAATTGCATATACGTATTATAAATACGTTCAGCATTTGCAGGATTCGCTTCTTTAGACATCAAATCAAGATCGCGCAAATCCCGATCTTTCGCTTTTGCAAAAGCTTCTTCCAGTAAATACACATAATCCTGTTTCCCTTTAGAGTCTTTTTTAGTCTTCAAAGCATCGACAGCGCGATCTATTGCGCCATCATAATTTCCGTCGCTTAATAAAGATTGGGTGGTTTTTACCCCACAAGACGAGAGTATTAAAAATAATAAAGCGAACAGTAAAGTAATTTTTTTCATCCTAAAGACATTGATTTTTCAAGGTGTAAATATATCGGTTTTTAGATGAATTCAGTTACTGTAATTTTTAAATTTCCGGAGCAGAAGTTTTCGTTTTTATAATAACCTTTGTTCCCGCTTTCGCCTTTATCTCTCCATTTCATTACGAGGATATCGGCTCAATCGGGGCTAGATTAGAGCTTTAGTTTTTATAAGAAGTCGTAGTGTTAACGTATAATGTGTGTTTACGATGAACAAAGTAGATATACGTAAAGCATAAACACAAAGAATGGTTTGCGTAATATTGATTACGGAATATTTGGATGTGATTTCTCCCTTCGGTCGAAATGACACAGCAAACTAATTTTCAAAGTGATAATTAAGAAACTCAAACATTGGATTGAAATCATTAATTAATGCAAGTTTCTTATCTCTTCTCCATTTTTTTAATTCCTTTTCTCTTGCAATTGCTTCCTGAATCCAAACATGTTTTTCATAGTACACTAAAAATTCCAGATTATATTTTGATGCAAATGTTTTGGTTTTAGTTTCCAGATTTTCTTTGTGTTGATACAATCTTAATTTTAAATTATTAGTTACGCCAATATAAAAGGAGGAACGATATTTATTAGTTAAAATGTATATGTAATATGAATGAAAGCCTGTTTGAGGATTTAGCATAATTATTTTTTGTACTAAAATACTTATTTTATTAGGTAAATAAGATTTTGTCAAATTTTTTTTTATATGAGTTTGTGTCATTTCGACAGAGGAGAAATCACATAAAGGAGTTATGTGCAAAGTATAAACACAAAGAATGGTTTGCGTAATATTGATTACGGAATATTGGGATGTGATTTCTCCTTTCGGTCGAAATGACACAACAAACTAATTTTCAAAGTGATAATTAAGAAACTCAAACATTGGATTGAAATTATTAATTAATGTAAGTTTCTTATCTCTTCTCCATTTTTTTAATTCCTTTTCTCTTGCAATTGCTTCTTGAATCCAAACATATTTTTCATAGTAATAAGATTTTTTTTGCATGAGTTTGTGTCATTTCGAGAGAGGAGAAATCACATAAAGGAGTTATGTGCAAAGTATAAACACAAAGAATGGTTTGCGTAATATTGATTACGGAATATTGGGATGTGATTTCTCCCTTCGGTCGAAATGACACAACAAACTAATTTTTAAAGTGATAATTAAGAAACTCAAACATTGGATTGAAATTGTTAATTAATTCAAGTTTCTTATCTCTTCTCCATTTTTTTAATTCCTTTTCTCTTGAAATTGCTTCTTGAATCCAAACATATTTTTCATAGTAATAAGATTTTTTTTGCATGAGTTTGTGTCAATTTCGACGGAGGAGAAATCACATTAAGTAGTTATGCGCAAAGCATAAACACAAAGAATGGTTTGCGTAATATTGATTACGGAATATTTGGATGTGATTTCTCCTCTGTCGAAATGACACAACAAACGACGAAAAAAAAGTATTTTCTATATTTTATTTCGGCCAATACAAAAAATTAAACTTATGACCATCCGGATCAGAAAATCCAAAGAAATAGCCTTGTCCGTATTCTTGTGGCTCAGCAAAAATTTTCCCGCCGGCTTTTTCAACCACAATTAACCATTGGTCAACTTCCTCTTTGCTTTCGGCAGACAGAGAAAATATGATTTCATTTCCAAGTTTTAAATCAGCCATTTCAGCATTAACAGCCCACTTAAACTGATCCTTTACAAAAAAATGAATGATAAAATTATCATCGCCAAACAAAAAACTTCGCAGTTGCTCATTTGTATTGTGACCGTTTGGTTCAAAACCTAAAGCAGTATAGAATTTGGTTGTTCGGTCTAAATCTTCGACACCTAAATTCGCCCATATTTTTTTCGTTTCCATAAGATTCATTTTAAAAAATTAAAACTTAATTCCGATTATTAAATAATAACCGAACTATAAAATTATGAAATTTTAAATTAAAAGAATTAGGAACGCGAAGATGCACTGCTGTGCATCTCTACGGATTTGGATTATAGAGTTAAATTTCTATTTCGGTTCTAAAAATTACGACGGCTTCTCCTTTTATTTGAATTAATGCAGGTTTATCATTCTCAACCAAAACTTTGACTGTTATAGTTCCAAGGCGGTTTATTTTTTCGCCTTGTCTTCCATTGAATTCAAATTCGTTGTTTTTAAAAGCGACGATATTATTTTGTATTAAATAACCAGCCAACGGTCCATTTGCATTACCGGTAACAGGATCTTCATTTATGCCTATTGCCGGAGCAAACATTCTGCCATAAGTAAGGATATCTTCATTATCAGAATCGAATGTGAAAACAAAATAGCCATTGCAATTAATCTGGGTACTTAATTCGGCTAAATCATTATATTTTGGAGACAGAGTATTAAGCTTTTCTCGGCTTTTAATTCCAATCATAACTTTTGAATGTCCGGTAGAAGCAATTTGAATTGGACATTTTGTATCAATATCGTCATAATTGAGCCCCAGTGCTGCAACCATTCTTTTTTCGGTATCATCGTCGAATGTTGGACTAAGTTCAAAACGTCCTTGTGTCATTAAAACCTGATAATCTCCATTTTCATTGATAATCTCAAAAGGAAGAATGCCAATTTTAGTTTTCATCTTCAATACACAAGAATCTAAATTATCTTCCAGGGCTTTGGCATACATTGCTGCAATTGTAGCATGACCACAAATTGGGACTTCTATAGTTGGAGAAAAATAACGTATTACGCCATCGCAATCGTCACTATCGGGTGAGAAAAGAAAAGCCGTTTCAGAGTTATTTAATTCCCTCGCGATTTGTTGCATTTCAGAATCCTTTAATCCGTCAGCATTTACAACTACTCCGGCTGGGTTTCCTTTAAATTTTTCTTTGGTAAAAGAATCTATTTGATATACAATAAGTTTTTTCATGATTTTAAACGTCTGGGCAAAAGATTTTTGCTTTGTTTACTTGTTTTATAATTAAGGATTTTGAGTAAAATCCGCGAAACTGATGTTTCCGTTTCCAAATATATAGATGTTCATTTTATTTTTTTTCTAATCGATTTGCATTCCGCTTTCAGCATCAAATTGATCTTTTTCGTTTTCGGTCATTCTGCTTCTTAACAATTTTATGGTGTAACCCCCAAATAGTTTTCCGTTTTTGAGATACATCCAATCACTAATGTTTGATTTATCGACCTCTATTTTGTCTCCTATTTTGTATTCCGTAATATATTCAGGTTCATTGTCTAAAATCCCCCAATATTTTCCATCTTTATATTCAATATTACTTAGCCAAATATGTTCATTTCCCTCCGAAGTTTCAAATTTAACTTTCAATGATTTAACTTCAATTTTCGGATTTTGTAATGCTAAATTAAAATCACTTAATGTTTGATTTGCTTTTGCAATTGCTTCAGACATTTCTTTATCATCGCTTTCGACGTTATAAATTGTAGGTTGATTTTCTCTTTCTACTTTATCTGAATTTTTGCATCCGGCAAAGCAAAATATAATTAGGACAATTAAGACTTTGATTTTCATTTTATTGTTTTTGTAGCGTATTTAGATTTTTTTTGTCTGATAGGCAACTTCCCAAAATATAACCGAAAAAACAGCATTTGCTATTACGGAAGTTTCTATATCATAAGGATCATAGTTGGAGAAAAGATGTAAATCTCCAAATTTGAGCGCTAAAACTAAACTTACAGCGGCAATAATAATAGAATAAAGTATATTGAATAAAGGTGTCCATTTTAGTATCAAAAAAGAGTAAGCAAGATTTATTATCGTAAATCCAAAACCTAAAGTAATAAATAAATGGTTGATCTTTAGTGAACTATCTGTGGTCATTAAAAGTACGGTCGAAAAATAATAAACAACCAGAAGTATGATGTAACTAAAAAATCTGTTTTGTAATTTCATTTTGTCGTTTATAATAAATAAATGAAGTTGGAGGAAAGTTTTACTTTCTGATTAGTTTGAACGTTTGGTTTTTGATTAGATTTTTATTTTTTACTTTATGGTAATCCAATCTGCTTTTATTTCGGTTCTCGTTGGTTTTACCGGAATATCCACATCATTATATTCTCCAATTTGATTATTTTCATTGGTCATAAATACAAATTCCCAATTGTTTTTTTTATCTTTTATAGATTCCCATTCCATCATTAAATTCTGTTTGATTTTAATATCTGGATATTTTGTTTGTATTTCTGCTACTGTAGATTTGGGATTTAAACCATTAGTTGTCTTTAGATTTTTGCTTAAAGCAATAATAGCGATTATTTTTTTTGAATCCATTTGGGGAACAAGTCCTATAACAAATTCATTTCCTAACGAATAGAGATAAGCTTTTCCGCCGCCATCAAAACCAAAATCATAAGCTTCAACTTCTTTTTTTGTGAGTTGTTTTAATATCTTTTCGGCATCATTAATAGTCATTCCAACTTTTATTTCGCCTATTTGTCCTTTTGATATTTCGAGTTTTTCAAAATCAAAATTTTTACTTTTTTTTACTTCAGATTTCACTTCCTGAACTCTTTTATTCCAGGTTTCAGCTTGTTTTTCGGTATTGTCTTTACAAGAAAATTGAAGTATAATCAGGATTAGTAAGGATAGTTTTATTTTCATTGTTTCCTGCTTTTCACCTGATAAACAATTTCCCAAAAGATAATTGAAAGAAGTGCATTTGTAAATATTGCTGTTTTAACCAGATAAGGATCATACTTTGAAAGCAGGTGTAAATTTGCAAAATTGACCGCTAAAAACAATGCAACGGCGGCAATTGCAACAGAACATATTATATTGAGTAATAGTGTCCATTTTAATGCGAAGAAGGCATAAATAAGATTTAAAATTGCAAAACCAAAACCTAAAGTTATATAAGGATCCGTTTTTAATATTTCTCCCAATGAGAGTAAAAAAGAAGTTGCAGATAGATATAAAAAGAATAATATTGAATAAAGCAGAATTCGGATTTGTGGTTTCATTGTATTTGTTTTTTAGTGAAGTTTAAAATGGGGTTTTAAAGGTATTTATTTGTTGTTGATATTTAATGAATCTGGAGTAATTTTTTAAACAATGGTTTTTCCAAGTTCCGTACTTTTTATAGTAAAACCCTCAAAAATTAAACAGCCATAATTGCTTAAACTTTCAATTGTTTGCAGAATATCTTGTTCCGACAAAAGTATTTTATAATGTTCAAATAATTCATCAATATTTGAAAAATCATTTTTTAAATAGTGCAAATATCTCAATACTGAATCTTCCTGATATCTTAGTCCCCGAATAAAGCAAATCTGTAAATTCATTTTTTCAATTATTGCTTTTTCCAGGTAAGTCAGAGTTCTTATGGATTCTAAAATATAACTATGATCTTGATTTCTCTGTGTTTCTAAGGTATAATTTATTCCTTCGTATTCAATTTCATAAATAGAATGTGAAAAACGTCGATGTTCTTCATTAATTTCGGGTTTAATATAATCTTGCAATTTTAATTTTAGTTCTTTTTCTATATCGTTTTTCAATATTTGAAGTTCTTCAACCGGAATAGAAAAAACTTTTACAGATTCGATTTTGTCTACATCAGATAGGGTTGGAATATTAAATTTAGAAAGAATCAAATAGTCGTAAGAACCATAAAATCCTAATTTTTCTGATTTCTCATCGTTGGATAAATACAAAACTACACCATCCTGAACCAATTCATTATTGATTAATTTTTGATTGCTTTCTTTTTTAAGATGGCAATTGTAGCAAATATCTTTTGGCAGGTGAGGGCTGGTTGTTGGAATTATCAATTTATTACACCCCAAACAATTAATGCCCAAATATCTGTCTGACCATTGAGGACAGTTATCGTCCGGTTCATTTTGCGAAGGAAAATAAAATTCTAAATTGTATTGTTTCTCTGCGATTGCTCCCAGTTCTTTTGCTAAGCTAATTTCTGTAAAAGGTTCATTTTTGAAAAGTCTGATATCTTCGCCCAAACGAATTTGTCCCAACAAAAAACGGTTGGTACTTTTATTAAAAAACGAATCATTTTTTGTATAAATAAACAAGCATAAAAACCATCCACTTGTATCTCCATCCCATAAAGCCTCTAAAACAATTGGTTTACCGCCAAACTTCTTTATCGCACTATCTAATGTTTCAAATGTTGTAATATCTGGCATTTATTTTTAAACTTTTAAAATGTTGGAAAACGGATAGATTCAAACTCTAATAATTTTTAGTTTGCTATTGCGATATTTTAATCAGTGATGCTTATTTATACTGGAATATAAACTGTTTTGTGTGTCTAAATACTTCATAATCTCTTTGTACGGAATTATTATTTCTGAAATATATTCTCCAATTTGATCTTTTTCTTCATTTATGGTTAAATTTTTGTCCAAAACTCTCACTTTAAAAATAAGACCTTCAGAACTAAAATAATTAAAATCTTTTGAATCGATTTTACATTTTACCTTATCATAATCATAGTCCGATTGTTCAAAAGCAAGTTGATATTGGTTTAATAAATCACCAAAGCCATTAGATAAAATTTGTTTGTAATTATTTATTATTTCCTTTTTACGACTATTAGCATAATTTAAAATCGCTTTATTAAAAGCATTTAATTGATTATCTGTTATTAATGAAGTGAAATCGACTAATTTCATTTTGTTCAAATCGATATTCAGAAATTCATTGTATGGCGATCCTTTATCAGCATTATTAGTTAGCTCAATATTGTAAACAAGTATTTTATCTAAGCAATAAACGCGTGTACTAATATTTTCGGATTCATTACTTTCTTCATGCAACTTTTGATAAGATTCTGATTCTGAATCCGTAGTAAATATTTTAGAGAGATTAAGACGATCAACTGCATTTTGGAATTTTTTATTATCTTCAGAATTATCAAAAACCGAATCAGGCTGATGAAACATTAAATCAGTATTTTCAGGATCGAGCTCTAAAAGATATTCACTGTTTTTTAAAATGAATTTGTTTAGTGCATCAAACCGTTTTCCATTTTGATAGGAAAACAATTTTATCGATCCATTTTTAAAGGTGTTTTTATCATTATAATAATAGTCTTTAGATTTTAGATCAGAACAACTTATTTTTATAGAGGTTTCGTTTGTCTGAGAATAAGAAAATGCTGTTGATAACAGAAAAAACAAAATTATTTTTAGATTCATTTTTTATATGGTATTAATTGGCGTTATCATCGACAATTGTTTTTACTTTAATTTGCTTTTTTTATTCTTTCAATTTGTCTTTTGTGTCGCAGAATATGTACAATAGCATGTTCTGTAATTTGTTCAATATCATACAATTGTCCCCAACCAGTTTGTATTTTTAGTGAATTATCGGGTTGTTCTAATTCCTCGTCTTTAATTTCGCTGAAAACGCTTTCTGTAAATATGAGAACATTAGTTAAATCATTCAAATATTCTTCAATAGATAAATGAAAAACCTTTTCAGGTCGTTTAGAATTGTGCCCTTTCTGGTTATGAATACTTGTGGCGTAACTATAGCCGGAACTTACAACGTGAGACAGAATTTTTTGAATGGATTTGCAATCTTCATCGGTTGTTTTTTCGTCTATAATCTTAGTCAAATTATTGTCTGAAATATCTTTAATGACATTTTTAAGTTCTAAAATTGCCTGTTCGTATATATCAAGTAATGCTCCAACTGCGCCTTGTCTGTTCATTTTTAGAATTGTTGTTTGGTTAAGGGAAACTAGTTAGTTCTAAATTTTGTTTTTTACTAATCCAATTAAAAGTGTTATGCTTAATGCATTTAATAACAAGAGAATAGTAAGAGGAATATTGTCTTCCAATCCAAAATTATGGTTGAGATAGAGTTGCGCGAAATCATACAGTCCATAAAATAGAAAAATAATACTTATAAAAACCAAACCAATAATTGTAAAACGCAAAACATCTCTAAACTTTGATTTTGATTGATAATTTTTATCTAAAATGGTTAATAAAACTGCAGTAAGAATTACAAATCCTATTAGAGCATAATCACTAATTTTACTTCGCGAATTATGTCCTGCCGAACCTACCATAAATTTAGCAAGTAGAAATAGCGGCAAAATTAAGATTAATATTGCTCTGTAAATTTGGAAGCTTATTTTGTAGATTTTTTTCATTTTTGATGTTTTTAATTTTAAAATAAAGCAGGTAATAAAACATATTTTTTGACTGTAGTTGCCTTTACGAACTTACTAAGAATTTGTAGGGTGAAGATTTAGTTTATTACTATTTTGTACTTTTTTGATGTGCTATCTCCGCAGAGATCATCAGTTCCGTCATCATTGTAAGTAGATGGACGAACTGTTATTGAAATAGTAAATTCATAGGTACCTCTAGTAGTAGGAATGCCGCTAAAATTTATTTTATTATTATTTACAATACTGTAATTAATGCCGGGAGGAAGGACGTCTTTAATTGAAATAGAAGAAATACCATACTCACCCGTTTTTGTGTTTAACATTTCGTACGTTATATTATCATCATACTTAATGCTAATAATCCCAGCAGTTAATTCTTTGGCGATGAGATTTGGTCTGATGCCAACAATGCAATCTGAAACGGTTTCGCAACTTGTAAATGAAAGTAGAAAAAAGAATAAAAGAATAATTTTAGAGCGTTTATATTTTTGCATTTAGTTTATTTATTGTTTTTAGTCCCAATTACAAATAGGGTCTGTTTTGTGAATGCTATAGATCTTATTTAATTTTGGCAGTTCTGAGATTGAATTATATCTAATTCTGAACCATATCGTTCGCGGTATCCTAGTTTAAAAGCTGTTTCAATATCCATGCACGCTTTTTTAGTTTCTTTAAAACTTAAATAAATCAAAGCCCTGTTTCTATATGCGTATGAGTTTTCAGGAAAAAGCTTTATCGATTTATTAACGTCTTCCATAGCCTGTTTTGTAAATCCTAGCTTTAGATTAGAATAACTTCGATTGCTGTACGGTAAAGGAGAATCAGGCTCGTCTTTTATAATTTTACTGAATATCTTTTTTGCTTCCAAATAATTTTCTTTTTGCTGATATAGAAATCCCAGGTTATTCCAGACATTATTTAAATTAGGATTTATTTTAAGTGCTTTTTCGCAATAGAATATGGCTTTGTCGAATTCTTTTTTGTTAAGATTTATTTGTACTAAAATAATAATTGTTGAAAGGTTTTTGCTGTCTAATTCTAATGATTTTTCGAAATTATGAGAAGCACTAATTTGTAAATCTCTTTTCGTATCAATCATTCCTAATGAATAATAAATTGAACTTTTAATAGAATCGTTTTTAGCTAGTGGAATGTATTTAGAAAAGGAATTGGACGCATCTGCTAAATCGTCTAATTTTAGTTCAAGTACTGCTTTAAATAATAATAATTCGTTTGTTTGTAAATCTTTTTCTTCAATTGTATTTATTAAATTTAGTGTCTCTCTATCTTGTTTATTGTCAGGTAAGAGCAGGATTTTTTTTAAAATTGTACAAGTTTCTTTCGAAATGAGAGTACTATCAAGAGCAGAATTAATTTCATAGTCAATAGTGGTTGCCATTTCTATCTGATTTGTACTTTTTACAAATGTTTGTTTCTGTGTTATTTTTTGAGCATTTAAAAAATGGCAGCTAAGCAAAAGTAGTATTAGAATAAAAGCTAGTTGTTGTTTCATTTGTTTGATTTTGTTATGCGTAGGAAACTTCCAAACTAATTGTGGCAAGTATTATTAATTTGCTGTTTGTTGCAAAAGCGCCTCTATTTTGGCTTCTGATTTTTCTTTGATGGCGCTATCAGGATGAAAACTCCAGATGATCAGGAATTTCCCTTTAGCAAGATATTCTTCCGGATGTTCGTCTGTTGGTTCGCCTTCTTTTCGCCATAGCAATCCTTGCAGGAAACGATCGCCTTTGAATCTGTTTTCAAATTCAAAATACATGATTGATCCGCTATCTGTTTTACTTTTGAAACTTTGAATTTCTTTACTTTTCACGGTTCCAACAATGTTGCTATACGTTGCAATATCGTTATAAAAAGTACAAGCCTCAGGAGAAACACAATTGTGACCGTCGCTCAAAGTATAGGATTTAGGAATTTCTTTGCCTTTTAGTTTTAAATCAGCGATAGTCTGGCTGAATAAAGTTGTAGTAAGTAACAGGAATAATGCCGACAGGGGAATCGTAATTTTCATGGTTTTGATTTTAGTGGTAATTGAATTTGTACCAAGCTAAAATAGTTTTTTTATTTGAGTTAATTAAGGTTTGTTCAGAAGAGTAAAAATATTCGTAAGCCAGCGGGCAATGTCATTAAGTTAAGCTTTAAAAAAATAAAATTATTGCAGATCAAATCCGTTTTTATCCGCGTTTTTACGAAGTAAATCTGTTTTATCCGCGTCAAAATTAGACGCTGATTTTACTGATTCGCTAAAGCGAAAACGCTGATAAAAACGGATTTTTTAAATTACTTTCTTGATTAAACGGTTAAGTAATTTTATAGATTCCCTCTTAACTTAATGACATTGGCGACGACGACGGGGGAGGCAATTCAAAACTACACTTTGCGAGGCACTATGCTAATAAAGTTAGTCCGGTTAAATTGGCTTTTCCATTTTTAAGAAATTCATAGGTCATTCGGTCTGCATGACAGTCTATAAATTGAATACCTTTTAGTTTTCTGCCTTTAAAAAAAGTATTTATTAATGTTGCATTCTTAAAAGTCACTTTCGTAAAAGAGCAATTTTCAAAAGAACATTCTTCTATTGTACCATTAAACACTACATCAGAAATTTGTGATAATTTAAATGTTGCCAGGTTCCAAACAGCATCTTCTATGATACATTTTTTAAGTTCTGACGTCTTTAATTCAACTCCTGAGAAATTTGCTTTCGAAAAATTACAGTTTTTAATTTCAGTCGAAGAAAATTCTGTGTCTATAAGTAAACATTCAATAAATCGATTGTTGTCTAAGTTAGAAGTCTGAATTTTACTATTTCTCAAATCTGAATTAGAAAAATCGCAACCTATAATATTGTTGGATTTAAGTATTAAGTTCGACAAGTCAGAATCAATTAATTTACAGTTCTTCATATTTGAAGTACTGAATTTGTCTTTAAGGTTATTTAGCCCGGAAAAGTCAGCGTCAACCCAGTTTCCAGATGACATATTCCAACTTAAACCTAAAGTAGTCTTGAGTTTTGTTGTCGAGATTTCTTCAGATTGTTTTTTGGTCGCCTCAAATTGGCTTTCTGAAACGTTAGATTTAAATGTTTCGGAAAAATAGTTTAAGTCCACACCAAGAATTTCGGCAAGTCGGTTTAATGTAGAAATGTCCGGCATTGATTCGCCTCTTTCCCATTTACCAACTGCTTGAGAACTAATTGACACTTGTTGTGCAAGGTCTGCTTGCGAAAGGTTCATTTTCTTTCTGGCTGTAGAAATTTTATTACCTACTGATTTTGAATTTAGCATCATAATTGTTTTTTTTATTTGATACTGCAAAGTTATATTGCCCCATAACCTGTTTACAAATAAAGTCAGCTACCAATAGTTGTTATTAGGCTACTTATAGTTGTTATTGACAACCTGTGGTGGTTTTTTGGTCTTTTTGTTAACTTTGATTTTGCAAGATGTATTACTTTTCGCTACGAGACTTCGCAGAGCAGAGAACATTTTAATCATGCTCTACTAGTGATATAACTTTGTTTTGTTCTAGTGAATATCCAATTATTTTCCCTCCTTCATCACAGTCAAAGCATGGAATATTTATTAATTTGATTTCAGGATTGGCTAAAATCTCATTTATAAATTTTTTATCGGTAATATCTTCCTCCCATGATTTTATTTCTTCATGGTCATCGTTTTCTATAAAGGAAATAACTCCAAAAAAATTATCAACGTTCTTTTTAAAATATGCTTCAAATTGTTTTGGAGTTAAAGATTTCCAATGTTTTTCCATATATTCCTCGTAAACCTTTTGTCCTCCAGAAGGGATCGTATCAGGTTCGTAAATTTCCCGTATAAAATAAAAAGCGTCAAAAGATTGTGTGTAAATAATTTTATTATCTACTGTTATTATTTGCAATTCAGCCTTGGAATTTTTAACCAAACCTGGATTTATAATGAGTTGAAATATGTCTTTAGAATCTTGATTTGAAAAGAAATAAGAGTTAGAAATTTTTATTGTATCAGCAATTGAAAGTTTTAAGTTTTCTCTTTTATCTTCATAAACTACTTTGTTACTTTTGACTTGTAATGTGTCATTGTTCTTACTGTTTAACTTGTTTTCTTTTTTATTCGAATTGCAAGCGAATAAACTCGTCAGAATAATTAAAAATATACATGCTTTATTTGATTTCATAATTTTTGATGGTGTTTTAAAATGTTCTATAACTTTTTATGTTGGAGTCATAAAATGGAGCAAAGTATTTCAATAATAAAATCTTCACATTATTTTTCAAGCGGAACTCCTTTTTTTGACATTTCATATCTTTTCTCAACAAAATAATAAAGAGCATCCAGATCTGAATTGGTAAGATTAGGAAATGCTGTCATTAATCCCCAGCCTTTAGAGATGTTTTCTTTGGCAATTTTATCGCCTTGCTCAAACATTTTATACGAATTTCGGGTATAACTGTACAACCAATCTTTTTTGCGCAATTTGGTAATTCCGCCCAGAGCAGGAGCGGTCGCTATTTTATCCATTTCGATATAATGACAGGAGGCACAATCTCTTTTAAAAATATTTTGCCCTTTTGTGTAAAGAGCATCAGTTTTAATGGTTTTGTTAATTGTGTTGTAATCTATAGATTTTAATGATAAAGTAAAATAACCAACGAACAGAATTAGAAATAAAGAAATTGGTCTGATCATTTTGGAGTTGTTTTTTGGGAATTAAAGTTAATTAGATAATTTTAAAATGATTACTAAAAAACAAAAAAAGCACAGTCCTATCGTTGTCGATACGAAGTCGGAAAGACTTTGCAGAGAAGCAGTGGTTGTTTATTGATATTAATTTGAGAAAAATAGCAATAATTATTTCTTATCGTTCAAATTTATTGAAATTTTTTTGCCAATATCTCTTTATAAAATCCCATTTATTTTCATTTTTAGGAATATTTTTGAGATAAGGAAGTTCTTGTATTAATTTCATCTCTTGCTTTTCTGAATCGCTTATTTTGTAAATAGATATTGATTGTGGATTTTTTTCGACCTCGAAATCACAACCATGTCCTATTATATAGCCATAATTTATTAGCTTATAGTTTTCGATTTTGCTTAAATAACTTTCCCAATTCAAGTCTGCACAACCTGCTTTATTATAAGAATAGTAAAACTGACTTCCTTTTATTTTTTGTATATCAAGATCGCAGTTCTCAATCAATATAAATGCTTGACGTTCCTTATTATACAAGTAAGTATCGCATTCATTAGGAATCTTACTAACCAGATAAATACGAATATCATCATATCCGTCGTTGTCAATATCAGAATATTCAGAGTTAACATAATAATCCTGTTGCTTTATAATTGTGTCACCATGAACAGACAAAAGACAATAAAAAGATTTATTTATTAATTTCTGTATATACTGATGCTTGTTAATTATTAAAGTGTCTGTTTGAATTATTGTTGTGTTTGATTGTTGAAGTTTAGTTTTTACTTCAGAACTATCTTGTTTCTCATTAATAACAGGCTTGTTATTTGTGTTAAAGTTACAAGCTGTTAAAAAAATAAATAACATGACAATCAATTGTTTTCTCATATAAAAAATGCATTTTGTGAGTTGTAAATTTTTGTTAGTACTATTTTTAATGTTCATGAGCGGGACGCTTACGTCAGCGGTGCTCTAAGATTCTTTTTTATTTGAAAAGAATCAAACGTAATTTTTATTAATTATTTCTTTGGCAATTTCAAAAACTTCTTCATCGATTTCATCTTTAGTTGGATCTTTTGCAATTCTTTTAATTTCATGCAAAACCATTTTGTCTTTAATGATTTCTCCAAAAATAATAAGAATCCAATACTTCCAAACTTGATCTTCACTTTTTAAAATTTTCAATATTTCAGAAGAAATTTTTTCTGAGAAAGGAATTAAAAATTCCGCAATTGGTCTGCTTATTGGCCAGTTTATATCTTGTAACCATTTTAGTAAATCTGGAATAATTGGTTCGATTTCTTCAAATGAATAGTTTTTTAGTTTTTCGACTGTTTCAAAATCAAATTTATCTTTTGGGATTAAAGTTTTTATATTCATCTGATTAAGATTTGTTGTTATCTAAATATTTTAAAAAATAAAGACAAAATGAAACTACAGAAATCAAAAAAACGACATTATAAATTTTATATATTATCTGTGTCTTTCTTGTTTCATTTTTCCATTGGATAGTAAAATAGTTATAATGTCTTTTAAATTCTTTCTTATTGAAATATTCTATAACAAAACAAATCAAAACAAAAGAAAGATAGACGAAAGGAAAGCTAATTTTTAAGCTTGAAAACAGCGTTTTCTTTAAAATGGTAAAAAACATCAATACTATAAAAGCTTCAATACACGAAAGTGCGGTCGTTGGTTTTAAGCCGGTTTTTGAACCAGTATTGAGATAAAAGAAACGTTGGTATAGTTTTTTAATGTCCAAAAAAGTTTTTAAAAGATTACTTCCCTTTATATAATTTTTCTATAAATTCTACTTTTTCTTTTTCAACCTGAACCAAACGTTCGTAAAGTTCAACTACTTTATCAAGAGGATTGAATGTACAATTATAATTGCCAGCATTAATTACACTGTCTTTTGTATCGTAATAAGTATTGAAGTAATTAAAAACGGATTCTTCCGAAAAATTTTCAATTGCTTCTACCGTAACTCCAAGTGCTTTTGCAATTTCGATAAGTTTTTTAGTATCAACTTCTTCGCTTCCTTCAATTCCTGAAATTGCTTGTTGGTTTGAACCAATTGCTTGCGCAAGTGCTTCTTGTTTCATACCTCGAAGTTCTCTGATTCGGCTAATGTTTCTGCCAATATGTTTTGGTTTTGCTGCTGTGCTCATAATTCAAAGATATTTAAAATTCTTGAGAAAAATAGATGTTGGTAAAAAACATGGTTTTTTGACACGATACTGTTTTTTCTAGATTTTGTGTGAAACAAATATATGGTTTTCCTTACGAAATAATTTTATTATTTGCATATCGTGTCTTAAAAATTGGGAAACTTCAAAGAGCGGGAAATTCTTTTTTTTTGGTCTTATATTTTGGATCGCCATTGACTTAGGGATAAATAACAGCTATTCTCATAATTATCCATATTTATATTAAAGTAAGAAAAATGCGTAATATTTATTGCTAAATAAGTTAAAAATAAGATTTTTATTAATTAACACAATGCATGAGAAAAAATATATAATTTCTGATAATGAAAAGGATAGTAACATATTTTATTAACAATAAAAAGAGAAAAAGAAAAAACAATTATAATAGATGTTTAAAACTTATTATTTGTAACTTTTTTTTTACAAAAATGTAAGCATTATTGTTATCTTTACTAACATAATTATTATGTTTTTATTTTTTATTTGAGAAAATAAAGAAGGAAAATAAAGAGGAATAAATTAAAATTTAATACAATTAAAAAGAAAATGGATTTAAATGAAATAACAAAAAAAGTTATAATGGTATCTGATCAGTACGAGAAAAATTGCAATATCAAAAGAGATGCAGATTGGTATATTTTAAAATTACAAGAAGAATTAGGAGAGTTAACTCAAAATTATCTTTCATATACGCTTAGAGGGAGGAATAGAAATCTAACACAAGAAGAATTGAAAAAGAATATTTCGAATGAAGTCGCTGATATTCTGGGACAAATTTTATTATTCGCAAATTATCATAATATTGATATAGAAAAGTCTATGGAAGAAAAATGGTTTACATATCTAAAATAAAATTTCGGCAAGTTTCTGTGTCAGGAAGAGCATTTTGTGAAGTGAAACGGAACAAAATATATAGCAGAAAGTCCGACCCGCATTTTTCGGCGGGAGATGCGCAAAATATTTCAGTTAAGAAAGGAATATTATCGAATTATACAAAGCACAAGATAATAAGATACTTATGCTTTGTATAATTTATACTTTTGAGAATATTACTTTCCTTTATATAATTTTTCTATAAATTCTACTTTTTCTTTTTCAACCTGAACCAAACGTTCGTAAAGTTCAACTACTTTATCAAGAGGATTGAATGTGCAATTAGCAGCATGTATTGCGCCATTATTAGAACTGTTATCGTAAAAGTTATTAAAAAAATTAAAAACGGATTCTTCTGAAAAATTTTCAATTGCTTCTACCGTAACTCCAAGTGCTTTTGCAATTTCGATAAGTTTTTTGGTATCAATTTCTTCGCTTCCTTCAATTCCTGAAATAGCTTGTTGGTTTGAACCAATTGCTTGCGCAAGCGCTTCTTGTTTCATACCTCGAAGTTCTCTGATTCGGCTAATGTTTCTGCCAATATGTTTTGGTTTTGCTGCTGTGCTCATAATTCAAAGATATTTAAAATTCTTGAGAAAAGTAGATGTTGGTAAAAAACATGATTTTTTGATAATATACCGTTTTTCTTAGATTTTGCGTAGAACAAATATATGGTTTTTCTTATGAAACAATGTTGCTAAGTTAGGAGATTTGCAGAGCACAAGAGAGTAGAATGAAGTTCATAACAAGAATTAAATTTATAGCTTTACCGCCATGGCAACTCTATAGAACTCATATCCGTTTTCGATTCGATTTGGCAGATATTTTTCGCGGTATTCTGTGGCACCCATATCTTCCATAATCGACATGTCAAATTGGTTTAAATAATTTGATAATTCCTCTGGTTGAAATCCAAAAGTCCATTTTTCTTCAAGTTTGTTTAGGTCTTTCAAAAGTTTTTCTCCGCCTAAAAAAGAAGTCGGATTTTCAAGTATTTCTTTATGAACGTAAGTAAAAATGACGTGGCTGTTTTTTGCAAACTTTGAAATAAAAGAAAATGTATTTTTTACTGCATCTTCTGTGAGATAATTTGTTACCCCTTCCCATATAACGGTTGTGGGTTTTGTAAAATCAAAATTATGCTGTTCTGCTAATTCTTCGAGACTTTGCTTATTGAAATCAATTTGAAAAAAAGAAATGTTTTTTGGGAGATGTTGAATGCGATTTTTATAGATCCGGGTTTTAAAATTCGATGTATTTGGATGATCAATTTCTATTACAGGAATTGTCTCCAGATAATTAAGACGCAATGCTCTTGTATCAAAGCCAGCGCCAAGAATTATTACTTGTTTTACTCCTTTCTTAATTGTTGATTCAAGAAGGTCGTCAATATATTTTGTCCTGGCAATTCCTGAAGAAAGTGCACCTGGGATTTTATTTTGAATTTTTGAGTTTATGTATTTTCTAATAATTGAATATCTGGAAATACGTGTTATAAATCTCAATTTTGCTTCAAGAAAATGTATCGCAAACACATCAGAGAATAACCTGTCATTTGAGTTTCTTTCTGTTTCTAATGCTCTAAAAAAAGCCATATATTGTGCTGTACGACTTGTTCTATCTATTTTCATAATTTTCTATCTTGAATGTTAGCTTTTTGCCGATCGTACTTTTGTGCTTTGAAATTTTGAAGCAACATATTTTTGGCTAAACGGAAATACGAATTTAAACAATAATTAATCGGCTATACAAAATCTCGTGACTTCCTGCTTATTCCAATATTCTTTTTAAGTTACATATGCTTAACTGTTGTCGCTACAATATCAAGAAGCTTTGTAGATGATGGAAAAGCAGAACAAAGGATATTAATCGCAGTTTTATTCATTTATCATTCGATTAATTACGTGTTCAGGAAAACCAAACGTTATAATTTTTCCATTGTAATTTTGATCGTAATAATAATCTTCAAAATTGGTTTCATAATTATAAAAGGAGTAGTAGATTCGTTGTTTGTTTTTAGGATTCTCATAGATATTTGTTTCTGTTTTTGGTCCAAAAAAGCCGTATTCAATAACTATTCGTCTATGTCTATCGCTTTTGTTTTCGTTTATCCATGCAATTTTGAAGTTTTCGTTTGTTTTGTTATCTATTTTCCAGTTTTTATCTAATAGGTCTAAATGATGTTTTTTTCTATGTTTATTAATAAATGAAATTCCATAACGATTTGTCTTCTTTATATAAGTATCAAAAATGGAATCTTTAGATAAAAATAAAGTTATTATCAAGATTATCAGAATGACTTGAAACGGTTTGCTTTTCATTTATTATTTTTGTTTAACCCGTTGGGTGTAATGCATAAAAATTTAATTTAAACACATAGTAACATAGATTTTATGTGTTTGGAAAAAGTAAATCAAAAAGAAACTCGTTTCTAACACATAGCTATGTGTGTTAATGCAAGTGAAACGCCTTTTTTAAGTTCAATAATGCTATGTTTCTATGTGTTAAAAATAATTGCACCCAACGGGTTTTTGTTTAATATTATTTTACATCATGTAAACTCATTTTCCAACTTCCGTTTCCGGGACGAAAAAAAATGGGGATGATACCAAATAAAAAACCAATTTTTCTTTTAAATTTCCAGGTTCCAATAATTTCAGCTTTATTTTCAGATAAAGTTCCGGAATAATATAATGTTGGATGTTTTCTTTCTAGATCTTTCCTTTCTCCTTTTAAATCTATCTGAGTATTTATTGGCATTAGCTTTTTGAATGAAACTTTATTATTTACAATTTTACCTGTAACTTTTCCGGTTTCTTTCATTCCACCAGTTTTGATATCGTCATTTACGATTCCGTCAAAATTAATTCCGTCAAATTTTTCAATTATAATTTCAAAATTAGTTTTTTCAAAGCCCATTGCTTTCTGTATTCTTTGATTTTCAAACTTATAGTAACCATTCCAGTTTCCTAACATCTTTATAATTTTAGTTGTTCTTAGTTTTTATTTGACTTTTTTATTTAGGTATTATTGTTTTTCCACTTTCCATTTTTTAATACAAAAGTGAAATGAAAAGCAGTTGTGTTTTTTAAATAATCTGTAAAAGAAACTTGAACTGTATCGCTATTTATAGCATCAAAATTTAATATAAATACCTTTGTTTTATTTGATTTTAAATTTGTAATCGTTTTTCCGTTAACAATCATATAATCACTATTGTTGGGTATTTGTTCATTTGTATAAGTTTCTATTTTGGTTAGAACAATTTTCTCAGTCTTTTTGAGAGGTGTAGCAAAAACATTTTCGATTTGCAAGATATTTTTGTGCTTTAGTTTATAATATTTAAATTTTATGCCGTCGATTATGCTTGTTTTTACACCAGTTCCACAATCAATATTATGGAATCTTTCTGTAACTAAAAATATTGTATCTGAAGAAGCATATTTATTTTCAAATGTTGCTATGATTTCGTCACCTAATTGTTGTTGGTTTTCAATAAGTTTTTCTTTAAATAAGAAAGAATTGCTAGGTATCACTAATAAAACGATAGATCAAATAAAGAATAGAAGAAATATACTTAACACTACTCTCAGAAACTTGTTTTTCATCTGTTTTAATTTTTCTTTTAAATAATATAAGTGTTTGTTTTACAGGTTTTCACGAGGTTTTGGGATAGCGAAAATAGCATTAAAAGGCGAACGTTGTGCGAAGCCTTCGCAGCCGTTTTAATATTCTTTTTGTTTCTTCATTTAAGCAGCCATATTTCACTTCCACCTGTTGGAAAATAAATTGTATTATCTTCAACAATTGGATTCAATATTCCATAATAAAATGGTTGAATGAAATTTGTGTTTCCTGTTTTTAAATTTACCGAATATAGATTTCGCTTCATAGTTCCAAAATAAATATTTTCTTTAAAATTTATAATATTAGTTTCTGCCGTATCTTTTCTTAAATCTAATGTCCAATTTGTTTTTCCATTTTCAATATCGAATGAAAATATTTTGTTGTCAAATGTGCTTAAAATTATGTTTCCGTTTATGATACACGGTTCATAATACAAATTGCAATTTAAAGACTTTGACCAAATTTCATTTCCACTTTCATAATTTAGCATCAAAATTTTCCCGCTCTTATAATCTTTGGTCAGACAAACTAAAAGTCCTTTTTCTGTTTTAACTTGTGTTATTTTTGAGAAACTTTTGTATTCATTTTTCCAAATAATTTCTCCGTTTTTGTTATTGATGGCTAGTAGATTAGCGTTATATTCTGACAAACCTAAATAAATATTGTTTTTAAAAAATGCAGGTTGATTTGTTTGTGTAATAATTGAATTTTCAGGTAAAAACCAAATTACTTTTCCGTTCGTTTTATTTATTTTACTAAATCCATTTCCCAGAACTGAACCGTAAAAATAATTTTCATCCTGAGATAAATCATATCTTAAATTTATTTCACCGTTTATTTTCCATTTTAACTTTCCGGCGCTATCAAGATACATTAAAGTATTTGCGTATTCAGTTAAAAGTAAATTTTGATGCTCTATTAATGGTTTATAAAAAGGATTATAGTCGGTTTTTATTTTTAAATTCACTTTTGCACTTTCTAAATTTATAGCATAAAAATCTCTATTTAAATTTCCGAAATATAATATTTTGTTTTTAACGACTAATGAAGTTGGTATCCATTCAAATTGGTTATTTCTCCAAAGTAATTTTACATATTTCTGATTATCATCGATTGCATTTTTATTGTCGTTTTTACAACTTAAAAGACAAACTAAAAAAGTAAATATTAAAAATTTGGTTATTTTCATTTTCTAATGTTCATTTAGTAAATTTAGATTTAACAAATCATACCAAATACAAAATCTTACTTTTGATTCTTTAATTTGGTTATATTTTTCATCCAATTGATTGCATCATTCATAGGCTCTTCGGAGTCTGAAAATGCTGTATTATGCCCCAGACTTGGAAACAACTTATGCTCATAATTTTTCCCTTTAAGCTTTAGTTTATCAAGATTTTCTATGGATAGATTCGCAGGAACCTGAATGTCTTTGCCTCCATAAATCCAAAGTCCCGGAATTGATAATTTAGAAAGAATATCATTGGGATTTGTGTCAACAAACTCATATTTATCGGGGTCATTGAATACATGTTTTCTTGCCTCTTCTTCTGAGTGCGTTTCCCAAAATTTCTTATCTCCATTTGTATAAAATTGGAATCTTAATTGTTCTTTAACCGTTATGAGTGCTCCACTAAAGATAGTCATAAATTTGACTTCCTTATTTTTCTCTGCAGTCAATGGAATTATCCATCCAGCTTGACTAGCACCTATTAAACCTATTGGTATTTTATTATTTGACAAAGATTTAGCTAAAGTATTTACAGCAGCACTAGCATCTAGAGACAAAAGATTTAGGTTTGAGAAATCAACATTGTTAGTTCCTACTTCAGGTCCGGCATATAGACCACCAGATTCTCCAACTCCACGTTTATCATACGTTAAAACTGCAATTCCATTATTGGCAAGGAGTGTAGCAAAATTTATAGATCTTTTCTCTTGCCCGGATCCATGAACAATTACAACGGCTGCCTGTATGTTGTTTGGTGTAAAAATAGTTCCGGAGAGTGAATTTCCTTCGCTAACAAATTTTATTTCCTTAGTAGTAAAGTTTGGTGGGATTACGGATGCATAACTAGTGGCAAAAAAAAGCATTAAGAGAGCATACTTGCCTATTTTTTTTGCTTTTAGAATGCTTTTAAAAATTGCCAATTTATTTTTAGGTTTCATTTTTTTAATTATTTCTAATTTACTAATGTTATAATTTAGTTCTTTTATATAAAGCTAAAAATATTCTTTTTTTTCGTATAAATTATCAAAGGAACTGTCTTTTATATTATGAAAATGATTTTGCGTCAGGGAT
Organism: Flavobacterium pectinovorum; assembly: GCF_006438875.1. Taxonomy (GTDB): domain Bacteria; phylum Bacteroidota; class Bacteroidia; order Flavobacteriales; family Flavobacteriaceae; genus Flavobacterium; species Flavobacterium pectinovorum_A. The sequence goes on from NZ_RCZH01000005.1 coordinate 96,614, forward strand.
AGAGGCGGTATCCTTTTGTGAAGTGAAACGGAGCAAAAGATATAGCCGAAAGCCCGGCCCGCTTTTTTCGGCGGGAGACGCCCAAATGCTTAAAATTCAATTTTTCTAAATTTCAATTATCCACAATCTTATCATTTCGACAGAGGAGACCCGAGCGATAGCGAACAGACGAAGTAAATCACATCCAATATTCCACAAACAAAATCGCCAATCTTTGTCGATTTACGTGTGTGATTTACTTCGTCTGTTCGATCTCCTCTGTCGAAGATGACAAGATTGTGAAAAAAAATCCCGTTTCTTAATTGAGACGGGATTTTCTTTTTGAAGCTTAAAAAGCCTTAATGTTTAATGAATTTTTTGACCAGAACTTTTTCACCTCTTTCTATCTTTATGAAATACACGTTTTTATTTAAATTCATCACGTTTAGTGAAAAATCATTTCCAACGAAATTTTCTTTAATAATTGGACTTCCAAGAACATCAATTACTGAAACTTTTGTATTGTCAGATTCTTCAAGATGAATATTTATAAAATCAGTTGTTGGGTTAGGAAAGATTTTGATATCATATTTAGTTAAATCGGCGATTCCTAAAGTATTTTCATATTCATACGTTGTACGGGATAAGTTTTCCCATGAATTGGATGGTTTATTCCATATTTCTGAAATCTCTTGATGTATTGTTCCATTTTGATTTTTGGCATAATTACTTTGATATAGATTTACCCAAATTGAAAGAGTATCATCCCAATCCTGACGTAAACGTTTCGTTAAAAAACCATCTGTGTTGTAAGAATTCGTAAATAGTATTTTTTCAATCCATTTATTATTTTCCCATATATTCATTGTTTCTACTGAAACCTGTTTTGAGCTATTATAAGTATAAGTTGATTGCGAAAAATTTTCCCATTTAGAACTGGAATCATTCCATTTTTGTCGGGTTATTTGAGTAAATAATCCATCAGAATTATTTGAATAATCGACCTTTATGTCATTTTTCCAATTATTTTCATTCCATCGCTCTATTAAACTAGATATGAGATATCCATTTGAATCATAAGATGAAGTGTTTTTTAATGAATTTTGCCAAGCGTTGTTAGTCCATTCTTCATAAAATCCTACATCTATTTTATTTTCATTGTTATAAGTGAAAGAAGCCCTTTGAGAGAAGGTCAATAAATTTGAAGTATTATCCAATGATTTGTAAATAATTTTATTCAGTAGATTGTTGGTATCATATTCATAATTTGTTGAGTTAGAATCTTTCCAGTTACTAGAACTCACGTCCCAGCGTTGACTTAAATCATCTGTGATCTTGTCACTTTTATCATAATTGTTTACAACATAACTGGAGTTTACCCAATTATTGTTGCTCCAACTTTCATAAGTGATTTTTTTAATATTCTGACTGTAAACTGAGAAAGTTAAAATAAGAGTAAGTAGTAAGTAATTTTTTTTCATATTTTAGGATATTGAATGGCTTTTAAATGATTTTTGTTTTTTGGAATAAAACTTTATTTGAATTTTATAAGGTAAAAATAGTATTAAAAATTTAAAAAACTAATACTAAATAATAACAATTTTGTTATTTCGACGGAGGAGAAATCACATGCGTAAATCGACAAATATTGACGATTTGATTGCGAGGCTTCTCCCGATCCTGAAGCTTCCGGACGGGATCTTTCAGCCTGACAAACGTTTACAAATCTAGAATCTAAGTTTAAAACAAAAAAAATCCCATTCACCTTTCGGGAACGGGATGTATTACATGTTGTTTGAAATTAAAAACTCAGTTTGAAATTCATTTTATTAATTTCATCTGATTTTCCTGATTTAAACTTAATATTTTTAAATTGATTAAGCGAAGGGTCTACAACGATCTTTGAATCTTTACTAATAACTCTTGTAGTCTTAACTATTTTTTTTACACTTTTCATCTTTTTTCCTTTTAATTAGAAATCCATCAAAGTCTTTTTTATAATCGAATGGTTCATCTTCAATTTCATTATCAATTATTCTTGCCCCAAATATCAAAAGTTTCTGATAATTCCTCTAGATTTAACATTATAGCCCTCTTGTAAGTATTTGTCCTTCGACTATCGCTACCTCTCAAAAATGCAGTTATATGAGGATTCACAGTTGTAAATTCATAGGCAGTTTTGGCTACAGTCGCTAAAACAATTCTAATATCTCCGTTATCATTTGTAACCTGATCGTCTATAATGTATTTTTTTGTCGGAAGGTCATATTTTAAATCGCCAAAACCAAGATTATAAATCGAAGGATTTTTGGTAGGAGTGTAAGCAACTACTTTCGTAAAATTACCTTTATTTCCCATACTTATAAAATTAAATATTGTAGATGATTCATCTTTGGAAATGTCATATTTATCGTAATTCATTTAAATAAAAAATTTCTTACAAATATAATGTTTTTATTGATATGTAATTTATTTATTATATAACTAAGAAAAAAACTCCCACTTAGCTCAGCCTAACAATTGGGTTCAAGTGATGGTATAAAAACAAAAAAAATCCCGCTCCAAAATGAAACGGGATTTTTACAATTGATATTCTCTTTTTTTTTATTTTAAACTGTTGCAGCAACTTCTTGTGGCAACGGAATTTGATTTTTAAGCAAATCTTCGAATGTTTCGTGTTGGCGAATCAAGATTCCTTTTCCGTCCATCCATAAAACTTCGGCTGGTTTGTATCTTGAATTGTAGTTTGATGCCATTGAGAAACAATATGCTCCGGCGTTTCTGAACGCAAGAATATCACCTTCAGTAATTTCCGAAATTCTGCGGTTGTTGGCAAAAGTATCAGTCTCGCAAATGTATCCTACAACAGAGTAAAAACGCTCTTTTCCTTTTGGGTTAGAAATGTTTTCGATATGGTGTGAAGATCCGTACAACATTGGACGAATTAAGTGGTTGAAACCACTATCAACTCCAGCAAAAACTGTTGATGTTGTTTGTTTAACTACGTTTACTTTTACTAAGAAATGACCTGCTTCGCTCACCAAAAATTTTCCCGGTTCGAAAATCAACGTTAAATCTCTGCCATATTCTGCACAGAAAGCATTGAATCTTTTTGATAATTTTTTACCTAATTCTTCAATATCTGTTTCGATATCGTCTTTTTTGTAAGGAACTTTGAATCCACTTCCGAAATCTAAAAATTCTAAATCTTTGAAGTGTTTTGCAGTATCAAATAAGATTTCAGCAGCATACAAGAATACTTCGATATCAAGGATATCAGATCCTGTGTGCATGTGAATCCCTACAATGCTCATTTTTGTGTTCTCTACAATTCGCAATATATGCGGTATTTGATGTACCGAAATTCCGAATTTACTATCGATATGTCCTACCGAAATATTAGCATTTCCTCCCGCCATTACGTGCGGATTGATACGAATACATACCGGAATTTGTGGATATTTTGTTCCGAATTGCTCCAGAATAGATAAGTTATCAATATTGATTTGTACACCCATTGCGGCAACTTCTTCGATTTCTTCAAGAGAAACTCCGTTTGGTGTAAAAAAGATTTTTTCAGGTTCATAGCCAGCATGAAGTCCCAATAAAACTTCTTGAATTGATACAGTATCTAATCCAGAACCCATGTTCTTTAATAACTGAAGAATCGCAACGTTTGACAATGCCTTCATGGCATAATTAACTCTCAAGTTTTCTACCTTAGAGAAAGCTTTAGTTAATCTGTTGTACTGAGATTGGATTTTTTCGGCATCATAAACATATAATGGACTTCCAAATTGGTCTGCTAACTGCAGTAAATCTTTTGCTTGCATTTTTTAAACTATTTTGAGCAAATTTATTACTCTTTTGACTAACTGCAAATTAATTGTAGAAAAATAACAAATTATAACAAATTGTTTGTTTTTAAACAAAAAGTGCTTTATTTCGAATTTTTATAAAAAAATGTTTTGCCCACGGATTGTGCGGATCAAACAGGTGAACACAGATTTTTAAATAAAGATAAAAAAAATCCGCGTAAATCTGTTTGATCCGCACAATCCGTGGGCAGAATTTGTGGAATAAAAAAAAAGCCGCTAAAATTCCAAGCATAAAAACTTAGAACCTTAGCGACTTAGTATCTTAAAAACTTAGCTTACAAACTTGGTAAGTCTCCGTTTCCTTTGGTTGGCAAGTTGGTAGAGCCCATTAAGAACAAATCTACTTCTCTTGCTGCTTCGCGACCTTCTGAAATAGCCCATACAATTAGCGATTGTCCTCTTCGCATATCTCCGGCAGTGAAAATATGAGGTACATTCGTTTGGTAATTTTTTGCTTGATAGTTGCTTCTCATATCTAGTTCAATACCTAATTGCTCGCTTAAAGTTTTCTCAGGACCTGTAAATCCTAAAGCCAATAAAGCCAAATCGCATGGCCAGATTTTCTCAGAACCTTCTTTTTCGATTAATTCAGGACGTTGACCAGGAGTCATTTTCCATTGAACTTCAACAGTTTTTAATCCTGTTAATTCTCCTTTACTATTAGAAATGAATTCTTTAGTATTGATTAACCAGTTTCTGCTGCAGCCTTCTTCGTGAGATGAAGACGTTTTCAACTGCAAAGGCCAGAAAGGCCAAGGCGTAGATTCGCTTCTTCCAACTGGAGGTTTTGGTAAAATCTCAAAGTTAGTAACTGATTTTGCTCCGTGTCTGTTTGATGTTCCAACGCAATCAGATCCTGTATCTCCACCACCAATTACGATTACGTCTTTTCCGGTTGCTTTAACCTGATCCGGAATTGATTCTCCGTATAAAACTTTAGTTTGTTGTGTTAAGAAATCCATTGCCTGAACAACGCCTTTGCTTTCGATTCCTTTAGTTGGTAAACTTCTTCTTTCTGTCGCTCCACCGCATAATACGATAGAATCGAAAGCATTAAGTTCTTCAACACTAAAATTAACACCAACATTTACATTCGTTTTGAAAGTGATTCCTTCAGCTTCAAGGATTAAAACACGTCTGTCGATGATTCCTTTTTCTAATTTGAAATTCGGAATTCCGTAACGCAATAAACCTCCAATAGCATTGTCTCTTTCAAAAACAGTTACCGTATGACCGGCTCTGTTTAATTGTTGCGCTGCTGCCAAACCTGCAGGACCTGAACCAATAACAGCTACAATTTTTCCTGTTCTCTTTTTTGGTGGTTGTGGTTTGATCCATCCTTCAGCAAAACCTCTTTCGATGATGTTTTTCTCGATGTTTTCAATTGCAACCGGTTCTTTAATGATTCCTAATACACATGATTTTTCACATGGAGCAGGGCATAAGCGACCTGTAAATTCAGGAAAGTTATTAGTAGATTGTAATATCTCTAAGGCACTTTGCCATTCTTCCTGATGCACCATGTCGTTGAAATCAGGAATTAAATTTCCTAATGGACAAGAACTGTGGCAAAAAGGAATACCGCAATCCATACATCTCGAACCTTGTTCTTTTATTTTATCTTTTGCTAACGGAATAGTAAATTCGTTGTAGTTTGAAACACGTTCTGCAACTGCTAAATTACTTTCGTCGGCTCTGTTATATTCTTTAAATCCGCCTATTTTACCCATGACATTTTGATTAAAATTTAAATGATCAATTCTAAATTCCAATTTTTTAAATTCCAAATTCCAATGCTTTTAAAGGCAAAGTGAATTAAATCTAAAATCTGAACTCTAAAATCTAAAATCATTTAACCCGCTATTAATTCTTCTATTTTTTTCTCTTCTGCAATTCGTTGTAATGCTTTTTTGTAATCGGTTGGCATTACTTTTACGAAATGGTTTTGTTCATTTTCCCAGTCTGCTAAAATTCTTTTTGCTAATGGACTGTTGGTGTACAAAGAGTGATTTTTGATTAGTTTTCTCAATTTAGTCACATCTTCTTCTTCGATAGGATCAAAAGCAACCATTTCCATGTTGCATAATGTTGCATCAAATTGTTGTTTTGGATCGTAAACATAAGCAACACCACCGCTCATACCAGCCGCGAAGTTTCTTCCTGTTTTTCCTAAAACAACCACTGTACCACCTGTCATGTACTCGCATCCATGATCTCCAATTCCTTCAACAACCGCAGTTGCTCCGGAATTTCTCACACAAAAACGCTCACCGGCCATTCCATTAATATAAGCCTCTCCGGTAATAGCTCCGTAAAGGGCAACGTTACCAATAATGATATTTTCTTCAGGTTTGAAAGTTGCAGTAGGAGGGACTTTGATAATCAATTTTCCTCCGGACAATCCTTTTCCTAAATAATCATTACAGTTTCCGTGAATTTTAAACGACAATCCGTTTGTTGCAAAAGCACCAAAACTTTGTCCGGCAGAACCTTCAAAATCAACTAAAATAGTGTCTTCAGGTAAACCTTGTGCGCCATATATTTTTGAGATTTCATTACTCAAAATAGCACCTACAGAGCGGTCTGTATTTTTAATTTTAAACGTAACTCTTGTTTTTTCTTTTCTATAAATAGAAGGAATCGCTTCTTTGATAATCGCGAAATCCAATACGTTTTCTAAGTTATGATCTTGCTCAGTTGTATTGTGATTCGGAACCGTTTTTGCTTTTTCCGGTTTGTATAGAATCGATGATAAGTCTAAACCATTGGCTTTATAATGTTTGATCGCTTTATTCACATTTAATTTTTGTGACTGACCAACCATTTCTTTTAAAGTTCTGAAACCTAATTGTGCCATGATTCCTCTTAACTCTTCAGCAATAAAATACATGAAGTTGATGACGTGCTCCGGCGTTCCTTTGAAATTTTTTCTCAATTCAGGATCCTGAGTTGCAATACCAACAGGGCAAGTATTTAAGTGACAAGCTCTCATCATAATACATCCCGAAGCAACAAGCGGTGCGGTAGCAAAACCAAATTCTTCGGCTCCTAATAATGCAGCAATTGCTACGTCACGACCCGTTTTCAATTGTCCGTCACATTCAAGAACCACACGGCTTCTTAAATCATTTAAGATCAAAGTTTGTTGTGCTTCGGCCAGACCAAGTTCCCACGGAATACCTGTGTGTTGTAAGGATGTTAATGGTGCAGCACCAGTTCCTCCGTCATAACCTGAAATCAGGATAACGTCCGCTTTTGCTTTGGCAACACCGGCAGCGATAGTTCCAACTCCAACTTCAGAAACTAACTTAACATTGATTCTTGCTTCACGATTTGCATTTTTTAAATCAAAAATCAACTGAGATAAATCCTCAATAGAATAAATGTCGTGGTGTGGCGGAGGCGAAATCAAACCTACATAAGGAGTTGAATTTCTAACTTCAGCAATCCAAGGCACTACTTTTTCGCCGGGTAATTGTCCACCTTCTCCAGGTTTAGCCCCTTGAGCCATTTTGATCTGAATCTCTTTAGCGTTTGTCAAATAGTTGATCGAAACACCAAAACGTCCCGAAGCAACTTGTTTGATTGCACTGTTTCTTGAATCTCCGTTGATTTCTTTCTGGAAACGTTTAGGATCTTCTCCACCTTCTCCCGAATTACTTTTTCCGCCAATTCTGTTCATTGCAATCGCCAAATTCTCGTGTGCTTCTCTACTGATAGATCCGTAAGACATTGCACCCGTTTTGAATTTTTTTACAATTTCTGTCCAAGGTTCTACTTCGTCAATAGAAATTGGATCTAAATTGTTAAATTCGAATAAACCTCTGATAGTCATTAAGTTTGAGCTTTGCTCATTGACCATATCCGAGTATTCTTTATAACTTTCAGGACTATTCAAACGAACCGCCTGTTGTAATTTAGAAATAGTAGTTGGGTTAAACATGTGTTTTTCTCCACCACGTCTCCATCTGTAAATACCTCCAATTTCTAAAGGCAATAAGTTGGCGATTTTTGAATTTGGAAATGCTTTTTGGAAACGTTTCTTCACTTCTTTCTCTACTTCAATCAAACCAATTCCTTCTATTCTTGAAGGTGTGTAAGGGAAGTATTTATTTGTGAAAGTTTTGTTTAAACCTAAAATCTCGAAAATCTGAGCAGCTCTGTATGAATGTAAGGTAGAGATACCAATTTTGTTCATGATTTTAACAATTCCTTTTGCAATCGCTTTATTGTAATTTACAATAGCATAGTCCGCTTTTACGCCAGTGATAAATCCTTGGTTAACCTGATCGTGAATGATCTCGTTTACCATATATGGATTAATTGCACTTGCACCATATCCGAATAATAAAGCAAAATGATGCGGCTCACGAGGTTCAGCAGATTCGATTATGATTCCAAATTTAGAACGAACCTGTAAAATGTTTAAAGAGTGGTGAATGTATGAACAAGCCAATAACATAGGAATTGGAGCTAATTGTTCGCTTACACCTCTGTCTGATAAAATGATGACATTACATCCTTCAGAAACTGCTTTGAACGTTGCATCAACACATTTTTCAAGCGCACGCTCTAAACCGTTAACTCCTTTTTCTATTTTATATAAAGTAGAAATTGTAGCCGATTTGAAATCTACGTGATCAATGTTTCTTATTTTATCTAAATCCTCGTTTGAAATAACCGGATTTTGGATTTTTAGTTTTTTACATTGTTTAGATTCAATTTCAAAAATATTGAAATCTCCACCAATGGCTAAACTGATATCAGTAATGATCTCCTCACGAATACCATCCAAAGGCGGATTGGTAACCTGAGCAAATAATTGTTTGAAATAGTTGTACAACAATTGAGGCTGGTCTGATAAAACAGCCAAAGGCGTATCGTTACCCATAGAACTGATTGCTTCAGCTCCCTGACTTCCCATTGGGTTGATGATGGTTTTTAAATCTTCAATTGTATAACCAAATAATTTTTGTCTTGTAAGGAAATCTAGTTTCTCAACAGGAGTAGGATTATTGGTATAAGGGATTTTAGATAAAGGCAATAAGTTGGCATCAATCCATTCTTTGTAAGGACGTTTTGTAACAATTGCTTTCTTGATCTCTTCATCTTCAATAATACGACCTTCGTTCATGTCTACCAGGAACATTTTTCCCGGTTCTAAACGACCGTGCTGAATAACATCTTCCGGTTCGATATCCAATACACCAATTTCTGATGACATGATTACGAAACCGCTTTTTGTTAAGGTATAACGAGAAGGACGCAATCCGTTTCTGTCTAATAACGCACCAATAACGTTACCATCTGTAAACGGAATAGAAGCAGGACCATCCCAAGGCTCCATGATACAAGCGTTAAACTCGTAGAATGCTTTTTTCTCCTCAGACATTGTCTGGTGTTTTTCCCAAGCTTCAGGAACAACCATCATCATCGCTTCAGGTAATGAACGACCTGTCATTAATAAAAGTTCTACAACCATATCCATAGAAGCAGAATCTGATTTTCCTTCTAAGATAATTGGGAATAGTTTTTTAATATCATTTCCGAAAACCTTGCTTTCCATCAACTCTTCACGAGCACGCATACGGCTAACGTTTCCACGAAGCGTATTGATTTCACCATTATGACACATGTATCTAAATGGCTGTGCTAATTCCCATGAAGGGAAAGTATTTGTAGAGAAACGTTGGTGAACTAACGCCAAACGAGTCACTAAATCGGGATCTTTTAAGTCAACATAATAACGGCTGATGTCTTCCGGCATCAATAGACCTTTATATATTATGGTAGTTGTCGATAAACTAGAGAAATAAAACATATGACTTTCAGAGGTTTTTGATCCTCTTATGGCATGTTCAGCAATTTTTCTAGCTGCAAAAAGTTTTGCATTAAATTCTTGTTCAGTTAAATCCTGACCGTTTTTGCTAACAAAAACTTGTTTAACTGTTGGTTCTTTTTCTGCGGCAATCTGCCCTAAATTTTCAGCTTCAACAGGTACATCTCTCCAACCTAAGATCTTTAAATTTTGATCTTTAATAGTTGATTCGAAAGCGTTCATACAAAAAGAAACCTGGTTTTTGCTTTTTGGTAAAAAAACCATTCCTACTGCATACTCACGCGTTTCAGGGATTTCAAAATCACATACTTTTTTAAAAAAATCATGTGGGATATCGAATAAAATTCCAGCCCCGTCTCCAGTTCTTCCATCAGAACTAACGGCACCACGATGTTCCAATTTTATTAAGATATCCAATGCTTTGTGAATAATATCATTTGATTTAATACCATTCAAATTACAAATAAATCCTGCACCACAATTGTCGTGTTCAAATTCAGGCAAATAAAGCCCTTGTTCTTTAACTTTCATTCTTGATATTTTTTCTACAAAAATAAAGATTTCGTTAAACATAATGTATTGAAATTATAATTTGACTTACATTTTTATCGTAATATTAGAAAAACGCTTCTTAATTGATAATAATATTATATTAAGCATTGCGAATTGACAAAATCATAAAGCGAATTAGAATATATTAAGAAAAATCGCTGTAAGGCTAATGAATACAGTGATGTTTTTGTTAAATATCAAACGTTTTAGTGGTTTTGAGTTAATATTAACAAATCGTTTTGTTAACCATTTATTCGCATTGAAAATCAATAAACGCTTTATAGATATCACACTCGTTTTTTAATTGAAAAAGATTTTACTTTTAAGTTGAATTTTGCTACTTTTGTCGCACTTTTATTCTGAAATAAATTCAGAACCAGACAAATTCTATATTATGAACATACACGAATATCAAGGAAAAGAAATTTTAGCAAGTTACGGAGTACGCATTCAACGCGGAATTGTGGCTAATAATGCGGTTGAAGCTGTGGCTGCTGCAAAACAATTAACTGCCGAAACGGGTACAGGATGGCACGTGATAAAAGCACAAATTCACGCAGGTGGACGTGGAAAAGGTGGTGGAGTGAAGTTGGCTAAAAACTTGCAACAAGTTGAAGAAATTGCAGAACAAATCATCGGAATGCAATTGATTACACCTCAAACTTCTGCTGAGGGTAAAAAAGTAAACAAAATTTTAGTTGCTGAAGATGTTTACTATCCTGGTGAAAGCGAAACTTCTGAATTTTATGTTTCTGTTTTATTGAATAGAGGTACAGGACGTAACATGATCATGTATTCTACTGAAGGTGGAATGGATATCGAAGAAGTTGCTGAGCATACACCACACTTAATCTTTACTGAAGAAATTGATCCTAATGTTGGATTACAAGGTTTTCAAGCAAGAAGAATCGCCTTTAACTTAGGTCTTTCTGGAAATGCTTTTAAAGAAATGGTTAAATTCATCGATTCATTATACAACGCTTACGTTGGTTCTGATGCTTCTATGTTTGAAATCAACCCGGTTTTGAAAACATCTGATAACAAAATTATGGCTGTTGATGCTAAAGTGAATATCGATGATAACGCTTTATACAGACAACCAAAATATGCTGAGATGCGTGATATCCGTGAGGAGAATCCAATCGAAGTTGAAGCTAAAGAAGTAGGTTTAAATTACGTAGATCTTGACGGTACTGTAGGATGTATGGTAAACGGAGCTGGTCTTGCAATGGCAACTATGGATTTAATTAAATACGCTGGTTTTGAGCCTGCTAACTTCTTAGACGTTGGTGGAACTGCTGATGCAAAACGTGTTGAAACTGCTTTCCGTATTATCTTAAAAGATCCTAACGTAAAAGCAATTTTGATCAATATTTTTGGTGGAATCGTTCGTTGTGACCGTGTGGCGCAAGGAGTTGTTGACGCTTACAAAAATATGGGTGATGCTATTAAAGTGCCAATTATCGTTCGTTTGCAAGGAACAAATGCTGAAATTGCAAAAGAATTAATTGACAATTCAGGTATGCCAATCTTATCAGCTACTCAATTTCAAGAAGCTGCTGATCAAGTTAAAGCTGCATTATCTTAATAAAACATATTGTAGAGATGCACAGCAGTGCATCTTTTCTTTAAATATAAAAATCCCTCCAATTTGTTGGAGGGATTTTTTTTGGAGTTATTTTAAGCGAAAGAATTTTTAACACAGAGTTCGCAAAGTTTTTATACTTACAAGATTCTATATAAACGCAAAGTTCGCAAAGCTTTATCAATATAGCTTTGCGAACTTTATAATGAAATTTTGGCTCAAACAAAAACTTCGTGAACTTTGCGTAAACCTCTGCGAACTTTGCGTTAAAAATTCTTCGGTTAAATCCTCTACAGTTAGATTATTTCAAAACCGTTGCCAGTTCTACAATTTCAAATTCTGGATTATGTTTGACAAATTCTCTAATCATTGCCGTATGTCCCGCTCCCAGTAAAACCATTATTTTATCGTCTTTACTTTCTGTTAGTTTCTGAATTAAAGCATACATATAAAGATTTCGTCTGTACCATTCCGAAACTAAAAATGCACCAACAAAATTATCTTTTTTCCCGCCTTTAATGGCAGTTTCAAGATACCACTGGAGATTGCCGCCATTTGATGCTTTTGTATTAATATCTAAAAGAAGTTCTGTTAAAGAATACTTTGTAATTTTTGTGTTGAAATCTGTTTCATAATGCTTCATAGTCTCCTCATTCTTTTTTATTAAATCTAATTGACCAGCTTCTTTCATTCCTTTTACCAAACTATCATACGGAAAATCCGCACCGTTATAATCAATTCCGTATAGCCTTTTATGACCTAATTTCTTAGCTGATCTTACTGCTATCTGGACTATTTCGTCAGCATCTTTTTGTAATAAACTATCGGTATTTTTGGCGTAGAATTTATCAATTTTATCTTGTTTTTCATAATTCCATTCAATGAAAATTTTATCAGGACCAAACTTTTTAATTTTATTTGCAATGTTTTCCAGCTCTTTCTGGCTTTTGTCTGACATTACATTAAAGGTATTTACTTTGGCAACATCAAGTCCCGGATTTTCAAAATGGAAAGATCCAAGTAGTAAAATTTGTTTCTTTTTAGGTTGTGCATTTATAAAATTGAATGCAAAAATTAAGGATAATAATACAATTTTGTTCATGTGGATTTGTTTTAAATTCAGGACAAAAGTAGAGAAGCCTTTCAGCTGAATTTTTTGTTTTTGATGAACACTAAATTCCAAATCACAAACGTTCAAAATTTGCCGCTAAAAAATTTCGTGTACTGTTTTTGATGGTTCATCACAGAAAATAGTGGTTTTGTATAAATATGGTATTCATGTAAAGTCATAGTTGTATTTTTGAAGTAACAAGAACATCATTATGAAGCCAAAAATCCCTTTCTATTATCATATCATCCTTTTTCTAGGGCTATTTATAACTTTTTATCTTTGGGATATTGGGGTGAACAATCGAAAAATGGAATTCATTTTTAGCACCATTTATTTCATGTTTAATGCAAGTTTTGTTGCATCCATTTTCATCGTTTATCTTTTAAATTTTTATACATTCTGCGATTGGTTTTTAAATAAAAAGAGATTTTTATTTTATGTTATAAGTATTCCTGTTTCCTTACTAATTTTTGCAGCAGTACGCTATTTTTTACAGGAAGTTGTAGTGTTTGAACTCACTGGAATTCATAATTACGCTGAGAAAAGCCGTAAAATGGAATACTATATTAGTGATAATTTTTTCTTCGGATTACCGGCCATAATTTTAAGTGCTTTAAGTTATTTGTTCTGGCAGTTTCAGAGCTCACAGCATCAAAATCAGGAATTACTTTTGGAGAATAAAAAAGCACATTTTCAAATGCTGAAATCTCAGGTTAGTCCGCATTTTTTATTCAATACTTTAAATTCATTCTATAGCCAATTGATTTTGAAAGATGATGAAATGGCTTCAGATATTTTAGTATTATCGGATTTGCTTCGTTATGTAATTACAGAAACAGACAAAGATGAAGTGCTTCTTTCAAAAGAAATTCAATTTATTCAAAACTATATTCATTTACAGAAAAAAAGGTTTGAAGATCAGCTTTACTTAGATTTTGTAATTGAAGGAAATTATGGTTCTGAGAGTATTCTTTCTTCAGTTTTAATTCACTTTATAGAGAATGTTTTTAAACATGGAAAATTGAATAAAGCGGATAAAAAAGCAGTTATCACAATAAATATTAAAGATGATTTTTTAGAAATTACTACTTTCAATTTTACTGTTGAAGGAGAGAATTACTCCTCTACCGGAATTGGTTTTGAGAATTTGACCAAACGCTTAGAATATATCTATAAAGATAAATTTACACTTGAAAAAACAGCGGAAAATAATACCTTTAAAACGTACTTGAAAATTTCCTTAAAAAAATAATTATGAACTTTAAATGTATCATTGTTGATGATGAACCGCCTGCAACACGCATTTTAGAAAATTATATAGGGAAAGTATCTTTTCTGGAAAACACAGGTATTTTTAATGATGCACTAAAAGCATTAGAATTTTTAAATACACAAAATGTTGATGTGATTTTTTTAGACATTCAAATGCCGCAATTAACAGGTTTACAGCTTTCAAAGATTATTTCGAAAGATATAAAAGTCATTTTTACAACTGCTTATCCTGATTTTGCATTAGAAGGTTTTGAGTTGAATGCGATCGATTATTTACTTAAACCAATTTCGTTTGAACGTTTTTATCAGGCGGTTTCTAAATTAAAATCTGAACCCAAAACAGAGATTTCATCAAATGATAATTCGTCCGATTTTATATTCGTTAAAACAGATGGTAAAAACAAGTTCCAGAAGTTGTTTTTGGATGAGATTCTGTACGTAGAAAGTCTTCAGAATTATGTTTGTATTCATACTTTAAAACAGCAGATTATTACGCATTCTTCTTTAAAAAATGTAATTGAATCATTGCCTGAAAAAGATTTTATCCAAATACATAAATCTTATGTAATTGCTTTAAAACAAATCGAATCAACAGATAGTTTTTCGGTTTTTATAAATGCGAAAGAATTACCAATTGGAGCAACTTTTAAAGATGCTTTCTTTGAACGTATTGATCAGAATAAAATATAGATAAAACTTTATATTTTTATTAATTCGAGATTTAATTCTGTTTCGTCAAAATTAAAGTAAGCCTTGTTGTTTTCAATCTTTGCAGTTATGTCCATTATATTGTAACCACTTTTGACTGTGCCAATTTTAATGATTTTTCTTTTTTCATCAAAGATCCATTTTTGATTTTGTAACATTTGTTCAAACATGGATGTTAGTTGAGTTTTTTGATTTGCGGTGAAATTAAAATCTTGATTTTTTTTGAATGAAAAAATAGAATTTTTAAAGGCTTTCGAAAGTTCTTTCATCTCATTATTAGTAGATTTTACAATTATATTCTCAACTTTCCAGTTTCCAATAATTTGATCTTTTATAGCAGTTTGACTTTTTGCATTTATGGACAAAAAGAAGAGAGTGATGAAAAGTAATTGTTTCATAATTAGATTTTTTCTGATTTAAATTTGAGATAAAAGTATAAAAAAAACCATTCGTTTTGCGAATGGTTTTTTATGAAATGATGTATATCGTAGAGGCGCACAGCAGTGCGTCTAACACAATATTATATGTACTATTTCTTATTCTTACCGTTTTTGTAAATCACTTTTTCTACAACCTGAACTTTAGGTGCAGTTTTAGTGTTATTTTTCTTGAAAGGTTTTTTAGCAGCAGGACCAGTTTTAGAAGGTGCTTTATCGCCTCGTCCTTTTTCAGCATCTTTGGCACTTGCTTTAAATTCGGGTCTTTCTTTTGTGCTGTCTTTCTTAGGAATTTCAGCTTTATGTTTGGCTAAAACGTCATTTGGGTTCTTAGGATTTTCTTTCGTTCCTCTTAAGTGAATTACCAATCCGTTTAAGAAATTACGCAAAACCTGATCACCACATTCCATGTAATTCTCATGATCTTCGGCTCTAAAAAAAGCTCCCAATTCTGATTTTGTAATTCTAAAATCTACTAATTCTAAAATTTCAACTATTTGGTCGTCACGAAGCATCAAAGCCACGCGAAGTTTTTTTAGGATATCGTTGTTCGTCATCGTTTAATTTTTTACAAAGGTACGTTTTAAAACTAATTTGATTACAATTTATTGAAGTGAGCGAAAGGTTTTTTGCCACGAATTTCACGAATTTTCACTAATTGTATTGTGTTTAATTTTTTTTCGCCACGAATTCACGAATCTGTACGAAACAGATTAAATTTTTATCGCACTGTAATTTGTGAAAATTTGTGAAATTTGTGGCTAACTTTTTTACTTTTTAGTTAGAATTATATTCGTTTATGATGTTTATCAATTTATCTAAATCTTCAATAAGATGATTTGCAGTTATTACGATTCGGTTTAGATTGTCTGCGTTTTCCTGATATTTAAAACTGGCAATAATGATTTTATTAGCTTTCAAGATTTCGATAAGATTGCCATCTTTCAAATAAATTAAAGGATACGTTTTGTCAAATTTAACAGCGTCATTTTTGAATAATATAGTATCAATATAATTTAGATTCTCAAGCAGTTTTTGATGCTGAATTTGATAAATATCTTCAGCATCGGCTAATGTTTGCACAAAAGCAGGATTCATTCCTGCTGCGGATACAAAAGTGCTTAAATGATGCATTTGATTGATAAATGAAGTATCACTTATAATAACTCCACCAGTTAATCCAAAAGCCTTTCCTAAAGAAGAAACCATGATTGTTCTTTTGACAGGAAGATTGATTTCCGAATAAATTCCGCAGCCATTTTTACCTAAAATCCCAAGAGAATGTGATTCATCGATCACTAAAGTAATTTCTTTCTGATTCGGAATTTCATTAATTACAGATAAATCAATTGCCTGAGTTTGAAAGCCTGTAACGGCATCTGTGAGAATTGTAATTTTCTCTGATTTAGAATCTAATAATCGTGGGTTTATTTTCTTATTTATAAACACAGGTAAACTATTATCTACTTGAATGGCAGGATGATTATCTGGAAAATGAAAGAAAGAATCTGTTTGTTTTTTCAATTCATCCATGACTAATTTTCCCGCCAGCATTCCTGAAGAAACGGTAACGGCGCTTTCTGCTTTTATGTGTTTGGCTAGAAAAGTTTCGCCGTTTTTAAAAGCAGTAAGTTTAATGTTGGCACTTCTTGAACTTCCGTAAGTAGTTCCCCATTGCTGAATGTTTTTTATAACCAATTCCTGAAAAGCCTTGTTTGCTGGTAATCCCAAATAAGCTGTTCCGCCAAAATACAAATATTGTTCTTGGTCGATTTCGATAATTCGATCCGGAAATTGATTAACATTCATAAGGTTTAGATTAAAGTAACTCCGGTTCCGTTAAGATCAGAATAATGGATAACACCATTTTTTATTGTCACGCCAGTTGCAATATCCTGCGCTAAAAGCAATGCGCCATCCATATCGACATAATCTAATTGTGGGAGTAAATGCGCAATTGCCGAAATTCCAACAGTAGATTCTGTCATACATCCCACCATTGTTTTTAAACCTAGTTTTTTAGCTTCTTCAATCATGCGTTTTCCGGGAGTTAATCCGCCGCATTTTACCAATTTTACATTTACACCATGAAAATGATTGTGGCATTTTGCTACATCTTCTTCAATGATACAGCTTTCGTCAGCGATTATAGGTAAAACCGAATGTTTGAAAACTTCTTTGTGTGCTTCCCAATTATCAGCTTTCATGGGCTGTTCCAGAAATTCTACGCCTAATTTCTTTAATTCAATGGCATTATTTATAGTTTCTTCAACACCCCAACCACAATTAGCATCTATTCTAAAAATGGCATTAGTGTGTTTTCGAAGTTCTTTTACAATTGCAATATCTTCTTTAGTACCAAGTTTAATTTTATAAATAGGCCAGGGAAGTTCCTGCATTTTAGAAACCATTTTATCTATAGAAGCAATCCCAATCGTATAATCTGTAAGCGGATTTTTTTCGATTGTGTAATTCCACAACTCGTATAATTTCTTGCCTTTTTTGCGCGCATACAAATCATTATACGCTAAATCTAAAGCGCACAAAGCAAACATATCATCTTTGAGATACGGATGCATTTTTGCCCAGAATTCATCAGGAGTTTCATTTTCTGTCGGTTCAATAATGTGTCTGATTTCTTCTAAATCCTGCATCATCATTGGAACCGTAGTTTTATAATACGGATTTGAAGTTGCTTCTCCAAAACCGGAAAACCCATCACTTTTAAGCTCAACAATTAAGGAAGGCTGAAAATCAATCGATTCCCTTGAAATAGTAAAAGTATGTTTTAGTTTTAGATTGTATTCTCTTAAAATAAGTTCCATAATGTTTCTGATTTTTTTTAATTAATAACCCAGCCAAAGCACTGCTTTTACAAAACCATCCCTCCAAAGTTTTTCGTTATGCTCACCGTCTTTTACAATTTTAGATTTAGTAAGATGTAAACAATAACAACGTTTGGTATCTAATAAATGTTCCATTTTGGTCATATCTTTTACCATATCATCACTTTCTTTATCTCCGCATAAAAAATAAATCTTTGTTTTGATTTTAGGCGCTTGTTCTGTCAAAGTATAAATTTCGTTTGAAAACCAAAAAGAAGGGGAGAAAGCACCAACTTTCCCGAAAACATCCGGATATTTTAATGCCGCATAATACGAAACTAATCCGCCAAGAGAACTTCCTATTATAATTGTGTTTTTGGCCTTAGGTTTGGTTCTGTAGTTTTTATCGATATAAGGTTTTAGTGTTTTTACAATAAAATCTACATAATTATCAGCATTTCCACCACCGTATTTTTCATTTTTATAAGGTGTTAATTCGTCTATACGTTTGTCGTTTCCGTGTTCGATTCCTACCACAATTACTTGGGCTTTAAGGCTGTCCAGTTTTTCGTCGACATTCCATTCTCCAACATAAGAAGTTTTGGCATCAAATAAATTTTGAGCATCCTGCATATAAATAACGCTGTAATTTTTTTTGGCTGAAACCGAATAATTTTCAGGGAGATAAATCCAGATCTTTTTGGTCGTGGTCAATTGAGGTGCTTCAATAGAAAAAGTAGACACATTTTTTGAAGCTGTACTTTGCTGTGCATTTCCAACAAAAGTCATCCAAAGAAAAATAGAAAGTAAGAATACTCGAATCATGAGTTCTTTTGCGTTTTAGATTTAAAAACAATAATTTAGCTAAAAATAATAAATTGATGAATACCGAAACAGAAAAGAGAAGTTTACTTTTAGAAATGATTGCTTTTTCTACCGTTGACGGCAAACTGCATAAAAGAGAATACGATTTTATATGGCTTGTGGCTCAGGAACTAAATATAGAATTAGCTGTTTTTAAAGATTTATTTCATCAGGAAGATCAAATTATCATTATAAAATCAGAATTTCAGCGTATTCAGCAATTCTACAGATTAGCTTTGATTATGTATTGCGATGGTGTTTTGCACGAAAAAGAAGCAACGGCAATCCAACAAATTGCAATCGAAATGGGATTAAATCCAAGCGCTGTAAAACGTGTTTTAGATTTAATGAAAAAAGCACCAAATGCCATGATTGATCCTAAAGTTTTACTGAGAGTTTTTCAGGAACAACACAATTAAGGCAATTGTTCCTGAAGTTTTTTAATATCATCACGTAATTTTGCTGCTTGTAAAAAGTCCAGTTCTTTAGCTGCTTTTTCCATTGATTTACGTTTCTCGCGAATCATTTTTTCCAATTCACCTTTCGATAAATAAGCCGTTTCTGGTTCTGCAGCCATAGACAAGGTATGTCCTAATTCGTATTCTACCAATTTGTTTTTAGTAAAAGCACTATCGATTTTTTTGTTTAAAGCCTGAGGCGTAATTCCGTGTTCCGTATTATAGTTGATCTGTTTTGTTCTTCGATAAGTTGTTTCGTCGATTGTTTTTTGCATACTTGCCGTAATTTTATCGGCATACATAATTGCTTTTCCATTTAGATTTCTTGCCGCACGACCAATGGTTTGCGTTAGAGATCTGTGACTTCTCAAAAATCCTTCTTTATCGGCATCTAGAATTGCAACAAGTGAAACTTCCGGTAAATCCAGACCCTCACGAAGTAAATTTACCCCAATTAAAACATCAAAAATACCTTTTCGTAAATCCTGCATGATTTCGATACGTTCCAGCGTATCAACATCGGAGTGAATGTAGCGACAACGAATATTTACTTTAGTCAGATATTTGGCTAATTCTTCCGCCATTCTTTTGGTTAAAGTAGTTACCAAAACTCTTTCGTCCAATTCGCAACGTACATGAATCTCTTCGATTAAATCATCAATCTGATTCAAGCTTGGTCTGATTTCTATAATTGGGTCTAATAATCCTGTTGGACGAATTACTTGCTCGACATAAATACCGTCTGTTTTTTGCAATTCATAATCGGCGGGAGTTGCAGATACATAAATGACTTGGTTTTGCATGGCTTCGAATTCCTCAAACTTCAAAGGTCTGTTGTCCATTGCAGCTGGTAAACGGAAACCATATTCTACCAAATTTTCTTTTCGGCTTCGATCGCCTCCATACATGGCATGCACTTGCGATACCGTAACGTGACTTTCGTCGACAACCATCAAATAATCGCTAGGGAAATAATCTAATAAACAGAAAGGTCTTGTGCCGGCTTCTCTTCCGTCAAGATATCTTGAATAGTTTTCAATTCCGGAGCAATATCCTAATTCCCGAATCATTTCTAGATCGAAATTGGTTCTTTCCTCTAAACGTTTTGCTTCGAGGTGTTTTCCTATTTCTTTAAAATAATCAACTTGTTTGACTAAATCCTGCTGAATTTCCCAAATTGCACCTTGTAGTACATCCGGAGAAGTCACAAACATATTGGCGGGATAAATTGTCAATCGCTTGAATTTTTCTATTACTTGTGATGTTTTGGCATCAAAAGATTCTATTTCTTCGATTTCATCGCCAAAAAAGTGAATTCTAAAAGCATCATCGGCATAACTTGGATAAACTTCGACTGTATCGCCTTTGATTCTGAATGTTCCGGGTGTAAAGTCGGCTTCGGTTCTGGCGTATAAACTTTGTACTAAGCTGTGTAATAATTTTGTTCTGGAAATGACCTGATCTCTTGCTATTTCAATAACGTTTTTCTGAAACTCAACTGGATTTCCAATACCATATAAACAAGAAACAGATGCGACAACCAAGATATCTCTTCGCCCGGAAAGTAGGGAGGATGTGGTACTTAAACGCATCTTTTCGAGTTCTTCATTGATAGATAAATCTTTTTCAATAAAAACTCCTGTTACAGGCATAAAAGCTTCCGGTTGATAATAATCATAGTATGAAACGAAATATTCAACGGCGTTATTCGGGAAAAACTGTTTGAATTCCGAATATAATTGCGCCGCCAAAGTTTTGTTGTGAGCCAAAACTAAAGTTGGTTTTTGAACTTCCTGAATAACGTTTGCAACAGTAAATGTTTTTCCGGATCCGGTAACTCCTAATAATGTCTGGTATTTTTCGCCGTCTACAATTCCTTGCGAAAGTTTTTCAATAGCTTGTGGCTGATCACCTTTTGGACTATATTCTGAGGATACTTGGAAATTCATTTTTGAGTGATGAAAAGATTAGTTTTGTAAAGATACAAAGTTTGAATTCTATAAAAAAGATAAAAAAGGTTTGCCACGAATTTCGCGGATTTTAAATTAATCTCGTAAAGTCCCTATGCTTAAACACATTCTTGTCATTTCTCGACGGAGGAGAAATCACACACGGAATTCGACAAAGATTGGTGACTTTAGGAACGGAACTTCTCGTGTGATTTCTCCTCCGTCGAAATGACAAAATCTCTGCGATTTTGCGAGATATTTGTTCGCCATTGTCAATTATTCTAAAAAATCAATCATAGCATCGTTAACAATTTTAGATTGATCAATGGATAAAAAATGCCCTGCATCCTTCACTATTTTTGTTTTGCAATTTGGTAAATATTTTTGAGCACGTTCCAGACTTTCTTCAGAATTGATGACATCATGATCACCTATTAAAACCAAAACGGGATTGGTAATTGATTTTAATTCATCATCTGAAAAGGGTGTCATTTTAAGCATGCTTGAATTTGACTTTGCATATTTATTGGCGAGGTAAAACTGCCTTTTATAAATTGGACTAATTTTTTCGGGATGAGTTGAGAAGGTTACTAATGTTTTTCCGAATTTCTTTTCACTTGGAAATAGTTTTAGCATTAAAGCAGAAGTTGTTTTTCCTACTTTGTCTATAAATTTAAAAGTTTGGGCTGGGCTTAATAAAACTAATTTATCAATGGAGTTTGTTTTTTGAGTTGCTAATAAAGCTGCAATCCAGCCACCACGTGAAGCTGCGACAATATCAAATTTCTTTAATTTGTACTGTGCAAAGATTTCGTTGTAGTAAATCACTATTTCGTCTGATGAAAGTGGTTTTGCTGTTAACGTTGATTTGTTAGGTTCCATTATAAAATCGATGGCATAAATACGATGATTTTTGGCTAAAACTTTAATGTTTGGATACCACATTGTTGAGCTGGCGTCCATTCCGTGGAGGAGAACCAAATCTTTTCCGTTTTTTGGTCCTGCCATTATAATATGCGCCGTTCCAAAACTGGTTTTTATATTTTCTTCTGAATAAGGAATATCCCAAAGTTTTAAAGCTTTGTTGTAGGAATTGATATAAGTTTGCTTTTCGGCTTTTGTTTTAAAAACGTAATCTTCAAATTTTGCTTTTTTAGAAGAAGCACAACTTGCAAGTAAAAGGAATAGTAGAATTCTAAGTAATATTTTTGGCTTTATCATGAAATTCAATTTACTTTAAAGATAATGAGAATAGGACAGATAAAGTATCAGAATTTTGGTTTAAAGTATCAGAATTATAATGCCGGAAACAATATGTTTAAAAGAGTATCTTTTAAATTTCTTCTAGAAGAAAAGTTTTTTTTCTAAAAATCTATTTTTTGGCAATTCGATTAAAATATTATAGGAACTAGATTCGTTGTCTTCATGATTCCTCCAAATAAAATTGGCATACCAGTCTGCAAACCAAATCATTTTATTATTAGTGCTCTCTAAAAATTCGCAAGAAATATCCATATCAATTCCTTGACCCCAAATTTCTATTTTTTTATAGTCAGGGAAACTTTCGCCATGGCTAACTTTTATCGTTCTTTTGTCTAATACTATTTCAGCATTATCAAGTTGAGTGATTTCAGGTTTCAATAACAGACCAAGAACATAATTATAAAATATGTTTTGTCTTTTCTTAATGACTCAAAGACTTTTGATTTATTTACGGTAATGGAAATAATCTTAAATGAATCGCTTTTATTGATTATTTTGTTTGTTAGTTGAGAAGTTATAAACGATGAATGTTCAGATATGAAATTGGCGCCTTTTTTTTCAATATTTGGAGTTAGATTATATTTTTTATAGATATCAGAAATAAAACGAGAGATATACTTTTCTTCATCTTTAGAAATAATAATTCCAGTAATTGTGATAAATCTACTTGAGCCGCCATGTCTGTTTGGTTTATCAAGTTTCCATCCTAAATCACCGCTTTCGTCAATATATATTTTCATCATCTAAAATAAAGGCACAAAAAAAAGGGCTTAAGAAAGCCCTTTGGTATTTTTTAAAAATAGACCCTGAAAACGATGTATTAACAATACATTTATGGTAGATGTTTCACCGCCACGTTGAATCAGGAATTACCTATTTATATAATGCAATATACAATAAAAAATGGGATGTGATAAATTTGTAAGAAATATTTGTTTCTTTAAATAAATGGAAATAAATTTTTTCAAGCTGATTCTGTGCAGTGTTTGACCAGATTATTTCTTTTTCCATTCCTCAATTTTATCCTTAACTTCACTATGAGAATAAAAATTACCGCTTTGAATATCTTCTTCGGCAACTTTTAATTCATCGTTATATTGTTGCGAATAACTTTTTGAAGAAGTACTGCGGCTATCTAAAATGGTCTTTAATGCTGACAAAAATGTATCATCATCGATTTGTGAAATTTCAGAAATCAAAATGTTTCTTAGCTCAATAGTGTTCATAAGACTATAATTTACCCGAAGTTACGAAAGAAAACTAAAAAAATAGAATTATGATTCTTAAAGTTTCCAAGATTTTTGCTGACTCTCACTCAAAAAAGTCCATGCTACAATGCGGCTTGTTTTTTGGCCTTGAGCCATATCGATTGTTTTGATTGAGGCTGCATTTACTTTATTTAATGTTTTATAGATGCTCGATAAGTTTTCTCTTTTTGAGACTAAAGTCGTGAACCATAAACATTGCATGGCAAATTTTGCGCTTTCATAAATCATTTGGGTTACAAAACCAATTTCACCTCCTTCGCACCATAATTCGGCATTGTGACCGCCAAAATTTAAAACCGGATCCAGTTTTTTCTTTTCTTTAGGATTTAAGTTAGAAACTTTACGCACGGTACTTTGATTGGCATCTTCGGCAGAAGAATGAAACGGTGGATTACACATCGTAAAAGTAAAACGATCTTCGGGCGTGATGATATTCTTGAAAATAAAGCGCGATTCTGTTTGTTGCTGCAAACTTATGGCGTCAATTAATTTCGGATTGGCTTCGATAATTTTACTGCAATTTTCGATTGCTTTTTCGTCAATATCTGTACCTACAAAATTCCAGTCGTAAACCGCATTTCCTAAAATTGGATAAATAAGGTTTGCGCCTGTTCCTACATCCAGACCTAAAACAGCCGATCCCTGAGGAATAAAACCGTTGTTGGTTTCGGATAATAAATCGGCTAGATAATGAATGTAATCTGCTCTTCCGGGAATTGGCGGGCAAAGATAATTTTTAGGAATATCCCAGTTTTTAATGTCGTAGTAGGTTCGTAATAATGCTTTGTTAAGCAATTTTACTGAAACAGGATTGCTGAAATCAATAGTTTCAATTCCGTGAACATTTATAGCAACCTGCGATTTTAATTCTGGACAATTTGCAATAAGAAGTTCGAAATCATAACGGGAACGGTGTAGATTTCGAGGATGCAAATTTGTTTTTTCGGAATTGTCTATTTCTTTCATTTTGTAAATTTCCGTGCAAAGATAGTCATTCCTTTCTTAGTGTCTGTCTGTTTAAAATTCCAATGTTAAAATTGCAAATTCCAAATGCGAATTTAAATACAGAGAAACAGAGTTTTTTATAGATTTATAAACGATGTTTCTATGCGCTAATTTTTTCTCGCAGATTTTAAAAAGATTTAAGATGATACGCGCAGATGATTATCCAAGTTAAATCTGCTATAATCTGTAAAATCTGCGTGAACCAAAAATCTTTTTAATCCATGCATTCCATTAACAATAAATCACCGTCCGTATGCGTGATGCTAACCAAACCATCCTGAAGGACAGAATTGCTGCTTCCGGTTCGATAGCCAATCGTTAAAGTATCCTCTTTTAAAGGGTAGAGTAAATTAGTGGAATTAATTCCGTTTACGACTCCAATCGGAATCAGGGAAATTGGCGTTTTTGCCGTATACCATTTTTCGAATTTATTGGGTAATAAAAATATCTTTGAGTGATCGTCGAGAATTACGATTTTAAGCAAATTACGATAACGTACAATATTGGTCAGGTTTGTAATGGTATGATCTGCACGTTTTCCTGTTGCCCAAACGACGTTTACGGCTGGGATTTTTCGTTCGATTAAATAATCGAAGGCTTTTTCCAGATCGGTTTTATCTTGGTTCGGCGTATGGACAATTTCTATAGGATATTGTGATGTTTTGTAAATTTCGGGATCAAAGCCGCGATCAAAATCTCCTAAAAGGACATCGATTTTTATGTCTAATTCTATCACTCTTTCGATGGCTGAATCGAGTACAATTACTAGTGGTGACCATTCTAATAATTGTCCTAATAATTCGGGATTACAGGCTGCTCCGTTGGCAATAATTAAAGCTGGTTCCTGATCGTCGCGTACAATATGGTGTGAAGACATTTAGATTTTTGATTTGAAATGTGCTGCAAAGGTACGAAAGGAAAGAATTGTAGTCCCGAAGTTTCGGGATAGATTTTATATTTTTTTTACCATTAAGAGATTAAGAAAAATTAAGTTTTATGCTTTTTTTTTGCCAGAGATTATTAAGATTAAAAGGATTTATTCTTAATGTCTTTGTTTTGCCATTAAGATATTGAGTCTTATTCTTAATGAAACTTAATATCTTAATGGTGAAATATTTTATTCTGCTTTAAAAGCGACAGCGTCTACTTCGATTAACATTCCGTCGATGGCTAATTTGGGAACCGGAATTAAGGTGCTTGCGGGGAAAGGTTTATTTTTCCAGACTTTAGTAATTTCTTCGTTCCATATTTTTAGCTTTTCAGCGGAATGATCTACGATAAGAATCGTAAGTTTCATGACATTTTCCGGTTTTAGATTATAACTGCCAAGAACTGTTACAATGTTTTGCAAAGCTACTTGTGTTTGTTCTCTAAAGCTGTTGCTTAATATATGATCTTTTCCTAATCCGCCGCTTTGTCCGGAAATGTAAACAAGTTCTCCGGGTGTCGAAACAGACGAGGAATGGCTAAAACCATAAGGTGTTGGATCGAATAAAGATTGCGGATTTTTAAAAGTTTGAGCTTTTGCAGTAAATGCACAAAGTGAAAATAGGGTAAAAAGTAAGTGTTTCATGTCTTAGAATTTTGAATTAATTAGTGGCAAAGGTTGCCTAATTCTAATTCTTAAACATTTACATATGTTGAGGTTTTTTCAGTTTACAGTTTACAGTTTTCAGTCGCAGTTTTCAGTCTCAGTTTGCGGTAAAGTGAGACTGAAAACTGCGACTGAAAACTGTAAACTGCGACTGAAAACTATTTAATCCAACAATCTTCTGTGGTAATTGATTTGTCCCAAATGATAGGCTAAATGTGTTGAAAGATGTACCAGAAAAAAGCCTGTTGTCATTTCTTTTTCAAAAACGATTAACGGATAAATTTTTTCTAAATCTTCATGTGTTACTGTATCAAGTGTTTTATCAACGACCAAAATGGTGTCTTCTATTTTAGCGATTAATTCGGCTTTTGGGATATTTTTCAGGGAAAATTCTAATGGACGATCACGAACATAATCAGTTTTGCCAATTTGATTTCCAATGAAATGATTAATGTTTCCAATAAGATGTAAACAAAGATTTCCGGCTGAATTGGAAACTTGTTTGTCAATTGCCCAAATCTGACTTTCGTTTTGATATGATTCTATTTCGACTTTCAGTTTATTAAGATCCCGGTCAAAAAGTGATTTTAAGGTTTCGATTAGCATGATGTTTTGAGTTTATTTTAGATGGAATAAAATTTTAGTTTTTACTTTTTATCGGAATCCAGATTTCTTCTTCAGAATCCGGATCTTCTTTTTTATATTTTTCATCCATTACTGCAAAATGTGGTCTTTCGTCGATTGTGTAATCAGAGTTTGGAAGCCACTCTACAAAAATGGAATGATAGGTTTTATGTCCTTCACTTTGTGGACCTTTATGAACAAACACGGCATATAATCCAGTGGGAATTATTAAAGCTTCCATTTCTTTTGGGATATGATCAAGATCTGAAACTTCTACTGCTGCCCATTTTTGGAATGTATTATTTGGGTCAAAATTATCAAAATGCCCAACCGGAAAAACTTCAAGCGAATACAAATTTAAATCAACAGCGTTTTTGATTTCTTTTCTTTTAGGCATAAAACCATTCCATAACTGAAAAGTTTTATTTTCTATAAACGACATGTCAATGTGTTTACCGACAAGTTTTTTTTCGGTAAAAATTTTGATTTGGGCTTCCATTTTTTTCTTAATTATTCGATTTTGTATTTTTTTGTTACGGTTTCACAAAGCGAAAAATACCCTAACGGATAATTTGCTTTGTCTGTTGTATTAATGATGTTTCCTTTTACGGTTGCAGGCGGCGACTGAAACGGTCCGCCAACGTTGCTTCCGGCAATACTGACCAAAATAGTCATGTAATTATAGTATTGTTTTGAAATCCCATAATGTGTTATTTCAATAGTGTTTCCAATTTCTAAATCATCGTCATTTGATTTACTAAAAAATTCATTTCCCTGATAGAACTTATCTTCGTCAGCATAATAAGTTGAGGTTACCTTATTGGAATATAAATATTTGTAAAGATAATAATTGTCTGCGTCACCCGGATCATTATAATACGCTCTAATTTCTATATCTGTTCCTGCAATTCCGCCTTCGTTATTTTGTTCTATTCTGGTTATTGGAGCGACTGATTTTAAGGTTTCGCTTGCAGTATATGTATTTCCTTTATTTATTACGGTCAATGTATATTGTTCGTCAATTTTGGGTTTGAAGTTTGTACATATATATCTGCCGGTTTTAGGAACTTCGTTAAAAATAAACAATTGGTTTGTGCTGTTTCGGATAAAAACGGTTGCTCCTGAAACGATTGGGATTTTGCTTTCAAAATAACCTGTTGTAGTCGTTAGTTTGATGGTTTGCTGAGCTCCGGTTGTTCCTTTTTCCCAATTAATAGCGGCTTCGATTACTAATTTTGGTGGTGCAGTATCTAAATTTACATCGACAACTTCCTCACAACTTGTGAAGAATAATGCTGTAAAAAACAGAATTATTAAGGTTGCTTTTTTCATGTGGTATCTTTTATTTCTTTGAAAGAAAATGGTTTTTAAAATTTAAAATTATAACTCACTGCAGGTACAATCCCAAAAATTGATGTTTGTACTGCTTCATTTGCGCCAGTATCAACATTCTGACGGAAATTTATAGAGGCTGCATTATGGCGATTGTATAAGTTGTAAATGCTAAAAACCCATTCGCCTTTCCAGTTTCGGTCTTTATTTGTTCGGGGTGTTAAGGTTGCCGAAACATCTAAATGGTGATAAGCCGGCAATCGATTTTCGTTTCGTAATCCATAACTCGGAACTGTAATTCCCAAATATTCATATTGTGCGTTTGGATAGGTAACCGGTTGACCGGATTGTAAAGCAAAGTTAGCACCAAAAGACCATTTTTCGTTCAAATTATAGGCAGATGTGACCGCTAAATTATGTGTTTTGTCATAAGGAGAACTGTACCATTGACCATTGTTTATACCTGTTTCTTCAGGAGTTCTTCCCGGAGTTTGCTGCTGTGATTTTGACAAAGTATAGGAAATCCATCCGTTGAATTTGCCTTCATTTTTCTTTAGCATAATTTCCAGTCCATAAGCTCGCATTCTTCCGTTTAGAATTACTTGCTCAATGGCGTCATTTGCAATTAAATCGGCACCATCAATGTAGTCCAGTCTGTTTTGAATCTTTTTATAATAAGTTTCTACCTCCAGTGAATAAGCTCCATTATTAATGTTTCTAAAGTATCCCAATGCAACCTGATCTGCAATTTGTGGTTTGATATAATTATCACTAGGCATCCAGACATCAAGCGGAGTAGGAGATGAGGTATTTGATATTAACTGAAGATATTGCGCCATCCGATTATAACTTGCTTTAATCGACTGATCGTCATTGAGCTGATACGAAATTGCAAATCTTGGTTCTAAATTATTATAGCTTTGAATAACTTTATTCTGGCTGTAATATTTAGTCGAAGTTGGAATTCCTTTTTGATAAATCTGCGTGTCTGTATTGAAAACCACAGGTTCGTTATTTTCGTAATAATTAATGGTTGATGCTCCCAAACGATAAAATAAACTATAGCGCAATCCATAAGAAACCGTGATCTTTTTCGAAAGTTGATTTTCGGCTTCGATGTAAGCGGCAGGTTCAAAAGCATATTTTTTGTCTAATTGATCAGGATTGATTCCCGATTTAGAGTCAGTTGGTTTAATGGTTCCCGGATTAAATTCATAATAAATTCCGTTAAGACCATAATTCAATTTGAATTTATCTGAAATATAGTTTTTGAAATCGTATTTAATGTTATAATTTTTAATTCCGGAATCCCAATTGAAGCCTACAAAGTTTAAGTCAAGTCCGTAATAATAATCACTGTAAATCAAAGATAAATTGGCAAATAGTTTATCAGAATATAAATGATTCCAACGCAGGTTTAAAGTTGAATTTCCGTAAGTATTCGTAAAACTTTTATTCAGGCTAAAAACATCACGACCAAAATAACCGGATAAATACAAGCTGTTATTATCGTTTAATTTATAGCTTAATTTGGTATTTAAATCATAGAAATAAGCGGCATTATCTTTATTCTTTTCGGATAGTTTTAGGAATAAATGAGCATAAGAAGCTCTTCCTCCAATTAAAAAGGAACCTTTATCTTTTACCAAAGGTCCTTCGGCGAGAATTCGGCTTGAAACCAGTCCGATTCCTCCATTTACATGAAATTCTTTACTGTTTCCATCTTTCTGATAAATATCTAAAACCGAAGAAGCTCTTCCGCCATATCGCGCTGGAATTCCGCCTTTATATAATTTTAAATCCTTAATAGCATCAGGATTAAAAACAGAGAAAAAACCAAAAACATGCGAGGAATTAAAGATGGTTGCTTCGTCTAATAAAATTAGGTTTTGATCGGCTCCTCCGCCTCGAACATTGAATCCCGAAGCGCCTTCGCCGGCATTCGTAACTCCGGGAAGCAGTAAAATCGATTTCAAAACATCGACTTCTCCCATAACGACCGGCATTTTTTTGATAGTAGCAATAGAAAGTTTATTGGTACTCATTTCCGGCGATTTGATATTGATTTTTTTTCTGTTATCCGTAATTACGACTTCTTGAAGTTCTTCGCCACCTTCGTTAATGGCAAAATTATTTTTTGTATTTTGATTTAAAGGAATGATCTTCTGAATGGTTTTATAGCCAACATAACTAATTTCGATTTCATATTCTCCTTTGGGAACTGTAAGGGAATAAAAACCGTATTCATTGGTGGTTGTTCCAATTTTTAAAACCGGAATATAAACATTTACTCCAATTAAGGTTTCATTATTTTTATAATCTGTTATTGTACCACTTAAAGTAAATTTTTCCTGCGAAAATGAAGTTAGGGTTATTAAGAAGAAGAAGATAAAAAGAAGGCCATTTTTTTTTATAATCATTGTCTTGGTTTTGAAACACATAGTTAACAATTCTTGCCAAATATAACTACGGAACGTTTGTTAAACATTAGTTAAGAATAATTTCTTTTTTAAAGGTTCAAAGGTTCAAAGATACAGAGGTTCAGAGTTTTTGGTTTAAAACAAAAAAAAGACAACCGTAAAGTTGTCTTTTTTATATTTCTGTAGAGACGCACAGCAGTGCGTCTTTATCAAATTGTCTTTGTATTATTTTATTTCAGCAAGAATCGAGTTGAAAGTTGCACTTGGACGCATTGCTTTGCTTACTAACTCAGGAGTTGGTTGGTAATAACCACCAAGAGTTTGAGGTTTTCCTTGTGCACCAATTAATTCGGCATCGATTTTAGCTTCATTTGCAGCAAATTCAGCAGCAATTGGAGTAAAGATAGCTTTCAATTCAGCATCTTTATTTTGAGCTGCCAAAGCTTGTGCCCAATAGAAAGCAAGGTAAAAGTGAGAACCACGGTTGTCAATTTGACCTATTTTACGAGCTGGAGATTTATCGTTTGCCAGGAATTTATCGTTAGCTTCGTCAAGAGTTTCAGATAAAACAATTGCTTTAGAGTTGTCTAAAGTTTGTCCTAAATGCTCTAAAGAAGCACCAAGAGCCAAAAATTCTCCTAATGAATCCCAACGTAAATAACCTTCTTCAGTAAATTGCTCAACGTGTTTTGGAGCAGAACCTCCAGCACCAGTTTCGAACAATCCACCACCATTCATTAACGGAACGATTGATAACATTTTAGCCGAAGTTCCTAATTCTAAAATTGGGAATAAGTCAGTTAAATAATCACGTAAAACGTTTCCTGTTACAGAGATCGTGTCTAAACCTTTGATGATTCTGTCTAATGTAAATTCAGTAGCAGCAATTGGGTTTAGGATACGGATATCTAAGTTTACAGTATTGTAATCTTTCAAGTATTTTTGAACTTTTGCAATCAATTCTCTGTCATGCGCTCTATTTTCGTCTAACCAGAAAACAGCAGGAGTATCAGATAAACGAGCTCTGTTTACAGCCAGTTTAACCCAATCCTGAATAGGAGCGTCTTTTGCCTGACACATTCTAAAAATGTCATGAGCTTCAACGTTTTGCTCCATTAAAACAGCTCCTTTATTATCAACTACACGAACAACTCCGTCTCCTTGAATTTGGAAAGTTTTGTCGTGAGATCCATATTCTTCAGCTTTTTGAGCCATCAAACCTACGTTAGGAACACTTCCCATTGTTTTAGGATCAAAAGCACCGTGTTTTTTACAGAAATCGATCGTTGCAGTATAAATTCCAGAATAAGCACGATCCGGAATAACAGCGATTGTATCTTGTTGTTTTCCTTCTTTATTGTACATCTGTCCAGAAGTACGAATCATTGCCGGCATAGAAGCATCAACAATAACATCAGATGGAACGTGTAAGTTTGTAATTCCTTTATCAGAATTAACCATTGCCAAGGCTGGTCCGTTTTCGATCGCTTTAGTAATGTCAGCTTCAACTTCTGCTTGCTCAGGTCTTCCTGCAATTTTTGCATAGATATCACCTAAACCGTTTCTTGTATCAATATTTAATTCAGCAAATAAAGTTTCATATTTTTTGAAAAGATCAGCAAAATAAACTTCAACGATAGCGCCAAAGATAATTGGATCTGAAACCTTCATCATTGTAGCTTTTAAATGCACAGAAAGTAAAAGTCCTTCTTTTTTAGCATCTGCAATTGCATCAGCAGCAAAAGATTTTAATTTTTTTACACTCAACACAGAACTGTCAATTATCTCACCAGCTTTAAGCGGAGTACTTGCTTTAAGAACAGTTGTTGTGCCATCTTTTGCAACAAATTCGATTTTTACATCATTTGCTTCTGCAACAGTAAGCGATTTTTCACTTCCGTAGAAATCACCGTTTGGCATTGAAGCAACTTTAGTTTTTGAATCAGCAGACCAAGCACCCATTGAATGCGGATTTGCTTTTGCAAAATTCTTAACAGCTCTTGGCGCTCTACGATCAGAGTTACCTTCACGTAAAACAGGATTTACAGCAGAACCTAAAACTTTAGCATATTTTGCTTTAATTTCTTTTTCGGCATCATTCTGTGGATCTTCAGGGAAGTTAGGGATTTTGTAACCATGAGATTGCAACTCAGCAATAGCAGCTTTTAATTGCGGTACAGATGCTGAAATGTTTGGTAATTTGATGATGTTAGCTTCAGGTTGTGTCGCTAATTGACCTAATTCAGCCAAAGCATCTCCAGTTTTTTGAGCATCGGTTAAAAGCTCAGGAAAATTCGATAAAATTCTACCTGCTAAAGAGATGTCTCTCGTTTCAATAGCAATACCAGCAGTAGCAGTAAATGCTTGAACAATAGGTAAAAAAGAATAAGTCGCTAACAATGGCGCCTCATCAGTTAAGGTGTAATAAATTTTTGAATTCTGTGTCATTTTTTTTTTTTTTTATAATCGTATCGCCGAGATTAAGCGATGTAAAGGTATAGTCGGCTCAGAATGAGCGGAGCAAATATAATAAAAACACTCCGAAAACGGTGTAGTTTTCGTGAGAAATGCCGAAATTATCAGATTGTTATTTCGGACTCATTAAATTGCTAAATCGATGATTTTGATATTAAAAAATTACGGTTTTGATGAATCAAAGTTAAAAGTCAAAGGTTCCTAAAAAGGAAAACATCAGAAGTCGTAGAAATCCGTTTAACCTTTGATAGTTTTTGTCTGAAAAGTTGTATTTTTGGCTAAAATGCAATAGACATATAACAAATGTGAGATACATTGTTTAATATGTTTTTTACCTGTTGTTTATTATTACCCTTAATCGTTATCTTTGAATTATGAGCACACTAACAAAACCAAATCATATAGGGCGAAAAATTAGCCGTATTCGTGAACTTCGTGATATGAAACAGGAAGCTTTGGCACAAGCTTTAGGAACAAATCAACAAGCTATATCTGCTTTAGAAAATAGTGAAACTATAGATGAACAAAAACTTGCAGAAGTTGCAAAAGCACTTTGTGTAACACCAGAAGCAATTAAAAATTTTTCAGAAGAAAATATGATTAGTTATTTTAATAGTTTCCATGATAACAGTGTCAATAATGGTAATTTTGCAAATAATCATTGTACTTTTAATCCATTGGATAAATTAATTGAAACTTTCCATGAAAAAGAAAAGCTTTACGAACGTTTATTACAATCCGAAAAAGACAAAATCGAATATTTGGAAAAACTATTAAATAAATAGAATACCAATTTTCATTAAAATACAAACCGATGCTTTATGAGTGTTGGTTTTTTTATTTTGGGCGTGTCCCTCCGGGCCGGGCTATCCGTTTCAAGTCCTCGCACTTCCTTCGTCAGGCTGTGGGCTTTCCACTTCTATCCCTCACGCAAAACCGTAGAAGAAGAAATTTTTGTTTATTAGAAAATAAATCAATTTCATTATTTAAGACATCTGTTTTTACGGTTTTTTGTTCCATCGGAACATCTCATCGGTAGCCAAATAAATACGGCGTTTTTTACGTTCCGTAGGAACGTTTGATTTTATAAATAATGACATCAAAAACACATACAGATTAGACACACAATTTGTCAAACGTCCTTACAGGACGATATTTTTCACGATCTATTTTTTTTCTACCGATGAGATGTTCCGATGGAACAAATTGTTGTTGACTACTCAATCTTGTCATTTATGACAAGATTGCGAATATTAGATAACGTAAACCTTTGTCAAAGTTTTAAACTTTGACAAAGGTATCCACAGTTCTATTTGACAGAGCAAGAAAGCCAAAACTAAACGAAAATATTGTTATGAAAATGATTGCCCTAGCCCCGATAGTCCCGAAGCTTCGGGAGGAAATCCTTTTGTGTAATGAAATGGAGCAAAAGATTGAAACGAATAGCGGGATTAGCTCCTGAAAAAGATTTGGTATTATTATAGAAATCGAAATGACAAAACCTTTAAGAAACCTGTTGGGTTTGGCATAAACTAAATTCAAGATATTTTTTTTTAAAAAAAAACAGACACAAAAAAAACTCGTTTCAAATAAATGAAACGAGCTTTTTTATAACAAAGAGATAAATGATTATCTTCTTTTATCTTTAATCTTAGCTTTTTTACCAGTAAGTTCTCTGAAGTAGAAAATTCTAGCTCTACGTACAGCTCCTTTTTTGTTGATTTCAATTTTCTGTAAAGCTGGTAAGTTTACTGGGAAGATACGCTCAACTCCAATTGCACCTGACATTTTACGGATAGTAAAAGTTTCTGTGTTACCAGAACCTCTTCTTTGAATAACAACTCCTTTGAAAAACTGAGTTCTTGTTTTTTCACCCTCTTTAATTTCGTAGAAAACTGTGATAGTATCTCCAGCTCCGAAAACAGGGAAATCTTTTTTAGCAACTAATTCGGTTTGAACGAATTTCATTAAATCTGCCATGATATCTTGTAATTATGGTTTTTGTATAGAGCAACATTCACGGATCTCGCCAGAGGTTGGTCTAATTTGGGTGCAAATGTAGAAAATAATTATGAATTATAAATTATGAATTGTAAATTATTTTAAGTATCTGATAAAAAGAGTGTTAGTCGCAGTTTCAGTCGCAGTCTCAGTATTAACCGCAATCAAATTCACTGAAAACTGGGACTGAGACTGAAAACTTTTACTCGAGAAGATCCGGACGTCTGTTCTTTGTATGTTCATACGCCATATCCTCACGCCATTTGTCAATTTTGGCGAAATGTCCGCTGGTTAAAACCTCCGGAACTTTCCATCCTTTATAATCTGCAGGTCTTGTATATATAGGTCCTGAAAGTAAATTATCCTGAAAACTATCTGTCAATGCTGAAGTTTCGTCGCTTAAAACACCTGGAATTAAACGAATCAAAGCATCAGATAAAACTAAAGCGCCTAATTCTCCGCCTGATAAAACGTAATCACCAATCGAAATTTCTTTGGTAATAAAATGATCACGAACACGCTGATCTACACCTTTATAATGTCCGCATAAAATGATAATGTTTTCATACATCGACATTGTATTGGCCATTTTTTGATTCAGCGTTTCTCCGTCAGGTGACATATAGATGATTTCGTCATATTCGCGTTCGCTTTTCAAATGCGTAATGCAAGCATCAATTGGCTGAACTGTCATAACCATTCCGGCGCCTCCTCCAAACGGATAATCGTCGACACTTTTTTGTTTATTCGTAGTATAATCGCGTAAATTATGAAAATGAACTTCTACAAGACCTTTGTCTATAGCACGTTTCATAATCGAAGCCTCAAATGGACTCTTTAATAATTCCGGTAAAATCGTTATAATGTCAATTCGCATTTTTTTTCTTCAATAGTTCTAAGCGGCAAAGATACAAAGTTAATATTTGAGAATTTTAAGATTTTAAAATTGAAATAATTGCTTTTCTAAGAATGTTTGAAACGGAATTTTTTGTTTTTTAATTTGTTTAAAATCAGTTTGATATAGTATTTTGTATTGGGATTCGTACACTAATTTTTATTATATTTAAATCATTTTAGAATAATTTAAAATCAAAATAAGATGAGAAAACTAATAACAATCGCAGTTGCAGTTTTTATGTTTATTTCCTGTAACAACCAAAATCAACCAAAAATTGAGGATACTGCTCAAAATGAAAAATTGGTAAAGCAATACTTCGATCATTTTAATAATCATGATTGGAAAAAGATGTCGGAAATGTATATCGAAACGGCTGACTTTAAAGATCCTTCTTTCGGAAAAGGAATCGTAAAACAAACCCGCAAACAAACGGAAGATAAATATGCGGAGTTAAATAAGATTTTCCCGGATTTGCATGATAAAATTATCCAGATTTATCCATCGGGAGAAAAGAATATAATTGTAGAATTTGTTTCAACAGGAACTGCGCCGGATAATTCAAAATTAGAATTACCTATCTGTACTGTTTTCACGATCGAGAACGGATTAATCACCAAAGATTTTACGTATTTTGATAATTTTGAAGCAGATACGAGTAAGAAATAGAAATCATACCAGTTGTAGTTCCATAGAACAATGTCATTAGTTAGGGAAAAATCCGATGGAACAATTTGTTTTGTTCCATCGGAACATTTCATTGGTAGCCCAATAAATATGGCGTTTTTTCAAGTTCCGTAGGAACGATTGATTTTATAAATAATAATTGGTAAAAACATATACAGATTACAGATACAATTTCTCAAACGTCCCAATGGGACAATGTCATTAAGTTAAGCTTTTAAAAAATAAAATTATTGCAGATCAAATCCGTTTTTATCCGCGTTTTTACAAAGTAAATCTGTTTTTATCCGCGTCAAAATTAGACGCTGATTTTACTGATTCGCTAAAGCGAAAACGCTGATAAAAACGGATTTTTCTAATTACTTTCTTTCAATTAAAAGGTCAAAAAATATTTGATAAGAAAACCAAATAGAAAATGAAAACAGCTATTTTTTTGAATATATTTAACGAAAAGTATATGAGAAAAATAGCTATTCTTATTTTTATAATATTTTGTTCCTGTAACAAAGAAAAAATGAAAGTAATTACAAAAGAGCAACCAAAAGAAATTCCTGAAGAAGTGCCATATTTTAAGCAAATCAAAAGTAATGACATTAAATTGGCTGAACCTGTTTATGGAGATTGGTTGTTTTCTCGTAAGGAAAAAGGACAAACTTTTGAGCAGTATTTTAGGTCTAAGCATACTGTTCCAACAAAGGATGCTAATATTATTTATATCCGTCCTATTGGAAATTTTAATGTTTTGCAAAAGAGACAAATTCAGCTTGCCAATGAATATTTAGAAATTTACTTTCAATTAAAAACAAAAACTTTGGAACCAATCTCTAATGATGTAGTTCCAAATTCTGCCAGAAGAATGATGTATAGTCATGAGCAGTTATTGGCTGGTTATCTTTTAAATGATGTTTTAAAAGAAGAAGAGCATTTAAATAGAATTGCTTTAATGGGGCTTTCAGAATTGGATTTATATCCTAAGCCAGAATGGAATTATGTTTTTGGTTTGGCTTCTTATCGTGATAAAGTTGGCGTGAGTTCAATTTACAGATTACAGGATGGGGAATTAACATCTGAAAATTTTAATCTATGTTTATCAAGATTGCTTAAAATAAGCTCCCATGAAATCGGGCATATGTTTGGTCTTCATCATTGTACGAATGCAAATTGTGTTATGAATGGTACTAATAGTATGGAAGAAACCGACAGGCATTCGATAAGATTATGTTCTGTTTGTCAGAGAAAATTGAATTCCTGTATAGCATATGACAATAAAAAAAGATTAATTGATTTAGAAAAATATTTTAAAAAGAATGACTTAAATGACGAATTTGATTTGATGAAAAAGGATATTAAAGTTATTCAGTAAATGGAAATGAAAAAAATAAAAATACTTGCCATAACAGGCAGCACAAGAAAGAATTCCAGCAATTATAAAATCTTAAAATATATTTCAGAACATATAAAAGGAGATTTTGAAGTCGAAATTTTTGAAGATTTGGCTGAAATTCCTCATTTTAGTCCGGATTTAGATACAGAGAATCCGCCAAAGCACGTTGAAGTTTTTAGAAATAAAATTATTGAAGCTGATGGTGTTATCATTTGTACACCTGAATATGTTTTCAGTTTACCCGGAAGTTTAAAAAATGCTTTAGAATGGTGTGTTTCGACGACTATTTTTTCGAATAAAAAGACGGGATTAATCACTGCTTCGGCTTCGGGCGAAATGGCACATGAGCAATTGAATTTGATAATGAAAACATTAGAAGCAAAATTGGATACTGATACTCAGCTTTTGATACAAGGTATTCGCGGAAAAATTAATGATGAAGGGAAAATAATTCATGAAGAAACGGAAATTGCACTTCAGCTTTTTATAAATAATTTTGAAAGACAATTTTAGTACTTTAGTATAAGTTTTTAATTAAAAGATTAGATTTACTTTTCAAATTTTCAAAGCAAAATGGTTACAAGAAGAAACTTCATAATAAACACCAGTCTGGCTGCAACGGCAGTTTTGGCTTTGCCATCATTAGCATTTACCATGAATAAAAAAGAAATAGGTTTGCAATTGTACACTTTGCGGGATGAACTTCCTAAGGATGTAAAAACAACTTTAGAAAAAGTAGCCGCTGCCGGATTTACGACTGTTGAGACGTATGGTTTTTCCATAAAAGATCAGTTTTGGGGATTATCTCCGATCGAATTAAAGAAAATATTAGACCAAAACGGTCTAAAAGCTGTTAGCGGACATTATAATCTTGGAAGCTTTTTAGCAGACGGAAATACAACTGAACTGCTTGCGGCTATTGAAGCTGCAAAGATTTTGAACAGCGAGTATTTAACCGTTCCGTGGATTGATGAACCGCTTAGAAAAAATATTGCCGATTATAAAATAATTGCCAATCGGTTAAATCAGGCTGGTAAAGCCTGTGTAAATGCAGGTTTGAAATTAGCGTATCACAATCATGATTTTGAATTTCAAAAGCATGACGGAATCACAGGTTATGAAATTCTATTAAAAGAAACTGATAAAGATTTAGTTCATTTTGAGTTGGATTTATACTGGGTGGTTCGCTCAGGAAATGATCCTCTTAAATTGTTTGCAGAAAATCCGGGACGTTTTAAAATGTGGCACGTTAAAGATATGGATAAGAAAAATGCAGCTTTAAATACTGAAATTGGTTCAGGTTCTGTTGATTTCAAAACTATTTTTAAGGAAGCGAAACTATCCGGAATGAAACATTTTTTTGTAGAGCAGGAGAATAATTACAATCCTAATCCTTTGGAATCAATTAAAGTAAGTTGCGATTTTATTTCTAAAAATTTGATTTAGAAACAAACTCATCTTAAAATAGTATAATACAATTAAAAACAGATATGAAAAGTTTCGGAACAAGCAAGGAATTTATAAAAGGAGATGAACTGGAATGGGAAGTTGTTGGCGAAGGAATCAAACGCAAAATTATGGCGTACGACGATCGCGTGATGTTGGTTAATGTTCATTTTGAAAAAGGCGGAATTGGTGTTTTGCATGAGCATTATCATTCACAGGTAACTTACATTTCCAGTGGTAAATTTGATGTTACGATCAGTGGTATTACACAAACATTAAAAGAAGGCGATAGTTTTTATATTCCGCCACACGCGATTCATGGCGTTGTTTGTTTAGAAAGCGGACTTTTAACAGATGTTTTTAGTCCAATTCGAGAAGATTTTATGCAATCGTAAGATTTTAAAAATCAGTATAATCTCTAATAAAAATGTCTGATTGGTTCCTGAATTTGAAAAATTTATAGATTTTTTAAAGTTTTGGTAAAGATTAGATTGGTATTTTTGCAAAATGAATTTATCCAAAACGAATGTCTTATTTATGGCAGCTTGCACTGGACTTATAGTTGCAAATCTGTATTACTGCCAACCCTTAATTGTTTTAATTGCCAACGAATTTAAGATTCCTGAAGCCGATGCGGGTACAATAACGTATCTAACGCAAGCCGGTTACGCAATTGGATTGTTTTTTATGGTTCCGTTAGGCGACAAAATCGAACGTAAAAAGCAAATTTTAATGACCACTTTTGCCTCTGTAATTGCCTTAATTATTGCAGCTACGGCAAAAAGTTTTTTTCTTTTGCAAATTGCCTCTTTATTGATCGGAATTACTTCAATTGTTCCGCAACTTATTTTGCCATTGGCAGCTTCGTTAAGTACACCTGAACAACGAGGAAAAGTTATTGGAACCATCATGAGCGGTTTATTAGTCGGAATTTTACTTTCCAGAACTTTAAGCGGATTTATTGGTCAGATTCTTGGATGGAGATCGATGTTTTATATCGCAGCCGGAATTTGTTTATTGATCTTTTTTGTGATCCAAAATAAATTCCCCGTTAATAAACCTCAGTTTCAAGGAACTTATGGTCAATTAATTAAATCCCTTTTTACACTTATAAAAACACAACCCATTTTACGTGAAGCTACGATGATTAACGTATTTAGTTTTGCACAATTCGGTGCCTTTTGGGTTACTATGGTTTTATTGCTTTCAGGAGAACCTTTTCATTATAGCAGCGCGACAATTGGTTTGTTTGGTATTGTAGGTGCTTCGGGAGCTTTAGCGGCGCCTTTGGTTGGGAAGTTGGGAGATAAAGGAGGTTCAAGAGTAACAGTTGGTTATGGCTGTTTATTGATATTAATTAGTTTTATAATATTTTATTTCTCAATAGAAAGTGTCATCGGAATCGCGATCGGAATTGTATTTATTGACGTAGGAATTCAGGGAGTTCACATTTCAAACCAAACCCGAGTTTATTCGTTGCTTCCAGAAGCGAGAAACAGATTAAATACCGTATTTATGTCGTTTAGCTTTTTAGGAACAGCAGCAGGATCTGCTTATGGGTTATTATTATGGAAACTTGGCGGGTGGCACGCTGTAACAATCGGATGTGTTGGTTTGTCATTACTCTCATTTGTAGTTTACGGTCTTACTTATAAATCAAAGTCTAAAAAATAGAAAGCACAAATTGATATAAAATTAATTTGTAAATTTGCAATCAAATTAAAAATAACAACAATGGAAAACGGAATATACGCTAAATTCAACACTAGTAAAGGTTCGATTTTAGTAAAACTAACACACGATTTAACACCGGGAACCGTAGGGAATTTTGTAGCTCTTGCAGAAGGAAATATGGAAAATAAAGTAAAACCTCAGGGACAAAAATTCTATGACGGATTAACATTCCATAGAGTTATTCCTGATTTTATGATACAAGGTGGATGTCCAAAAGGAACAGGAACTGGTGATCCAGGATATAAATTTGATGATGAATTTCACCCAAGTTTAAAACACGATCGTCCAGGAGTTCTGGCAATGGCAAATTCAGGACCTGCAACTAATGGTTCTCAATTTTACATCACTCACGTTCCAACTTCTTGGTTAGACGGAAAACATACTGTTTTTGGTCACGTAATCGAAGGTCAGGATATCGTTGATGCAGTTGCTCAAGGTGATTCTCTTGATAATGTAGAAATCATCAGAGTAGGTGAAGAAGCAGAAAAATTTAATGCTATCGAAGCTTTTATTGGTTTAAAAGGTGCCCGTCTAAAAAGAGATGCAGCTTTAAAAGCAGAATCTGAAGCTAAAATGGAACAATTGGCTGCTGGTTTTGATAAAACGGATAGCGGTTTACGTTACAAAATGATTCAAAAAGGAGACGGTAAAAGAGCAGAAGCTGGTAAAACAGTAGCAGTTCATTACGAAGGATCTTTAGAAAACGGAAAAGTTTTTGATTCTTCTTACCCACGTAAAAAACCAATCGAATTTAGATTAGGTCAAGGTCAGGTTATCGAAGGTTGGGATGAAGGTATTGCTTTATTGCAAGTTGGAGATAAAGCTCGTTTTGTAATTCCATCTGATTTAGGGTATGGAGCTGCAGGTGCAGGAGGAGTTATTCCACCAAATGCAACTTTGATTTTTGACGTTGAATTAATGGAGGTTAAATAAGATTTTTAATTACAATTTAGTATTGTTTTAAATAATAATCCCATATGCTGCGGTGTATGGGATTTTTTTATATTTACTTAAAAAATAAGTAAAACAATGAAAACAAAAATCTTAATCCTGACTGCTGTAGTGTTGCTTTTAGTTTCATGCGGTACTAAAAAATCAGTACCGGCTACTCCGGCAACTCCAGTTGTAACTGAGGCTGCAAAAACTACAACATTAACGCCTGAATTGGCAGAAGGTAAAAACTTGTACGAAAACAGTTGTGCAAGATGTCATAAATTATTTGACCCAAAGAAGTTTAGTCAGGAAGATTGGAAACCAATTTTAGTAAAAATGCAGAAAAAAGCGAAGTTAGATGATACTCAAATGGCTTCAATATCAAATTATATAACTTCTCAATTGTAATAAGAAGTTGTTATTACAGATTCAATTAAACTATTCAGTAAAATTTATTGGATAGTTTTTTTATTTAAAATAGAACATAAAAAAACACCTTCACAAGTGAGGTGTTTAAAAAATTACAGATTGTTGATGGCGGCATTATTTACCGCAATTATCTTTAATGTCTTTATTCCGGAAGGCATTTCCCAATCAACTTCATCATTTTCCTTAAAGCCAATAATGGCTACGCTTAAAGGTGCCAGAATCGATATTTTTCCCTCTTTTACGTCCGCAAATGAAGGCAGCACAATCTGAATTTTCATTTGTTTCTTAACTTTTACATCTTCGATAGTAACATAAGAATTGATTCTTACGATGGAATTAGTTAATTCACTTTCTTTACTTATAACGGCGCGATCTAATTCTTGAGAAAGCTGATTGGCTTCTTTAGTATTTGTTGAATTTTTACTTTTTAATATCAATTCTCTTAAAAACTGATAATCTGTTTTACAGAAGGTAGGTGTTGGTTTCATAATGATATTTATTATTATTAATTATTTAATTTATTGATAACTAGTGTTTTTGAGCGATTTTTTTACAGGCTGACAAAAGCATAATCATTTCCTAAGTTGCACATTTGCAATTGGAAATAAAACTATGTTTTGGAAATTTTAATTTGAAAAACCAGAAAATTATTTGAGAGAGGATTTACTCTTTCAAATAAAATAGGTGATTAAATCGTGGTATAAATCCTCCGCCTGAAAGAAGAAATT
Organism: Flavobacterium pectinovorum; assembly: GCF_006438875.1. GTDB lineage: Bacteria > Bacteroidota > Bacteroidia > Flavobacteriales > Flavobacteriaceae > Flavobacterium > Flavobacterium pectinovorum_A. Next base: position 140,286 of record NZ_RCZH01000005.1, read on the forward strand.
GGAATAGACGGAGGCCTAATTAATAAAGGCCTTACTATGTGAAATAAATACAGCAGTAAGCGGTTTTCTTTTTAAGGAAAACAACAAGAGTATCGCTGTAAATAAGTTTATAGTGCTCACAATGAGAATATTTATTGATCTGCAAAGATAGGAAAAGTTTTCGGAAAACCTAAAATCTTTATTTCCATTTGATACTACAGCCAATACTTGGCTTTTGAATTTCGTTCAAACTTCTGTTGTAAATCAGCGCATCTATCGCACTTCGAAGATCACTTCCGCTTAACGGAATTCCGTTTCCAGGTCTTGAATCATCCAACTGACCATGGTAAAACAGTCGATCCTGACTATCAAATAAATAAAAATCCGGAGTACAGGCAGCTTCATAAGCTTTGGCGACTTCCTGACTTTCGTCGAATAAATAAGGGAAATCTATTTTATTCTGAAAAGCAAATTCCGTCATCATCTCTGGAGAATCTTGCGGATATTTTACAATATCATTGCTCGAAATTGCAACAACACCAATTCCCTGAACGCGATAATCATTGGCAATCATTACAATTTCCTTAATAACATGAAGCACAAATGGGCAATGATTACACATGAAAATTACAAGTGTACCTTTCGATCCTTTTAAATCTTCAAACGAATATTCTTCATTATTCGAATTAGTATCTTTTAATTTAAATCCCGGAGCAATTGTCCCCAGCGGAATCATATTTGAAGGTGTACGTGCCATTTTTACAAAAATAAGTTCTTCAAAAATAGCCTTAAAATTCTGTAAAAGAAAGCGTACAGGGGTAATTATTATTGGCTATCTGTTTTCTGGGAGAATTTCGCTTTTTTGTTACTCCCGATAGCTCAATGTCATTAAGTTAAGGAAAATTTATCCCCGAAGCTTCGGGACTATGGTGAGTAAATCCCTAGCAAAGACAGAAAATCGAAAAGGTTTTGTCAATTTCGACGAAGGAGAAATCTCCGCGAGTAGCTCGACAAAGATTGGATTCTCGTTACGGAGTTACTTGCGGAGATTTCTCCTTCGTCGAAATTGACAATATTGTATTTAAGCTTTTTGACTTTGCGAGAAAAATTATAATTCAAAAAAGCTTAACTTAATGACATTGCCCAATAGTTATCGGAATTCATAGATTATAATTTGTTCATTTGTAAAGCAAAAAAATCTTTATAATTAATGTAATCTGTGCATTTTTTAGATTGTTAGGCATTCAAAAACTCTAATAAGTCTTTGTTTAATTTGTCTTTATGAGTGTAAAATAAACCGTGTGGTGCACCTTCATAAACTATATATGTATTTTCTCGGATTGCTTTTGATGCTTTTTTGGAAGTCAGTTCAATAGGAACAATTTTGTCATCGTCGCCATGGATTATTAATGTCGGCACTTTTATAAAATCCAATTCTTCTCTAAAATCAGTAAACGAAAAAGATTCGGCACATTTTAAAGTAGCACGAGGCGAAGCAAAGGAACACAACGTTCTGTAATATTCTAATAATGGAGTGCTTATTGGTCTGTTGATAATATTTATGCCGAAAAAGGTTTTACCAAAATTATCTACAAATCCTATTCGGTCTTCTGTGATCGCGCTGGCTGTATTTTCGCTTTTTTCTTTTGGATGTCCGTCAGGATTATCATTGGTTTGTAATAAAAAAGGAACGACAGATGAAATTAGCGCCGCTTTTGTAACGCCCTTTCCGCCATAACGGCTAAAATAACGTACAACTTCGCCACCGCCCATCGAGAACCCAACAAGAGTTGCATTTTCTAATTGAAGCTGTTCGATAATTTCTTTTAAATCGTCAGTCAAAGTATCATAATCATATCCGTCATAAGGCTGCGATGATTTACCAAATCCGCGGCGGTCATAAGCAATAACACGATAATTGTTCTGAACTAGAAAATCAATTTGATATTCCCACATTTCGTTAGAAAGTGGCCATCCATGAATTAAAATTACTGGTTTTCCTTTTCCGTAATCCTTTACATACAGTCTTACGTTTTTGTCGGTTAGTATATATTTATCTGTATTTTGTTCATGAATATCAAAATCAAAATCTCTAAGAGAGTGGTCGGTATTAAGAAGACTATTTTCCATATCTATATTTTTTAGTATTAGCTTAATTATCTGATAAGTAAAATTAAAAGCTGGACTAAAAAAAAGGTTATAGAATTAGTGGTAATAATTACAAAATTTATAGGTTTGTGAATGAATAAATATTGAAATAAAAATGGATTTAACCTGGAATGAATTTGAAAGAACCGATATGCGTGTCGGAACCATTATAGAAGTAAATGATTTTCCCGAAGCAAGAAAACCTGCCTATCAGCTTACGATTGATTTTGGTGCCGAAATTGGAATCCGAAAATCATCGGCACAAATCACTGTACATTACAAAAAAGAAGATTTATTAAATCGTCAAATTATATCAGTAGTAAATTTTCCTAAAAAACAAATTGGAAAATTTATGAGCGAATGTCTTGTTCTTGGCGCAATAGGCAAGGAGGGAGATGTTATTTTATTAGCTCCTGATTTTAAAATAGAAAACGGGCTTAGAATTGGATAGTTTTTAGTCGCAGTTTACAGTCTCAGTCTCAGTCTCAGTCTCAGTCTCAGTCTCAGTCTCAGTCTCAGTCTCAGTTTACAGTTTTTGCCACAGATTTTGTTGTTAATAAGATTTTCAAAACTTTGAAGTTGAATTTTCTCGCAGATTTGGCAGATTGAGCAGATCAATTTTAAAACATATAGAAAAAAATCTGCTCAATCTGCCAAATCTGCGAGCTAAAAAACTACTCGACAAAGCTTTACTTTGCGTAAAACCTTTGCGGACTTTACGGTTAATTAAAGTCCAGACTGAAAACTGAGACTGAAGACCGCGACTGAAAAACTAAGAAATTTTCTCAATTAACTGCTGTAATATCACTTGTCCTTCTTCCCAATATTTTAAATCTGAGTCAGAGTTGATGTGACCTTGTTGACCGACATTTACAAAATCACTTCCCCATTTTTCTGCAAAATATTGTTTTCTTTCGAAAGAAGCGTAAGGATCATTTTCGCTTGCGACAACAATTGACGGAAAAGGTAATTTTGAAATTGGCATAGGAGAAAAATTCCGAACAGATTCCGGAGTATGTTCTGGTGAATCTACATCGGCAGGAGCCACCAATAATGCGCCTACAATATTTTTGTTTGTATTTGATACTGCCCAATGTTGTACTAATGAAACTGCTAAGCTGTGTGCGACCAAAATAGTTGGGCGATCAAGTTTAGAAATTTCCTCGTTTAAGCGTTCAATCCATTCTTCGCGAACAGGTTCGTCCCAATTGTGCTGAACCAAGCGTATGGAGTTTTTGAATTTTTTATGCCAAAAGGTTTGCCAGTGTTTAACGCCGGAATTTCCAAGTCCGGGTAATATTAATAAGTTTGTTTCCATTGCCGTGGATTGTATTTGAGATTATTTTTTATGTTCTTTTATAATTCGGTTTACTTCGTTTACGAGCAACGGAAAACCTGGTTCAGTCATTCCGTGTCCATAACCATCTAACTCATAAAGTTTGGTTTGTTTATGACCAACCAGCTTCATCATGCGTGCCATATAAGCGTTTTCTTCGTAACGTCCCAACATTTCCAATTCACGATCTCCTGTAATTAATAAAAGTGGCGGAGCATCCGCGCGAACGTAAAATAAAGGAGCAAAAGCATCAATTGTTGGTGTAGTATCCGGAATACCATTTTCTTTTCTAATTTCAAAATGCGTAATACATTGCCCGCTAAACGGAATTAATCCTGCAATTTTATTAGCATCGATTCCTTCTTTTTGCAGCCATTTTTTATCAAGACCAATCATCGAAGTTAAATATCCGCCCGCAGAATGTCCTGAGATGAAAATTAAGGATGTATCGCCTCCATAAGAAGCAATGTTATTAAAAGCCCATGCAACCGCAGCAGCAGCGTCTTCAATGGCTTTTTCGGCTTTTACTTTTGGCGATAATCTGTAGTTAACGCCAATGATGGCAAAACCTTTATTTTTTAAAGCCTCGGGAATTTCTTTGCTTCCACCAGTTAATCCACCGCCGTGAAACCAAACTATTGTAGCGAAGTTTTTAGTGTTTTTTGGGTAATAAATATCCAGAACACAATTTTCGTTAATGTAACTGTCAGATTTATTGGTTGCTGCGTTATAATATTGAGTATTGGTTTTCGTTTCATATTCTGTTTTTTGGGCAAAAGATGAAATTCCGATAAATAGAAAACAAAGTAAAAGAGTTATTTTTTTCATTTTAAAATCTTGAATTATTATCATTTGGTTTTAGAGCGTTTAAAAAATCTAAAATCTAAACTCTGCAATCTAAAATAATAAATTTATATATAAAAAAAGTCCAAAATGCAGGACATATTGGACTTGTACTTTTAAAAAAGTTATTTTCGACTAAATATCGTCAAAATCAATATCGGTAAAACTAGTTCTTGGTGCGTCGGGCTTATCAGAACCGTATTCTTTTTTGAAATCTTTTTGGTGTCTTTCAGAAATTACTTCTTCGCCTTTGTGGTTCAAGACGTATGAAGTCATTTCTTCTAGTATTTCGGCAAAAGCACTAAAATCTTCTTTGTACAAGTAAATTTTGTGTTTTTTAAAATGAAAAGAACCATCTTCTTCAGTAAATTTTTTACTTTCGGTAATCGTGATATAATAATCGTCAGCTTTAGTAGCTCTCACATCAAAGAAATAAGTTCTTCTTCCTGCTCGTAATACTTTAGAAAAAATCTCTTCTTTTTCTAACATGTCATTTTCTCTCATAATACGTTCTATCATTTTTTGGAATTAATAGTACTCAAAAATCATAAAAAATTATCTATTACGCAACATTTAAAGTGATTCTTTTTCCGAAAGTTGTTTTAAATATAACGATGAATAATAGCCTTCCTGATTTATTAATTGATTATGAGAGCCTTGTTGAATGATTCTGCCGTCTTCTAAAATGATTATTTTATCGGCATTCTTAGCCGATGAAACACGATGACTTACTATTATTGTAGTTTTATCTTTACAAATTTCAAATAAATTATTCAAAATCGTCTCTTCAGTTTCAGTATCTACAGCAGACAGGCAATCGTCAAAAAGTAAAATAGCCGGGTTTTTAATAATCGCACGCGCAATAGATACACGCTGCTTTTGTCCGCCGGAAAGTGTAATACCTCTTTCTCCTAAAATGGTGTCATATTGTTTATTGAAAGCAATGATATTGTCATGAACCACAGCGCTTTTTGCAGCTTCTTCTACTTCTTCGTCAGTTGCATTTTGATTTCCAAATTTGATGTTGTTTTTAATGGTATCCGAGAATAAAAAAGCATCTTGCGGCACAATTCCAATGTTGTTTCTTAAGTCATTTAAGTTTAAAGTACTTATTTCATTTTGGTCAATTGTGATTCTTCCTTCGGTAACATCATATAAACGGGAAATCAAAGATAATATTGTTGATTTTCCGGAACCTGTTTTCCCCAGAATTGCCAATGTTTCTCCTTTTTTCACAATGAAAGTCACATTTTTCAAAGCTTCAATATTGGTATCTTCATAGATATAACTTACATTTTCAAAAGCAATTGAGCCTTGAATGTCTGATGAATTTTCGTTGTTGTTTTTAATTTCGGGTTCAATTTTTAAAAATTCATTCAAACGTTTCTGAGAGGCTTCTGCTTCCTGAACCATTGATGAAACCCATCCTAATGAAGCTACAGGCCACGTAAGCATGTTTACATATAAAATGAATTCTGCAATTGTACCAATATTGGCAATCGTTCCGTTGATGTACATAACGCCTCCAAAATAAATAACCACCAGGTTACTGATTCCGATTAAGGCAATCATCAATGGACCAAATAGCGATTGTACTTTGGCTAAATCTAAACTCTTCTTTTTACTTTCATCGGCAAGAGCCACCATATTATTCTGATGTTGGTCCTCTAAAGAATAGGCTTTTATAACACGGATTCCTGAAAATATTTCCTGCGAAAAACTGGATACTTTTGATAAATATTGCTGAAAAGTGGTGCTTCGTTTATTGATTTCTGAACTCAGTTTAAAAATACAATAAGACAAAATTGGCAATGGCAAGATCGTATATAAAGTCAATAATGGCGAAACATTATACATATATATGATGACAATAGCAAAACGGATAAAGGTATTGATAGTGTACATAACTGCCGGACCAACATACATACGAACCTTAGAAACGTCTTCGCTGATTCGGTTCATTAAATCTCCCGTACGATTTTGTTTGTAGAAATTCTGTGAAAGGTTTTCATATTGTTTAAAAACTTCATTTTTTAAATCAAACTCAATGTGACGTGACATTACGATTAAAGTCTGGCGCATTAAAAAAGTCAGAAAACCTGCTACGATTGTAGTAGCTATGATTAGCAGTACGTTATGAATTAAACCTTGACGATAGGTATCGATAATTAGTTGCGATGCCTGATCTGCTTTTGGCAGTTTATCAAACCTTTCGATAGCGTTTAAAGACTTGCTAATAAGCTTTGGAGTAAATAAAGAGAATATTTGTGCGATTATGGTGATTAAAATTCCTAAGGAGAAACTATATTTATATTTGATGAAATATTTGTTTAAATAGCTTAATTCTTTCATTTTTTTAAGAGATTCAATGATGAAATGTTTTGATTTTACAAATTTATATGAATTAAAATTAACGGAAAGTGTAATTTAATCAAAACAAAACGATTGTTATATTGTTATTTTAAAGATAAAAAATTAGCACATGTGTATTTTTTAATTATGTTTGAGATGTCTTTTTGACAAATTCATAATTTATAACTAATAAATACTATTACTATGGATGCAACTTTCGCAACTGGAAAGGAACTTCAAAAAATGGATCCTGTTTTTGGTCAATTGTCTTTTGACGATCACGAACAAATTGTTTTTTGCAACGACAAAGATACAGGTTTAAAAGCAATTATTGGTATTCATAATTCGGTTATGGGACCAGCTTTAGGAGGAACCAGAATGTGGAATTATAATACGGAATGGGAAGCATTAAACGATGTTTTGCGTCTTTCAAGAGGTATGACATATAAATCTGCCATTACCGGATTAAATATCGGTGGAGGTAAAGCAGTAATTATTGGTGATGCTAAAACGCAAAAAACACCTGAATTAATGCGTAAGTTTGGTGAGTTTGTTCACTCTTTAGGAGGTAGATATATCACTGCAGAAGATGTTGGAATGGAAACAAAAGACATGGACACAGTTAGAGACGTAACTCCTTATGTTACGGGTATTTCTGAAGAAAGAGGTGGTTCAGGAAATCCTTCTCCTATAACAGCTTACGGTGTTTATTTAGGGATGAAAGCGGCTGCAAAAAGTCAGTTTGGTACTGATGTTTTAGACGGTAAAAAAGTTTTGGTTCAGGGAATTGGTCACGTTGGTGAAGCTTTGGTTGAGTATTTGACTAAAGAAGGAGCGATCGTTACAATTGCTGATATCAACGAAGAAAAATTATACGAAGTAGCTCAAAAATACAACGCAACAATATTTACAGGAGAAGATTTATACGCTGCCGATGTTGATATTTATGCGCCATGTGCAATGGGAGCGACAATTAATAATGATACCGTAAATAAAATTAAAGCTAAAGTTATTGCCGGTGCTGCCAACAATCAATTAGCAGATGAAAATGTTCACGGCCAAAGATTACAGGAAAGAGGTATTTTATACGCTCCGGATTTCCTGATCAACGCTGGTGGAATCATCAATGTTTATGCTGAATTAGAGCATTATGGTAAAGCTGAAATCATGAGTAAAACAGAAAATATCTATAATACTACTTTAGAAATTATCGATTATGCTGTTAAAAACGGAATGACTACGCACAAAGCAGCTCTTACAATTGCTCAAAATCGTATTGATTTAAGAAGAATTGAAAACGCTGCTAAGAAATAATTATTAGTTTACACTTTACAGTCCCAGTATTCAGTCTCAGTTTGCAATGTAAACTGAGACTGAATACTGGGACTTTTTTATAGGTAACGTGATATTGTAACTGATTTTTTACCGCAAAGTTTGCTAAGATTTTTATTCATTATTGCGGTTAGAAACCAGAAAGTTCGCAAAGCTGGTTCAACACTCAGCTTTGTGAACTTTGTGTTTTTACAAAACTGCTTAATTAAAAAAACTTTGTGAACTTTGCGGTAAAAAAAAACTTCAGATTGAAAATTTTCTGCACTGAAAAACAAAATGTTTTTTGTTAAAGATTTCAAAGTCTTGCCAAGTGAAAACTGGGACTGAAAACTGAGACTTTCTATGAATATCATAAATTAATTGCTTTTTGAGAGGTTTTTTATTCATTTAAATTTTATTATCACCTGTTAAATTCTTATTTTTGCAGACTAATTTTTAAATGTTCTTACAAGGTGGTAAACAGAAGACACATACGCGTTAAAGTAATGCAATCCATTTATGCAATGCATCAGAGCGGTTCTGATAATATGGAAAAAGAAGAGAAGTTTCTTTTTTACAGCATAGATAATATTCAGGACTTATATCTTATAATGCTTTCTTCATTGATTGAAATTTGCAAAAAAGAATCTGTTTTTTTACATCTTTCAAGCAAAAAACATCTTGCAACTGCTGCAGAACGTAAACCGAACGAAAAGTTCATCAACAACAAAATTTTTCAACTTCTTGCCGAAAGTAATTCACTTAGCATTGCTTTGGAGAATCGTAAAATCAACAACTGGTCTTTGAATGATGATTATATCATTTTGCTTTTAAATGATATTAAAGCAAGCGAATTGTATTCTAAATACATGAGCACTACAGTTAATACTTTTGAAGAAGACAGACAATTCGTAATTGATTTGTTTGCTGATGTAATTGTTCCTAACGAAAAATTATATGAGTATTTAGAGGATGATAAATTAACTTGGGTTGATGATATTCCGGTTGTGAATACACATATTGTAAAACAATTGAAAGCGATCAAAACACAAGATCCTGACGACTTTAGAGTGCCAAAATTGTATAAAGATGTTGAGGATAAAGATTTTGCAAAAGATTTGTTCAGAAGAACAGTTTTGAACGAAGCTATTCTGGCAAAAGAATATGATGATAAAACACCAAATTGGGATAGCGAAAGAATCGCTGAGATTGATACAATTATCTTGAAAATGGCAATCTGTGAATTCTTGAAATTCCCTTCAATTCCAGTAAAAGTAACTCTTAACGAATATTTAGAAATTGCAAAAGAGTATTCTACACCAAAAAGTAGTATTTTTATCAACGGAATTTTAGATAATCTTGTTAAAGAGCTTACTGCTAATAAAAAGATGATTAAAGTGGGACGTGGTTTGATGTAAAATTGGTTAAATTTCAATTTTTAAATTCCAAATTCCAACGTTATCACATTTAGTGAAGTCGAAGAACTAAATTAAAAATAACAATATCAATCTGAGCGTCTCGAAATTTCGTGAGTACAGAAAAAAATATATTAATAAAAAACAACTAAATTAAAATTATGGGAAATTATACTTTATATATTCAATTAGGCTTAATGGCTGTGATATTTTACCTTTTTATCATTAGACCAAATCAGAAAAAAGCAAAAAATGAAAAAGAATTTGAAACTGGCTTAAAAGTTGGAGATAAAATTATAACTAAAAGTGGTTTTCACGGTAAAATTGTTGAACTTGCTGAAACAACAGTTGTAATCGAAACAATGTCTGGAAAATTAAAATTAGAGCGTTCTGCGATTTCTTTAGAGCTAAGTGCTTCTTTGAATAAAAAAGCTTAATTTTTTTTAAATTTCAATATTTAAAATCCCAAATTCCAAAAGGAGTTTGGGATTTTTTTTGTTTTTATAATTAGCGCAACGTATGTCCTTGCGAGGAACGAAGCAATCTCATTTGCAATTGACACAAAGTAAATCGTCAAAGAAAGAACGCGGATAACGCGGATTCGCCTTGCGAAGACACGGATTTATACGGATTTTTTTTCTTGCAATTAGTAACCACAATCTTGTCATCTTGAGGAACGAAGGATCTTCGTTAGTAGCTCGCCAAAGATTGGAGTTTAACTGTACGGAGTTTCATGTGGAGATCCTTAGTTCCTCAGGATGACATGCTTTGAGGCTACTATGTGTCAATTGCTAGTGAGATTGCTTCGTTCCTCGCAAGGACAAAAAATGCGTAAAAAAAACCTTTGTCAAAGTTTTTAAAACTTTGACAAAGGTTAAGTATGTTGTAATTGGTTCTTCGACTTCGCTCAGAGTGACATGCTCTTCGGCTTCGCTCAGAGTGACAAACTAATTGGAATTTGGCAATTTAAAAAAATTGGAATTTCCTAAATCTTACCTGTATTTATCATTCAACCCAATATTCCCTAATATCATCGGAATCACTTTCTCAATTCTGGAAAGCTTTGTTTTCTCTTGTTTTGCGGTTTCAACATATTCCAGAAACTCATATTGTTTGTAAGGACTGAATTTTTGAAAAGCTTCTGCTAAAGCTGGACTCTGATCCATTTCTTTTTGAAGAAGTTCAGAAACAATTGTTTCTTTTTTAGAAGGTTTTATGACTTTACCTTGTTTTTCGTTTTCTATAGCTTCTGCGATGTATTCTAAAACCTCTTTCTCATTTACTTCGCTTTTTGAAATAAATCTCCATTGACGTAAAGATTTTGTTTTGTCTTCCTGAGCGTTGATTAACCTCTTTTTTTCATCTTTTAAGAATACTCCGTTCAGAAACCAAATTGCAAAATAATTTTTAAAACCGCCAATTCCGATAACATTTCTTTTGTTGTAAACATAAATTGGACCGCCCCATTTTATGGTTTCAACCAGTTCAGTTTTGTCAATAATTGATTTGAGGAAAAGGAGTTCTTCTTCCCAATTATTGATTTTGTCCCAAACGTGTTTTTTATCAGAATCAGGTTCCATTTTTATCTCTTTCCTTTAGGTTTTTCAGGTGCGTCAAAAATGCCTTGAATTGCAGTCAATTCGGCAATTTTCACAATAACATCAGTTGCTTTTTGGATGCTTTCTGCAGGAACATATTCGTATTTTCCGTGAAAGTTATGACCGCCGGCAAAGATATTCGGGCAAGGCAATCCCATAAAGGATAATTGAGAACCATCGGTTCCGCCACGAATAGGTTTTATGATCGGTTTTATGTCTAATTCTCTCATTGCTTTTTCGGCAATGTCGACAATATGTTTTACGGGAAGTACTTTTTCTTTCATATTGTAATACTGATCTTTTACCACAGCAGTTACAATATCTTCCCCAAATTGCTTGGCGAATTTTTTGTTGATTTTCTTGGCAATTTTCCCAATTAAATCTTTTCTTTTTTCAAATTTGATTTTATTATGATCACGGATAATTAATTCCAAAACTGTTTCTTCAATACTTCCGGTTAAGTGATGAACGTGGAAAAAACCTTCGTAACCTTTAGTTTCCTGTGGAGTTTCTCCTTTAGGTAATTCGTTGATGAAGTCATTTGCAATCAACATTGAGTTGATCATTTTTCCTTTGGCATAACCAGGATGAACGCTTTTTCCTTTGAAAGTAATTTTGGCTCCGGCTGCATTAAAGTTTTCATATTCTAATTCACCAATCTGACTTCCGTCCATTGTGTAAGCCCATTGCGCGCCAAATTTTTCTACATCAAAATGATGTGCACCACGACCAATTTCTTCGTCAGGTGTAAAACCAATTCTAATTTTTCCGTGTTTGATTTCAGGATGCTGAATTAAATATTCCATTGCTGAAACAATTTCGGTAATTCCGGCTTTATCATCAGCTCCCAATAGGGTGGTTCCGTCAGTTGTGATGATTGTCTGACCTTTATATTGCAGTAAATCTTTGAAATAGTTTGGAGATAAAACAATATTTTTCTCTGCATTTAAAACAATGTCTTTTCCGTCATAATTGGTAATGATTTGAGGTTTTACATTTGCTCCGCTAAAATCAGGAGAAGTATCAAAATGCGATACAAAACCTATTACAGGTACTTCGTGGTCTACATTGCTTGGCAAAGTTGCCATGATATAGGCTTTGTCGTCTATAGTAACATCTTCTAAGCCAATTGTTTTTAGTTCTTCGACTAATTTATTGGCAAGATTCCATTGTTTTTCTGTACTTGGTGTAGTTTGTGAATTTGGGTCTGATTCAGTATCAATTGTTATATAACTGATAAAGCGATCTATAATATGTTGCATTTGTTTTATTTTTAGGCAAATATAAACAAATATTTAGGCGTTTTAAAGCTTTAGATAGTATAAGCTGGAAAAAAGGTTGTCACGAATTTCACGAATTTTCACTAATGAAATATGTTTTTGTATGTCTGGAAATTTGAATTTATTTAGTAGGGGAAAGTAGCCAAGAATTCACGAATTTTCACTAATGGAATATGTTTATATAGCTCAAAAAAAAATCCAATTTCACGAATCATAATTCGTGAAATTGGATTTTATATTTAAGTTGATTTGTGCTAATTCGTGCAATTTGTGGCAAAAAAAACTATTGAACGCATCTAAAACCAATATGATTGGCTGGTGATTTATAATCTCCTTTTCCTCTGGTTCCTACCATATAGCGTGTGCAGTATTGATCAGTACATAAAAATGATCCTCCGCGCTGTACTTTTTTAGGTAAATTTGGTTCTCCGGGATCATAAGAAGTATCTGGTCCTTGCGGGTTTTTAACAACTTGACCACTTTCGCTTATTACGGAATAATAATCGGCAGTATACCAATCATTTGTCCATTCCCAAACATTTCCTCCAATATCATAAAGACCATAAGGATTTGGTTCAAATTGAGCCGTTGGAGCAATACCAATATAGCCATCTTCGCCAGTATCTCCTTTTTCTATAGGAAAGTGTCCCTGATAGATATTAGCCTGAAATTTTCCTTTAGGTTTTAATGTATTTCCCCAAGCATATAACTGACCTGATTTTCCGCCACGTGCTGCAAATTCCCATTCTGCTTCTGTAGGTAATCTTTTTCCTGCCCATTTTGCATAAGCAGCGGCGTCATCATAAGAAACTTGTACGACGGGATACTTTTCTCTCCCTTTTATAGAGCTTCCGGCTCCTTCCGGATGTCTCCAGTCTGCTCCTTGAACATAACTCCACCATTGCATGTAATTATTTAAATTTACCGTGCTTGGAGTCGGGGTAAATACTGCCGATCCTGCAATTAGGTTTTCTAAGGGAGCATCAGGATATTCCTCATGAGTTGGTTTTTTTTCGGCTAAGGTTACATAACCTGTGGCTTTTACGAAAGCTTCAAATTGTTCGTTTGTCACTTCGGTTTGATCCATATAATAACCATCTACATAAACTCTATGTATTGGTGCTGCATCTTTTGTAACGCCTTTTATACTGCATAAACTTTCGTCTTCTACATTGCTTCCCATTGAGAATTCTCCACCGGGAATCCAAACCATTCCTTTTGGTGTTTTATTTGCAGCGGGTTTATTTTTGTTTTCTATGGTTGGTTTAAACAAAGAACTTTCAGAAGCATTTGGGGTTTCGGCACAATCCATTGCTGCCAACTTTTGTTTTGGAAAAATAAGTTTTGTGTAGCCGTAAGCAATTGAAATAATGGAGATTGTAAGTATTGCAAAAATCCAGTACGTTTTATTTTTCATTATGGTTATTTTTAATCGGATGGTAGTTATTAATAATAAGGATAAAGTTAAAAAAAATAACCTTATCAAACTCTATTTATTTGATAAGGTTACTGTAGTTTTTATTTATCTTTCTCAACATCAACGACTTCATATTTGTTTTTGCCGTCTACTTGAACTGGTTGATAATAAGTTTCTCCAAATTTTACATATTTAGCGTCTCCTATTGTAACTTCTTCACCACCTTCGGGTAAGTTGTCTACGAGTGTTCCTGCGGTTGGAGCAACTACCTTATATGTGCTGCCGTCTTTTTCATAATAGGTTCCTCCGTAATAATAGTTGTTGACGGTTCCGGTATTTACAGTTTCTGCGCCACTCGGAATATTATTTACAGTTCCGCCTACAGGTGCCGGTACAGCCGTATAACCTCCGCTTGACGGGGTGTACCAAACTCCCTGATCATAATGATATTGAGAACTTTCTACACTTACTACAATTGCAGTTACTGCCAGAGTAGCTACAACGAATCCCCATGGATGCCAAACCGGTCCCCAATAATAGGGATGATAAGGACGTGGATAATAAGGATGATAACTATTGTATCTGTAACCTCCATATACATAAGGCGGACGAACATAAGGTCTTGCGCCTGGTCTTACAACGGTGTTATGGTTGTTTTGAACATGTATACTATTGTTTACATTGATGTTTACGTTATTTTTATTTCTGTTGACAGTATTGCCACTAATATTGGTGTTTTTATTGCCAGTGTTATTTCTGTTTACTGTGTTTGAATTTCTATTATTTGTTGTTCTATTTCCAACTTTTGCGTTTGATCCGGTCGATGTTCTGTTAACTTTATTAGTCCCAGAGCCATTTGTTCCGGGTCTGTTGGCAGTTGTTGGTTTTTTAATTCCGGAACCTGAAGAAGGTCTGTTTGCAGGTCTTGCTTGATTTGCAGGTCTGCTTGCAGCAGGTCTTGCCTGACCTCCTCCGCCACCTCTGTGCCCACCGCCACCGCCGCCATGACGTTGCGCAATACTATCAAGTGAAATTAAAAAAAATGATCCCATCAGGCACATAAGTGCTGTTTTTCTAAGAGTCTTTTTTATACTTTTCATTTTCAGGATTTTATGTTCATTAAAATTATTAAAAAAAAATAAGAATATTACTAAAAGTTAAAAACATTTAACTTCAAAAATATCAGAATACTGCAGTTTTAATTTTCATACAAATACAATACCTCAATTTGTAATTTGCTGTTTTTTTAAGGTTTTTTATTATTTATAGCGAGATATCCCATTGTATTCTAAAACGCCATCCGGCTTCCAGAGGTAAGCTTTTGTCCTGAAAACTAAAATAACTAAATTCAGAGGTGAGTTTGTTTTTGTGTCCTTTAAAAAACCAGTTAAAAGCAACCGTCGTTTCGTTTTGCAAATTTTGCCTAATCGAATTATCAGGTCTGTATGCTGCATGTCTTCCTGCCATTTCCAAATGTTGGGGCCACCATTCAAAAGCATTATGAAAAAAATATCCAGCCTGAACGTAATATCCTTTTAAGGTTGTTGTCTTATCATCATTTAATTTGTCTGTAATTTCTTTAGTATGCCATTCGCTTTGCCATGAAAAGCCGCGGTACATAAAGGCGCTTTCCAAATTCCATTGATTTACGCGATATTGTCCCGGAGCCCCATTTTCATATCCTTCTAATGATCCACCGCCAGATTGAGAAAATCGGGTATATGGACTGCGGTTTGTAAGTGCCGAAAAGGCAATAATAGGCGTTGGTTTTTCGTGAAAATTTATATCACTGCCTTCAAAATCCAGAAATCGTCCTAAGAAATTCCATTGTGCCCGACCAAAATACATTAGATTATTATCATCATTTGTAGTATTTCCTCGTCCTGTTCCGGTTAGTGCGGCAGCCCAATAATTAAAATCGGCAATTCCTTTGCCTTTAAGATGCCCATATACTTCAACTCCCATTTGTCGATCTGCGGTAAAAGGCCTATTGATTAAGGATCTGTCTACCGTTTGCTGCTCGCCGGAACTGATAAAACGTTCTCGCGAAAACTCAACCTTCCATTGACCTGCTTTAAAACTTAGCCATTCCCATTTTTCGACCATAAGCCTAAAATCTAAAAGATTAGACTGGCTCAATTCATATTCCCAATAATATTTTAACCAAGGTTCAAAAGCATGACCACCTACTTTTAATCTGGCACGATTAATTTTGAAAGTGGTTTCTTTGGCTTGGCTGTAATCATCGTATGTCAATGGATCCTGATCGTTTGGAGTAGAAAACCTAAATTGTAAACGGCTTTGCAATTGGAAAAGAAATTTATTGTCTTTTGTTCTTAATTCAATTCCTTTATCACCATAACTTACATTAATCAATTTGGTTGTATCCTTTATTTGCTGCGCTTTTCCGGATAGAGCAATAATGAAAAATAAAAATACAGACAAGTATTGTTTAAAGGGTTTTATGATTTTTTTTATACTGTACATAGTATTGATTTGATTGTAAATAAGGCTTTGTTTTTTCGGCAAGTTTGGTTGTTTTTTGCCAAAGTTTTTGCAATTACTAGTCCGATTCCTCAACTATCATAAGCATTCCATTTAAAATCATACTAAAAGTTCCAAAAACTTCCTGCTCATCACCTAAAAGAAAGGAATTTTGAAAAATAACTATTTCGGTATGGCATTTTGTTATTGATTTAAAACCAAACAATTCTCGATATTTTAAAACAAGAATTTTCTTAATATCAAATAATTCAAAAATAAGTATTAAATGATTTAAAAAGCTTCTTGAAAGCCCTGACGTTGTTTCATTTTATAATTTGCAACGTTAAAAATTAATTTTTTGCTTATGATGTTACATCAGTAAATCTTTCACAGTTTGTAAGGATTAAAGTGCTTGATTTTATAATCGTTTTATATTTAGTACTTTATAAGACTCTTGGATTTGCAGACGTCGATTTAAAAACTGTTATGATTTGTTTTTTATAAAAATGATTCACTTTCAAGTATTATAATTAAATTTGCATCCGAAAAAACAACAACACTCTTATGTATAAATTGATAATTCGTCCGATACTTTTTTGGTTTGATCCAGAAGAAGTACATTATTTTACTTTTTCATTTGTTAAATTCATTTCAAAAATACCGGGAGTTTCGTCAATAATCAAATCGATTTACGAAGTAAAAGACAGTCGTTTAGAGCGTGAAGTTTTCGGAATTAAATTCAAAAATCCGGTAGGTCTTGCAGCAGGATTTGATAAAGATGCAAAACTATATAAAGAGCTTTCTGATTTTGGTTTTGGATTTATAGAAATAGGAACCGTAACGCCGGTAGGTCAGGAAGGAAATCCTAAAAAACGTTTATTCCGTTTAAAAGAAGATCAGGCAATTATTAACCGAATGGGTTTTAATAACGGAGGTGTTCTTGAAGCCGTAGAACGTTTGAAAAAGAATTCAGGAGTTTTGATTGGCGGAAACATTGGAAAAAATAAAGTAACGCCAAACGAAAATGCTGTTGATGATTATGTCATTTGCTTTGATGCTTTGTTTGATCATGTAGATTATTTTGTTGTGAATGTAAGTTCGCCAAATACGCCAAATTTAAGGGCATTGCAAGACAAAGAACCTTTGACAGCTTTATTGCAGACCTTACAAAACAGAAATGTAGAAAAGCAAAAAACAAGTACTCAGAAAATAAAACCAATACTTTTAAAAATTGCTCCGGATCTTACTGATGAGCAATTACTGGATATTATTGATATTGTAAAAACGACTCAGATTGCGGGCGTAATTGCAACAAATACTACTATTTCAAGAGACGGGTTGCAATCTGAAAATCAATCTGAAATGGGAGGATTGTCAGGAAAACCATTAACAAAACGTTCGACAGAAGTGATTCGTTTCCTTTCGGAAAAAAGTAATAAAGCATTCCCAATAATTGGAGTAGGAGGAATACATTCTGCAGATGATGCCATCGAAAAATTAAATGCAGGAGCAAGTCTTGTACAATTATATACCGGATTTATTTATGAAGGTCCGGCATTAATAAAAGCGATTAATAAAAAAGTTTTAAAACAATTGAAGCAGTAAAACCTGTACGATTAATGCCGTTGCAATAGCAGTTCCAAAACTAAGTAACGTACCAATTAAAACATATTCGGTAAGTTTTCGGTCTTTGGCTTCTTTTAAATCTCCAAACCTGAAAATAGATTTGGCTGCCAATAAAAATCCGATAGCTTCAAAATGTCCCGTGAGGATAAAACAGAATACAAACAGACGTTCTAATACGCCAATGTAGTTTCCTGCTTTGGCAAGAGAATTGTCGTCGTGACTGTTTTGAGTTTCGGGATTCCAGATCGAAATAATCGTTTTAATGATAATAGAAGTTGGTTTTGTGATGAATAAAACTCCGGTAATCAAAATCCAAAATTGATTATTGAACCATAAAAAGTTTATCGTTTCACCTTTATACAGAAACACAACGCCAACTAAAACTAAAACGTGCATAATTTGGTCAACTATAAACCAAGTGCGTTTGGTGTTTTCTTTCTGAAAATTCAGTTTGACTAAATCAATAATTCCATGAGTTACGGCAATTAAAATGGTGTAAGGTATAAACTGAATTTCTCCAACCAAAATTGCTGCTAAAACTCCGTGAAGGAGAATATGAAGATACAAGTAAATACTTTTGTGTTTTTTAGCTTCTTTGTCAGCGACCCAGGAATTGGGCTGCCAGATAAAATCTCCAAGTAAATGCGCTAAAAGTAGTTTTATAAATAAAATCATGGGGCGGTAAGTTGTTTTATTTGTTTTCTAAAATAACGATCTAAATTTTGTACCAAATCAAATTGAGCCCTTTTTTGTCGTCGGCTTACAGCAGCTTGATTGATACCTAATTTTTGTCCTAATTCTTCTTGTGATAAAGTTGGGTTTTCTATGGCAACAGCAACAAATTCTGCCGATTGTGCAAGCCAGTTGTCCATAAAAGTCAACGCCAATTGTATCATTAAATTCAATTTTTCATCAATATCAACATCGTCAGTTCGCATGGCAAGAGTTACTTTTTGTTTCTTTAAAGTTTCAAAAAGTTCTCCTGAGTTTATAAAAGCAGATCCATTACTCTCCGATATTTTTTCGGCATCATGAGTTTTATCTCCAAAACCAATACTCATTCTCGCATCAAGTTTTATAGCTCTCAAATGTGCTTTTATTAGTATGGCAGACCATAAAGCATCTTCGGGATTTTTAATTTCAACTTGAAATTCGTCACCTCTATAAACTTCCCATTGACTTGGCGTTGCTCCAAACGGAGCTAAAATGTTCTTCAAGCCTTCAACCCAATCTTTGGATTTTTGTTTTCTCGAGTCAATTATGTCACCTGTAATTACACTAGTCATAACAATTCAAATATAATTAAAAATATATAAACTTAATATTACAAATATACGTAATATATTTTAGTATTACTTTTTTTGGTAATATTTGTAATTATTACTTAATTGTGTAATAATATAAAGTATTACCATTTTTAGTAATAGAATAATTAAAAGAAAATTATAACTTTTATTTCTTTAAAAAAGAAACTAACTTAGCCCTTACAAAAGAATAAGCTTTGAACAAAGAAATCAAAATTATCGAATGTCCACGTGATGCTATGCAAGGTATCAAAACTTTTATTCCCACAAAAAATAAGGTTACCTATATACAGGCCTTGCTTCGTGTAGGGTTTGATACCATTGATTTTGGGAGTTTTGTATCTCCCAAAGCCATTCCGCAAATGCAGGATACGGCTGAGGTTTTGGCACAGCTTGATCTTTCGCAAACCACCAGCAAATTGCTGGCAATAATTGCTAATACGCAAGGCGCACAATTGGCGGCAGAGCATGAACCTATTCAATATTTAGGATTTCCTTTTTCTATATCTGAAAACTTTCAGATGAGAAATACGCATAAAACAATTGCAGAATCATTGGTTACACTCGAAGAAATTCTTGAAATCGCTGATAAAAAAAACAAAGAAGTCGTAACCTATCTTTCAATGGGTTTCGGGAATCCTTACGGAGATCCGTGGAATGTTGAAATCGTTGGCGAATGGACTGAAAAATTGGCAGGAATGGGTGTGAAAATATTATCGCTCTCAGACACCGTTGGCAGTTCTACACCGGAAGTCATCACGTACCTTTTTTCTAATTTAATTCCAAAATACCCGCAAATCGAGTTTGGAGCGCATTTGCATACCACTCCAACCAGTTGGTTTGAGAAAGTAGAAGCAGCATCAAATGCAGGTTGTACACGTTTTGATGGCGCTATTCAGGGATTTGGCGGATGCCCAATGGCAACTGATAAACTGACTGGAAATATGCCTACAGAAAAATTGATTTCTTATTTTACAGCCAATAAAAAAGTAACAGGTTTAAATTCTCTAAGTTTTGAAAGTGCTTATAATGAAGCATCAAAATTGTTTGGGAAGTTTCATTAGAAAATTAATTTAAAATCCTAGTTTAATGAAAGATTTTGAACTTTGGTTAGAATTTGAAGAAGTTGATCCAGGCAATTGGGATGTGACTAATGAGGCTTGTAATATTCATATTCAAATGAAAGATGGAAGAGAGTATGGAATAAATGTTTGGACTTATGATGTTTTTAAAAAAATCGTTGAATTAGATCAAAAGTGTGGAAATAATCTTAATGGTTTATATCTAATTCCGCCCGATTTATTTGTAAAAGAACTAACTAGAGATTGTATAGAAAAGACGATTCAGGATTTATTAGATATTGATGATCTTGAGAAAGTATTAAACACAAGTATAATTTCGAAAACTGATATTTGATAATAATGTATTAGCTTGTTACACAATAAAAAACTATATTTACTTATAGTAAAAAACATACAATAAGTAATCACAAAATAGTGTTGTTCATTATTTATTCAAACAAACCTAGCCATGAAATCAAATTTCATCAGCAGAATTTCTAAGCTTTTACTTTTAGCACCATTATTGTTTTCGTGTTCAAGTAGTTTAGATTTTGATCAGGTTAATGATCTCAAATTGAAACCTGTTTTTGTCGCCAATCTGGCTTATTTTGATATTCCTGCAACTCAGCTTATCAATGACGGAAGTGCAGAGCCGTTTGTTGACGTAAGCGAATTTAATGCGTTCAAGGACAAGTTTTTTAGAGATAATCTGGTAAAGGCAGAACTTAATTTTGAGATTGAAAACACTATAATTAGATCATTTCGAATCGATTTAATGCTTCTGGATGCTAACGATCAAATACTTGAAACAGATTCTTATCAAGTTCCGGCATATTCAGGAACACCCAATATTATAAAATTTCCAACAGAAGTATTCGAAAATGAAAGATTAGATCTTTTGAAAAAAACTGCAAAGCTTGGTTTTGTTGTCACAATGGATGCCGGACCTCCATTAGATATAAATAGTAAAGGCAATTTGAAATTCCGCTCAGGCGCAACTATTTATATGGAAATAGAATGAGAAAAGGATATTTGATTTTACTCGTAATTTTTCAGCTTTCTTGTTTCGCCCAAAACAAGCAAGTATTATATAATTTTACCTCAATTCCGCAATCATTATTAGTAAATCCGGGAGCAGATGTTTCCTATAAGTTTTATTTCGGAATCCCAATTTTATCCGGAGTTTCGGCAAATTTAGGATCGAGTAGTTTCTCAGCATATGATTTATTTGCCAATAATGGAGTCGACTTCAACGATAAAGTTCGAAATATTATCAGTAATTCATCCAATAAAGATAAAACTCAGGTAAACCAGCAACTCGAGATTTTCTCAGGAGGTTTTAGAATTGGCGGCAAAGAAAGTCAGTCTTATATTTCGTTTGGAGTTTATCAGGAATTTGATTTTCTAATGTATTTCCCAAAAGACTTAGCCATTTTAGCCGTCGACGGAAATCAAAACTACATAGGAAAAACATTCAACTTGGCCGATTTGAATCTTAGAGCCGAAGTGCTTTCAGTATTCCATGTGGGATTTCATAAAAAGCTAAGTGAAAAACTTGTTTTAGGCGGACGAGCCAAGATTTATTCCAGTGGTGCAAATGCTACATCGACCCACAATTCAGGATTTATTTATACAGGACAAAGTGTGGGAACACCCAATCTTTATAATCAGATAATATCATCAAATCTGGAATTAAAAACATCAGGACTCAATAAATTTACAAAAGACGAATATGAAGGGAGCGTTCCCAGTGATATCGCGCGCAATACTTTTTTTAACGGAAGTTTAGGTTTGGGGCTTGATGCAGGAATTACCTATTACATCAAAGAAAATCTACAGTTTACAGCCAGTATAGTCGACATTGGGTTTATAAAACAGTCAAAAGACGTAGAAACTCTGACCTATAAAGGTACCTACAGTTACAAAGGCGCAAACCCAAATTTTGATCCCGTAAACAAGCCTGAAGATGTTTTTGATCAATTCGATAAAGCGATTCCGCGCGACACTTTATACAATAAATACACCACTTGGCGGCCAACAAAATTATATTCTTCAATTCAATATTCCTTTGGTGAATCCCGATCTGATGACCAATGTAATTGTAAAGGAAGTATCAATAGGAGATATCTTAATGCAATTGGCGGTCAAATGTTTGCCATGACAATGCCCAGTGAACCTTATGTAGCCATAACCGCTTTTTATAAACGAAGTATTTTCGAAAAACTAGATCTTAAAGCTACTTACACAATCGATCCGTATTCGAATAAAAATATAGGTTTAGGACTTTCAGGAACACTCGGAAAACTAAATATGTACCTTCTCGTAGATAATGTTTTGGAATACAAAGACGTTTCCAAAGCCAATAGTCTGGCATTTCAATTTGGTTTCAACTTTGTTTTTCAGGATTCCGAAGACTGATTTTTAC
The DNA here is from genome assembly GCF_006438875.1 of Flavobacterium pectinovorum. Taxonomy (GTDB): domain Bacteria; phylum Bacteroidota; class Bacteroidia; order Flavobacteriales; family Flavobacteriaceae; genus Flavobacterium; species Flavobacterium pectinovorum_A. The sequence goes on from NZ_RCZH01000005.1 coordinate 162,865, forward strand.
CATATAAGTTATATAAGTTCATTTAATATTGTTGTCGAACGAATTCAATTATCAGTTCGAGCGTCCCGTCCTGACCCCGTCCCGATCCCGAAACTTCGGGACGGGATCGGGCAATGTCATTAAGTTAAGGGGAAATCTATAAAATTACATAACAGTTTAATCAAGAAAGTAATTAGAAAAATCCGTTTTTATCAACATTTTCGCTTTAGCGAATCAGTAAAATCAGCGTCTAATTTTGACGCGGATAAAACAGATTTACTTCGTAAAAACGCGGATAAAAACGGATTTGATTAGCAATAATTTTATTTTTTTAAAGCTTAACTTAATGACATTGGCTTCGGGAGAGAACCTTCATCTTATAATTACTTACATAACTCATATTGTGATTTTTTTTAGAAGCAATTTCCAGCTGTACATTACAAGCACTCGAGCAAAACAACTTTTTTCTAAGGTTTTAAAAGAGCTTCCGCTGGTCGCTTTTTAAACCCACGAAAAAATGTAGTTTTACTTTTCGTGGCTTTCCATTTCCATCTGGGCTAGGCTCTGGGAATTTATAAGGCTTTTCTTGTAAAGTTAAATTTATGAATAAGTTAGTATCCAAGTTTCCAATTTATTCACTATATTTGCACGCAATTCAACTAGAAATTGCAACATGATAGCACACAACTCCAAGATTATCGGCGAAGGTTTAACTTACGACGATGTATTATTAGTACCTAACTACTCTAATGTGCTTCCTCGCGAAGTGAGTATCAAATCAAAATTTTCACGAAATATAACACTAAACGTTCCAATAGTATCAGCTGCTATGGATACCGTTACCGAAAGTGCAATGGCAATCGCTATGGCGCAAGAAGGCGGAATTGGTGTTTTACATAAAAACATGACCATCGAGCAACAAGCTGCGAAGGTACGAAGAGTAAAACGTGCTGAGTCAGGAATGATTATCGATCCGGTAACATTGCCAATGAACTCCACTATTGCAGACGCAAAAAATGCAATGAAAGAATTCGGAATTGGCGGAATCCCAATCGTTGACGAAAACAGAATCCTAAAAGGAATCGTTACAAACCGTGATTTACGTTTCGAAAAGAATGGTGCAAGACCAATCGCTGAGGTAATGACAAGTACAAACTTAGTAACTGTTGCCGAAGGAACTTCATTAGAACAAGCCGAAGTAGTTTTACAAGGACACAAAATCGAAAAATTACCGGTAGTAAATGCTAATTATGAATTAGTTGGTTTAATTACATTCAGAGATATCACAAAACTGACTCAAAAACCAATCGCTAACAAAGACGTTTTTGGACGTTTAAGAGTAGCTGCGGCAATTGGAGTTACAGGTGATGCCGTTCAAAGAGCAGAAGCATTAGTTGCTGCAGGAGTAGATGCAATCATTATTGATACTGCTCACGGACATACAGAAGGTGTTGTAAATACCTTAAAAGAAGTAAAATCAAGATTTCCACAAATAGATGTAATTGTTGGAAACATCGCAACTCCGGAAGCAGCTAAATATTTAGTAGAAAATGGAGCAGATGGAGTAAAAGTAGGGATTGGACCAGGTTCTATCTGTACAACTCGTATCGTTGCAGGTGTTGGTTTCCCACAATTCTCAGCAGTTCTTGAAGTAGCCGCAGCTATCAAAGGAACCGGAGTTCCGGTTATTGCAGATGGCGGAATTCGTTACACAGGAGATATTCCTAAAGCGATCGCTGCAGGTGCTGATTGTGTAATGTTAGGTTCATTATTAGCAGGAACAAAAGAATCTCCGGGAGAAACAATTATCTTCGAAGGAAGAAAATTCAAATCATACCGCGGAATGGGTTCTGTTGAAGCAATGCAAACAGGTTCAAAAGACCGTTATTTCCAAGATGTTGAAGACGACGTTAAAAAATTAGTTCCGGAAGGAATTGTTGGTCGTGTTCCTTACAAAGGAGAATTAAACGAAAGTATGCTTCAATTCGTTGGAGGTCTTCGTGCCGGAATGGGATACTGTGGTTCAAAAGACATTCCAACTTTACAAGAAACCGGACGTTTCGTTAGAATCACCTCAAGCGGAATTACAGAAAGTCATCCTCACAATGTTACAATTACAAAAGAAGCTCCAAATTATTCAAGATAATTTTTAGTTTTCATTATAAAACAAAAGGCATAAGATTTAGTTTCGTATGCCTTTTTTTATGTTTAATTTTTGCTAATATGAATGGTTTGATTAAAGTTGCTATTTGATTTTACTTTCAGTCCAAATGTTTCTTGCTTTAAGTCAAAAGTTAATCCTATATCTAACTTAAATTGTGTGGCAAAATGGTTAGGAATATCATATAGTAATTTTCCATTTCCGCCTCCTTCAGCATTTATGTTGTATTTACCGTCTAACATTGCAACATCCAAAACGTATTTTTGATCAATATCAAAATTAGCAGTTTGATTTGTAACACTGATTAATTTATAAATAGTTGTAATCTGCATATCCATAGAAAGGCCGGCAATTGGAATTTTAAGTGGAGTTTCTTGTGAAAATGATTCGCCAATTTTCATTTTTTTCTCCGGTAATGCAATTTGCGAAAACATACTTTGAATGGTACTAAGAAGGGTGCTTTTGAAAGATTCATCAAGATCTTTTGAAATAATTGAGTCTAATTTTGGCATTGTTGAAGTTGATGCAATTCCATAAAGTATTGTTCCATCAGGTATAATAATTTTGTTTTCTGAATTTGTAGATTTATTAAATTCTATAGTTACAGGGAAATTTCCATCTTTTGCGGTTTTACCAGTCTTACAAACCGATTCCATTATTGAAAAAGTTTTTGCCAGAGTGGGATTAGCAACGCCTTTATTCTTTAATTTTTCCAAAAGTTCATCAGAACCAATATAATGAAGTTCAGTTTCTGACGATTGCTCAAGAATTTGTGTATATACTGTTTGTGGAGCATATCCAATCTTAAAATCAAGAACTTGCCCTGTTTGTGCAAAATTGAAAATTGGGAATAATATTAGAATAAATAAGATGTTATTTTTCATGTTTTAGTTCTTTAAAGCAATCTTTTATTTAATGCTTTTTAGCAAACGAAAATAGAAAAATTAAATTGACTTAATGATAAGAGAAAACGATTTTATTTAAACCCGATAGGTTTTGAAAACCTGTCGGGTTTCGCAATCTTGTCATTTCGACCGAAGGGAGAAATCACACTCGATTATCGACAAGATTGACGACTTTCTTTGCGTCCAGAAGCTCAATGTCATTAAGTTAAGGGGAATCTATCAAATTACTTAACAGTTTAATCTAGAAAATAATTAGAAAAATGCGTTTTTATCAGCGTTTTCGCTTTAGTGAATCAGTAAAATCAGCGTCTAATTTTGACGCGGATAAAACAGATTTACTTCGTAAAAACGCGGATAAAAACGGATTTGATCTGCAATAATTTTATTTTTTAAAAGCTTAACTTAATGATATTGCCCGAAGCTTCGGGGTAGTGTGATTTCTCGTTCCTCGAGATGACAAAACTAATCCAAATCACTATAATAAAGCAATAATAATAATCCAGCTAATATGAACTTATATCACTTATATGGTAATGAATTAAACCCCACCACGGCTATTCAAAATATCTTCTGCTGTAATATCAGAATGTAATAAAATTTCCATTTTAGTAGTCTGACGTTGTGCTTCCAGAGCATAGTCAAACATTTTTTGTTCATAATCATCAATTGCTTCCTGAAGAGTTTTAAATTCTCCATTAGTCAAATTCTCAGTTAATTGATATGCATCCATTAATCCCATATTTACGCCTTCACCTGCAAATGGAGGCATTACATGTGCTGCATCGCCCACCAACGTAATGTTTGAATGTTTTTTCCAAGGCTCTTCCAATGAGAATAATCTAAGTGGCAATCCTGAAAAATCTGTTGCAACATTAAAAAAAGCTTTATAATCATCGTCCCAATTTGCAAACGTTTCATTTAGAAAAGTTCTTATGTTATTATTGTCTTCAAAATCAAGTCCATTATTTAAAATCCAATTTTCATCAGCCATAAATGAAACTCCAAAATGTACAGAACCGTCGCCTAAAGTATGGGTATAAAACATCTTTTGTTCGCCCATTGCCATGACATTTCCATCACCATATTTAGGTTTAAATTCGGGATAATCGCGCTCCGGATTTTCAATTTCACCCTGAATAATGTAGGTTCCTGAAAGTTGAGGTTCTTTGTCAGTAACAAATTTTCTGGCATTTGACCTTCCGCCATTGGCGACGATAACAAAATCGGAAATTGTTTTAGAACCGTTTTTGAATTCTAAATGATATTGTTCTCCTATCTTTTCAATATTTGTCAGATGACTGTTCCAAACAACCGTATTTTCGTGAAGATTTTCCAGCATAATTTTTCGTAAATCATTACGATCAATTTCTGGACGTAAATAAGCATTTTCTTCATTTGGTATTTCATCAGAAGTTATATTTCCATACATATCCGCCATTTTTTCGCCTGTTGGTCTTGCATATTTATAGAACTCGTCCATTAAATCCGCTTTTTGAATCGCTTTTTGTCCGGAATCTGAATGAATATCAAGTGTTCCGCCCGATGTTCTGGCTTCTTTGTTTATATCTCTCTCATAAACCGTTACGTCGGCACCGTTAATTTGTAAAATTCTGGCAGTTGTTAAGCCAACAGGTCCGCCACCGATAATGGCTATTTTTTTATTTTTTATAAGTGAAGTATTCATCTGACTTTTTATTTAATTGATATTTTTGTGATTGAATTAATTTATATTTAGATTAATTGATATTGATTTTTAGAATTAACATTGAAATTGACATTGATTTTAGACATTGATTTCTATTTAAGGTGTTAAAGCTTTTATAACCAAATTAAAAGCCTCATCCCTAATTTCGTCAGTAAAGACAAAAGGTTTTCCCGACATAGATTTTCCTTCTCTGTGAAGTTCTAAAAGAGAATAAAGTGATCCATAAGCAATACTCCAAAAGACTTCGAAAGTAACAGGAAGAAGTTCCTTTTTTTCAATGGCTTTCGTAATAAATTTTGTCATTTGATCTTTAAAATCTGAAGTGATTTCAGATAAAATGGCGTCACCATAACTGGAATGTTTTAAGAGTTCCAAACAGGTGGTTTGCAAAGAAAAATTGATTGTAAACTTAGAACGGTTTTCCCATTGTTTACGCAAACCTTCCACAAATGACATTTCTGAAGAAAATCCCACGAGCATTTCTTCAAAGAAATTTTTGCCAATTTCGATTCCAATTTTGCGAATAAGATCTTCCTTGTCTGAATAATAGATGTATAATGTCGCAACAGAAACACCGCATTCTTTAGCTAATCTATTCATTCCAAAACCTTCTACGCCTTGTGCAACAAGCATTTCGATCGCTTTTTGTTTTACAATTTCTTCCTTATTTGTATCTCTTGTTCTCATAATTTGAATTAATTATGGTACAAAGATAATATAAATAAAATGAACGTTCGCTTATTTATTAAAAAAAGGTTCAAAGTTGTAAAGAGGCAGAGGTTCAAAGGTTTTATCGTAGGACGCACAGCAATGCGTATTTTGTGTTCAATATAGACCTAACAAGTTTTTTAAACCTGTTAGGTCTGGCAATGGTAAGATCTATAGCGACAAAGGTTTTATCGTAGCATGCAGTTATTTATTTGAAAAAGGTTCAAAGGGACAAAGGTTTAACGTAGAGACGCACAGCAGTGCGTCTTGCCCAGGGAAATTATAATATTTTAAATCTAAATTATTGAATAGGCTCCAGCTTTCGGGGGAGTTTTAAAGCAGTATTACATTGGCTTTAGCTCAATTATCTCAAATAAAAAATCAGCTAAAACATATTTAAATGCTTTAGCTGATTTTTATAAATAGTTATATGTTTTTAAGGAGTATTCGATTGCTCTGTTTCTCTGACTTTTTGATTGTCTAAGATTTTCTGTAAAAAGGGATTTACCTGATTTTCAATTTCGGATTCAGATATATCTAAAGATTTTGGATCGTCTACTAATGCATGCCACGGTTTTGGACCATCAAAATTGTAGTTTCCGAAAACAATTACTGGAGTTCCTTTTACTTTTACGTTTTCCTTGTCTTTCAAAATCCATTCATCTGCCCATTTATAAAGATCTTTGGCGTCTTTTTCCTGTAAACGCAAGCAAGAATGTGAAGCAGGATATCCTGGTAATGCGTATTCGTGGAAACCAACGCCAAGTTTGTTTTCGATATTAAAATTCCATTTTAAGTCCCATTCGTCATTAAAAGTGCTGGTTGTTTTTTCGGCTTTCCAATTGGTAAAAAATAATCCGGTTGGAGTTGGATCTTTTTTTCTTCCCATATTGGTTGGACCTGTGTAGATTAATTCTCCATTTTCATATGCAGCAAATGCCTGAGCAGGGTAGGAGAAAATTATAACTTTTGAAACATCTGTCAAGGCTGCGACGTGCAACGGAAAAGGAAGATAGTAAACAATATCTCCACTAAAATCACTAGGAATTACAACAGAATCCAATTTTGCAAAATTGGCTTTGTCTGTTCTGTTTATGGCATAAGCAATACGAAGTTTGCTGCTATCTGATTCGTTTGTTTTTAACCATTCTTTGGTTTTCTCAAAATGAAAACTAACAGATGATCCTGGTTTCTTATATTCAATTGTTTTATGTGGTTTTGCTTCTTCGCCTGTTCTTATGGTTTTGTTTTCTTTACAGGAAACTAATAGAACTAAAATTAACAGAAGTAAAATATTTGTTGTGTAATATAACTTTCTCATAATAGAATTTTTATTATAGTAAAGTTATATTTTTAATACCTGAATTTATTACACAATTCCTTGAATTGGTTATTGGATTATCATTTAGTCAATAGCATTCATTTGATACAAATCATCGAGAATCAGCTTGAAAAGTTCAAGTAACAATTTTAAAGTCTGTATATCTTTGATCTGACCATCCATAAAATAGGATAATTCAAATTCATTTTCGGGTAATTCCTTTTCCCAAATTCCTTGGTAATTTAAAATTTGAATGTTAACATCTTTTTGAGAGCTGATAAGATTTCTGATTTCTTTATTACGTAATAATGTTTTTATTTTAAATTCATTATTGCTTTTAATGATGAATGCTTTGTCAAAATCCGGATAACCAATTTCTATATCTTGAGCTCCAAAAAATTTTTCAATTTTCCGAACAAACCCTTCCCGATAGATTTCAAATTTAAAATTATCTTTCAAAGTAATTGGAGTAATTACCCGAGTCATTTGGGTGGAATTTTTTCCTGACCAAAGTCTATAATTGTCAAAGATAATTTTCCAGTTTTTGTATTCAATTTCAGTAGAATCGGATCGCCAGGAATATCCTTCTGTGAAAGTTCCGTTAGTTTCTTTTGCGAGTTCTTGCCAAATATTGATGTTATTTTTAGAATTATCAAACATTGATTTTATATTAAGAAGGGATTTTTATTTTATGATTATAAATTTTATGGGAAATGTTTGATTCCGAACAGTTGCAGTTCCATAGATAGTATCATCTTTTATTTTTTCAAACTTTACATTCATGATTTCTCCCGCTTTAAACGGAAAATCGGGCAAAGTAATTTCTGTCATCGTTGCATTATACTCACAATCGCTCAACCATTCTAAATCAGATTTAATGTAATATTTTCCATCCTCTAAATTCTCAACATGTTTGTTATCTTTAATAATAATATAATCAGTATTGTCTGGCTTGTGTGCATATTTTAATTTGATATCCTTAAGGATTTTGCAGTCAAAGTTTTGATTATTCTGAGCCATTGAAATTGTTGCGGTAAGAAATAAGATTAAAAGAGTAAATGATTTTAGAAAACTCATTTTTTGTAAAGATTAAATTGTTTTTTTGTTTATTAGAAAGTCAGAAACATTTTTATTCCATTCGACTTTGTTTTTTGTCAGGTAATTTTCATGTCCTGTGTTTTTATGAATATTTAATTTTTTTTGACCTTTCAAATTTGTATAAATTTCATGAATTTCTTTTAGGCTTACACTTTTATCTTTTTCTCCGTAAAGCAATAAAGTTGGGCAACTTATATTTTTTGCATATTCAGTTGGATTATGACTAAATCCCCAAAAGCCATTTTGAATTCCACCCCAAAACACTAAAATTCCTGCCATTGGAAAAGTTGGTGCGTTCATTTTTTTGAATCTGGCGCACACTGTTGTATACATTGAGCCAAAAGGACATTCTATTATAATCCCTTTTGGTTTTATTTTATAATCATTAATGCATTTCATGATAGCGACTGCTCCCATTGAAGTACCAAATAAGTATATGTTTTTTTCTCTTGTTTGGAATAAATAGTCATATACTGTTTTTACTTCTTCGGCTTCTTTATAACCAATTGTCGTTTGATTTCCTTCAGAATTTCCGCTTCCCATAAAATCTACAAGCATGGTATTAAAACCGAGTTTAATAAATTCATCGGATTTATCAATCATTGAAGATTTATCTCCACCATAACCATGAAATAGAATGATTGTTCCTTTTGACTTTTCAGTTTTTATTAACCAACACTCAATTTCCTTATTGCTTTTTAGTTTTACTGTTTGATATTTTTGAGTTGGAAACTTTGTGTTTTTTGGTTTAGGGTTATTAACTCCAAGAAATAAAGTTTTTACTTTTTCAAATGAAGATAGTTTTTCGGGACTATTTGTTTTTACAGATTCGTTTTCTGTAAAATGTGTGAATTTATAAGCATGAAAAAAAGCAACAATATTTATTAGTATAAAAATTGTTGCTAGTATTGTGGAATATATTTTTCGATTTTTAAATATCTTCATTTAATTTTAGTTTGATGATTTAAAAATACTCAAAAAAAAAACTAAATCAGACCTTTTATCTTCGCATGCTGCAATAATAAAATGGTTTTTGCATCTGTAATTTCTCCGGATTCAATCATGCCATAAGCTTCGTCAAAAGTGTATTCCAGAACTTCAATGTTTTCCTGTTCAGCATCTAATCCTCCGCCATCATTTACTTTCATAGTTTCATCATATTCCCCAACAAAAAGATATAAAATTTCTGTTACAGAACCAGGTGACATATAGGTTTCTATAACTTTTTTAACCTCTTTTAATCTGTAACCAGTTTCTTCTTCGGTTTCGCGAATTACAGCTTGTTCCGCATTATCCTGATCCAGAAGTCCTGCACAAACTTCGATCATCATTCCGGTTTTATTTCCGTTAAGATAAGTTGGTAAGCGAAATTGCCTTGTTAGGATTACTGTTTTTTTTGATGAATTATACAATAAAATTGCGGCTCCATTTCCGCGGTCATAAACTTCGCGAATATGAGATTCTACTTTGCCATCTTTCTTTTGGTAATCAAAAGTTACTTTGTTAAGTATATACCAATTGTCTGATAACAACTTGGTTTCGGTAACTTTAATTTCTGGATTTTTCATAAATAGAAATGTTTTGTATAAAAAAAAACGCTCTGGTTATCAGAGCGTTTAGATGTATTATTTTGTTATTGTTTGCTTTCTGTCTGGTCCAACAGATACAATCTTGATTGGCACTCCAACTTCTTGTTCAATAAACTCAATATATTCTTTTAGCTCGACAGGTAATTGATCGTAAGTGGTCAATCCCGTTAAATCAGCGTGCCATCCTTTAAATTCTTTATAAACAGGAGTTACGTTTTCCGGCTCGATGTTATAAGGAAAGTGAGAAATGTTTTGACCTTTATAGTTGTACTCTGTACAAACTTTTAAAGTTTCAAATCCTGAAAGAACGTCACCTTTCATCATCATTAATTGTGTAACACCGTTTACCTGAACAGCATATTTTAAAGCTACAAGGTCTAACCATCCACAACGTCTTTGTCTTCCTGTAACAGATCCAAATTCGTTACCAACTCTTGCCATTGTAGCACCAACTTCGTCAAAAAGTTCTGTTGGGAAAGGTCCGCTACCAACACGTGTAACATAAGCTTTAAAAATTCCGTAAACTTCTTTGATTTTGTTAGGAGCAATTCCTAAACCTGTACAAGCTCCGGCAGCAGTAGTATTTGATGAAGTTACGAAAGGATAAGTTCCAAAATCAACATCTAATAAAGATCCCTGAGCTCCTTCGCATAAAATAGATTTACCAGCTTTTTGAGCTTGGTAGATATATTCTTCACTGTCAATAAAATCTAATTTTTTTAATTCTTCAATAGCTTCAAAAAACTCTTTTTCAAGTTCCGCTAAATTGTATTGAATCGCTACATCATAAAAAGCAATCATTGCTTCATGTTTGTCAGCCAAAGCTCTGTAACGTTCTTTAAAGTCTTCTAATTCGATATCTCCAACACGCAATCCGTTTCTACCGGTTTTGTCCATATAAGTAGGACCAATTCCTTTAAGAGTAGAACCAATTTTTGCTTTTCCTTTAGATGCTTCAGAAGCTGCATCTAACAAACGGTGCGTTGGTAAAATTAAATGTGCTTTTCTTGAAATGATCAATTTATTTTTGATGTCAAGGTTAAATTTCGCTAAACCTTCAATTTCTTTTTGAAAAACTACCGGATCTATTACAACACCGTTACCGATGATGTTTATTGATTTTTTATGAAAAATTCCAGAAGGAATGGTTCTAAGTACATGTTTGATTCCGTCAAATTCTAATGTATGTCCAGCATTTGGTCCTCCTTGAAAACGTGCAATAATGTCATAATTAGAGGTAAGAACGTCAACAATTTTTCCTTTACCTTCATCTCCCCATTGTAATCCTAGTAATAAATCTACGGTCATTCTGTTTTAATTTGCGTTGAGGCAATCTCAATTGCCCTACTGATTAATGTAGTTAATTTTCTTTTTTTTATTTTCTAAATAATTCCCTTTCCGGATTATTGTTTTTGCTTTTTGTTTCCGTAGAAATATAAGGAATGATTCGTTATTTCGATATCAAATATTTCTTCGATTGTTTTTTTGATGGTCTGAATTCTTGGGTCGCAAAATTCAATTACTTCGCCAGAATCAGTCATGATAATATGATCGTGCTGTTTGTCGAAATAAGATTTTTCGTAATAGGCCTGATTTTGCCCAAATTGATGTTTTCTAACCAAGGCACAGTCTAACAATAACTCGATCGTGTTGTATAAAGTAGCTCTACTCACACGATAGTTTTTGTTTTTCATTTTGATATATAAGTTTTCTATGTCAAAATGCTCTTCGCTATCGTAAATTTCCTGAAGTATAGCATAACGCTCAGGAGTTTTGCGATGCCCTTTTTGCTCAAGATACATTGTAAAAACGTTTTTTACAATTTCTTGATTCTTAGTGTTGTCAGTTGAAATGAGTGTCATATCCGGCAAAGATAATTTTTTATTTTTAATGAATAAAAGTTTCGGGTTTAAAGTTTAACTTTCCACTTTAGATTTGATCCGAAATAAGGCACTAATTACAGGCTTTTGCGGAGATTAAATTTAAAGAATTTAAATAAACTTAATTAACATAATTATTTTTATTTATGATAAAACTAACAAATCTTCAGCTAGTCTTAGACATATACATGTACCAATTCCATTCCCAGGTTTTTCCCTCGTCGTCTGACATCGCCTGACTCCAAACAGGATTATTTTGATCTCTGGCATCCCAACGGAATACTTGCAGTACTTTTTTGTTTTCAAAAATATCTTTAGAAAAAAAATGTCCAACATTGTTTTCAAAGGACCCAATTACTGGTTTATCTAAAGTTCCGGTGTTTGAATCCGCCCAATAAATACTCCACAATTTTGTTTTTGGATTAAAAAGGCGAACCGTCATTCCTTCAAAAGGCTCACCATCAAAAGTGGCGAGAAAATTATCAATATTACCAATTCCGTTTAGAATCTTGTACATTTCCTGAGTCGAAGGAAATTCAATCCATTCGGTACAATTTGCAAATCGTTGTTTTAATTTCTTATTTCGAATAACCGATTTTCCTTGAAAAAAATCAAAATCATCTTTTGAAGAAGATTCAGAAGCAACAATTAAAAGTTCTCCGTTTTCGTCAAAATTTACTTTAGGAATTTCCATTTCTAAGGAACTGTTTTTCATATATAATTAAAAAAATATCTAGGTTCTGTATTCTCGGGTTACTTTATCAACACCGTCAATTTTTTTGATGGCATTAATCATTTTCTTCAAAATCGTATTATTTTTTACAATAACAGCAATTTGTCCGTGAAAAATTCCTGCATCAGTACTCAACGAAATACTCTGAATATTCACACTCATATTGTTCGAAATTACCCTTGTCAATTGGTTTGTAAGCCCCAAAACATCCATTCCGGTAATGTTGATAATAGCTTTGAATTCTTCTTGCGACGAATCAATCCATTTGGCGCTCATAATACGATAAGCGTAGTTTGATTGCATTCCAATCGCATTTGGACAGTCTTTTTTGTGAACTTTGATTCCTTCGTTTATCGTTACAAATCCAAAAACATCATCTCCCGGAATTGGATTACAACATTGCGAAAGTTTGTAATCCAGTTTGTCATGATCAGTTCCAAAAACCAGCATATCATAATTACTGCTGATAACAGGTTTATGAATCTCGTCAGAAGTAGTGGTGTCTTTATTTCGTTTAATTTTATTTTTAAAGAAATTGATAAACGTATTGCTTTTTTGGGCTGCGTAATCTTTTAATTGTTGATTTTCAATCGCTCCAATTCCAACTCTGTAAAATAAATCTAAACTTGTTTTAAGCTTAAAAAAGTTAACCAATTCATTGATAACTTGTTCATTGATTGTTATTTTTAAATGTCTTAGTTTTCGGGTAAGTAATTCTTTTCCTTCTTCGGCAATTTTTTTAGTATTCTCGTTAAGAACGTTTTTAATTTTATTTTTGGCTCTCGAAGTTGTTACATATTCCAACCAGTTTACTGTTGGTTTTTGATTTGCAGAAGTTATAACTTCGACCTGATCACCACTTTTTAATTCGTGATTCAACGGAACCAAACGTCCATTAACACGTGTTCCTCTGGTTTTAATTCCAATTTCGGAGTGAATACTAAACGCAAAATCTAGTGAAGTTGCTCCTTTTGGCAGCGATTTAATTTCCCCTTTTGGCGTAAAGACAAAGATTTCTTTCGAATATAAATTCATTTTAAAATCTTCTACAAAATCAACCGCATTAGTTTCTTGATTTTCCAGCGCTTCACGAAGTAAATTCAGCCACACATCCAAACCGCTTTCTTCAGTTGCTCCGTTTTTGTATTTGTAGTGTGCTGCATAACCTTTTTCGGCAATTTCGTCCATACGCTCGCTTCGAACCTGTACTTCGACCCAACGGCCTTTTGGTCCCATAACGGTAATGTGCAAAGCTTCGTAACCGGTTGATTTTGGAGAGGATATCCAGTCACGCAAACGGCTTGGGCTTGGTCTGTAATGATCTGTAACGATGGAATAGATTTTCCATGCTACAAATTTTTCATCATGTGGATCTGATTTGTAGACAATTCTTAAGGCAAATTTGTCATAAACTTCATCAAAACTCACATTTTGAGCGCGCATTTTTCGACGAATCGAATAAATAGATTTCGGACGCCCTTTTATGATATAATCAATGTTCTCCAGGTCTAAAGATTTTTTTAAAACATCTGAGATATCCTTGATATAGGCATCTTGTTCTTCTTTTGTTTCCCGAATCTTGCTTACAATGTCATTGTAAACAGCCGGTTCTGTATATTTTAAACCTAAATCCTCTAATTTAGTTTTAATATTATAAAGTCCTAAACGGTGGGCAAGAGGAGCGTAAATATAAAGTGTTTCTGAGGCGATTTTAGTTTGTTTATATTCCGCCATCGAATCCATAGTTTGCATATTGTGCAAACGATCCGCTAGTTTGATCAAAATTACCCGAACGTCATCGTTCAAAGTCAGAATCATTTTTCTGAAATTCTCTGCTTGCATAGAAGCATTCAAATCTTTTTGAACCAATGATATTTTGGTTAAACCTTCAACCAACTGTGCTACTTTTGGGTTGAATAAACGCTCAATATCTTCAACTGTTATAGGAGTATCTTCAACAACATCGTGCAATAAAGCCGCAGCAATAGAGGTCGCTCCCAAACCAATTTCTGAGGCAACAATTTTTGCAACTGCAATAGGATGAAAGATATACGCTTCGCCAGATTTACGTCTTTGTTCTTTATGTGCGTCAACGGCAACATCAAATGCTTTACGGATAAGTTTTTTGTCGGTTGGGCTTAAAGTCTGGTAACTGATTCGAAGTAATTCTTTGTACTCTTGTGCAATTGCTTTGTTTTCTTTTTCAATATCTATTTCTATCATAACGGCATGGTTCAAGTACTAAAAATAGCAATAAGTTTGAACATACGCAAGGGAAACGATTGTTGATTTCTGATTTCTGATTTTAGATTTTAAAGGGTAGATTTTGATACGTAAAATCAAACGTCCCGAAACTTCGGGAGAGATCCTTTTTTGTTAAAAAGTATTTTGAATCTGTTTAGTTTGACTAAGGTTATTTTGTTTTTTTATCAAACTTAGTGTGGTAAAAAAGGTGTAGTCCCTACGGGACAAATAATCTTGCTTGGTTTTTTTTACCAACAGATAATCTCTCCGAGATATACTTTTTTTGAGTTAAAATTGAAAGAAAATCTTTAATTTCTAAAAAGTATATCTCGGAGAGATTATCTGTTGGTAGCGCCAATTATTAGCCCCAGAATAAAATGTCCCGTAGGGACTATCTGTTTTCTAGAGATAATTTACTCGATCTTCGAAAAATCCAAATCCTGAAAATCATAACTAAAATCAGTCAATTCAGAAATTGGAAGCATTTTTAGATTAGCGACTTTTCCACTTTCATCATATTTGAAAAGTAAATGCGCATCGGCGTGAAAAAAGGCATTGTTCCATTTTACGACATAGTTTCCATCTTTATAGAAAAAAACTTCACCAACAAGCTGCGAAGAACGCTTTGAAGCAAAATAAGCTTTTCCTTTTTTCTCTGTGATGGTGATTTCTCCAAACCAATTGTCTTTGTAAGTTCCTGTAATTTTAGAAAAATCAACTTTCAATTTATCTTTTTTGTTTTTGGCAACAGTTGCCCAAACTTCATCGGTTACTTTGTCAGCCGATTCTTCACTGGCTTTCATTCGGTTGCTGTAAACGGTAACGTAATCATCTGACTTAATGCCTAGATAACTGTCTTTTATCGTGTTAGTAATAGCGCTAAAAGCTGCACCGGATTGTTGATTTGTCAAAACAATAATCCCTAAACCTAATTCCGGAATCAAAGTAGTTTGTGTCACATTTCCTTCTAAACCACCTGTGTGTGAAACTTGCTTGTATCCTTTTACATCACTTAAAAACCATCCTAAACCATAGCCCGAAAAATGAGTATTGTACGGAGGTCTTGTTGTTGCAGGAATAATAGTTTGCAATTGCCACATTTCGTTGTGTTCTTTCTCCGAAAACAATTGTTTATTATCGCCGTATTTACCGTTATTGATTTGCAAAATCGCCCATTTGCTCAAATCATTTACACTGGAATAAATTCCGGCTGCTCCATCAAAAAGCTGATTTTCATAACGTTTTATGGTTTTTAGTTTTCCATCAATCGGAACGTGCGGGGTAATTACGTTACTAGTATCTTTTAAACGTTTAATCGAAGCCACACTACTATTCATTTCCAGAGGTTTCATGATGCGTTCTTCAACAAAATCTGCCCAGGTCTGCCCCGTTACAACATGCACAATTTCGCCAGCGATGATGTACATTAAGTTGTCATAATCGTATTTAGTTCTAAAACTGGAAACAGGTTTTAAATATCTTAAATTATGAATGATATCCTGCGCTTTAAAATCACTCCCGTCAGGCCAGATCATCAAATCTCCGGCGCCAAGTCCAAGACCGCTTCGGTGTGTTAATAAATCACGAATCGTAAATTCACGAGTTACATAATCATCAGACATTTTAAAATCCGGAAGATATTTTGTCACTTTATCATCCCATTTAATTTTGCCTTCGTCGACTAACATTGCAAGTGCAGCAGTTGTAAAAGCTTTACTGTTTGATGCGATTCCAAAAAGAGTATTTGCATCTACTTTTTGCTGTGTTACGACAGATTTTACACCGTAACCTTTTGCCAAAACTACCTTTCCGTCTTTTACAATAGCAACGGCAATTCCCGGAACATCAAAAGCTTTTATGGTGCGATTTACCAATTCATCGACTTCGGGATTGGTTATTTGTGCAAAAGATTGAATGCTAAAGGCAAGAAGAAATAAAATGCAAGTGCTGATTTTTTTCATGTATTCAATTTAATTGGTTTCTATTTTAACATTTGTATTTCTTCTTGCATTTAAAAGCGATTAACTTTTATTCTTCTCAAAGTTCTCTGTACTTCCGTTTACATTTACTATTGTGATGCCAGAAATTTTATTGTTTACTTTTTTATATTCTACTCGCAACATTCTGTCTTCTAGGTCGAAAACATCTTTTTTCAAAGGTAACATTTTGATTTTACGAACCGAATTTACCTGACAATATAAATTTCCATTTTCGTAGGTAATGATTCTTGGACCAAATATACCAATATAACTTTCAGATTCCTTTTTTTCTAATATTAAAGGTTGTTGTTTTGCTTTCAAAGAGGTCAATAACCATGAATATTTTTTAATTGGATTTTGAGATTCGGTTGCCGCCAATTTTTCCAATGCTTTTATTTGCGCTGTAAACAAAGCATCATCCGCGGGAACTTCAATATCCGGCTGCACGCCTGTTCCTTCCCAGTTTGTTTTGGTTATCGGGTTAATTGCCCTTCCGATTGGTATCCAGACAGTGAATCGGTCTGTTGCGATATTATCTCCACCGGGATTTGCACCGCCGCCTGTAACTTCACCAACAATAGTGGCACGATGTAGGTTTTTTAGATTATAAGTAAATTCTTCCGCGGCAGAGAATGTGCCTTTGCTTGTTAATACATAAAGATCTATTTTTGGCATACGTTTCCCGTTTACATAAGGCAAAGTCCATGTTTGAGTATTGGAATCATCTGGTCTGAAATAGAAATTATTTAAATGTACTGGTTGCGAATCATAAAAGTAACTGGTAATTAACTGAATCATTTCCGATGAACCGCCTCCGTTTTTTCTTAAATCAATGATTAGAGCAGTCGCATTAGCGAAAAAATTCATAGCGGCAACCGCAGTTTCACCTCCAACTGAAGGATCCATAAAGTTACGCAAATCAAGATATCCAATATTTCCATCCAGTATTTTAACTTCTTTAAAGCCATAGTTGCTGGATTTCCATTGGTCGAGCATGGATGCAGGTATTTCTTCATGATCTGCATTTTTATTTGCTTCCCTTAATTCTTTTATAAAAGAAGGATTAAAAACAACGCGTATGTGTTTATCATGGCTTATGGATAAAAGATCAGTTGTTAATCTTTCAGAGAACAAAACGGGATCTGTAATTGAAGCATATGAACCGTTTTTCAAATTCGAAGAAATAAGGTCGCTCATTTTTTTTGCCACTTCCGGAAACACATAATTTTTGTTTAATAGTGAACTAACGGAATCAATAACTTGCTGCTGTTCTGTTTTTGTTACAGGATCTGGAGTAGTGTTTTGATTCGCTACAGATTGTGCCATTGATTTAATTGGAATCAACAGCAAAAAGTAGAAGATAAGTAATACGTTCTTTGTTTTCATTTTTTTAAGATTTAATTGATTGTTCGTGATTTAATTGATGTTTGATATTATTTTTGAAAGAGTTGAATGAAGATTTTTTATTTCTTCATCGGTTATATTTTTGAGTGCCTGAGCTCTGTTGATTTGAATATAAGGCTGCATTTTTTTAATAATATCGTTGCCTTCATCTGTCAAAGTCAATTCAAATCTTCTTCGGTCTTCTGATTTGGATTTTCTTGACAAATAACCTTTCTGTACCAATAATTCAATAATTCTGGTTATTGAAGCAACGTCTTTAAATGTTTTTGAAGCAATGTCTTTCTGTGGTGTCGAATTATCTTCTTCAATAGTTTTCAATACAAGCCATTGATCGATTGTTATTTCGATACCAGCTTTTGATATGTTTTTTTGGGCGAATTGCCTGTATGATTTGATTGATTTTTCAATTGAATAAAAAATTATATCACTTAGTTTTTCCATTATTTTTATAGATTGCTGATACAAATATAATTGATATATCAATTAAAACAGAAAATATTTTTATTTATTTAATTGTTTGATTGTTAGCTGAAGTTATAAGGTAATTTGTGACCAAATCAAACTGAGTCGATTTAGATTTAGAATGCTATTTTACTGAAGTTTTATAACAATAGCATGACATCCCAAGATCGAGGGATTGTTTTTTTGTTTCCAGTTTTTAGTACAGAAACTTTTAAGAAATGGATTTTTTTAGTTTTTATTATTTAAAACCTCTTTGTCTTTTGGCTTCAAAAATTAAAATAGCCGCTGCAACCGAAACATTCATGCTGTCAATTTCGCCCTGCATCGGGATAATAATATTTTGTGTTGCAGCATCACGCCAATCTTGCGTTAATCCTGTAGCTTCTGTACCAACGACTAAAGCGGTTGGAGTAGTAAAATCTTGCGTATGATAAGATGTCGAATTTTGTAAAGTAGCACAGTAAAAATCAATCTTTTTTTCTTTCAAAAAAGCAATGATTTCGGCAGTAGTTCCCGTTGCTATTTGGTTGGTGAATAAACAGCCAACACTAGAACGCACAATATTAGGATTGTATAAATCACTTTTTGGATTGGCGATCAAAACTGCGTCAAGATTAGCAGCGTCTGCAGTACGTAAAAGTGCACCAATATTTCCAGGTTTTTCGGGAGCTTCAGCCACTATAATTAATGGATTATCAGATAATTTTAAATCCGATAAAAGCATCGATTTTGTTTTGGCTATAGCCAAAATTCCTTCGGTGGTATCTCGATAGGCTAATTTTTGATAGACTTCTTTATTGATTTCGATCAATTGAACCGGTGTATTTACCAATTTACTAATCTGACTTTCAGTAACCAATTCCGGTAAAAATAAAACTGTTTCTATTTCGTAACCGCCTTTTATAGCCAGTGAAATTTCGCGTAAGCCTTCAATTAAAAATGTTCCGGTTTGTTTGCGGTTTTTTGCCTTTTCCTGTAATAAAACAAGTGATTTTATAAACGGATTTTGTATTGAAGTAATTTGTTTCATTTTTTTAAGGCTCAAAGTTGCAAAGGTTCAAAGGTACTGAGTTTTTTTTAAAAAGGTGCAAAGGTTTAGAGGTTCAAAGGGTCAAAGGTTTTTTCTGGCGAGGTTTTCGAAATCTTGTAGATTTAAAATTATTTATCCTTTTAGCTTATCTCTTATTATTTTTAAGATTTCGGTATGATAATAAAAAGTCTTTTTTATTATATTAGGATAATAATCAACATTTTCGAGGACAATAACAGTTGTTTTTGTTTTAGGATAATAATAATTCATTGTAACAAATCCGGGACCATATCCAGTTTGTCCATATTGCAAAACACCATCTATTGTATCTATCGTTATTCCGTAACCGTAATCTGTCATTCCAAAAATTGGATGATTTCGTACCGCATTTTTTTGCTTGGTTTCCAGCATTTTCATGGTTTCTTTTTTTAATAACTTTCCACCGTAAAATTGATCATTCCAAAGGTTTAAATCAATGCAGTTTGATATAAAACCACCCGCAGCTGGATAGTTTTGAAGAGATTTATTTTCGAATTCAATTTTACCATTTTCAACTTCCGTATATCCTTTAACTAAATTTTTATATTCTCTAATATCAGGATGAAAAGTATTTTTCATTTTACATTTCGTAAACATTTTTTGCGAAAGGTCTGCAAATGATTCTCCGGAGGTTCTCTCAATAATTTTGGCTAATAAATCATAACCAATTTGAGAATAAGCATATTGTGTTCCAGGCTTAAAAGTGGTTGGTTTGTCCAATTCGACAATACCGTGAGTGTGTGTCAACAATTGATGAATCGTAACAGTATCTGCCCAAGTCTGTTGTAATTCGGGCAAATATTTATGAATAGGGACAAAAAGTTCGAGACGGCCTTTGTCATATTCCTGAAGAACGAGAATGGCTGTAAATTGTTTGCTTATAGATCCAATCACAAATTCGTCATTAAGCTGCAAAGGTATTTTTTTGTTTAAGTCAGAATAGCCAAGAGTTTTAAAATATTTTGTTTTTCCTTTTTGAGAAATGAAAATTACACCGTTAAATGGTTTTTCTGTTTTAGCAGAAATAAGAAAGTCAATCTGTTTCTCCAAATTAGCATTTTGAGCGTAGGTTGTAAGTGTTATTTCAAGAAACAGAAATAAAAACAATAATGTTTTGTTCATTTGAAATTAAATCGTTTTGAGGTACAAAGGTTCAGAGTTGCAAAGGTTCAAAGGTTTTCAAAACCTACAAGGTTTAAATATAAATAAAAAAGTTTGCCACGAATTTCACGAATTTTCACGAATTAGAATTTCGCTGTAAGGCGAATAAAAATTAGCGGAAATTCGTGAAATTCGTGGCAAAAAAATTATTTTTTAAGTACTTCTGAAATCTCATCAGCAACAGGATGTGATGTTGTAAAAGTATATCCCATAATTTTTGCAATGGTTTGTGCAACTTGTTTTTGATACAATTGAGATTCTGTTTTTACTTCGCCTTTTGCTGAAATTTCAGGTCCCATTGCGGCAAACCAAATTTGTGATGCGCCCGGAACATCAGCACCATGATCTGTCCATTGTGCTTTTGTTTTGTCACCACGACCGTGATCTACTGTGATTATCAATGTGGTTTTATTCTTGTATTGCGGATCATTTTGTACAAAATCCCAGATTTCTTTAATCCATTTGTCTACTTGGTTTGCGGCATCAAGATAAGATCTGTAATGTCCGGCATGTGCCCATTCGTCCGTTTCTCCGTAAGCGATATAAAGTACTTTTGGTTTCTTGGTTTTCAGTTCGTTTAAAGCTTCATAATGTGTAAAAACATCCAGACATTCATCTTCATGAAAAGGCTTAAACGAATTGTTACGTATTTCATTTAATAGTTTCTGAGTGTCTGTAGGTTTATTTCCACCAACATTATCAAAAGCAGAAATTACAGGAAAACCACTTCTTTCTTCGTTTAAAATTCGATCAAAAGCGTCCCAGGCACCAAAAGCAGCAACTTTTCCTTTTAGTTTAGATTGCTGATTTAAAAATTCCAAAACATTTACATTCGGATTCGCTTTGTAACTATTAGAATTAACGGCAACATCAACATTTCCAGTCATGATTTCGCTGTATCCGGGATAACTAAACCAATACGGATTCGAAACATCGACTTTATTTCCTAAATCGCGATTGCCATAAATTTGCCCTTTCGTAACAATTTCTGACCATAAAAAAGGCATGATTTTTTTACGGGATTCCTTAAAATCTGAACTGGAATATTTTTTATAGATATAAGTACTATCGCCTTGATTGAATTTTTTATCATTGGCAATTGCCGAATCCACTCCTTTAAAAATTTCCTGCCATCTAAAACCATCAGTGGTTATGATGATGATGTTTTCCGTTTTTTGTGCATTGGCAAAAAAGCTTGTGAAAACGAATAGAAGTAAAATTAGTTTTTTCATTTTGTGAGTTTCAAAAGTTGAGACAAAAAAGTTTAAAATTTATTAATCGAATATTCAGATTGTTTTATTCTACGTCATTTAACGAATTTACTTTGTAAAGTAATCGAAGTTTAATTGGATCTTTTTTTGAATTAGGATAAATCTCGCTGTTAACTCTTTGTTCAAAGACTTTCATAATGTCTAAATCTAAATCATCTTTAACAGCATAAGTTATTTCGTTTTTTTTCTTTTTCAACTCAAATTCAACCATTATTTTTCCTGATTTCATTGAGTTTTTAAACAATTCGTCAAATATTTGATTTGTTTTTTTTAGGATTAATTCCAAATCTTCCATTGAAGTATTTGCTTGTAACTCTTCGTCACTATTTAAGAAGATAACCTTTTCCAAAGCCGTTTCTTTTTCTCCTTTAGAAATAGAATCAATTTCTTTTCCGTCTTGATATTGTTTGTAAGCAACCTGATTTGTATTATTTTGTTTTGGAGCTTCATCTAGCCACAATAATTTTAAATCTTTTTTTAATAGATTTAAAATATAAGTATGCTCTTTAGTTTCTACAATCAATAATGGCTCTTCGATGTCAAATGATATAACAGACCAATAATAATTTAATTCTTGCTCGTTGGCTTTTCTAATAATGTAATCGTTTGAAACTTCATTTTTAAATTCATCCCACACTATTTTAGAAGCGGTCATATCCTGGCTCATTTTACCATCTAATATCACATTATCTACATGAAATTCAACTTTACTTCCTTCTATATTTTGTAGTTTGCTATTGTCTTTAAATCTTTTCCAGAGTTCAGGACCAATAATAAGATTTTCTTGTACTATTTTGTAATCGTTGGTAGAAGATAAATTGTCACTTATTAGTTTTTTAGCTTTTTCAATTACTTTAGCATCAGCATATTTATAAACTACACCTTTAGGAATTGTTATAGTCTCGCTTTTTTGTGCATTAGACAAAAAGCTTGTAAAAATGAATAGAATTAGGATTGACTTTTTCATTTTTTATTAATTTGAAATTACATTGATTCGTTTGAATTTTGTTTCAAAACTACTTAATTTAATTAATCAATTTTTACGTGATAACGTAATGTAACTATAAATTAATACAAGATGAAAATTACAAAATCCCTCTCGCTTTAATCTCCAGATATTTATTAATAGTATCTAAAGTCAGATTTTCAGGTTGTGTCAGAACAGAGTATATTCCGTATTTCTTGAGTTCGTTGGCAATAAGTTTTTTCTCAAACATGAATTTTTCGGCAATTACTTTATCGTATATTTCCTGAATCGTATTTGTTTTTCGGTTAATAATCTCATTCAATTCGGTGTTGCTAAAAAACACAACCACTAATAAATGATTCTTTGCAATTCCTTTTAAGTATGGTAATTGACGATTTAGACCGTCCATCGTTTCAAAATTAGTATACAAAATAATCAAACTTCTCTGATTGATATTTTTCTTTATATCAACATAAAGGCGGCTATAATCACTTTCGAAAAAGTCGGTTTTGATGTTGTATAATGTTTCCAGAATTTTCTGCATTTGCGAAGATCTTTTCTCTGCAAAAACTCTGTTTTCTACCTTTTTGGAGAAAGCAAAAATACCCGCTTTGTCTTGTTTTTTCAGAATAACATTTGACAAAACCAAAGTCGAATTAATAGCATAATCCAATAAACTCAATCCATCAAAAGGCATTTGCATAACACGGCCTTTGTCAATTGCCATATAAACCGATTGTGATTTTTCGTCCTGAAACTGATTAACCATCAACGAATTTTTCTTGGCAGTAGCTTTCCAGTTTAAAGTTCTAAGATCGTCGCCCTGAACATATTCTTTAATTTGTTCAAACTCCATTGTATGACCAATTCGGCGAATTTTCTTGATCCCATATTGAAATAAATTATTCGAAAAAGCCAATAAATCATATTTTCTCAATTGAATATAAGAAGGATATGTTGGCACCATTTGATCTTTATCGAAAGTAAATCTTCTCGAAATTAATTTTAAAGGCGAAGAAACATAAAGGTTTAGATTTCCAAAATAATATTCACCGCGTTCTGTTGGACGCAGATCGTAACCAATTTCTTTTTCGGCGGAAGCCTTAATTGTTTTTACAATTTTGAAATCACGAACTTGAAACTGAAACGGAATTTCATCAATAATTTTTACAGAAATCGTAAAGGTGTAATGGTTTTTGATACTAATACTTATCGGATTCAAATCTCCATTTGAGAGCTTTTCGGGCGTATTTCGAGTAGCTTCAACTCCTGTTCTGGCAAAATATAAAAGCAATATATCAAGCCCAAGAAATGTTATTAAAATCAATACAATAAACCAAACAGCATTATATAAATTCGGAAAAATAAAAGCACAAACAAACATTCCTATAAGGCCTAAAAGCACATAGAAAAAGAAGTTGTTTAGGTATAGACTTTTTATGAATTTCATTTTTTTTAGTATTCAGTCTTGGTTTTCAGTCGCAGTCGCAGTCTCAGTTTTCAGTCACAGCTTGAGAACTGAAAACTGCGACTGCGACTGAATACTAAAACTATCTTGGTATTTCGACAGTTTCAATAATTTGCTTAATAATTTCAGAGCTTGTAATTCCTTCCATTTCACGTTCAGGAGTTACAATAACACGGTGTTGTAAAACAGGAATTGCTGCTTCTTTAATATCTTCTGGCGTCACGAAATCGCGTCCGCGAATGGCAGCGAAACCTTTGGAAGCGTTCAGGATTGCAATCGAAGCACGTGGCGAAGCTCCTAAATATAAAAAGGCATTTTCGCGCGTGTTTACTACAATTCTGGCAATGTATTCCAATAAATTCTGCTCGACTCTTATTTGTTTTACCAAGGCTTGGTACTCTTTTATTTCTGCCGCAGAAAGTACCGTTTTTATAGCTTCTAATTTTCCATGATCCTGCAATAAATGCTCTCTTTGGATGATCAAAATCTCTTCGTTTAATTTTGGATAATCAATCGTGATTTTGAATAAAAAACGATCTAATTGTGCTTCCGGCAAACGATATGTTCCTTCTTGCTCAATTGGATTTTGTGTTGCAATAACCAAAAATGGAGTTTCAAGCTGATAAGCAAAACCGTCAATTGTAATCTGGCGCTCTTCCATAACTTCAAAAAGTGCCGCCTGAGTTTTGGCAGGAGCACGGTTGATTTCGTCAATCAAAATTAAATTGGAGAAAATAGGTCCTTGCTTAAACTGAAATTCAGAAGTTTTAAGATTAAAAATCGAAGTTCCTAAAATATCTGAAGGCATCAAATCAGGCGTAAACTGAATTCGGCTAAAGCCAATATTCAACGTTTTAGATAATAGTTTAGCCGTAATCGTTTTAGCAACTCCCGGAACACCTTCAAGCAAAACGTGTCCGTTTGATAGTATCGCAACCAAAAGTTGATCGATCATTTTTTGTTGTCCCACAATTACCGTTTCCAGCTCTTTTTTGATGCTGTTCACATGCTCTAAAAGTGGTGCTAAATTTATTCTGGTCTCAAAATTCACATTTTCATTAGTGATTTCAGTTTCGGGTGTATTGATATCGTCCATGTTGGTATGTTTTCTTTGTTATTTATTTTTTGCCAAGATTAAAAAAGTTTTTTTTGCCACGAATTTCACTAATTTACACCAATTAATTTGGTTCAATTTGAATTAGAATTAGTGAAAATTAGTGAAATTCGTGGCACATTTTTTTATCTGTTGCAAAATATCTTTTTATATTAATTTAAAATCTTTTCGATTGCGTTGTTTATTCTAATTAAATCTTCTTCAAGACTTCCGTGATAACTTTTTTTGTGTTCGTTAATCAAGAATACGAGTTCCTGAATATCCGTTTTGTTTTTGCCTGTTTTAGAATGTAATTTTTTGATAAAATCGTCATCCAGTTTTGTTGTGTCTATCAAGTATTCATTTCGGATTCGCTCCAGAAAATAAATAATTTTTTTGTCAATAATATTGTCGTGATCACCTTCCTGATAATACAAATTCCCGATGGTTTTGGTAAAATCCACCGTTAGATTTGGTAAAGGTTTCAGGATTGGAACGACGCGTTGTTTTCGTTTAGCATTAAAAATAATAAAAATCAATATTCCAATCAAAGATAAATACCAAGCCCATTTTAAAGCTGGCTGACTAAAAATATAACGCAAAGGCGATTGGGAAATTCGTTCATCGTTTATTCCTTTGGTATACCAGAAAACATCGCCTTTTGGTAAATAAGAAAGCAGATTTTCAGCATATTGATAATGGTCTTTTTTCAGCAAGTGAAAATTGCTAAAAGCGGCTGGTTGCGTATGCAAATAGAAAAAGCCGTTTTTGTAGGCTACTTTTATAAAGTTGATGTGTTTTTGTTTAGGCTGATAACTTTGATATCCTAAAACGGTAGTGTTTAAAGTATCAATTTTCGAAAAATAAGAATCTCCAACACCTTCTGTTAAATGATATTTTTTGGTGCTTACTTTTTTATTGGCAAGCCAAATGGAGTTGCTGTTAGGAATTCCAAATCTGAATATACTATTCAGTTTTAAACTGTCTAAAAGAACTCGTGGAAACTCTTTCATACTCAAAAAAGCATTGTTTCCATGTGATACAAAATAAAAAAGTTCTTTTATAGATTGATCATCAATATTATTGGCTTCTGATATGTTTAAAAAAGTACCTTTTATTTTATAATTTTCCACTAAAGTGTCCTCATCATATTTAGAATCCAAAAACTCGTAGGGAGTTATAGTGGCTATTTTTTCTATTTTCTGATTTTTTAAAACACCATGGATTTCTTTGTCAAAAACATACAATCCAAAAGGGATTTTGTCATGGACAGAATAGGTTGGGTTCCAATCGATAGGTTTTGCCTGATCGCGATCTGCTACTAAAATTAGTGCCAAAACAAAAACCAGAATAGCGATATAAATTTTGATATTTTTATCCATTGCTAAAAGTTTTTATGGCATTCTTAAATCTATTTTCTGCTTTGTTGAAAGAGGTTTCGTCAATTTCAAATTCTCCATACCAAATATAATTATACAAGTAAGACAAATAGGTAAATTCTTCTCTATGCACAGGTCTTTGAAGCTCGTATAAATAATCGGAATTGGTTTTTTCGATATCCCATTCGATGTAATGATTTTGCGCCATGACTTTTAAAAGCCAAAGATAATAATACCGAATAGCGATTCTTTTTTCGCCGGAATTAATGCTCTCTTTTATCAGCTTTTCGAAATCTAACAGATGTATGTTTTTTTCGATATCAGTATAATAGATGGTCTTTTTTTGTGCATTTTTGCCAAAAATCCATTGTCCTTCTTTATTGATTAAAGCTTTTGCAATTAGATAAATTACAATGACAATGACGATAACTGCAATAATTCGCAATAGAATTGCTACCAATTTAATTGAGTTTTCGGTGTTTTCAAAATTAAATAATCTTCTGAAAATACTTGCCAACCACTCTTTAAAACGATCCCACATATTTTTTTCGGGCGTTTTATATTCATATACAAAATCCGGATCGCTGTATTTTTTTTTGAAGTTTTTATCAAAAGTTTTGGCTTCAATTGTACTGGAATCAATCAGTATGTCTTTCTCTGTATATTTTATTGATGCAATTTTTGAAGGTTCGGCTGTAGCCAAAGAATCCTGAGCATGAGATATACCAGAGAAAAAAAGAAGAGATAAAAGAATTAAAAATCTATTCATTATTGGTTTCAATTAATTCAATTTGGCTGATAGTTGTTGTGTTTTTCTATAAACTATAAAAGGATAAACCAGATAATAAAACGAAATTATTGCTAAGGTAAATAAAATGATAAAAGAACTTAACCAGTTTGGCATATCAATGGAATATCGGGTGATAAAACCTTCGAGAAAACCGGCACCAATCGTAAATGGAAAAGTGCTCAGGAATATTTTGAAACTGTTTTTGAAACCGATTTTAAAAGAGTTTATTCTCGAAAAAGTCTTTGGAAACAATATCGAAGCGCCAAGAATAAAACCTGCAGTAGTTTCGATTACAATTGCAAAAATTTCCATAGAGCCGTGAATCCAGATTCCGCGAACGCTTTTCCAGAAAACTCCCTGCTCATAAAAAAAGTACTGAAAAGATCCCAGCATAATAGAGTTTTGCAGGAAAATCCAAAAAGTTCCTAATCCGCCAAGAATGCCATAAAAATAGCATTTTGCACCAACATTAAGATTGTTTACAGTAATGCCAACAAAACTTCCCCAATTGCTTCCGGAACCGTAAACTGCCATTGGATTTCCTTTTTTGATGTTTTCCAAAGTCATATTTACATAGGAATCTCCCAAAATCAACCGAACAAAATTTGGATCGTATTTTGCCGAAACAACACCTATTGCAACTGTGGCAAAAAATAGAATAAAAGCATACATTAAGTATCTCCTGTATTCGTAAACAAGCAATGGAACCTCGGTTTTGAAAAATTCAACCAATCGATTCTTTTCCGTTCGTTTTGTTTTGTAAATCTTTTGATAAATCTGCGATGCAAGGTGATTTAAGTAAATAACCGTCTTACTTTTGGGATAATAAGTTTGGGCATACGACAAATCATTCATCAATTGAATGTACAAATTAGCTAACTCGTCAGGATTTTTTTTAGCTTTACCAAAAATAGCTAGTTCAAATTCCAGCCATTTTTCTTTATTTTGTTTTATGAAGGCGACTTCTCTCATTGTAGGCTAAAATATAAAAATATGTCAGAATTATCTATTAACACAACACAAAATGTTAAAATAAATTTTATATCAGCATCAGTTGGTGAACGATTAGGTTCCTATTTCATTGACTTACTTATAAAAGTGTCATATGTAATAGTGGTCTTACTAGTTTTTTTTTATTGGTTACATTTCGATAAATTGTTCAAAAATTTGGATTCCTGGTCAATTATGACCGTTCTTTTTGTTTTTTATTTACCAATTATGTTCTATTCGATCACTTTAGAAAGTGTTTTTGAAGGACAAACGATTGGAAAAAGGCTAGTAAAAATAAAAGTTGTAAAAATCGATGGTTATCAGGCAGGTTTTGGTGATTATTTAATTCGATGGTTTTTTAGAATAATCGATTTTACCTTGCTTTATGGTCTTGTTGGTTTAATTGCGGTTGTTACAAGCAAAAAAGGACAACGATTAGGAGATATGGCGGCTGGAACGGCAGTTATTACTTTAAAAAATAAAATTGATATTAGCCACACTATTTTAGAAGAAATAGGAGATGCGTATGTACCAACATATCCTTTGGTAATTAAATTATCTGATAATGATATGCGAATTATTAAAGAAACATTTCAAAAAGCAGATGCTAAAAACGATCACGAAATGATCTATAAACTAGTCGCTAAGATTGAAAATGTAACCGGAATTAAAAATCAATCAGGTAATAATAGTGATTTTCTTCGAGTTATTCTCAAAGATTATAATTTTTACACACAAAATATGTAATTAAATTGATTTTTTGAGGTGTTAATTTGGGATTTCGTAACTTTGTATATGCTTCAAAGATTTTGAACTTAAAAGCAAAATTTATAAAAATGGCGTAACCGAAAAGCCTAAGAGTAGGGAAATTTAATCTAAATACCATGAAAGTTAATAGAGCAATTGCCGTATTAGTAATGTTACTTGTTTCTGTTTTTTCTTTTGCCCAAGGCGGAAAAAAATTAGATAAAATAATAAAAAGAGATTATCAGATAATTGAATGCACAATTGCAAAAATGTCTGATAAAACAGTTGAATATTCTTTACCGGGAGAAACCTTGCAAATTTCATTAGATGTATCACAAATTGCCAGAATAGATTTCGCCAGCGGGCGTTCACAAACATTTGATGTAAGCGCAAGTGCCGGAAATACTTCACAAGCGAACTCAAATGACCCTATTGTTGCTGCAGATATGAAAACCAATACAATTGCAGTATTGCCAATTCCGTATTTGAATTCAGACACTCAGCAAAGTT
Source organism: Flavobacterium pectinovorum (assembly GCF_006438875.1). Lineage (GTDB taxonomy): Bacteria > Bacteroidota > Bacteroidia > Flavobacteriales > Flavobacteriaceae > Flavobacterium > Flavobacterium pectinovorum_A. The sequence continues at coordinate 192,478 of NZ_RCZH01000005.1, forward strand.
CTGAAGAAATGGCAAAATTTGCACAAAACGATATGTATAATAAATTATTGGACAAATCAGCTAATATTTTTCCGCTTACGGTTCAGGATTTAAGAACAACAAATAGTTTATTGCACAAAGCCGGAATTGATCATACCAATATTGACGAAACACCAATTGCAGATCTTCAAAAAATTCTGGGCGTTGATAATATAGTGGCTGCCAAAATCTCTTATACAATGTCATCAAGTTCAACTGCTTCTACTTACGGAAGCGGAAGCACAACAGTAAGCAACAATGATAAAAAAGTTAAGTCAAGCGATTACTCGACAACTACCGCAAATACGCAAATGTATTATTACTACAACGTATATTTTGATATGTATAAAAACGGTACCAAAATTTACTCTCAAACCCGTAAACCTTTCCTTAATCTAAAAGACAGCTGGATCGATTCGATTTCTTATTTATTAAAAAGAAGTCCGATTTACGTAAAAAGATAATAAGAGTTACTTTTGTACCTCTGCAATTTTAAACCTTTGCACCTAAAAAAAATGTTTCATTTATTAGATCTTATTGGTACGATGGCTTTTGCCATGTCCGGCGCTTTAACGGCAATGCATAAAAAACTCGATCCGTTTGGGGTTTTTATTATTGCATTTGTAACCGCCGTTGGTGGCGGAACGTTGCGTGATGTCTTAATTGGTAGAACTCCGGTGGGGTGGATGAAGGATTTACAGTACGTTTATGTGATTATTCTGGGTTTTGGTTTAGCGATTCTTTTCAGAAAAAAGTTTGATAAACTCAGAACATCATTATTTTTGTTTGATACTATCGGACTTGGAGTTTTTACATTGATTGGCCTTGAAAAAGGTATTTCAATAGGTTTGCATCCCGTAATTTGTATCGCGTTAGGAACTATGACAGCTTGTTTTGGAGGAGTTACGAGAGATATTTTATGTACTGAAATTCCAACTATATTTAGAAGGGAAATTTATGCTACTATTTGTATTTTTGGCGGAATTGTATTTTTCGCCTTGAGAAAACTAAACTTAGATAATGATATTTTGTATTTAGTAACTTCTGTTGTCATTATTATCGCAAGATTAATGGCGGTAAAATTCAAATGGTATTTACCGGCATTTGACCATAAATGATTTTTTAAAATTTGCCACGAATTTCACGAATTTTCGCGAATCAAGTGGCTAAAAAAGACTCCAACAATATTGTCATTATTCTAAGTGATCATGAAATTAGTGAAAATTGGTGAAATTCGTGGCGAAAATAAGCCATAGTAAAAATGACGAAATATACCGTAAAAAAATACGATCAAAACGATTACACAATTTGGAATGACTTTATTGCTCAGGCCAAAAATGCTACGTTTTTATTTCACAGAGATTTCATGGAATATCATAAGGATCGGTTTGAAGATTTTTCAATTTTAATTTTTGAAGATCAGAAACTAAAAGCGGTTTTACCTGCTAATAAAGTTGGAAATTTGGTTTATTCGCATCAAGGGCTTACGTATGGCGGATTGGTTTATAAAGAAGAAACAAAACTGACTTCGGTAATTGAAATTTTTCGTGATTTGTTGTTTTTTTTGAACGAACATAATTTTGAAAAATTACATTTTAAAACTATTCCATCAATTTATCATCTTAAAGCAGCTGAAGAAATTTTGTATAGTTTGTTTCTGGCAGAAGCAAAAAATGTTAGAAGAGATTCACTTTCTGTAATTGATTTAGAACAGGAAAAATCAATTTCGAAGGTTAGAAAAAGAGGTTTAAAAAAAGCGATTAGCAAAAAACTTGTAATTAAGGAAGAATCTAATTTTGAACCTTTTTGGAATGAGATTTTGATTCCGAATTTAGAAAATAAACATAATGTGATTCCAGTTCATTCCGTTGAAGAAATGCAATTTTTGAAATCACATTTCCCTGAAAATATTCATCAGTTTAATGTTTATTTAGATGATAAAATTGTTGCCGGAACAACTGTTTTTGAAACTGAAACTGTTGCACATTGTCAGTATATTTCAAAAGATCAAAATAAAGAAAATCTGGGAAGTTTAGATTTTTTATTTCATTTTCTGATTCATGAGAGATTCGCTCATAAACGTTTTTTTGATTTTGGAATTTCAAATGAGAATAACGGAAAAAAACTAAATCAAGGATTAGCGTACTGGAAAGAAAGTTTTGGCGCCGGAACAATTGTTCATGATTTTTATGAAGTTGAAACTTCCAATTATAATAAGTTAAATAGTATTTTTGTTTAATAAATAAAAAACAATGATACCATTTCTGGATCTAAAAAAAATAAACCAACCTTATGAAACTGCTTTTCAGGAAAAACTGAAATTGGTTTTAGATAATGGCTGGTATATTTTAGGGAAAGAAGTTGAAAATTTTGAAAAGGCTTTCGCCGAATATTGTCACACAAAATATTGCATAGGAGTTGGGAATGGTTTTGATGCCTTAGTTTTGATTTTTAAAGGTTATATTCAGTTAGGAAAACTCCAAAAAGGCGACGAAGTTATTGTTCCGGCAAATACTTATATTGCTAGTATTCTTGCCATTTTGCAAGCAGATTTAGTTCCGGTTTTGGTCGAGCCAAAGTTGGAAACCTATAACATCAATCCGGATCTAATTCAGGAGAAAATAACGCCAAAAACAAAAGCAATTTTAGCTGTTCATCTTTACGGACAATTGGCTGAAATGGAAAAGATAAACGAAATTGCGAATCAACATAATCTGATTGTTGTTGAAGATAGTGCACAATCTCACGGAGCAATCAATAATCAACAATTAATAATTAACAATCAACAATCAGCGCAAGCCTACAGTTTTTATCCGGGAAAAAACCTGGGTTGTTTAGGTGACGGCGGTGCAATTACCACAAATGATTCTGAACTTGCAAAAGTACTTTTTTCGCTTCGTAACTATGGCTCGGAGAAAAAGTATTACAACGAATTTGTTGGTATAAATTCTAGATTAGACGAGCTGCAGGCAGGTTTTTTGAACTTGAAATTACCCAATTTAGATGCCGATAATGAAAAGCGAAGATCAATTGCAAAACGCTATTTATCAGAAATAAAAAATGATAAAATAAAATTACCATTTTGGGATTTATCAAATAATCATGTTTTCCATTTGTTTGTAATAAGAACTGAAAACAGGGATGATTTACAACATTATCTGACTCAAAAAAATATAGAAACCATTATTCATTATCCAATTCCGCCACACAAGCAAAAAGCATTTCCTGATTGGAATAATTTGTCATTTCCGATTACAGAAAAGATCCATAATGAAATTTTAAGTTTACCAATTAGTCCGGTTTTAACAGAAACTGAAGTTGATTTTATTATTGAAATTTTAAATCAATACTAGTTTGAGTTCTTTAAAAAAAATAACCGACTCTACTTTGTTTAAAATTACTTCATTAAATAGTTTTAGTGTTGGACTAAAAATTGGGATTGGAATAATAACCTCTAAAATTTTAGCCATTTTTGTGGGTCCCGGTGGAATGGCTTTGGTGGGAAATTTGCGTAATTTTTTAACTTCTTTAGAAAGTATTTCAACATTAGGTTTTCAGAGTGGTGTTGTGAAATATATAGCCGAAAATCAAAAAAATGAAGAAGAATTAAAAAAGATAATTGCAACCGTTTTTATCAGTTTAATTTTTATTGTCATTGTTTTAAGCGGTGTTTTATTCTTTTTTGCGTCCTATTGGAGCAATGCAACATTAGGAAATCATTCAGATTATTCGGTAGTATTCAAAGTTTTATCATTGGCTTTACCTTGGTACGCAGTGTCTGTTTTTTTATTATCCGTTTTAAACGGATTATGTAAATTCCGAAAAGTTATTTGGGTCAATATAATTGGGAATTTAATTGGTCTTGTGATTTCTATTTTAATGATTCTAAAGTTTCACACTTTAGGAGCATTATTGGCGATTGTAATTACGCCTTCATTACTCTTTTTTGTAACGTTTTATTTTGTACAGAAAGAGATTAAGTTTCTTCAGACAATTAGGTTTAATTTATATGATTTTAAAATTATTAAAAACCTGTTGCCTTATTCCTTAATGGCGCTGGTTTCATCGGTTTTAGGACCAATTGTTTTTCTGGCAATCCGTAACCATATTATTAAAGAATTAGGTATAAATCAAGCTGGTTTTTGGGAAACAATGTCCAGGATTTCTTCTTATTATATGCTTTTTATCAGTACAATTTTAACTGTTTATTTTTTGCCAAAACTTTCGCAGGCAAAAGATAATAAAGAAACAAAAGCATTATTTGGGCAGTTTTATAAATCTATTTTGCCTGTTTTTTGTATCGGTTTAGTTATAATTTATTTTTCTCGTTATTTTATTATTCAATTATTATTTACCAAAGAATTTTTGCCTGTTACCTCTCTTTTTCTATGGCAGTTAATAGGTGATGTTTTTAAAGTTGCATCCCTAATTTTAGGCTATCAGTTTTTTGCCAAAAAGCTTACAAGAGCCTTTATAATTTCAGAGTTGTTTTCATTAGCAGTTTTATATTTTTCAACTCTCTACTTTGTTAATGTTTTTGGATTAGAAGGTGCAGTAATTGCACAAGCTTTAGATAATTTCCTCTATTTGATTGTTCTGTTGTTTTATTTTAGAGATGTATTAATAAGCCGTTCGGAGTAAGACAAAGTCAGAGAATTGTTGTGCATGTTAAGGACTGGGCACTTCTTTAAATAAAACGTTTAGAGATAGTTAGCATTTCTATATCTCCTTTTCCGTTGCCATAAACGTGAATTTCGTCAAATTCATCAAGATTTATAAGCTCTTTTATTCTGCTTACTTTTTCAATTCCGAAACAATTTTTGGTTGAAAAATTACCAGTTAACAAGTTGTTTTGAACTTCAATTTTTGTCCCTATTACAGATACTCCAAATTGATTGCTCCAAGGTTCGATCCATTCCGGTAAAGATGCAGTTACTATATAAACCAAATGATTGTTTTCAAGATGATTTAAGAATTTTGTGTACGTTTCTTTAGCAAGATTTTGTTCGATTTTTGTTAGAGAAAAATTGCGGCATAAAGTATTAAAATCATCATATTTATAATCTTTGAAAAAATGACGAATGAATTTAATCTTCGTTTTTTCATTGGGATATATTCTTAATTTTAATCCAATAAGATAAGGTAAGAGCAGCAATAAACCAGTGTAAAAAGAAATATTCCCGCGGGAGAATTTAGTAAATTCAAGTAGACTGTCTTTTTTATAAAGCATTCCGTCAAAATCAAAAAAAACTATTGTTTTCATCTTTTAATGTACAATAGATAGCTCATTAATAGAATCCAGCACAGAATCATTATTTGTATGAATCTGTCTTTTAGAACAATTTTGGTAGGTGAGTAGGTGGATTGATCTACTAATGCGAGTTTTAAATAGCGAAAAATACCATTTATAACGAAAATTATAGATACATATAATAAATGAGAATTATAATGTTTCTGAACTTCCGGAGAAATACAGTAAAAAATATAGCAAACAATTATCATAGAGCTTAAAATCCCTAGAATAGTATCGATAAAAACAAGATTATAGCCTTCGACGTTTTTTCTGATTTTCAAGCCATCTTGCGCCAAAACTACATCAGTTCGTCTTTTTGCAATTCCTAAAAATAAGGCTAAAAGGTAAGTCATTAATAAAATCCAGATCGAGAGGATTATTTCTGTAACAGCAGTTCCGGCCAAAAGTCTTAATACAAATCCAAGTGCGATGATGTTTATATCGAGAATAGCAATGTGTTTCAACCATTTTGAATATAAAAAGTTGAGTAAAATATAAGAAGCAATTATAAAAAACAAATGTATTGACAGTAAGAAAGAAAATAATAAAGACGCTATAATTAGCAAAACCATTATATAAATAGCAAGTTGTGGTTTGATTTTTCCAGATGCTATTGGTCTTTTTGATTTTTCAGGATGAGCCTTATCTTCCTCGATGTCAAATAAATCATTTAGAATATATATTCCGCTTGAAGTGATACAAAAGCATAAAAAAGTAAGGAAAACTTTAAGCAGTAAGTCAAAATATAGAAACTCTCTTCCGAAAAAAAGAGGAGCAAAGACAAATAAATTTTTTAAATATTGATCAAATCGAATTAGATTCAGATAGTTTTTCATTTATTTTTTAATGAATTATAAATAACAAAGTGTTTGGTTTGATCAATTTGGTTGAAATTATTAACAATAAAAAGAGTAACCTTACTGTACGTAAATACTTCGCCCATTAAATTTTCACCATCAATATAAGTCCGCTCTACAAAAATATAATTTTTCTTATCCGATGCAAGCTTTATAAATTGATCTTCTTTGTTTAATACTTCGGTAGATATAATCCAATCTGCGGGTAATTTACTTTGTGTATTAAAGATATAATTTGCCATTGGAGTATTTGGCGCAACAATAAAATTTGTTCCATATTTTTGAATCAGTTGTTTTAATTCTAAATGATGCTCATAAGTATCCTTATCTGTTTTGATATATTTTAATTTGGGCGAAATCGAATCTAATCTATATTTCAATTGAGTTATAGAACTGTCTCTGTAAGGTTTTCTGTTAGAAGTAAAAGAAACCAAACAAACTGATATTGCAATCCCGAAAAAATAATATTTTGAATTTAAAATTTCCCTCAAATCTTTATAATATAAAACGATAAAACTCATAATCATTCCTGTCGAAAAGAGAATCGTAAAATGATAACCAAGACTTATAGAAGTTGACCATGCAATAACCAGAGAAACTATTATAGGTGCAAAAAATATTAATGTTTCTCTTTTTTCAAAATAATTGTACAACAAAGCAATAATACAGCAATTAAAAAATATTACAGACGCATATCGCTGATCATCAAAATAGTGAAACAAAAGGCTTGCGATAAAAAATGAAAATGTTAGCCATTTTAAGTAATACCCAATTTCAGGAAGCTTTGCTTGTCTTGTCGAGATAAAATTTTTCACTAAAGGGAATATTAAAACAGTTATTAATATCCATTTATTTCTAAAACATTTGATATAATAAATAAAACCAGTTTGGATCAGGTCAGAGAATTTGGTTTGATTGGTTATTTGTTCCAGAAAATTTTCTAAAGTAGTTATACTTGTAATCCAGTAAATAAAAATAAGAAATAAAAGAACTAAACAGAGCCCAAAAAATGCAGCTTTTTTTAAGTTATAATTGATGAAAACCCAAACAATAAATAGTAGTGGAATTAAGTAAAAAGATTGCTTTGTAAGTGCGGATAATAAAGAGAAAAATGCAATAAAAAAGAGTCTTAAATAGGTGTTTCCTGTGTTTTTTGACATTAACCAAAAAGCAACTGAGGCAAATAATAAACCATCAGTTGTAGGCCAAGGAAAAGGACCAAAATTATGAATTGATACTATAAAACAAATTATTATTAAAGCCCACTTATCGATTCCTGTTTTTTTTAAGTTGTAAATAGCATCAAAGCCTGAAACTGTAAAATAAACTTGCAGGGAAAATAGCGAATAAGAAATAACTCTGATAAAGAAAAACTGACCTTCCTGAGGAAGTATTTTCATAAAAAAAGCATGAAAGTACAGCGTTACCGGAGGGCCTTTGTAGATAAAATCCTGATAAACATCCTGACCATTAATGATTCTCCAGGAAAAACTGGGGATATAACCGGTATCCCAATTTTCAAGTCCAAATTGGCTTAAAACCAAGCAATAAAAAGCGAGTATTATAAAAAATAAATTTCGGTAAGAAAGTAATTTCATGTTGAAATGCTTGTTTTAAAAGAATCGTAATTTAATTTCCAACGGAATATATTTTAGAAACAGCCAAATGTCAAATGTTTTGTAAGCTTTAGCCATTTCAAAATGCAATCTTTTTAATAGCGCTTTATTTTCGTTTTTGGTTTTATTTAATGCAATTGCTTTTTTAATGACAAGGTAAGAGGAATAGTTTATTTTTTTGGTTTGGGAATTAAATTTTCTATAAAACTGATTTCCTAATGAATTTGCAAGTTCTCTTTTTTGAACTAAAACGGCATCAATAAATTCAAAATTATAGTTTCTGGAGGTTCTGATCCAAAGGTCTAAATCTTCATAAGCAAGATTTTCGTCATAACCATAAAGTTGTTCTAAAACGTCTCTTTTGATCATTGAAGAAACGGAACAAATCATACTGCTTTGATTTAACATTGCTAAATAAATATCTCCGGATGCAGGTTTTGTTACTGCTTTTTTTTCATTGTCAACTTTATAATAATAACGAAGATGTAGATTATCTTCAGAAATTATTTCTGCGTTTCCATAAACGATTGCCGTGTTTTTCTGTTTGGGATTTAAGAAAGCATTTACTTGTTTTTCAACACAATCTCCCAATAAAATATCATCAGCAGCCAGATCAATTACATATTCACCTTTTGCAAATTGTAATGCTTTATTAAATGTTTTTGTGTTTCCTAAATTACTTTTGTTTGAAATAAATCGGATTTCAGTGTGATTTTCGAGCCAATTTTTAATTACTTTTTTTGAAGCATCACTGCTGCAATCATTGGCAATGATAAGTTCAATATTTTGATAGCTTTGGTTTACTACCGAATTTAACGCTTCAACTACAAACTTTTCATGATTGTAACACAAACAAATAATACTAACAAGAGGTGAGTTTTGCATATAATAATCAAAAAGTGAAAAGAAATATCTTTTGAAACAGCCAAAAATAAAGAATTAATAAAAATTTAAATAGCAAAGTTTTAAATATCTATTCTTTCTTGTTTACTATTTTTACATTTGTTTAATTATGGAAGATAAATTGGATGGCTTTTTTATAGAAACTGATGTTGAAATTTTGATTTCTACAATGAATCGGGATTCGCTGGATTTTTTAGTTCTGATGTTTCCCCATTCGCATTTTTCTAATTTTTCTATTTTAATTGTTAATCAAACTCAAACAGATAAAATTTTAACTTCTACTTATTCTAATGTAAGAGTTATAAACTCGTTTGAGAAAGGTTTGTCCAAAAGCAGGAATTTGGCTTTTGAAAATGCAACAGGAAAAATTCTTGTTATTGCGGATGATGATATTGTTTATCCCGAAGGATTTATAACCAAAATAATTAATGCTTATCATAAATTTCCGGAAGCGGCAGCAATAAATTTTTCGGCGGTAAATTCAGATGGAAATCTAATTAAAAAATATCCTTCAAGATCTAAGAGTAATTTGAATATTTTTGATATTCTAAATACAAGTTCAATCGAAATGACAATCAATAGGTCAGTTTTTGATGTAAAGAAGATTCAATTTGATGAAAATTTTGGTTTGGGAAGTTTTTTTGAGATGGGAGAAGAAGCTATTTTTTTATTCGATTTGAAAGAAAAAAAACAACAGCTTGTATTTGAACCTCAGGCAATTGTAATTCATAATAATCAAACTTCCTCAGATAAAAAAAATACAATCGAAAGATATTATATTCAGGGAGCATTGTTTTCCAGAATTTTCAAAAAGAAATATTTTTTTTGGTTGTTAATTAAGTTGTTCTTTGAATTAAAACAGAATAAAATAAAATTAAGCAATATTAAAACCGTTCTTGAAAGTGCGAAAAAAGGACATGAAAAATTTGAAATAATACAGTATGGCAATAGAAAATAATAGAATACAAATTATTTCAATTCCAAAAATTGAGGAGAGAAGGGGAAATTTATCGGTGATCGAAAATGACACAATCCCTTTTGCGTTTAAAAGGATTTATTATTTATATGATGTGCCAACAGGATCGGAGCGTGGCGGACATGCACATAAAAATCTTCAGCAGTTTTTGGTTGCTTTAAGCGGTAGTTTTGATGTTGTTTTAAATGATGGAAAAGAAGAACAGATTATTACCTTAAATAAGCCATATGAAGGTTTGTTGATTAATCCGGGTATTTGGAGAGAGCTGCAAAATTTTTCTTCGGGTTCGATTTGTTTAGTTGTTGCTTCAGAAGTTTATATTGAAGACGATTATATTAGAGATTTTGATGAATTTATTAATTATTCTAATCGTAAATAGAAAAATCAAATCCATTTTTTTTTAAAGTGTTCTTTAATTTTAAAAAGAAGCGTAAACAAAAAGAAGGCATATTCAATAGAAACCGAATTTTTGGGGTACTATTTTGTTTGTCTACATCTTTTAGATAAAAATTCATTTTATCCTTATTTCCAAAGACATAATAGCGCAAACCATATTCGATTCTGTATAAGTCGAGAAAATTTTTAAGCGATGGATTTTCTTTTTCTGAAAGTTTAAATTGCTCAAAATCCATTAAATTCATTGCATTTATATTGTTCTTTGTCAGACTTTCAGGAACATTAAAGTTATAAATAGCAGTTACAGTATTTGTTATAGCGACTGGATGTTTTATACCAATTTTTGTCCAGAGTTCTAAATCCTGACCATTTGTAACGTTTGGCGTAAATCCTCGGTTTTGTTCTACTATTTCTTTTGGAATAGCTAAAGAAGAAGTCCATGTAATTCTATAAGGGCTGTTTGAAAAAAAATAATCCGCTATAATTCCTCTAAAGGATTCATTTATTCCATTGAAATTAGGAATTTGAAAGTGATTTTTAGAAATTCTAATTTTATAGCGGGAACAGTATATTCCACAATTGGGAAAATTATGATATAAATTGGATAGTTCCTCTAAATGATTTTGAAACCAATAATCATCGGCATCTAAAAAAGCAATAAGTTTTCCTTTTGATTTCTCTATTCCAAGATTTCTTGCGACAGAAACGCCTTGGTTTTTTTGATTGTAAATTTGAATTCTATGGTCCTTAAATCCAAGTGCCAGAATTTCGCTTTTATCAGTAGATCCATCATTAATTATAATAATTTCATAATCAGTAAAAGTTTGATTGAGAACACTTTTTATTGTATTTTCAATATGATTTTCTTTATTGTAGAGAGGAATAATAATAGAAAAAAACGCCATAATAGTTTATTTTTTTAAATTACAGAAATATCCTAATTTGTAAAAATCAAGCAAATATAGATTGGGGTTTTCTGAAATTAAATTAGTAACTATTCTTTGTTTACTTTTTTTATAAATTGATTTTACAACTCCAATAAGATGAAGTTTTTTTAAAGTTACATAAAGCTTAGTGAGTTTAATGTCTTTAGAGTCAATTTTTTGAGTTGAAATTAAATGATAAAGATTTTTTACTGCGGTTTCAGTTTTTTTTACAAAGTCGATACTATCTTCATCATTATGATGAATTAGTGGATTCTCACTATGAGTAATTGAAATAGAATTTAAGCGTAAGTTTTTTATAAAAACAAAATCTTCATATCCATATTCTTTTATGAATTCCGGAAAAGGATATTTTGAAAGAATTACTTTTTTTAGAAGTAAATTCCACGTAAATACAAAATCGTAATTGTCTTTAAGCCTTTGATCTAAAGTCTTGATTTCTCTGCTTATTCCGTATTTCCATCGCAATATTTTTTCTTTGGAAGGAGTAATATTACGATATTTAACTCCACCAAAAATCACATCATTTGATATTGATAATGCTTTTATATAGTTTTTAATATAAAATTCACTTTCAGGAAAAGAATCCGCTTCCATAATCAAAAGATAATCGTATTTTGATTTAGAACTTAATGAATTAATGTTTTTTCCTCTTCCCAGATTGGTTTCGTTTATAAAAAACGAACAATTTGGCAATAGATTAATTTCTTGGTTTATGAGGTTTTCAATAGAATTTGAAGCGTCGTCCTGACATAGGATTTCAAAATCAATTCCATTAAAGTTACACTGTTTTACTAACTCATTTACAAGAGGTAAAACATTATAATTATAAACCGGAATTAAAATAGAAAGCATTACACGCTGCGTTGCACCACTTCAAAAATTCTCTCGTCTTCACATTTTAATGTTTTAGACGGGAACTTCATCAATAAAGCATAATCATGAGTTGCCATGATAATAGTTTTACCATTTGCGTTGATTTTTTTCAACACTTCAAGAACTTCAGAACTTGTTTGTGGATCAAGGTTTCCGGTTGGTTCATCGGCAAGAATAAATTCAGGATCATTTAATAATGCTCTGGCAATTGCGACACGTTGTTGTTCTCCTCCCGAAAGTTGGTGAGGCATTTTGTTTACAAAATCTTTCATTCCAACTTTGTCCAGAACTTCATCGATTTTGTGTTCCATTGCTTCTTTTTCAGTCCAGCCTGTTGCTTTTAGAACAAAAAGCATGTTGTCTTTTACAGAACGGTCCGGAAGTAATTTGAAATCCTGAAATACGATTCCGATTTTACGTCTCAAATACGGAATTTCATTTTCTTTTAAAGCTGCCAAATCAAATTCAACGATATGACCTTCACCTTCAGATAAAGGCAAATCTCCGTACAATGTTTTCATGAAGCTACTTTTTCCGGAACCTGTTTTTCCAATTATATAGATAAATTCGCCATGCTGAACATCTAAATTAATATGAGATAAAATTTTTCTTCCTTCCTGATATATAGTGACTTCTTTAAGAGACAGTACGATTTGTGACATAATAAATTGATTTGATTGGTAAAAGTAATAAGATAACGGTTGGATTCAAAATAAATTTGAATCATTTCTGAAGAAAATACATTAAAAACTCTAAATGAAATTTTAAACCACATAAGTGATATAAGTTCATTTAAGTAAATTGCGGTTAAAGCTTCTAACTTATAATTACTTATGTGACTTATAGGATTAGATTTAATCTTTTTAGAAGCAGTTAAATATCAATGGTTAAAATTTTTGTTCATAATAAATGCTTGAAACGTTTCGTTATAGACGGTATAAAATGATACATTTGAATACTAAATATAATTAAAATGCGTAAACTTCCCCGGTTCTTTTTACTTCCTATAATCCTTATTTCGACCATAGTTTCGGCACAAAAATCAGCTATATATACTTACGATTTAAAGGATTTTGACAAAGCACTGGCTTTATACAATGACAAACAATATGCTTCGGCGCAACTTATCTTCGAATATGTAAAAAACAATGCAACTACTGAAGAAATTCAGTCAGATTGTGCTTATTATATTGCCAATTGCGCCATTAGAACCAACAAAGCTAATGCCGATGCTTTGATGGAAAAATTCGTAGACGATTATCCAACAAGTACCAAACAAAATCAGGCTTACGTCGAAGTGGCTCAGTTTTTCTTCGAGCAGGGAAATTATCCAAAAGCTTTGCAATGGTTTGATAAAGTGGATGAAAGTTATATGAGTAAATCTGATTCGGATAAGTTTAATTTTCAGAAGGGATATAGTTATTTTAATGCCAAAAAGAAAAAAGAAGCTACAACGTATTTTAATAAAGTGGTGAATTCGCCTGTATTTGGTTCTCAAGCCAAATATTATTTAGGATTTATGGCTTATGAAGGCGATGATTATAAAGAAGCAACTAAATATTTTGATGAAGTTTCGGGCGAAGAAAAGTACAAAGAAAAGCTTTCATATTATCAGGCTGATATGAATTTCAAGTTAGGAAATTTTCAGAAAGCAATCGATTTGGGACAAAAAGCAATGGGAAAATCAAATGCTATTGAACAATCTGAATTGAACAAAATTATTGGAGAAAGTTATTTCAACTTAAAACAATATGACAAAGCGATTCCGTTTTTAGAGCAATATGCGGGTAAAAAAGGAAAGTGGAACAATACTGATTTCTACCAATTGGGATATGCATATTATGAGAAAAAGGATTATGAAAAGGCGATTTCCCAATTCAATAAAATCATTGAAGGAAAGGATTTCGTAGCTCAGAATGCGTATTACCATTTAGGTTTGGCTTATTTAAATACAGGAAAAAAACAAGAAGCTTTGAATGCTTTTAAGAATGCTTCTGAAATGGATTTTAATGCTCAAATTCAGGAAGATGCAGCTTTAAATTATGCTAAAGTGAGTTATGATATCGGAAATGCATATCAAACTGTTCCTGCAATTTTGCTTGATTTCCTTAAGAAATATCCAAATAATTCAAGTCGATCTGAAGTCGAAAAATTATTGGTTGATTCTTATATTTCTACTAAAAATTACAAAGAAGCGTTGACTTTACTGGAAAAAAACAGATCACCTGAGAATAAAGCGGCGTATCAAAAAGTGCTTTTTTACAGAGGATTGGAATTGTATAATGAATCAAATTATCAGGAAGCCGGAAAAATGTTTAAAAGTGCTATTAGCGAACAAAAAACACCTGAGTTTACAGCTCGTGCAACTTTCTGGAAAGCAGAAACGGAATATGTGACAGATGATTCTCAAAATGCTTTATTGAGCTACAAACAGTTTGTAGGTTTGGCTGCGGCAAAAACTACTGATGAGTATAAAAACATCAATTACAATATTGGATATGCTTATTTTAAGCTGAAAGAATACGATCAGGCAGGAAATTCTTTTCAGGCGCAAATTGATAATTCGAAAGAAGACAAAGTTCGTTTGAATGATTCATACTTACGTTTAGGAGATTGCCGATTTGTGACTGCAAAATATAGTGCCGCAAATGAAGCTTACGCAAAAGCGATCGAAGCAAAAGGTGTTGATGCTGATTATGCGCAATTCCAAAAGGCAATTTCGTACGGTTTTATGTCTAAGAATGATAAGAAAATTGATGAGCTGAATAATTTCCTTCAGATGTATAAAAAATCAGAATATCGTGATGATGCTTTATTCGAATTAGGAAATACATATGTCGCAGAAAAGAAAAACGATCAGGCGCTTAAAACTTATGATCAGTTAATTTCTGAATATAAAAACGGTTCATTTACATCAAAATCTATTTTGAAACAAGGTTTGATTTATTACAATTCAGATCGTGACGATCAGGCTTTGGTTAAATTCAAAAAAGTAGCGGCAGAATTCCCAAAAACTCCCGAAGCTTTAGAGGCGGTTTCTACTGCGAGATTGATTTACGTTGATTCAGGAAAAGTCGATGAATATGCGACTTGGGTTCGTACTTTGGATTTTGTTTCTGTCACAGATGCTGAATTGGACAATGATACTTACGACGCAGCTTTCAAACAATACAGTCAAAACAACAGTAAACAGGCGATCACTGGTTTTGCAGGTTATGTGACTAAGTTTCCGTCAGGAATTCATGCGCTTGAAGCTAATTTTTATCTGGCACAATTGTACTTTGCTGAAGGTTCAGAAACGAAGTCGGTTACAAATTATCAATATGTAATTGATCAGCCAAGAAACGAATTTACAGAACAAGCACTAACCAGATTATCTCAAATTTACTTGAAAGCCAAAGATTGTGATAAATCGATTCCGGTTCTGGTACGTTTAGAAAACGAAGCTGATTTCCCTCAGAATAAAAGCTTTGCACAAGCTAATTTGATGAAATGTTATTACGACAAAAAAGATTACGATAATTCAGTTGTATACGCAGACAAAGTATTGCAAAACGCAAAAGCAGATGCAAATGTAAAATCGGATGCGCAGATTATAGTAGCGCGTTCCGCCATGCAAACCGGAGATGAAGATAAAGCTAAAACGGCTTATGCAAAATTATCGGCAACATCAAAAGGAGAATTAGCAGCTGAAGCGTTGTATTATGATGCTTACTTTAAAACTAAAGAAGGCAAATTTGATGCATCGAATGTTTCGGTTCAAAAGCTGGCTAAAAACTATTCGGCTTATAAATATTATGGTGCGAAGAGTTTGGTTTTAATGGCGAAAAACTTCTACGGATTAAAAGACAGTTATCAGGCGACTTATATTTTGGATAACGTAATTAACAATTTCACCGATTATCCGGATGTTGTCGAAGAAGCTAAAAAAGAATTAAGTGCGATAAAAGTAGAAGAATCTAAAACGAATTCGTCGATTACGAAATAAAATGCAAGATTAAAGATGCAAGAAACAAGAAAAATCTTTTCTCTTTCTTCTTGCCTCTTTCAAAAAATAAAATAAAGAAAAAAATGAGTTTACCTTTTTATATAGTTGATGTTTTTGCAGATAAAAGATATGCCGGTAATCAATTGGCGGTTTTTTTAGATGCTGAAAATTTAAGTTCTGAAGAAATGCAGCAAATGGCACGCGAAATTAATTTTGCAGAAAGCACATTTGTTACCAAACTTGATTTAGAAAATAATAAAGCTGAGATTAAAATTTTTACTCCGGCGCATGAAATGCAATTTGCAGGTCATCCGATCATTGGAACTTCGTGGGTTTTGATGAATAAGATTTTTAAAAACGAACCAAAACAGATCACTTTGAATGTTCCAATTGGGCCAATCGCGATTCATAAAACGGAAGATTTGATTTGGTTAAAAGCGGCACAGCCAAAATTTTGGGACATTTTTGCGAAAGAAGATTTTACAGTATTCAGCAATCTGAAAAATCATGATTTTGAAAATCAATTCCCTATTCAGGAAGTAACGACCGGAAGTGCCTTTGTAATGGTTGGATTAAGTAGTAAAAGAGCTTTGGAAAATTTGGTTTTAGATAAGGATAAAACAGATGAATGGTTGAAAAAGAATTGCAAAACAGATCATAGAGCTTTGTATTTCTATTATTTAGAAGGTTCGAAATTGTTTAGCAGAATGTTATGTATTGAACACAATCAATTGGTAGAAGATGCTGCGACAGGAAGCGCAAGTACTTGTTTACAGGCTTTTTTATTAAAATATCATAAGCCTGAATTTGAAATGATTAATCATCAGGGAGATTATATCAACCGCCCGTCTCAGATTTATTTCAACGGAAAACTAACCGATAATCAATTTGATATTAAAATAGGTGGAAAAGCTCAATTTGTTGCAAAAGGAGATTGGGAAGTTTAGGTTTAGATAATAGAAAAAAGAGCAAAGAAAATAGAGAAAAGATCTTAAAAAATAGAATAAAAAATATAGAGAAAATTCAGAAACAGAAGAGAAGTCTTTCTTCTTTACTCTTTCATCTTTTCTCTTTAAAAGAAGAAATATGAAAATTAATTGCCAGAATAAAATCCTCATTATACTAGTATTGTTTGCTGTGCAGCTTTCGTTTTCGCAAAAGAAAAATGAAAGTATCGGTACTGAAACTGTAAATGTGGTAAAACCCTATTCGCCAACTATTTCGGATGCTTTTAAGGTTAAAGAAACTCCTTCGCTTGACGATACAGGAAATCAGCCTAAGGAAACGATTAAATATAGTATTTTGTCTGTTCCCGTAGCCTCTACATTTACGCCATCAAAAGGAAAAGCGGAAGGTGTTGAAAAAGCTAAAAAAGAAAAATTGTTTAATAATTATGCCACTTTAGGAGTTGGAAATTATGGCACTCTAAATGCTGAATTATTCGTAAATCAGGATTTAGGAAATAACGATTATGTGGCAGGAATGTTCCGTCATCATTCTTCTCAGGGCGGAATTAGCGGTGTAGATTTAAATGATGAATTTTATGATACTGCCTTAAATGTTGGTTATGGTGTAAACAATCGCGATATGTCGTGGAATGTGGATTTAGGATATCAAAATCAATTGTATAATTGGTACGGTTTGCCGGCTGATTTTGGTATGACTTTGCCAGTTGGACAACAAGAAGATTTGATAAGAGGAATTAATCCGAATCATTCTTATAATACAATTGCTTTAGGCGGAAATATTGAGTTTAATGAAGGGATTTTTAGCAAAGTAGCAACAAAATTTACGCATTTTTCAGATAGTTTCTCCTCTTCAGAAAATCGTTTTTATGTAAAACCGACTTTCAAAGTGGATGTGATGGATCAATCGATTAATACGAATGTAATAATAGATCACGTAAGCGGATCTTTTGAAAATAATTATGCCCGTAATAATACAGAACCGTTAAAATACAGTTTAACGAATTTTGGCATTGAGCCTAGTTTTGTCATTCATGAAAACGACTGGACATTAGAATTAGGAGCTGGATTATTTTATGGTTTAGATTCTGAAAACAGCGGAAACAAATTTTATATTTATCCAAAAGTAAATGCTTCTTATAAATTAGTGGGTGATTTGATGATTTTCTATACAGGTGTATATGGTGCTTTAAACCAAAACTCTTATGCTGATTTTGTAACTGAGAATCCGTTTTTGTCGCCAACTTTAAACATGAGACCAACCAGTAATCAATATACTGTTTTTGCTGGTTTAAAAGGAAAATTAGCGAATAATATCAGTTATAATTTAACGGGTTTTTATCTTAACGAAAAAGATAAGGCGTTGTTTAAAAGCAATGATTATACAGAAGATTTTGCTAATCAAAATTATGCTTACGGAAACTCTTTTGGAGTTGTTTATGATGACGTGAGAACGTTTCGTTTTTATGGAGAATTAAAAGCTGATTTTTCAGAGAATGTTTCTTTTGGAATCAATGGAACTTTTAATAGCTACAAATTTGATGGATTAGAAGCATGGAATTTACCATCGATGAAAATAAGCTCAAATCTGGATGTAAATATTACGAAACAATGGTACGCTGGATTAAATGTTTTCTTTGTGGGAGAACGTAAGGATATGCAATCTAATTTGAATTTAGGAGTTGATCCGGTTATTACGACTCTAAAAAGCTATTTTGATGCCAATGCACATGTAGGATATAAATACAACGAACGTTTGACGTTTTTCCTGAAACTTAATAATATAGGAAATCAGGCTTATGAAAAATGGCTAAATTATCCGGTACAAGGATTTCAGGTGTTAGTGGGTGGAAATTATAAATTTGATTTTTAAATATTTGCCACGAAGGCGCTAAGACACGAAGTTTTTTTTATAAAGTTTTAAGCCACGAATTCACGAATTAATTTTAACTAAATTCGTGAATTCGTGGCTAACTTTTTTTTACGATCTTTGCGACTTAGCGCCTTTGTGGCAAAACTTACCTATGGAATTCAAACAAAAAATATATTCTCACTATTTACAAATGGTTCAGGACCGAATTGATGTTTTTAGGGACATGATTTCGGCTTTGACCGAAGATTCTAAAAACGATGCCAAAGGTTCGGCGGGTGATAAGCACGAAACGGCTCTGTCAATGATGCATATCGAGCAGGAAAAACTAACTAATAAACTGAAAGAAGCGATTACTCAAAAAGCTATTTTGGATAAAATTGACGCATCAAAAACTACTGAGAATATCATTTCAGGCAGTTTGGTAAAAGCCAACGGAATTTATTTGTATGTAAGTGTCGCACTTCCTAAAATTGCAATTGACAGTATAAATGTTATTGCACTTTCTCCACAATCTCCTCTTGGTTCTCATTTAATGGGGAATAAGGTTGGGTTTACTTTTGAAATTAATAAGACGCATTATACGATTGAGAGTGTTGTGTGATTTTATTTCACGCAGATTTAACAGATTTAAGCAGATTAAAAAAGGATTTATTTGCAATGTTGTCGAATTACTTTATTAATAATTCAGTGCTAAAATAAAAATCCGTTTAAATCTGTGAAAATTAGTGCGCCATTTATTAGTTATATCTATTAAAACACTAATTTCTGAACCGCTTTTCTTCTTCTCTTTAGGAATCTTTCATGGATTTTGAATTAATTCAAAATTTAATTCAAAGATTTCTTTAAAACCTTATATTTTGTGCTTCTTTTAGGTCTGAAATTGAAATTTTTAAGTTTCGATCTTTTTTTTATGCTAAAATTTTACATTTTGTATGTAAATTATGAATTATGGTTTAAAATTACAACTTAAACTATCTTTTGTGTTTTTCAATTGTAACCGTTAATGCATCTTTGCCTTATCAAAATAAAATTTTAAAATAAAAATATATAGTTATGTGTGGAATCGTATGTGCCTTTGATCTAAAACAAAAAGCCGAAACCTTAAGACCTCAAGTATTAGAGATGTCAAAAATCATTCGTCACCGTGGACCGGACTGGAGCGGGATTTATAGCAATGACAAAGCAATTTTATCTCATGAGCGTTTGGCTATTGTAGATCCAGCTTCAGGAAAACAACCTTTATTTACAGAAGATAAAAAATTGGTTCTGGCTGCAAATGGTGAAATCTACAACCACAGAGAATTGCGTAAACAATTTGAAGGAAAATATAACTTTCAAACTGAAAGTGACTGTGAAGTTATCTTAGCTCTTTACAGAGAAAAAGGACCTCATTTTATAGATGAAATGAACGGAATCTTCGGATTTGCAATTTATGATGTTGAGAAAGATGAGTATTTTATTGCTCGTGATCACATGGGGATTATTCCACTTTATATTGGATGGGATCAGGATGGAACTTTCTACGTAGCATCTGAATTGAAAGCTCTTGAAGGATATTGTACAAAAATCCAATTGTTTCCTCCGGGACATTATATGACAAGCAAAGACGGCGAATTTGTACAATGGTACAAAAGAGACTGGACAGAATACGATGCAGTAAAAGACAACGAAACTAGTATTCCTGAAATCAAAAAAGCACTTGAAGCGGCGGTTCACAGACAATTAATGAGTGATGTTCCTTACGGAGTTTTACTTTCCGGAGGTTTAGATTCTTCTATTACATCGGCTGTAGCCAAAAAATATGCACAAAAACGTATTGAATCAGATGATACTACGGATGCCTGGTATCCGCAATTGCACTCTTTTTCAGTAGGATTAGATGGTTCTCCTGATTTGGCTGCAGCTCAGATTGTAGCAAAACATATCGGAACGATTCACCACGAGATTAAATTTACGATTCAGGAAGGTTTAGACGCTGTTCGTGATGTAATTTACAACTTAGAAACATATGACGTAACTACCGTTAGAGCTTCGACTCCAATGTGGTTAATGGCGAGAGTTATTAAGTCAATGGGTATCAAAATGGTATTGTCAGGTGAAGGTGCAGATGAGTTGTTTGGAGGATATTTATACTTTCATAAAGCACCAAACGCAAGAGAATTTCACGAAGAAAACGTTCGTAAATTAGGTAAACTTCATATGTACGATTGTTTACGTGCAAACAAAAGTTTAGCAGCTTGGGGAATTGAAGGTCGCGTTCCATTCTTGGATAAAGAATTTATGGATGTGGCAATGAGAATCAACCCACAGGATAAAATGATCAACAAAGAGCACCCAATGGAAAAATGGGTGGTTCGTAAAGCATTTGAAGATATGTTGCCGGAAAGTGTAGCATGGAGACAAAAAGAACAATTCTCAGATGGAGTAGGATACAGCTGGATTGATACTTTGAAAGAAGTTGTTGGAGAAGCAGTTTCTGATGAGCAATTGGCAAATGCGAAATATAAATTTCCGTTACAAACGCCAACTTCTAAAGAGGAATATTACTATCGTTCCATCTTTGCAGAACATTTTCCTAGTGATGCTGCAGCATTATGTGTGCCTCAGGAAGCAAGTGTTGCTTGTAGTACAAAAATTGCTTTGGAGTGGGATGAAGCTTTCAAAAACATGAACGATCCTTCCGGAAGAGCTGTGGCAAGTGTTCATGATGACGCTTACGCTAAAGTATAGAAGTTGAATTATTAGAATTAGTATATATATTGTGGAAGAACGTTCTCGAATGAGGACGTTTTTCTTGTCTTAAATTGTTAAATTATATAATTTCAGTTACTTAAAAAGATTTTTCAGTAATTATTTGACTTTACTTTTTTATATTTGACATTCGTCAAAATGGGGTTAAATCACTTTGATTATAAAGCTGTTATTAAAGAAAAGCAGGATTTAGTTCTTGGTTTTCTGTGAAATACAATGATTTTTATACCTGATATATGTTGTTTGGGGCATGACAGGAAAACGGAATAAATAAAAAATAGAATAGTATGTCTGGATTATTGGCCGTTATTGGTAAAGGAAAAGACCCGCAACTCGTAAAAGAGCTTTCTAAAAGAATGTCACATCGCGGTCCTGATGAAAATGATTTGCAAATTATGGAAAATGGCAGCATAATCAGTCATGAGAGCTTGTCGATTATTGATTTGAAGTCAGGAAAACAACCTATTCAGGGAACTAAAAAAGCCTGGATGGTTCATGATGGGGAAATCTATAATTATCAGGAATTAAAAGATACGGTTTTAAAAGAGCATAGTTTTAGAACAAAATCAGATTCAGAGGTAATCGTGCATTTGTATGAAGAATTTGGAAATGATTTTTGCAATATGCTTGATGGGGATTTTGCTTTTGTAGTAGTAGATGGTGATAACTATATTGCAGGAAGGGATCCTATTGGGGTAAAACCTTTGTATTATGGTTTAGATGAAAGAGGACGAATTTATTTTTCGTCTGAAATGAAACCAATTGCGGATCAATGTAAAACATTCTCTACTTTTCCTCCGGGACATTATTATACACCAAAAAAAGGGTTTGTAAAATATTATAAGCCTGAATATGAGGATTACGAAAATGCTGTTGAAGATCTTAATTTAGATTTAATCAAAGATACTTTTACAGAAGCTGTTCGTAAGCGTTTAATGAGCGAGGCGCCACTAGGTGTATTGCTTTCAGGTGGATTAGACTCCTCTTTAATAGCTGCAATAGCCTCCAGGATTTTCGCGGAAAGCGGAAAAAAACTGCAAACATTTTCGATTGGTTTAGATGCAGATGCACCAGATGCTAAAGCAGCGAGAAATGCGGCTGAGTTTTTAGGTACAGAACATCAGGAAGTTCATTTTTCAATTGAAGATGGAATTGGACTTTTAGAGAAAATCATTTATCATATTGAAACTTACGATATAATTTCGGTTAGAGCCAGTGTGCCTATGTATTTGTTATCGAAAGCAATTGCCGAAAAAGGAATTAAGGCTATTCTTTCCGGTGAAGGCGCTGACGAAATTTTTGGAGGGCATATGTATTTTAGAAATGCACCATCAACAGAAGAATTTCAGAAGGAAACAATCGAAAGAGTTCAAAAATTATTTACCGCCGATTTATTGCGTGCTGATAAATCGACAATGGCAAACGGAATAGAGACGAGGGTTCCATTTTTGGATACTGCATTTCTGGATGCTACAATTCGTATAAAACCACAAGAAAAACAGCCAAAAGCATATGATGGTATCGAGAAATATATTTTAAGAAAAGCATTTGATACACCTGAAAATCCCTATTTGCCAAATGATATTTTATGGCGCCAGAAAGAGCAGTTTTCTGATGGAGTTGGATATAATTGGATTGATGAATTAATCGAACATTGTTCCTCTCAAGTTACAGACGAACAATTAGCAGGAGCAAATGTTGAGTTTTCATATAATTCTCCAACTACAAAAGAGGCGTATTTATACCGATCTATTTTTCATAAATATTATCCGCAAATTAGCGCTGCGCAAACGGTTCGAAAATGGATTCCGAAATGGCAGGAAAACCAAGATCCAAGCGGAAGAGCAAATGCGGCTCATAAAGAAGGAAATTTTGAAACTGCAAAATCTGGTGTGGCAGTTTAGGTATAGAAATTCCAAATTTTAAAATTCCAAATTCCAATTACGTTTTTTAGTTTAAATAATGATATATATAATCCGAAACGATATTTAAAGTATTGGTTTCGGATTTTTTTATGATTAATTTTAAGAATATGGTTTCCCGTAAATTATTAAAAGTAAGTTAATATTGGTGTATCGTGTTTAAGAAAAATACTATATTTGGTTACCAAAAATTAACTAATCCTTTAACTATAATCTATGAGAAACTTATTATTAAGTGGAATTCTTTACTGCTCATTGGCTTCATTGAGTTCAGTTTATGCACAAAAATCGGAAGCGCCCAAATACATTAAAAATGTAGAAGGAGTTAAGGAGTATACTTTAAATAACGGACTTAAAGTCCTTTTGATTCCTGATGCTTCTCAAAGCAATATGGTTGTAAATATAGTTTACAATGTGGGTTCAAGAAATGAAGGTTATGGCGAAAAAGGTATGGCGCATTTGTTAGAGCATATGCTTTTTAAGAGTACCAAAAATTTGGGAGATATTAAAAAAATGCTTTCTGATAAAGGTGGAAATGCTAACGGAACAACCTGGTTAGACAGAACTAACTATTACGAGGTTTTTCCATCAAGTGATGAAAATCTAAAATGGAGTATCGAAATGGAAGCGGATCGAATGATAAACGCAACTATTTTGCAAGCAGATTTATCAAAAGAGTTTTCTGTGGTAAGAAACGAATTTGAAATTGGAGAGAATAATCCGGATCGTGTTTTACAGGAAAGAATTCTTTCGGCGGCTTATTTGTGGCACAATTACGGAAAAAGTACTATTGGAAGTAAAGAAGATATAGAAAGAGTGAAAGCAACTACGCTTAGGGCTTTTTACGAAAAATATTACCAGCCGGACAATTCAACTTTAATAATTGCAGGTAAGTTTGAAGAGCAAAAAGCGTTACAATATGTTGGGCAATATTTTGGAGCTATTCCAAGGCCAAAGAGAGTTCTGGATAAAACTTATACAGTTGAACCGGCTCAGGATGGTGAAAAATATGTAGAGCTTAACAGAGCAGGAGATAGTAAAAACATTGGTGCTTTGTATCACACAGCAGCTTATGTAGACAAGGATTATGCTGCAATTGATGCTTTGGGCGAAATTTTAACTTCGGATCCATCCGGATATTTATATAAGTCATTAATAGAAACTCAAAAAGTGTCCAGTATTTATTATTGGCAGCCAACTACCAGAGATGCAAGTTATATTTATTTTGGAGTAGCAGTTCCTAATGATAAGGATATTAAAGTTTCTAAAGACTTAGTCAGAACAGAGTTGGATAAAATTGCAACGACTAAATATACTGATGAAGATGTAACGAGAGCCAAGGCAAAAATTATAAAGCAACTTGATGGTATAAAAAATAATACCGTTTCGTTTGCAATAAATCTTACTGAAATTGTTGGCGCAGGAGATTACAGATTAGGTTTTATGTATAGAGATGCAGTCGAAAATCTGACTAAAGAAGATATTCAAAGAGTTGCAGAGAAATATTTCAGAAGCAACAATAGAACAGTTGGAATTTTTATTCCGTCTAAGGATGAGCAAAGAGTGAAACCTGTCGAATATACAGATGAGCAAATAGTAGCTTTGACTAAAGATTATAAAGGAAAAGCTTTAGAAAAAGAAACTGCCGCATTTGAGGCTTCTATTAAAAATTTAAAACAAAATTTTGTAGAAGGTAAATTGAGCAACGGTACAAAATATGGCTTAATCAAAAAAGAAATAAAAGGTGGTAAAGTTCAGGCTAGTTTTCAGTTTCCGGTAAGTAATGAAAAGGATTTAACAGGGAAATCAGATACAGGAGGAATTTTGGCTCAGTTATTAAAAACAGGGACAACAACCAGAACTAAAGAACAAATTAGCGATCGTCTGGATCAGTTAAAATCGAGTATTTATTTTAATTTTTCAAAACAAACTTTATCTGTAAATGTAAACACCTATAAAGAAAATTTTAAAGAAGTAATGGAGATTCTGGGAGATTTGCTTGTTAATTCTACTTTTCCGGAAAATGAATTAACAAAGACAATCAGCGAATACAATACTTATTTAGAAGGAAATCTTAATGATCCGCAATCAGTTGCTTTTACAGAACTTTCCAGACAAACTACAAATTATCCAAAAGGAAGTATTTTTTATACACCAACAATTCAGGAGCAGATAGATGCATTTAAAAAAATCAAGCAAACGGAAATAGTAGATTTTTATAAAAATATTCTTGGTGGAAATAATGGTGTTGGAAGTGTTGTAGGAGATTTGGACGGAAAAACTACAACTCAGATTTTAGAAAATACTTTTGGAAAATGGAATTCAAAATCAAAATATGAATTAGCTAAACCTACTTATTTTGAAACGAAAGTATTGGATAAGGATTTTATAACTCCTGATAAAGAAAATGCGGTAGCGCTTGGAAGAATTGGTTTTAAAATGACCAGAAGCAGTGCAGATTATCCGGCATTTGTAATGGCTAATGAAATATTAGGAAGCGGAGGTTTTTTGAGCGCAAGAATTCCGATGAGACTAAGAGAAAAAGAAGGAATAAGTTACGGAGCAGGTTCATTTATTGATGTGCCTATTACAAGTGATGTTGCTTCATGGTCGTATTATGCTTTTTTAAATCCGACTAAAAAGAATGCTGTTGAAACGGCTACAAAAGAAGAAATTGCAAAAGCCTTAAAAGATGGTTTTACAGCCGAGGAACTAAAATCAAACCTGGTGAGCTGGCAGAATGAAAGAAAAACAAGATTGGGCAGTGATGACACTTTAATGAGTCTTGTAAATACTTATTTGCAATACGGAATTCCTTTAGAGGATTACGATAACCTGGAAAATAAAGTAAAAGCATTAAAAGTTGAAGAAGTAAATGCTGTTTTGAAAAAATATTTGAGTTTAGATAAAATGACTTCTGTTTATGCAGGGGATTTTAATAAGAAATTGTAAACTATAAAAATTCAAACTTTATAAATTCCAAATTCCAATTTGGATAAATTATAGAATCCGAAATGGCATTAAGTTGTTATTTCGGATTTTGTTTTTTTGTATTATTTTTAGAATTTGTTCTCGTTTCGGAATTTCAGAATCAAGATATGAATTTGAAAAAAAGGAAGATTTTTTTAGTTTTATTTTTAAAAGAGGTTAAATTTTTGAATTTGGAATTTATTTTTGGTTTTTAAGACAATTGTGTTAATAACTTAAGTGCTTTAAATCGTATTTTAACGGATATATAATTTGCGTTTTTATATATTTGCGTGTTAGACAATAATTACATTTTTTAGAATAAATTATATGAGCGAAGAAATCAAGAAGAACAATTATTCAGCAGATAGTATTCAGGCATTAGAAGGAATGGAGCACGTAAGAATGCGTCCATCGATGTATATTGGAGATGTGGGGGTTCGAGGTCTGCATCATTTGGTTTATGAGGTTGTTGATAACTCTATTGATGAGGCGATGGGAGGACATTGTGATACTATTGGTGTTGCAATTAACGAAGATGGTTCAGTAACAGTTGAAGATAACGGTCGTGGTATTCCAGTTGATTTACATAAAAAAGAAGGTGTTTCGGCACTTGAAGTAGTAATGACTAAAATTGGTGCCGGAGGTAAATTCGATAAAGATTCTTATAAAGTTTCCGGAGGTTTACACGGTGTTGGGGTTTCAGTTGTAAATGCGCTTTCTGTTCACATGAAATCTACTGTTTTCAGAGACGGTAAAATCTACGAACAAGAATACGAAAGAGGTAAAGCGATATATCCGGTAAAACAAATCGGAGAAACAGATAAAAGAGGTACACGTCAGACTTTTTACCCGGACAATACCATCTTTACACAAACGACAGAGTTCTCTTATGACACTTTATCTGCTCGTATGCGTGAGTTGTCTTACCTGAATAAAGGAATTACAATTACATTTACAGACAAAAGAGAAGTTGATGACAAAGGCGAATTCAAAGTTGAAGTTTTTCACTCTGATGAAGGTCTTAAGGAATATATTCGCTATTTAGATGGTAACCGTGAGCCTATTATTTCTCACGTTATCAGTATGGACCACGAAAAAGGAGAAATTCCGGTTGAGGTTGCTTTGATTTATAACACAAGCTACACAGAGAATATTTTCTCTTATGTAAATAATATCAACACTCACGAAGGTGGAACGCATTTACAAGGTTTTAGAAGTGGTTTGACAAGAACCCTTAAAAAATATGCCGATGCTTCGGGGATGTTGGATAAATTGAAATTCGAAATTTCTGGAGATGACTTCCGTGAAGGATTAACAGCCATTATTTCGGTAAAAGTACAAGAACCACAATTCGAAGGACAAACAAAAACAAAATTAGGAAACAGAGAAGTAGTTTCTCCGGTTTCTCAGGCTGTTGGAGAAATGTTAGAGAATTATTTGGAAGAAAACCCAAATGATGCCCGAATCATTATTCAAAAAGTAATTTTGGCTGCTCAGGCACGTCACGCTGCTAAAAAAGCACGTGAAATGGTACAGCGTAAAACTGTTATGGGTGGTGGAGGATTACCGGGAAAACTTTCAGATTGTTCTGAGCAGGATCCTGCAAGATGTGAGGTTTACCTTGTCGAGGGAGATTCGGCTGGTGGAACAGCAAAACAAGGTCGTGATCGTGCATTTCAGGCTATTTTACCATTACGTGGTAAGATTTTGAATGTAGAGAAAGCGATGCATCATAAAGTATTCGAAAACGAAGAGATTCGTAACATCTTTACCGCTTTGGGAGTTACCGTTGGTACTGCAGAAGACAGTAAAGCATTAAATCTTGAAAAACTAAGATATCATAAAGTAATCATCATGTGTGATGCCGATGTCGATGGTAGTCACATTTCTACCTTAATATTAACGTTTTTCTTCCGTTTCATGAAAGAATTGATAGAAGAAGGTCACGTTTATATCGCAGCTCCACCTTTATACTTAGTTAAAAAAGGAAATAAAAAAGAATATGCATGGAACGACGTTCAACGTGATCAGGCAAATGAGAGAATGGGAGGAAGTGCTGCTATTCAACGTTATAAAGGTCTTGGAGAGATGAACGCGGAGCAGTTGTGGGAAACAACAATGGATCCAAGTTTCAGAACTTTACGTCAGGTAACTATTGATAGTTTGGCTGAAGCCGATAGAGTTTTCTCTATGTTAATGGGAGATGAGGTACCACCACGTAGAGAATTTATTGAGAAAAATGCAGTTTACGCAAACATCGATGCATAATAAATTTTAATACCACAATTCGTTTAATTGTTTAAATTTACTAAACAGTTAAACGAATTGTCTATTTATAAAATAAACAAACTATTAATAACCGATAAAGTATAAAATATGAAAGTTACCATTGTAGGAGCAGGAAATGTTGGAGCTACATGTGCAGATGTTATTTCTTATAGAGGAATTGCCAGCGAAGTAGTGTTGTTGGATATTAAAGAAGGTTTTGCCGAAGGGAAAGCATTGGATATTATGCAATGTGCTACAAATACCGGTTTTAACACCAAAGTATCTGGAGTAACCAACGATTATTCTAAAACCGCGGGAAGTGATGTAGTGGTTATTACATCAGGGATTCCGAGAAAACCAGGAATGACTCGTGAAGAATTAATTGGTATAAATGCAGGAATTGTAAAAACAGTTGCTGAAAATGTATTGAAACATTCTCCAAATACTATAATTGTTGTAGTTTCTAATCCAATGGATACTATGACGTATTTAGCTTTAAAATCGACAGGATTGCCAAAAAACAGAATTATTGGAATGGGAGGGGCTTTAGATAGTTCTCGTTTCAGAACTTATTTATCATTGGCTTTAGATAAACCTGCAAACGATATTTCTGCAATGGTTATTGGTGGTCATGGTGATACAACTATGATTCCGTTAACGCGTTTAGCATCTTATAATGGAATTCCCGTAACAGAATTCTTGTCTGAGGAAGCTTTGCAAAAAGTTGCTGCAGATACGATGGTTGGAGGAGCAACTCTTACAGGTCTTTTAGGAACATCGGCTTGGTATGCGCCAGGAGCTTCTGTTGCTTATTTAGTTGATAGTATTTTAAACGATCAAAAGAAAATGATTGCTTGTTCTGTTTTTGTAGAAGGAGAGTATGGGCAAAATGATATATGTATAGGAGTGCCTTGTATAATAGGTAAAAACGGAGTTGAAGAAATTTTAGACATTAAATTAAACGAGCAGGAAAAAGCTTTATTTGCTAAAAGTGCAGATGCAGTTCGTGGTATGAATGATGCTCTAAAATCGATTTTAGTATAACGATTTTCGAAAAAAAAGGAGAAGACTGCACTTTTGCAGTCTTTTTTTTAAGATTAATTAATAAATAAATTGGTTAATGTATTCGTTAATTATATATTTGCTCGGTTTAAAAAAAATGTTGTAATTCGTGATCTCGATTTTTTAGTTTTAAAAATTCATGTCAGGGCTTATTTTATGGGACTTTAAAACAAAAAACAAACAATAAAACATAATTAATTTTTAGTAATAATGCAGAATAAAGGACTTATTAAATTTTTCGCAATTCTATTTGCATTGGTAAGTATTTACCAACTTTCGTTCACTTTTGTGGCAAACAATGTCAAAAGTGAGGCTAAAGCTTTTGCAGGAGACAATCCTGATAAAGAGCTAAAATATTTAGATTCTATTGGTAAAGTAAAAGTTTACAATCTTGGTTTTACGGATTTTACTTATAATGAAGTAAAAAACAAACAACTAAACAAAGGTCTTGACTTAGAAGGAGGAATCAACGTGATTCTTCAAATTTCTATTAAAGACGTTTTAAAAGGATTAGCAAACAATTCTAAAAATCCGGTATTTAATAAATCATTAGCTGATGCAAGTGCAGATTTAGAAGGAAACAAAACCTACTTAAATAAGTTTTTTGATGCTTTTGATGCTAACTCAAAAGGAGCTACAAAATTAGCTTCACCTGATATTTTTGCAAACAGAGGTTTGCAGGGAGAAGGTGGTGTTGATAACAAAATGAGCGATTCTGAGGTTAAAAAAGTAATCAAAAGAAAAGTTGACGAGTCTGTTGAAAGTGCTTATAAAGTATTAAGAGAGCGTATCGACAAATTCGGTGTTACACAACCAAACATCCAAAAATTAGGAGAAACAGGAAGAATCTTAGTAGAGCTTCCAGGTGCTAAGGATGTTGATAGAATTAAAAAATTATTAGGTGGAAAAGCTCAATTAGAGTTTTGGGAAACTTATAAAATTGAAGAAGTTGGAAACTTTTTAGTTGCTGCTAACGAAGCGCTTAAAAAGACTGAAATCAAAAAAACAGAAACTAAAACTGTTGCTAAAGATTCATTGAATGCTTTATTGACTGACAGTTCTAAAGACTCATTAGCTTCTAAAAAAGGAAACAATCCATTATTTGACAAAATGATTGGTCAAGGTGGTGGTCCTGTTTTAGGTTACTTTGCTCCAAAAGATACTGCCATTATCAATGGATACTTAAAAAGACAAGATATTAGAATCTTATTGGCTGCTGACCAACACAATGCAAAATTTGTTTGGAGTAAACCAACTACTATTAAAGATGCTAAACAAAAAGATATTGAAGCTGTAGAATTATATGCTTTAAAAGGAAACAGAGATAATACTCCTGCTATGGCTGGTGGTGTTGTAACGGATGCAAAAGATACTTTTGACCAATTAGGAAAACCAGCTGTTTCTATGCAAATGAACAGCCAGGGTGCTAAAATCTGGGAAGAATTAACAGGAAGAGCTTTTTCTCAAAAAAGTTATATTGCTATTGTTCTTGATAACGTAGTTTACTCTGCTCCTGGAGTTACTAGCGGACCAATTGCTGGAGGAAGATCTGAGATTACAGGTTCTTTTGATGTTGCTGAAACGAAAGATTTAGCTAATATTTTGAATGCAGGTAAATTACCGGCTTCTGCAGATATTCTTCAATCAACAGTTGTAGGACCATCTTTAGGTCAGGCTGCAATTGATGCAGGAACAATCTCATCTGTATTAGGATTTTTATTAGTTTGTTTATGGATGGTATTCTATTATGGTAAAGCGGGTTGGTATGCTAACCTTGCATTATTATTAAACTTACTTTTCTTGTTCGGAATTATGGCAAGTTTTGGTTTTGTGTTGACATTGCCGGGTATTGCAGGTATCGTATTAACATTAGGTACGGCAGTAGATGCGAACATTATTATATTTGAAAGAGCAAAAGAAGAATTGCGTGAAGGTAAATCTTTATCTGAAGCTGTTGCTGCATCTTACGGATGGCACGGAGCAATGCGTTCTATTATTGATGCAAACGTTACGCACGTTTTAACTGGAGCTATCTTGTTTATTTTTGGAACAGGACCAATTAAAGGTTTTGCTTTAACATTACTTATTGGTATCGTAACTTCATTGTTTACATCAATCTTTATTGCCAGAATTTTTATCGATAGAAATATCGCTGGAAAAGGAGATTTAACTTTCTCTACAAACATTACTAAAAACTGGTTTACTAATTTCCACTTTGACTTTATTAAAATCAAAAAATTCACTTATATCTTCTCTTCTATTGTAGTTGTAGTAAGTTTAATTTCTATCTTCTTCGTTAACGGATTAGATGAAGGTGTTGATTTTGTTGGAGGAAGAACATTCCAGGTTAAATTTGAAAAACCAATCGATGCTACTGTAGTATCAGATGAATTATCTGCTGCTTTTGGAACTCCGGTTGAAGCTAAAATTTTAGGTGATGATGATCAATTGAAAATCACAACTAAATATAAAATTAAAGAAGACGGTGTAGCTGTTGATGAAGAAGTGAACAAAAAATTATATGATGCATTGGCGAAATATTTCCCTAATGTTACTTATGAGAAATTCACTAATACATTTGATGGTAAAACAGTTGGAGTTTTACAATCTTCTAAAGTTGGAGCTTCTATCTCTGAGGATATTAAAACTAACTCATACTGGGCAGTTCTTGGTGCGATGGCAGTTATTTTCTTATACTTAATGATCTCTTTCCGTAAATGGCAATATTCATTAGGTGCGATTGCAGCTGTTGCGCATGACGTTATCTTTGTATTAGGAATCTACTCTTTATGTTATAAATTCATGCCTTTCCATATGGAAATGGATCAGCACTTTATCGCTGCGATTCTTACCGTAATTGGTTACTCTATGAATGATACCGTAATTGTATTTGATAGAATTAGAGAGTTCATTATCGGAAACCGTAAAGGTACTTTTGAAGATATTGTAAATGCTTCTATTAATACTACATTATCAAGAACGTTGAATACGTCATTAATGATGATCATTGTATTGTTAACGATGTTTATCTTTGGTGGAGAATCAATCAGAGGATTCATCTTCGCGATGTTAATTGGTATCGTTGTAGGAACTTATTCTTCATTATTTATCGCAACGCCAGTATTGGTTGACACGATTTCTAAAGATGATAAACATATAATCGAAGACAAGCATAATAAAGCATAATTATTTGCTTAAACTATATTAAAAAGATCCAACGAAAGTTGGATCTTTTTTTTGGACATTATTTTTATATCTTTAAATAGCTCTTAACGAATGCAGTCTATGGATACAGTAAAGAATAACAAAGGGAAAATTATAATTTTAATTTTTATAGGTTTAGTACTGATTGGTAAGCATTTTACAGATCAAATTGGAGAAAAAAACTTGCAGGATATATTTAGGTCAGAGTATAAAGGACTTGTTTTAAAGAAGTTTAGAAGGAGAGGGAATATAATATTGTGTAAGAATTTGGTAACTAATAAATCAACAGAAATTTATGCTACGAGAATATTAAATAAAAACTCAAGTATTGGAGATACGATTATCAAAATTGCTAATAGTAATCTATGTATCATTAAAAATAAAAGAAAGAATATTAAAATGAAATGTTATGAGTTAGATTTTAAATAGTTACTCTAATATTTAGGTCTTTTGAAAAATAGATTTCTAATTTAGCCCCGATGGAAGCGATATCCTTTTTTCTGCTTCTTTAGCAGGAAAAAGATATAGCGTACAGCGGGACTGAAGTTTTTATGAAATGATTAAGTTTTTGCTACTAAAAATAAAGATGTGAAATAAAGGCTCTTTTTTAAGAACAAGAAGTACTGATTTAATACGTTTGTCTATTAACTTTATAAAAAAAAAACGCCCAATACAACGAAGTATTGGGCGCTTTTTATATATGTTGGAAAAGATATATTAAGATGCTGCTAAGGGATTTCTTTGTGCTCTAATGATAAAGAAAAGACCGATAATAATAAACGGAATACTTAACCATTGTCCTGTTGAGAAAATCCCTAATTCTTCTTCGATTCCATGTTGGCTTTCTTTTACAAATTCTACGATAAAACGTGCTACAAACAAAAGAACCAAGAACGAGCCAAATAATAATCCTGTTTTAAGTCTTGCATTTGTTTTCCAGTATAAGAAATACAAAATGGCAAAAACAAAGACATAGCAAATACCTTCGTACAATTGTGTTGGATGTTTTGCCGGAACCTCTGCTAATAAATTAGCAAATTTAGGATCTGTTGCAATTGCAGTATAAGCATCTTTAGGATTTGCGATTCCGGTTTTTTCTACTGCATCAGCTTTACTGAATTGATCGTGTAAAAAACGAATTCCGAATGCAGAGGTAGTTTCGTGTCCGATGATTTCAGAATTGAAAAAATTTCCTATACGAACAAAAATTGCACCACTTGCTACTGGAATAACAACACGGTCCAAAATCCATAAAAGTGGACGTTGTAAGATTTTTTTGCTATAGAAATACATTGCAATAATGATTGCAATTGCTGCACCATGGCTTGCTAAACCCTGAAAGCCTGTAAACTCAAATTTTGGTTCAAACTTAACAGGTAAAAAGATTTCCAGTAAATGATTTCTAAAATATTCCCAATCGTAAAAGAAAACATGTCCTAAACGTGCGCCAATTAAAGTTGCTAAAACGGTCCAGACAAATAATGAATCTAGTTTTTCTATTGACTCGTTTTCGCGTTCGAAGATTTTTTTCATTATGAACCATCCTAAACCAAAAGCGATTACGAACATTAAGCTGTAATAACGAATCATAAAAAATCCTAAATCGATTCCTTCTGAAGGGTTCCAAATGATGTTTAAGGCGTGTGTCATGTAGTATTGTTTTTTTTTATTGGTTGTAAAAATAAATGTTTAAAACGGAGATCTGCTTTATAAAAAGTTAATGTTTATGTGAACATTTCTTTTCAGGAACCGGATCGTAGCCCGTTCTTCCCCAAGGATGGCAACTTAAAATGCGTTTAATTCCTAAGTAACCTCCATAAAATAACCCATGTTTTTGCAACGCTTCAATCATATAGCTCGAGCACGTAGGTTCGAATCTGCAGGATGCCGGTGTAAAAGGCGAAATTGCAGTTTGATAGAAACGAACTAATAAAACAAATGGAGTAATTACTTTCATGATTTATTAGAAAATAGATTGATTATATAGAGAAGCTTGTGCCTTCTTTTCCATCTTTCAACTGAATACCTAAAGTAATCAACTGATCGCGGATTTGGTCAGAAAGTGCAAAGTTTTTGTCGGCTCTGGCCTGATTTCTCATTCCGATAAGCATATTAACAACACCTTCTAATTTATCATTATTGCTATCAGCTGCTTTCTCGTCACTTAAACCTAAAACATCAAAAACAAAACCATTAATTGCTTCCGTAAATGTTTTTAAGTCTTCGGCAGAGATTGTTTCTTTTCCTTCTTTTAATAAATTGATATAACGAACTGCTTCGAATAATTGTGCGATTAAAATTGGAGTATTAAAATCATCATTCATGGCATCATAGCACAATTGTTTCCAAGATGCAATATCTATAGAACTTGTTGGGCTGGTATTGATATTTGGTAAAGCATCAACGGCTTCCATTAATCTTTTATAACCTTTTTCGGCAGCAACAATTGCATCATCAGAAAAATCCAAAATACTTCTGTAATGTGCCTGTAACATAAAAAAACGTGTTACTGACGCAGAAAATGCTTTGCTCAGAATATTGTTATTTCCGCTTAAAATTTCGCCTGGTAAAATATTATTCCCGGTTGATTTCGCCATTTTTTTACCATTTAAGGTAAGCATATTGGCGTGCATCCAATAATTTACCGGAGATTGACCTGTGCAAGCTTCATTTTGCGCGATTTCACATTCGTGATGCGGGAATTTCAAATCCATTCCGCCTCCGTGAATGTCAAAATGATTACCAAGATATTTGGTACTCATAGCTGTACATTCAAGATGCCAACCTGGAAAACCATCACTCCAAGGTGAAGGCCATCTCATGATATGTTCCGGTTCTGCTTTTTTCCAGAGTGCAAAATCCTGCGGATTTCTTTTGTCTGATTGACCATCAAGATCACGGGTATTGGCTAACATATCTTCGATATTTCGGCCGCTTAAAACTCCGTAATTGTTGGTTTCGTTATATTTTACAACATCAAAATAGACAGATCCATTGGCTACATAGCCAATTCCGGTATCGATAATTTTTTTGATGATTTCGATTTGCTCAATAATATGTCCCGTAGCAGTTGGTTCAATACTTGGAGGTAAAAAGTTAAATGACTTCAAAATGTCATGAAAATCTACCGTATAGCGTTGCACAACCTCCATAGGTTCCAATTGCTCCAAACGTGCTTTTTTGGCAATTTTATCTTCACCTTCATCCACATCATCTACAATATGACCAACATCAGTAATATTGCGTACATAACGAACTTTATAATCAAGATGTAAAAAATACCTGAATATCACATCAAAGGACATAAATGTTCTCACATTTCCCAAGTGTACATTACTATAAACTGTAGGACCGCAAACATACATTCCAACATTTCCTTCATGGATTGGTTTGAAATTTTCTTTTTCACCCGAAAGTGAATTGTATATTTTTAGCGGCTGCGTTGTGTATAATGGCATATTTTCTTTTACTGTTTAATCGTTTTGTTGTTGATTTGTTTAATCGTGCAAACGTTTAATGGTGTTTTATCAGCTTTATT
This sequence comes from Flavobacterium pectinovorum, assembly GCF_006438875.1. Lineage (GTDB taxonomy): Bacteria > Bacteroidota > Bacteroidia > Flavobacteriales > Flavobacteriaceae > Flavobacterium > Flavobacterium pectinovorum_A. Next base: position 228,898 of record NZ_RCZH01000005.1, read on the forward strand.
ATTCTTTAGAAAGATAGTATTTTTTTAAACTATTTATCTGATTGCAAATTTTTTCAATTTTCTCACGGGATTCGATGTATTCATTCTCAGATAGATATTTTAAATCTTTCGAAATAATCAGATGATTTAAAGTTTCCATTGCTGATGAGTAAGATATTGTCAAAAAATGAGCTTTATCTTTATTCGTATTTCTCGAAGTCCCTTCTGCAATGTTTGTAGCAATCGAGGAGGAGCTTCTTTTTATTTGAGAAGTTATTCCGAATATTTCATTTGATGGAAATTTATTAGTTAATTTATAAATATCCAAAATAAACATTCTTGAGTTTTGCCAAACTTCTAACTTTTCAAACGAAAAAATATACATGTTTTTGTTGTTTAATCGTTAAATCGAAAATATAAGATTTGCAATGGAGCGATTAAACAAATTAACGATTCCCCGATTAAACTAAAATTGCGTGTCCAATTTAATGTAATCTAATAATTCTCTTTTTGTTTGAGGATCTTTAAATTTACCACCAAATTCAGATGTTACAGTACTGCTTTCGATATCTTTGATTCCTCTTGAATTTACGCAAAGGTGTTTTGCATCAATAATACAAGCTACATCTTCAGTACCTAAAGCTTTTTGTAATTCCTGTACAATCTGCATCGTTAAGCGCTCTTGAACCTGAGGTCTTTTAGCATAATATTCTACAATTCGGTTCATTTTAGATAAACCAATAACTCTTCCGCTAGAAATATAAGCTACGTGCGCTCTACCAATAATTGGCAGTAAATGGTGTTCGCAGGTAGAATAAACAGTAATGTTTTTCTCTACCAGCATTTCGCCATATTTGTAGTTATTATCAAAAGTTGAAGCTTTTGGCTGTTTTGAAGGGTTTAAACCACCAAAAATTTCCTTTACAAACATTTTTGCTACTCTATTTGGAGTACCTTTTATGCTATCATCCGTCAAATCCATTCCAAGGGTTTGCAGAATGTTTTCAACATCTTTTTTTATTCTTTCTATTTTTTCATCATCACTTAAGTCAAAAGCGTCCGGTCTTACTGGATTTTTTGCGTTGCTGCTAAAATGATTGTCTCCTATTTCGTCTAAAAAATCTTCGTTATTTATCATTAAAAACTACTATTAGTATGGGTATTTCTTTTTAAGGCGGTAAAGATAATTAATAAAAAGCAAACCTTTTCTATCGTTTTTACTATTTAATTACTCCTTTTTGGATATAATTTAAATTAAAACCAAATTGTCATTATTTTAAAATACAAAAGACAATAACATAGCGTGTTATTGTCTTTTGAAGTATTCTTTTTATTATTTATTATTTTTTGTTGTAGACCAAAAGAGCTTCTTTTAAAATGTTTACAGCAGTGACTAAATCTTTCTTATTCAAAACATAAGCAATTCTTACTTGGTTAAGTCCCATTCCCGGAGTTGAGTAAAATCCGGCTGCAGGGGCAACCATTACAGTTTCTCCGTTAAGATCATAACTTTCTAAAAGCCATTGTGCAAAATCTTCTGAATTGTCAATTGGTAATTGAGCAATACAATAAAAAGCACCTTTTGGTTTGGTTACGATTACGCCTTCAATTTTGTTTAATTCGGTAATCAAAGTGTCACGACGTTCTTTGTATTCTGAGATTACTTCGTCAAAATAGCTTTGTGGAGTATCTATTGCAGCTTCACAAGCAATTTGCTCGATTGTTGGCGGGCTCAAACGTGCTTGGGCAAATTTCATTACGGTTGCCAAAACATCTTTGTTTTTTGTTACTAAACAACCAATTCTTGCGCCACACATGCTGTAACGTTTTGAAACAGAGTCGACCATGATTACGTTTTGCTGTACATCTTCGAGATTCATTACAGAATAATGAACGTCATCTCCATCGTACAAAAATTCACGATAAACTTCGTCAGCAATTAAATACAAGTCATGCTTTTTGATTAAGCCTGCGAGTTGTTTAATTTCTGATTCCGAATATAAATATCCTGTTGGATTACCCGGGTTGCAGATTAAAATAGCTTTAGTTTTAGGTGTAATTAGTTTCTCAACAGTTTCAATGCTTGGCAAAGCAAAAGCATTTTCGATAGTCGAAATTACAGGAATTACAGTTGCACTGGTTGAGGATGCAAATGCGTGATAATTGGCATAAAAGGGCTCAGGAATAATAATTTCATCTCCCGGATCTGTAATTGTGGCTAATGCAAATAGCAAGGCTTCAGAACCACCTGTTGTAATAATGATGTCTTCTGAGTTTACATTTACGTTTTGGCGTTGGTAAAATTTTGCTAATTTTTTTCTATAACTTTCATATCCTGCAGACGGGCTGTATTCTATAATAGTTAAATCAATATTTTTTACCGCCTCGATGGCCACTTCGGGTGTCTTGATATCCGGTTGACCAATGTTTAAATGATACACTTTATTTCCTTTTTGTTTTGCAAGATCTGCATAAGGAGCAAGTTTACGTATCGGAGATTCGGGCATGTTTCTGCCTTTGAGTGAAATTGTTGGCATGAGCTTTATTATTGAAGTGCAAATTTGCATTTTTTTTTCGAATTTAACGTAAACATTAAAGAGACTTATAAAAATGTAACAATTATCAATATATTTACTAATTTTATAATAAAAAATTATCAATGAGAAAATATTTTATGTTATTTTTTGGGCTTTTGGCATCTTTCTTAGCAAATGCTCAAGGAGACTTTTCGATTCAGGGCAAGAGTAAACAAGTTACTATTCCTTTTAAATTGATTAATAATCTCATTTTTATTCCGATAAAAGTAAATGGTGTTGAACTGAATTTCTTGCTGGATTCCGGGGTCGAAGAAACCATCTTGTTTAGTATGGAAGAAAAACAAGAAGTAAGTTTTAATAATGTCGAAAAAATAAAACTGAGAGGATTAGGAAGTGAACAAGAAATTGAAGGGTTAAAATCAACAAATAATACTTTTGAAACACATGGATTAAGATCTAATAATCATATGGTATTTATTATTCTGGATCAGAGTTTTAATTTATCATCACATATTGGAATTCCGGTAAATGGAATTATCGGCTATAAATTTTTTAAAAATAATCTGATTGAAATTAATTATCAAAAAAAGAAAATTATAGTTCATTTGAATAGTGAAGAGGTGAAGAAAAAGTTTGAGAAAAAATTTAAAGTAATTCCAATAACCATTGAGAAATCCAAGCCTTATATTTATACAAAAGCTACTGTTAATAATGTCGAAATTCCTGCAAAGCTTCTGATTGATATTGGGAATAGTGATGCTTTTTGGATTTTTGAAAACGACAAAATTAAATTGCCTAAAAAGAATTTTCCTGACTTCTTAGGAAAAGGTTTTAGTGGTGATATCGAAGGACATAGGGCTAAAATTGATGAATTTTCTATTGATGAATTTAAATTCGAAAAACCAATTGTTTCCTTTCCTGATTCGGCATCTATTCGGAATGTTAAAATGGTGCCGGACCGTATTGGTTCAGTGGGTGGTGAAGTCTTAAAGCGTTTTAGAATTGTTTTAGACTATGCAGATAAAAAAATGTATCTTAAGAAAAACGGTAAGTTTTCAGAACCTTTTACTTATAATAAAAGCGGTATTGTATTGCAGCATAACGGTTTACAGTGGGTCCAGGAGACGGTTCATATGGAAACCATACAAGTGGTCACTTCAACGCGTGAGATGGATGCAAATGAAAAGAAAAATGGAGATTTTATATATAAATTTTTATTAAAGCCTGTTTACGAAATCGTAAATATTCGTAAAGAATCTCCCGCCGAAAGATGCGGATTACAAAAAGGAGATATAGTGGTTAGTATTAATGGTGTTAAACCTTATAAATTCACTTTGCAGCAGATAAATAATCTGTTAAAATCAGAAGATGATATTTGGATCAATTTAGAGATTGAAAGGAATAGTTTATTGCTAAAATTCAGATTCAGATTGGAGGATGAGTTGTAGAAAAATCAATTAGAATATATTCATTTTTTTTGATTAAAATGGTGACATTCAGTAGTATTTTTGGAATATGTTTGAGTTTAGTGAAAAATCAACTGTTAAAATATTTTTTTTGAGTAACGAGCGTTAATATTTTATTAAGTTTATGCAAAAATAACAATTTATGACCAAAAAATACGATAATTTCTTACAAATATTTTTGTTATTATTTTTTTTATCAATATTCTCTTCAACAATTCAGGCACAATGTGCAGGTGATGATAATTCATTTTCAGTTTGTGATTTACCAAATAATGCCAATCAGACAATAGATTTATTTACAAAATTAAATGGTACACCAATCGCTGGCGGAGTCTGGGCAGATGATGATGATTCTCGAGGTTTAGATATAACGACCGGGATTTTAAATGCGCAAATTATTCGTAATAGTGGGGTTTATCATTATACTTACACAGTTACAGGAGTTAGTGGCTGTACAGATACTTCGGCTACACTTGAAGTTGTTATTGGAGGATATTCCGGTGTTAGTTCTAATTTAATTGTCTGTAGTGATGTAAAAACATATAATCTTTTTCAGGCGTTTAATGGTATTTTTTTAGGACCACAATCAAACGGGCAATGGCATGATGATACACAGAATGTAAATGTTGGATCGGTTGTTAATGTGGAGAATTTAGAAGGAGATTTTCCATTTACATATACAATGCCTGCAAGAGGTACTTGTCCTGCAATGTCATCTACATCCATAATTACCGTTAAGAGAGCTCCAAAATCAGGAGTTGCTCGTGATTTACCTTTATGTGCAAGCAATGGATTGACAAGTTATACTAACTATGATTTAGAAAATTTACTTAGCGGACAAGATCCCGGAGGTACCTGGAGTGATCCTAGTAATACGGGAGAACTCTCTTCTTCTGAAGATCATTTTGTTGATGTGCAAAATATATATAACAAATTTGGTGTAGGAGATTATTACTTTACATATAAAGTTCTGTCTAAAAATACTATTTGTGGCAATGCACAATCAAATGTGAGAATTCATCTGGAAAAAACGCTTGATTTTACTGGCGCTGTTGTTCAGGTTAATTCAGATATTTGTGAAACTGAAATTCCTACAGCACAATATTCAGTTACTATTACCAGAGGGAATGCTGTTATTCCGAATGGTATCTATACTGTCGTTTTTAATGTTTCGGGACCAAGGTCAAGGACGGAAACAATTAGAGCAAATTTTACAAATGGAGTTCTTATATTTCCACTTGATTCAAGTTATTTTCAACAAGTAGGTCGTTTTAACGTAACTATTTTAGATATACTTTCAGTAAATAGTTTAGGATTATGTCATAACATTATAAATAATCTGTCAGATGAATTGGTTATTTATGCAATTCCGGATTTAGAAGGAGCAAGTATAACTCCCGCAACTGTTTGTCAAAATGACGATGCCACCATTCAAATCACTGATGCGGTAAAACTTGCAGATGGCGAATATGATGTTGTTTATAATATTTCAGGAGCCAATACTGGTGCCTCACAAATAGCAAGGTTAACCTTTGTAGGAGGTGTTTCAAATGATTTTATTGTTCCTGGGTTTTTCAATCAAAAAACCGGAACTTCTGTTGTTACCATAACAGCAATTACGCACGTAATTTCGCAATGTGTTAATGGTGCAAATTTAAAAGGAGATATCTTAATAAATCCATTGCCAAATGCTTCAACATTGAGATTACAAGTACAAGATGTTTGTTTTGGATCTGACGTTTCAGCTTCAGTTTCCGGATTGGGAACTCTTACAAATGTTACATTATCATATGTACTCTCAGGAAGCAATACCGCTACGACACAAACAGTTGCATTGACGAGTTCAGATGGGAACGCTAGTTTTGTAATTCCTGCCAATTTGCTTATTAATGCGGGTGCGACAACAATTTCTATAACAAAACTAACCAATAATATAACAACTTGTAGTGCTGATGTAAGTGGTGCGGCAGATACGTTTTCTCTAAAATCTATTCCTGTGGCGCCTGCCGCAGGTAATCAGGAATTTTGTAAAGTTGATAAAGCTACAATTGCAAACTTAGATCCAAAAGGAGTACAATATTCCTGGTATGATTCTGCAACGGCAACAACTCCTCTTCCAAATACTTATGCATTAAAAGCAGAAAACTATTATTTAAGACAAACTACATTAAGTTGTATTTCTGAACCTACAATGATTGCTGTCACAATAAATGATACTCCGGCACCAATATTAATTGGTACGCCTGAATTCTGCGGATTGGACAATCCTACAATTGCAGATTTATCTACTAAAACAGATTCACCTTCAACAGTGGTTTGGTACGATGCGCCAAATAATGGAAATTTATTACCGTCTTCGACACTTTTGGCTGATAAAAAAACATATTACGGGTTCGATTTTTCGACAACAACAAACTGTTATTCTGAGCAAAGTACTCCGGCAACGGTTTCGCTGAAAGAATGTGATTCTCCTCAATATCCATTCTTTATCCCTGATGGATTTTCTCCAAATGGAGATGGCGTAAACGATGTGTTTGAAATTACGAATATTGGATTTTTATATCCAAATTATACCATCGAGATTTTTAACAGATACGGAAACGGAATGTATAAAGGTGGAAAAGACAAACCAGGTTGGGACGGGATAAACTATGAGAACAAAGGACTTAATGGTGGAGTGGCTCCAAATGGAGTTTATTTTTATGTTATCAATTTTAATAAGGACAATAAACCTCCTCAGCAAGGACGACTTTATTTAAATCGATAATTCTTTTTTACATTATTTAATATAATTTTCAAATGAAAAAAATAATACTTTATATAACATTCCTCCTCTATATAATACCCGCTTTAGCACAGCAGGATCCTGAATATACCCATTATATGTATAATATGAGTGTAGTCAATCCCGCATATGCAACAGGAACACCTCTAATGATGAATTTTGGAGGTCTGTACAGAACGCAATGGGTTGGAGCATATGGAGCACCAAAAACATTTACCTTTTTTGGACATACCGCTTTATCTGAAAAGATTGAAGTGGGATTGTCATTAGTATCAGATGATATTGGCGATGGTGCTAAAAAAGAAAATAACGTTTACGCAGATTTTGCCTATGTTTTAAATTTAGGAGGCAAAAACAGATTGTCATTAGGATTAAAAGCAGGATTTTCATCCATGCAAAGCAATTTTAACGGATTCCAACTACAATCCGGAAATGCCGCCACAGATGCCGCTTTTGCTCAGGATATTAATGCGACAAAACCCAATATTGGAGTTGGAGCCTATTATTTTAGAGATAATTTTTATGCAGGAATATCAGCACCAAATTTATTGAAATCAAAAAATATCGAAGAAAAATCAGGTATTAATGCTTTTGGAGAAGATGCCATTCATACTTTTTTGACTGCTGGATATGTTTTTCAGGTTGATGATATGTGGAAGGTAAAACCTGCTTTCATGGCAAAGTTTGTAAAAGGAGCGCCAGTTTCTGTAGATTTAACGGCAAATGTTCTATACAATAATAAGTTTGAATTAGGTGTTGCATACAGGATAAATGATGCAGTGAGCGCCTTAGTAAATATCAATGTTACACCAACTTTGAGAGTTGGTTATGCCTATGATTACACCCTTTCAAATTTAGGACAGTTTAATTCCGGAACACATGAAATTATGTTGCTTTTCGATTTAGATTTATTAGGAAAAGGATATGATAAATCGCCAAGATTCTTTTAAAATGAAAAATATGAAAAAACTACTAGTTATTATATTCGTATTTTCAATACAGTTTATAAATGCCCAGGATCAGGATTTGGCCCGGGCCAAAAGATTTTTTGATAAGACATATTATGCAGAAGCCATTATATTATATGAAAAACTAGCCGAGGAAAAACCTTCGCAAGAAGTAATTAAAAATCTGGCAGACTCTTATTATTATACCAATGATCTTATAAAAGCACAACGTTATTACAGACTTTTAGTCACAAATTATAACAACGATTTAAACAGAGATTATTATTACAGATATGCACAAGCACTAAAAGCGACAAATAGTTATGATGATGCAAATGCTGTATTAAGAGAATATTATACTAAATCCGGGAATGCTCAAGACATTGCTAATTTTGAAAATGAAATTAAAATTCTGGAAAATGTATCTGCAATCGGAAAAAGATTTGAGATTAAAAATTTAGCAATAAACACACCAAATTCGGAGTTTGGGGCAGTAAAATACAAAGACAATCTGGTTTTTGCAGGAGTAAAACTAAAACCGGGATTGTTTGACAAAAAATACAAATGGGATAATGAAACCTATTTGAATATTGTAAAAGTTCCAATTCAGAGTATTAATTCCAACGATGCAACTATTACTTATTTTGCCGACGAATTAAAAACCGGAATGCACGAATCGAATGCCATTTTCACAAAAGATGGAAAAACAATTTATTTTACGCGTAATAATTCTAAAAACGGAAAAAAGAAAAAGAACGATCAGAAAATCTCTAATCTTCAAATTTTCAAAGCCGAATTAGTAGAAGGAAAATGGACAAATATAATTTCATTACCCTTTAATAGTCCAAATTATTCTGTAGAACATCCAGCTTTAAGTGTTGATGAAAAAGTGTTGTACTTTGCTTCTGATATGCCGGGAAGTTTAGGCTCATTTGATATTTATTCGGTAAACGTGAATAAAGGAGCATTTGATACGCCAAAAAACTTAGGTCCAAATGTAAATACAGATAAAAGAGAGCAATTTCCTTTTGTTTCTGCAGACAATAAGCTTTATTTTTCTTCAGATGGACATTTGGGATACGGATCTCTTGACGTTTTTGTTTCCGAAATTAAAGGAAATGAACTTACAAGAGCTATAAATATTGGTTTGCCGCTGAATTCTAATTTAGACGATTTTGCCTTTAATATTGATTCAAATACCAAAGAAGGATATTTTGCGTCAAATAGAGAAGGAGGAAAAGGAAGTGACGATATTTATACCTTCACAGAAACAAAAGATTTAATTGTAGAAGATTGTAAACAATATATCGCGGGGACAATTACAGATATTACCACCAATTTAGTTTTGGAGAATGCGACTGTAATATTGCAGGATTCAGATAAAAAGGCAATAGAGACAATTACGACTCCGGCAGATGGAAAATTCAGTTTTACAGTTGCCTGCGAAAGCACTTATACGATTGTTGCTTTTAAAGAAAAATATACCAACGAATCGAAATCTCTCGTAATAGGAAATGTCAGATATGTCAGTAATGATGGTTCATTGGCACTAAAATCATTAGATGCAATTAAATTGGAAGAAAAGCAAAATGCAGAAAATAAACGAAAACAAGAGATTCTTATAGAAGAAGAAAATAAGAAAAAAGAGGCGTTGGCTGCTATAGCTTTGGTGCAAGCAACAGAAACTAAGAAAAAAGAAAAAGTTGCAGAGATCTTAAAACAAGAAAAAGATGTTATAAAAGACAATAAAGACCGATTAATTATAAAAACAGATCCTATTTATTTTGATTTCAATATGTGGTATATCCGTAAAGAATCTAAATTCGTTTTAGGAAGAGTTGTAGCCTTGATGAATAAATATCCTGGAATGGTGATCGAGATTGGTTCGCATACAGATTCACGCGGAAATGCTAAGTTTAATGAAGAATTATCTCAAAAAAGAGCAAATTCAACCAGAGATTTTATCATTCAGTCCGGTATAAATGCAAGCAGAGTTACTGCTAAAGGTTATGGAGAATCTGTGCCAATTGTAAAATGTAAAACAGATGATGCCTGTTCAGAAGAAGAGCATGAGTTGAACAGAAGAAGTGAATTTGTAATTAATAAGTTATAGATGCCGATTTAAACCTATTAGATTAAATAAAAATAATAATTTTAAAAAGAAGCCTTTTTTTTGGCTTCTTTTTTATTTAATTTTAGAGAATAAGAATGAACTTAAAATAGCTAATTATGAAAAAACCAGTTGTATTTTGCTTGCTTATGGCTTGCATTGGATTCCAAAGTTGTAAAAATGATGAAAAACAAAAAGAACTTGAAGCTGCAAAAGCCGAAGGTGAAAAGATTGTAAAAACTGAGTGTTATAAAGCGATATATGAAAAAGATACAATCACTTTAGATTTGTATACGTTAAAAAATGGAAAAATATCCGGAGATATGGTAATGAAAGTTGCTAATGCTGCCGAAAGAACTGGAGAAGTTGCAGGAGAATTTCATGGAGACACCCTATTTGTAGACTATACATTTGTAGATACCGCAAATAAAAACACAAAATTCAAAAATCCGATGGCACTTTTAAAACGTGACAATCAACTTATTTTAGGAAACGGAAAAATGCAAACTACAATGGGAGTAACTTATTTGGTAAAAGATAAACCTATTGATTTTGAAAATGTAAAATATAAATTTAATAGTATTCATTGCGAATAAAGAAAATTTAGAAACTCATAATTAGCTTTGTCAAAGTTTTAAGACAAGCGTGTAAGGAACTTTTGTCAAAAGCTTAATTTCAAAGTTGGTCTACGCATTTTTTGTCATCCGGAGGAACGAGGGATCTCCGCAAGTAGCTCGACAATCTAGGTGAAATTCTGTGTGTTAGTTTCTTGCGGAGATCCCTCGTTCCTCGGGATGACAATGATTGTGGTTATTGTACGTGAAAATATTTTTTAAACTTTGACAAAGATTTGACAATAAAAAAAGCCGTTTCTAATTAAAGAAACGGCTTTTACTATTTTTAGATTTTTGTTTTTTTATAAAACTTCACCTTTAATCTTTAAGGCGACTCTACCATCGGGATAATTAACGGCATTGGTCTCAACGGTAATTGTTTTACGAATAGGACCGGAAACCATATTGTATTTTACATCAATTTTCCCTTTTTTACCAGGCAAAATGGCTGCTGCTGGTTTTGTAACAACAATTGAGCTTACAGTAGATTCTGCGCCGGTAATCAATAGAGGTGCATCTCCTGTGTTTGTAAATTCAAAAGAGCGAACTCCATTGTCACCCTTAGAAATTTTTCCATAATCAATTGTGTTGTCTGGGGCTGCAAATTCAATTTTTGGGCCGTTTTGTGCGTAACCAATTGTACAAAACAATGCGATTACAATAAAAGTGGCAACATTTTTCATTTGAAATTATTTTAAGTTGTAAGTAAATATACTTTGTTTTAATTAATACACAAATTTTTATTTCTCTTTTTATAGTGTCTTTAATTATTTACTTTTGCTGTCAGTTATAATTACAAAAATTAAACCAAAGTTTAAAAAGTTTAATTGTTTAACTCTTTAGTTGTTTAATTGATTAATGATTGTGGTTTAAAAAAGATCCATAAAAATAAATTAACGGTTAAATAAATAACGATTAGAACGATAAGCAAATAAACGAATTAACGATTAAACATATCCACGATAAAATGACAATTCCAGCACAATTTGACGCTAAAACGATCGAGAATAAATGGTATGATTACTGGATGAAAAATAATTATTTTCATTCGGAGCCAGATCATAGAACACCTTATACAATTGTAATCCCGCCACCAAACGTCACAGGAGTTTTGCACATGGGGCATATGTTGAACAATACAATTCAGGATGTTTTGATTCGTAGAGCGCGTCTTAAAGGTTTCAATGCCTGTTGGGTTCCGGGAACGGATCACGCATCTATTGCAACGGAAGCAAAAGTTGTAGCAAAATTAAAAGCAGAAGGAATCAATAAAAATGATTTGACCCGCGAAGAATTTTTGGCGCACGCCTGGGAATGGACAGATAAATATGGTGGAGTAATTCTTGATCAGCTTAAAAAATTAGGTGCTTCCTGCGATTGGGAAAGAACTAAATTTACGATGGATCCTGATATGTCAGCTTCTGTAATTAAATCATTTGTTGACTTGTATAACAAAGGATTAATCTATAGAGGATACCGAATGGTAAACTGGGATCCTGAAGCAAAAACAACGCTTTCTGACGAAGAAGTTATTTATGAAGAACAACAAGGAAAATTATTTTTCCTAAACTATAAAATTGAGGGAACTGAGGAATTTTTGACCATTGCCACAACTCGTCCCGAAACTATTTTTGGAGATACCGCAATTTGTATCAATCCAAATGATGAACGTTTTGCACATTTAAAAGGAAAAAAAGCAATTGTTCCTATTTGTGGTCGTGTAATTCCAATTATCGAAGATGAATATGTAGATGTAGAATTCGGAACAGGATGTTTGAAAGTAACTCCGGCGCACGATATGAACGATAAAACGCTTGGAGAGAAACACAATCTTGAAATCGTTGATATCTTTAATGAAGATGCTACGCTAAATAGTTTCGGGTTGCATTATCAGGGGAAAGATCGTTTTGTGGTTCGTACCGAGATTGCAAAAGAATTAGAAGAAATTGGAGCTTTGGCAAAAACCGAAATCCATTTGAATAAAGTAGGAACATCTGAAAGAACCAAAGCGGTAATCGAACCAAGATTATCAGATCAATGGTTTTTGAAAATGGAAGATTTAGTAAAACCGGCAATCAAATCTGTTTTGGTTGATGGAGATATTAAATTGCATCCAAAACGTTTTGAAAATACATATGCACACTGGTTAAACAATATTCGTGATTGGAATATTTCTCGTCAATTATGGTGGGGACAACAAATTCCGGCTTATTATTACGGAGACGGAAAAGAAGATTTCGTAGTTGCAGAATCTATAGAAGACGCTTTAGCTTTAGCGAAAGAAAAAACGAACAATCAACAATTAACAATCAACAATTTAAGGCAAGATGTTGATGCATTAGATACATGGTTCTCATCTTGGCTTTGGCCAATGTCAGTTTTTGGTGGAATCATGGATCCTGAAAGTGAAGATTTCAAGTATTATTATCCAACAAATGACTTGGTTACAGGTCCGGATATTTTGTTTTTCTGGGTTGCGAGAATGATTATTGCAGGTTACGAATATGCGGGCGAAAAACCCTTTACAAATGTATATCTAACAGGTTTGGTACGCGATAAACAACGTCGTAAAATGTCTAAATCATTAGGGAATTCTCCTGATCCTTTGGATTTGATTGAGAAATTTGGTGCAGATGGTGTTCGTGTAGGATTGCTTTTGAGTGCTTCTGCAGGAAATGACATTATGTTTGATGAAGAATTATGTAATCAGGGAAAAGCGTTTACAAACAAAATCTGGAATGCCTTTAAATTGATTAAAGGTTGGGAAGTTTCAGAAACTATTCCACAACCGGAATCATCAAAAGTAGCCATTGAATGGTTTGAAGCTAAATTGCAGCAAACATTGGTTGACATTGAAGATAATTTTGAGAAATACAGAATTTCAGATTCATTAATGGCAATCTATAAATTGGTTTGGGATGATTTCTGTGCATTGTTTTTAGAGATGATCAAACCGGCGTATCAACAACCAATTGATCAAACGACGTTTGATAAAGCAATCGAGATGTTAGAAAATAACTTGAAATTGTTGCATCCTTTCATGCCTTTCTTAACCGAAGAAATCTGGCATTTAATTACTGACAGAACTGCTGATGAAGCTTTGATCGTTTCAACATGGCCAGAATTAAAACCATTTAACGCAAGTTTAGTTACTGATTTTGAAAGTACAATTGAAGTAATTTCAGGAATTAGAACGATTCGTAAGGAGAAAAATATTGCATCTAAAGACAGCATAGAATTAAAAGCAATTAATAACGAGAATCTTTCAACTTATTTTGATTCAATCGTAACAAAATTAGGAAATATTTCTACTTTCGAATATGTTTCGGCCAAAGTTGACGGAGCGTTATCTTTCCGTGTAAAATCAAACGAATATTTCATTCCAATTTCAGGAGGAAATATTGATGTTGAAGCTGAAGTTGCAAAGTTAACCGCAGAGTTGGTTTACACACAAGGTTTCTTAAAATCAGTTCAGGCAAAATTGTCTAACGAGAAATTTGTTGCCGGAGCACCTGAAAAGGTTTTAGCAAACGAAAAACAAAAAGAAGCTGATGCATTGGCAAAAATTGCAACAATCGAGCAAAGTATAGCTGGTTTGAAATAAGAATCAGATTTACTTTTAAATATAAAACCCGACAGATTCTGAAAATTTGTCGGGTTTTGCTTTTAAAAAAAAATAGCCACGAATTTACGAATTATTTTCACACATAATGAGTAATAATTCGTGAATTCGTGGCTATAAAACACTTTGCATTATTACTTTTTCTTTCGAGTCAAAACCAAAAACAAAGGATAAGAAATCAGTGTAATAACAACTATAATTCCGAAACTTTTAGGATCACTAAATACAAATCCAATCAAAAGTGAAATTGAAGCTACAATCGCAATAATAGTCGTCCACGGATACCAAAAGGAACGGTAAGGTCTTGGTAAATCCGGTTCTGATTTTCTTAATTTTATAAGAGAACAATATGCCAATCCCCAAACAATAATAGAGGTGAAGGCAGCAAATGAAAACAGAACTTCAAAAGAACCGATACAAATCAAAAACAAACTAAATAGCGATGAAACTAAAAGCGCAACGATTGGAGTTCCGCCTTTGTTTACGGTTGTTCCTTTTTCGGTAAAAAAACCATCGCGGCTTAATCCGTATAAGATTCTTGGCGGAATCATCATAAATGCATTCAGAATACTGATTAACGAGAAAATCGAAATTACAGTAACGATAATTGCTCCGTTTTTTCCGAAAATAATATTAGCAACATCGGCTGCAGCCAGATTTGATTTTGCTACATTTTCAACAGGAAGGATATAGAAAAAAGCAACATTTATTAAAATGTAAATCGCTATAACTAGTAAAACACCACTATATAAGGATTTCGGAATATTCTTTCCCGGATCATCATTTTCTTCGGCAAAAAAGCAAACGCTATTCCAGCCATTATAGGTTCCGATAATAAGTTGAAGCGATTTGAAAAATCCAAATAATAAACCAATTTGGACCACAGTATTATCTTTTGGAATTGGCGCTAATTTCACGCCCGAATACATAAAACAAGCAACAACCAAAGCAAAAAAACAAATCACTTTTAAGAAACTGGTAATTTGCTGAATCGTACTTCCATTTTTTACGCCACTTAAATGTAATAAAACAAAGGCAATTAGTAAAGAAATAGCCATTTCGGTCGAGTAATCCTTAAGATTTGGAAACAAAATAATAATATATTCGCTAATTACAATGCAGTAAAATGCGGGTGGAATCGCATTGGTAATATAATCAAACCAACCCGAAAGAAATCCGGCATAATTGCCAAAAGCCCTTTTGATATAATTGTAAGATCCTCCAGCTTTTGGAAGCATTGTCGCTAATTCGGCATATGAATTTGCACCAATTAAAACAAATAATCCGCCAAAAAGCCAAGAAGCAATAATGAGCCAATAATTGTCTAATAGAGATGCAATTGTACCGGGAGTTCTTAGGATTCCAACTCCAATAGTTCCTCCAATCAAAACGGCGATATTAAAACTTAATCCGAGAGTTTTTTGTAATTGGTTTTTCTTGGAATCTGACATATTTAGAATTTTTATTTTGATGAGATAATAATTATCTGCCTGACAAAAGTACTATAATTAGAACATTTTCTTTTGCGAAAACAAAAAACCTCATTTAGAAATAAATGAGGTTTTGGTAATAAAAATCTAATTCAAATATTTTTAGAACTTGTATCTTAAGCTTGTCAAAATCTGACGAGGCGCAATTGGATTTACACTGTAATTTTCGTGAACAGTGTAATTCAATTCGTTTGTAATATTTGATAATTTACATAAGATTGAGATCTTTTTCCAAGTATAACCAGCTGATACATCTATTGTTGTGTAAGCTTCTAATGGAATTTCTCTATCCCAGATTCCGTTTGGTTTAGTAGAGTCGTATTGATTGTTCCAACCACCAGTTCTTTTTCCAATATAATTTCCGATTGCTCCAACAGAAACGCCTTTAAAGAAACCATCCTGCAACGTATAAAAGAAACTTAAATTTGCTGTATTAGCAGGAGTTCTTGCTAAACGATCACCTTCTATAAAACTTCCGTTTAATCCGGATGTTTGTGTATAACGCATATCATTATAACTGTAACCTGCAATAATGTTTAAACCTTCAGTTGGTCTTGCTGTAAGATCAATTTCGATACCTTTACTTTTAGTTTCTCCACTTAAAACTTTTACGTTAGTGTCAATATTTGGAGTTGTTCCGTCTGCTTTAAATTCAGCAGTTTGTGCTAAGTTACTGTTAGTGATTTGATAAACAGTAAAGTTTGCACTGAAAAGTCCGCGCAAGAAATCTGTTTTGATTCCTGCTTCATATTGGTCAATAATCGATGGAGCAATTGGTTTTAAATCTGCAGTTGTTCCTGTATTAGGTGTAAATGAACTTGAGTAACTACCAAACAAAGAGATTTCTTTTATTGGCTGGTAGATTAATCCAAATTTTGGAGAAAAAGCATTATCCAGTTTTTTACTACCAACAACAGGTGTCGCTTTTTCCGGGCTTACAGTTTGAGCACCGCTAACAAGTGTTTCTTTGTAAGTTGTTACTTCAGCTTCTTGCCAAGACCAACGAACACCTGCTAAAACTTTGAATTTATCTGTAATAGAAATCAAGTCTTGAAAATAGGCGCCAAAACGATTGGTTTCTGTTTTTGCGATTTGAGTAGCTCTTGCATTCGGAATATCGTTTCTTTGTGTCGAAGGATCGAAATCAAAAAGATTGATAGTATCATAAAGACTCGGATCATACTTACCATTTACCTTAACTGCTTTTTCGTTAAAAGCATAAGTATAAGCAGTTGCAAATGAATTTTCCCAATCTACACCTGTAAAGATCTGATGTTTTACAGATCCGGTATTGAAGTTTCCCTGAAGGCTTAATTGGTCTCCAAGAATTTGTTCTAAGTTTTTTGTCTGACTTAATCCTCTATTCCAGTAACCAGGAATTGGGTATATTTTAGTATCATCTAAATTAGATAATTGAGCTGTTGATTTTTGAGTTCTGTTATAATTCTGGAATGAGCTATTAAAATTAAGTTTCCAGTTTTTATTGAAATCATGATTTAATAATACAGATGCACTTGCAGATTTTGTATTACCATTAGACCAAAGAGAACCGTAAAAAGCATTACGTGGTAAATCAAGAATTTGTTTTCCTATAATTCCTGTACCAAAATCCGGAGTCCAGTCTGCAGTTAAATAATCTCCCTGAACTGTAATTTGTGTTTTAGGACTGACAGTGAAAAGTAAGGATGGATTTACATATACACGCTCATTTTTTACAACATCTCTAAAACTTTCAGAGTTTTCATAAGAACCATTGATTCTAAAAGCAATAGACTTATTAAGAGGTCCGTAAAAATCAAAAGAAGGCTTGTAGAAGGAGTAACTTCCCATTTGCATTGAAATTTCACCACCTTTTTTGAATGATGGTGTTTTAGTTACCAAATTTAATATACAACCCGGAGCAACATTTCCAAATAATAATGCAGAACCACCTTTTAAAAATTCCACTTTTTCTAAACCTGAAACATCAGGAATAGAACCTGCATTATAACGAAATCCATTTTTAAACATATTGTTAGTAGACATGTCATATCCTCTGGAAAAGAAAGATTCCTGAGCTCCTCCACGGGCAGAACCTACATAAACTCCATTAGCGTTTTTTATAACTTCGCTTAAACGAACCGCTTGCTGTTGCTCTATAACATCAGAACCTATAATTTGTATACTTTGAGGGTTATCC
This sequence comes from Flavobacterium pectinovorum, assembly GCF_006438875.1. GTDB lineage: Bacteria > Bacteroidota > Bacteroidia > Flavobacteriales > Flavobacteriaceae > Flavobacterium > Flavobacterium pectinovorum_A. Next base: position 246,627 of record NZ_RCZH01000005.1, read on the forward strand.
ATTGGTTTCAAACCAGAACGAACAGCAGTAACAGGTTTTGGTTCTTTACCTTTAGTAACAATTACTTCATTAAGAATTTCTCCTTTTTTATTTTTTACAGTATCATTTACAGTTGAACCGCTTTCTGTACTTGTATATTCCTGACTATAAGATGCAAAACTTATCAAAGATAAAGCAAGTAGTAAATTATATTTCATGGTATTTATTTAGATTTAATAAAAATAACTTTTTGCAAATATAAGGTCTCATAAATGCTTTAACAAAATTTTTAGAGATATTTCGGTACTTAAACCTTTCTTAGTTCTTTCTTAAGATTGGCTTAAGATTTTGTGTTTTTAATTTTAATTATCTATTAATGCAGAATGATTCTAAAGAGTGATTGGAGTTTTAAATTACTTTTAGGCATAAAAAAAAACCTTATCCAAAAGACAAGGTTTGATTGAAGATGAACTTCTTATTAAAACTGAAAAATGCAGTTGAAAATTATTTAACTGTTATTAAGTAAGTAGCCATTTTCCAGATTTCATCATATTTTTTGCCATTATGTTCTCCGGCAGCTTTCTCCGTATAAGCAAATTCTACCATATAGTTTCCTGGCCATATTGGTGTAAACGAAGTTTCTCCGTTTTCATTACTCCACAATTCTTTTTCCCAACCGTTTGGCGCAATTACTTTCATTTTTTGTTTTTTCGCTGCTTTAGCTTCATATAGAGCGTCTATATTTAAGACGGCTTTTTGTTTGGCAGTTGCTGCATCTTTAGAATACAAACTAATAATGTTTGTATTTGTAATAGCTTCATTTCCTTTTGCAGTATTCCCAACAGTAACTGTAGCACTTGAGTTATAATCTAACTTCATAGTTCCGTAAACATCTTTTACTGTATGGTGCATTACTACCGTATAAACACCATCTTCATCCGGTGTAAAAAAAGCTTGATATTTATTTTCTAAAGCTGTTGCAGTAAGCTTAGTTTCTTTTTTCGACGGACTAATTACAACCAACGAAAAATCTTTTAAATCAGAAAACCATTTTGCAGAAGCCGTAATGTCGTTATCTGAAAATTCTCCAAAGAAAACGGAAATTTCCTGTGCTTTTCCTTTTGTTCCGGTTGCTTTAGTTTCGATCCAAAGTGCGTGGGCGAATAGAGCAGGACTTGCAACTAACATAAATAGTAAAAATGCTATAGATTTTAAATTTTTAGATTTCATAGTATTAAATTAAGGAGTTAATGTTTATTATCACAAATGTAAAGTTTAATATTATTTAAACAATTTTTATTTAGAATAAATATTAATAATGATTTTTAAGGTTATAAATTAAACTTAAAATTAGAAAGGATAATCTCTATAAAGATTGTCTCTAAAAGCTTAATTTTGCAGCATTAAATTGAGTTATTAGATGATTTTACCCTTTTTCAAAAAAATACAAAATACACCCAGAGGATTCCGAATAGCCAATACTGTGTTTTTTTTCCTTTCCGGATTTGGATATTCTTCTTGGGTTTCCCGAATTCCGCATATAAAAGCACAATTACATTTATCCGAAGCTCAATTTGGAACTGTTTTATTTGCTTTCCCAATAGGTTTAATGCTCACAATGCCTTTTACAGGAAAGTTATTGAATAAATACAGTAGCCGCTACATCATGTTATTGGGAGCAATCATGTTTAACATCGTTTTGTCTTTGCCAGGTTTGGCTGCTTTTGTATGGCAGTTGGTTATTATACTTTTGATCTTTGGAGCTTCTCGTAATATTTTTAATTTGTCTATTAATGCGCAATCTCTGGAGGTTCAAAAATTATATCCACAATCTATCATAACTCGTTTTCATGCTGTTTGGAGTATAGCCGTTTTTGCAGGCGCAGGTTTAGGTTATGTAATGGTCACCAAACATATTGCGCCATCACATCATTTATTGGGAGTAAGTATTTTTATGATGGCTCTTACGTTTTGTTTTTACCCGTTGAGTATTCATAATGAACCAGTACCGGTCAAAAAGAAGTTCTTTTCGATGCCGGAAAAAAACCTGATTAAGTTTGCCATCATTTGTTTTGTTTCAATGGCTTGCGAAAATACAATGTACGATTGGAGCGGTATTTATTTTCAAAATATATTGCATGCTTCGCCAAAGTTAACCAGTGCTGCATTTGTATTTTTTGCAACAGCGGTAACTTTAGGACGCTTGTTTGGAGATTATGGAGTAATGAAATTTGGTACGAAACGGATTCTGCTTTACAGCGGTATTTTGATCACTTTAGGATTTTTAATTTGTTTCTTATTTCCATTTATTTATCCAACTTTTTTCGGCTACATCTTAATCGGAGTTGGGGTTTCCTGCGTGGTTCCGTTGGTATTTAGCATTGCTGGAAGATCATCAAAATTAAGCAGCGGATCTGCATTAACTTCGATATCTACAATTGGTTATCTGGGGTTTTTATTGGTTCCGCCAATGGTTGGTTTCATATCTGAATATTTAAGTATGAAATGGGCGTTTCTGGTAATGGCGGTTTTAGGTGTATTGATGATTTTTATGGTGAATAAAATCGGGGAGAAGGAATAGGTTTTTTTGAAGTTGCTGAGGTGCTAAATATTGTAGGGCTGGACTTCAGTCCAGTTTAACAAAGATTAGATTCACGAGTAAGAAGGTAACACCAGCAAAAGAAATAAAATATTCCAAAAAAACACAGAATCATTGGTTCTTTTTTATTCTTGATTTTCAATTTTAATATTTTTTAGTTTTTTAGACTTATAAAAATTTTCTTTTTGAAGGCATTTCTTGTTGGTATTAATGATAATTTCAAATGATTGATTTTTTAGATTGCCAACATAGATAATCGGAGAGTTTTTATCATTTTCAGTTTTTTCATATCCAACTAAAAGAAACTTATTTTCATTGATCCAAATGACATCTTCAAAATATTTGGAATATTCATTATAGGCAATTCGTTGCCAAAGTTTCTTATTTATTTCGCAAAAATATATAGCTTGCCCGACATCAATATTAGAATAATATTTCTCGTTTTTCTTTTCAAGATTGAGTTGGTAACTGTAGATATCGATGAATTTATTTTTATTTTCAGAATATGAAATTATCGGATCATACAATTGCTGAAATTTTTCTAATTTTTTTACATTTTGTTTTTCTACTTTTTCAAAGTCAGCAATACTGTCAACTTTTATAAAATCGTTCCAATCAAAATTCTCAAATGAATTTGTCCAATCTGGAATATTCTTGTCTATTACAACTCTTAAATCTTTGACTTGTAAATTTTGGGATTGAATAGAATTTATCAGGAATAGAAAAAAAACAATAATTATATTTTTCATTTTTTAAATGGGGGATTTATTAAAATTAATTCTTTATTTCACTAAGATAATCTTTCCAATTCTCTTTATCGACAATATAAGAATATTGAAAACCATCTTCATAGATTCTTACTTTATCTTTAAATTCGAGAGTATCAACATAAAAAAGATCGAGTTCTTCTTTTTGATTTAAAAAACGAATCGAATAAATAGCTGTTGAACAACAACAATATCCAGTTTTTTCAGCATTTGTAAATACTTCGTTAAAAGCTTCAATTTGTTTTCTATTTAAAGCTTTAAATTCTTTTTTAGGAGTAAAAGATTCAACATCACTAACTCTTTTTTTCGTTACGGCTGTATCGTAAAGTTTAATAATTATTGTGCTGCTATTTGAGATTGTTCTATTAAATGAAAAATTATCAATTAAGTTTTCAATCGTACTTTGGGTTTTATTGCTGCAACTAAAAATGGAAAACAAAACAAAAAATAAAATAAAGTATTTTTTCATTTAGTTTATTTTTTGATATTGATTTTGGATAATTCTATTTGTCCATTTCGAAAAGAAAATTATAAGTGCAATAATCAATAAAATTGAGCCGTTGATTATAAATTTTGATTGATAATCATTTGTAAATCTACCAACTGATAAATATGATCGAATATAATCCCAGCCTAGAAGATCAAATCGGTATAAAAGATAAATTAATGTGAGAACGATGAAGCTATTTAAAATAGACCATTTTTTTATCTTTGAGATTAAAATTGAGATTATAAATGCAAAAACAATTCCTGCTAAAACAGCAACACTTGGCCAAAAACTAAACAAAGCAATGGCTCCTGGAGTTATTCCATATTTTTCCTGGTTGTCAAAAACATTTCTAGCACCATGAATTTTTGTAAGTTCTAATATTTTTATACTGTAAAGCCATGAAAACGGCTCAAAAGAAAATATAATAAAATAGCTTGCAATGAAAGGAAAAATTATCTGAACATAATTTATTTTCTTTGTCATTGATTTATTTTTTAGTCATAACAAACTTCTCAGAACTTACTTTCCCATCCAATTTCCCTGAAATCTCAGCTGTTAAAGTATTATTTGGACCTTTTGTATACGTGATTTTTTGAGGATAATCGTGTTTTGGATTTTCGAAAACCAATTGTTTGTCCGATTCTGCGGTTGAAGGGAACGCGACAGATTTATCATCATTTTGACCTTTTACGGTAGCAAGATACGTTAAGGTTTCGCCTTTTTGAGCCAAAACAATATTCTCGAAATGAAGTGTGTCTTTTCCTTTTATAAAGTAAGAGGCAGCGCTAAAAGTACTGTCGTTTAGTTTTTGCCAGTTTTCAGTAAGAACTCCGTCTGGAGAAGTATTTTCCCAGTTTCCGATAAGCCAGTCTGCTATTTTGATTTTATCTTTCTCAACAGATTCCTTTTTTTGACAAGAAACAACCGAAACTAAAAGTATTAAAAGAGTAATTTTCTGAAACATATATTTTGATATTTGATGTTAAATTAAAAAGCTAAGTTATTAAAAAAAAGTTAGCAACAAATTATACGAATTAGCGCGAATTATTATTTAAATTCTAAATGGAAAAGTTGCCAAAGATTACAAGATTAAAATGTTTATTTTTAACGCAGATTTAAAAAAGATTTAAAAAAGATTTAAGCAGATTTTCGCAGATTTTTATAATTAAAAATCAAAATTAAATCTGCGCAAATCTGCAGAATCTGCGTGAAAAAAATCATTTTAATATTTGGTAAAAAAATCTATACACTTGCTTCTAAAATGGAATAAACCAGTTCTTTAGTTGGTTTTTGATCCTTTAGTTTGGCTCTTACGTCATCAAAAGTGACTTTAAAATCACAACCTGATTTATAATTGCTGCATCCATAAGCGGTATTCCCTTTCATGATGGTTCCTTTTTTACATTTTGGACACGTTAATGCATCTGATGTTGTAGCAGATTTTGCCTCTGATTTTGTTTTTGGAGCCGTTTTTTTTGTCTCTAATTTAAGTTTGTAATTTTCTTCAAAACGAATCAAACCTTCCACAGTTCCGGCATCGGTTTTAAAGCCTTTTATATTGACTGTAGAACCTTTTTGAACTAATCTTAAATATTGACTCTCCGTTATTTTTTTTTCTGCAAAAGTATAAGGCAATAGAAAATCACAACCCGCTTTATAATTACCACATCCGTAAGAAGATTTTCCTTTTATAAGCGTTGCTTTTTTACATTTCGGACAGGTTTCTGCCAAAATCCCTGCGGCTTTCTTTTGCTCTGTTTTTACAACTTGTTTTTGGGTTGCGGTTGCATGCGAAATATTGGCGTGCCTGGTTTCGCTTCTTACTTCGGTTACTAAAGCCTCGACCATACGCTTCATGTTTTTGATAAACGCTCCAGCGGTAAAAGTTCCTTTTTCGATATCTTTCAACTGCTTTTCCCAAGAACCCGTCAATTCAGCCGATTTTATTAACTCATTCTGAATCGTATCAATAAGCTGAATTCCTGTTGGAGTTGGTAAAACTTGTTTTTTGTTTCGAACAATATATTGACGTTTAAAAAGTGTCTCGATAATATTCGCGCGGGTTGATGGACGTCCAATACCATTTTCCTTCATCAATTCGCGTAAATCTTCGTCATCAACTTGTTTTCCTGCCGTTTCCATGGCACGCAGTAAAGTTGCTTCCGTAAACTGATTGGGTGGTTTGGTTTCTTTTTCAAGAAACGAAGGTTCATGCGGACCTTTTTCTCCCACAACAAAACTGGGTAAGAGATCGGCTTCTTTTTCTTTTGCGTTTGGATCTTCAAATACAACACGAAATCCCTTTTTTAAAATTTCCTTTCCCGTGGTTTTGAACATTACATCAGCAGCTTTTCCAATTACTGTGGTATTGGCAACGAGACAATCATCATAAAAAACCGCAATAAAACGTCTTGTAATAATATCGTAAACTTGCTGCTGATTGAACTGCAAATTAGATTCTATTCCGGTTGGAATAATTGCGTGGTGATCCGTAACTTTTTTATCGTTGAAAACTTTAGGTGATTTTTTAATTTTTTTCCCTAAAAGTGGTTGTGTTAATTCGGCATATTTAGATAGTTTTTGCAGAATTCCCGTTACTTTCGGATAAATATCATTTGGTAAAAAAGTCGTATCAACTCTGGGATACGTAACTACTTTTTGTTCGTACAAAGTTTGTACAATTTTAAGCGTTTCATCTGCCGAAAATCCAAATTTTGTATTGCAATATACTTGTAAACCTGTTAAGTCGAATAACTTTGGAGCAAACTCATTTCCGTTCTTTTTTTCGACCGAAACAATTTCGAATTCACTTTCTTTGACTTTATTGGCTAATATTTCTCCATCTTCCTTTTTCAGAAAACGTCCTTCTTCATAGCTAAAAAGTGTTTCTCTGTATAAAGTCTGCAATTCCCAATAAGGTTGAGGTTTGAAATTTTCAATTTCTTTCCAACGATCTACAACCATTGCCAATGTTGGCGTTTGCACACGTCCAATTGACAATACTTGTTTGTAACCACCATGTTTTACGGTGTATAAACGTGTGGCATTCATACCTAATAACCAATCGCCAATGGCTCTGGAAAATCCGGCATAGAATAAATTATCGTAATTGGCAGATGGTTTTAAATTGTCAAAACCTTCTTTTATGGCTTCGGTAGTTAGGGACGAAATCCATAAACGTTGTACTTCGCCTTTGTAATTTGCTTCGTTCATCACCCAACGTTGGATCAGTTCTCCTTCTTGCCCGGCATCCCCGCAGTTTATCACGACGTCGGCTTTATCGAACAGACTTTTAACAATTTTAAATTGCTTTTGGATACCTGAATTTTCCACCACTTTGGTTTCGAATTTATCAGGAAGCATTGGCAAATTGTTCAAATCCCAGCTTTTCCAGTGTGGTTTGTAATCGTTAGGTTCTTTTAAGGTACATAAATGTCCAAAGGTATACGTTACAGCATAACCGTTGCCTTCGTAATATCCATCATGCTTGGTATTGGCTCCCAAAACGGATGCTATTTCTCGTGCTACACTTGGTTTTTCGGCAATACAGACCTTCATTTTTTCTCCTTCTTATTTAATAGGCGAAATTAGGGATTTTTTATAAGAAAGGAGCAAAGGTTCTTAGGAACAAAGGCACAAAGGTTTAGTTTGTTTAATCTCGCCATCTCGATAGTCTGCGGAAGCGAAGCCACAAACTTTAACTTAAAATAATGATTAACTGTACTGTTACTGTTTCGAACGATGAGAAATCACACAAGAAACTCAGTTCCTTAATTCTCCAATCTTTGTCGAATTACGTGTGTGATTTACTTCGTCTGTTCGCTATCGCTTGAGTCTCGTTCCTCGAAATGACAAATTAAACGAAAATGTTATTATGAAAATGATTGCCTAGCCCCGATAGAAGTGGAAATCCTTTTGTGGAGCTTTAGCGGAACAAAAGATTATAACGAATAGCGGGATTAGCTCCTAAAAAAAATGTTAGGAAAATAGAGAATTTATCAGTCTAATGGTTGAATTTAATTTATACAGATGGTAACCCGAGCCACTTATAAAAGACTTAGAAATCATAAAATAAATTAAAACAGTTGGCAAACTAAAAAGTAGAATATAGTTTTGCAAATCAAATTTTGGCTTTCCAATTTTTTCAATAAAATCCTTGTTCCAGCTTTTGTAATACAGTAAAGCATAAGATCCGGATAAACTTATCGAAATTGCGCCCAAGATTGAAATTGGTATTATTCCGTTACTGATATTTGATAATGGAAGAATAATGACAAAAAAAAGAAATAGTGCAGCAAACAAAGAAAGACAAAAGATGAATGTTGATTTATTTTGTTTTGGATAAGTTTTTAAGTTATGTTCTAAGATTTTGTTTTTAGCGCCTTCAATCAATGTTTCAAAATCGGATGAATTTACTTCTTGTTGCTCTAAAAACTTTTCAAGATCATAGTCATCGTAACCAATATTTATTTTGTCAATAATTGCTTCTGTAATTTTTTTATTTGGCATGTGCATTATTTTTTGATCTAAGAATGAACTTTAATTTATATCCCAAAAGCTCCGTGATTAGAAATCTATATTATACAAAGGCAAAGTTGTATTAATTTTAGTCGAATAGAATATGGTTCAAGCGCTTTTGTAAAGTTAACAAGTTTGGAAACTTTCTACTCCAATTTTGGGTTTTAAGAACAAAGTATTGGTAATTTAATGCTCCATATTTAGAAATCCCAGAATATTACCAATTCCAATACCAATAAAAATTAAACTTACAGCTATTACAAATATTATGGTTCCGTAATTAAAACTTTTCTCGGTTTTTATAACAAATTTTTCGGGATTTTCTAAGCTGTAAAGTATTCTAACGTTTTTATTTATGTCACCTTTATAAGTTCTAAATTTACTCAAGTCTGATGCTGCGTAATAATGTGGTTTACCTTTTAACAGTTTTCCTTCGGGAGATAGAAATTCAATAATTGGTGTTTTGTAGCCTTCATTGTCGGACTCATGTGCTAAAATTTTTCCCATGGTTTCAATTCCTTTTTTGCTGATATAATTTAGAAAAATTAGACTATCAATTCCATAATATAATAGTAGAGTTCCCAAAATTAAAAAACAAACTACAGGTCTATAGAACATAAAGAAAACAAAAAGGATCATTATAATTATAGAATATTCTTTTTTTAAATTCATGGGAATTTAGTTCGTTTAAGCAATTTTGCATTACAAGAAATTTCTGTTACATTTTATATTTTAAAAATATCATTTTTTTGCATCCACGGGATTCCAGATTCCAGAAACGTAAGTCTTGTTTTTACTATTTGATCTGTTTTGTCTTTAGGATTTTTGGTTACAAATCTCGCTGTAGATTTATTAAAATCCAAAGTATATTTTTCGTCAAAGTCATCTTGTTTATTGGTCGAAAAAGTAATCATATTGTTTTTTGCGCTCCATTTCCCTTTTCCGTATTTATTTACTTCAGGAGGAATTCCGCCTTGCATTTTTGTGTACGAATGAAACACAAATGGTCCATCTTGATTTAAGGTCAATTTATATTCAATTGTATGTTTTCCTTCTTCACTAAGTGAACGAGTATAGTCACCGGCAAAATTGTTCGATTGTGCACATAATGTCAAATTGAAAATAAAAAGTAATATGGCAAGTATTAGTTTCATGGGTTTTGGTTATTATGTTTAAATGCAGATTAAAAGTTTTCCCAAAATTAACTCGTTTAAAATCAATTCCCTTACGTAAAACCGTAAAGACTATTTTAAAATGATTAGAGCGTTAGGCGAAGTCAGTCGATTACAAATTTAGGGTATGAATTTTTGGTATTAAAATAAAATAACAGGATAATTGCTTCAAAAAAGACTCTTCACCAGATTAAAAGAATTATATTCGTTCTACCAAAAAAATAAACCTAACCAATTATGAAACAAGCAACTACTATAGACGAAGTAATTCAGTTTTTGGATGAAATAATAGAAAAATCAAAACTGGAGCAAAGCAATCTCGGTTTATTTGCTACGTTATATCGGGAAGTTACCGTAAAAGTAAAAGAAGGTATTCAGGATGGTTCTTTTCAAAATGGCGAGCGAATGGAAAAGTTGGATATTATTTTTGCTAATCGGTATATAAAAGCCTATTATCAATATAAAGCCAAAGAAAAACCATCAGAATGTTGGGGATTTGCCTTTGAGCAAGCAGAAGATTTTTGGCCAATAGTCCTTCAGCATTTACTACTGGGAATCAATGCACATGTGAATCTTGATTTAGGAATTGCCTCGGCTCAAGTTAGCACAATCGAAGATATAGAGAGTTTAAAACACGATTTTGACCAAATAAACGCCATTCTTAGCAATCTAGTTGCAGGTGTCGAAAAATGCTTAATCAAAATTTGGCCAACGCTCACGATAATCCTAAAATGGACAGGCAAAATAGACAATTTTTGTATTGATTTTAGTATGGAAACTGCCAGAGACGGCGCCTGGAAATTTGCCAATGAATTTGTGGCAGTTCCCGAAAATCAAAGAGAAGCGTGTACACAACTAAGAGACGGAAGAATAACTGAAATTGCCCGATTGGTTTCAAACCCCGGATATTTTGTCAGTGCGGTTTTCAAATTCATTCGCTTATTTGAAAGAGGAACTATTACTCAAAAAATAATCGATATGCAGATAATCGAACAAAAAAATATGGAATGTGCTGTTGCTTAATTCAAGATTGTGTTCCATAAGTTATGTTCGTGCAAACTTTAGGGAATTGTAAAAAAAAATTAACGCAAAGCCACAGTTTCTATATGAGTAACAAGTCTTTCAATAAAATTTAATTTCATAGAATTTCTGTTACCATTTGTAATTATATCCTCATCACTTACATTTGTTATTAGGTGACAACGAGCCTGTGAAAATTCGCCATCTCCTTGTTTTACTAACATTTCATCTGTAATTTCAAAAGTATATTGATCCTTTGACTTCATATGAGTTATCATGACACAAATGTATAATCCGTCTTGTTCATATACGTCGTCATTAGATATTATTATTACGGGATGTGGTTTAGAAGATTCGTTGTATGGCAATTCAAAAACAATTTCTATAATATCACCTCTGTTAAATGCCATTAATCTACAAGTTTAGATAAATTACGCTTATTTATTTTTGAAATACCATTTAATATTTCGTCAGGTGTTTTTGTAACTGCAACATCTTTGTAAGCGATCTTGTGAAGTTTGCTTTCGAATTTGTACAAAGTCTTAAATAAATAATTAAATTTTTCACTTAATGAGTCATTATCAAAGTAGTTATCTTTTTTAAGATCTTCATTAATTATATAAAAATCGGCGATTATTTTTTTTGTATCAAATAATAATTTTTCGGCGTTTTGTTGATCTAATTCTTCAACGTGCAAATATGAACCCTCTAATTCAAGTATAAAAAAATCTAATTTGCTGCTTATTTTTTTTGCAAATCTCTTTTTGACAAATGATAAAATGCCAATCAAGAAACTAGGATGTCTGGTTTCTTGTACAATTGGCTCAGCCATTTGGTTTATATCTAATGTCAATAACATAGCAAAGGATTTAATTTACAAATGTAGTATAAATTTTATTTTTTAGTGTTTCTATTTTCTTAATTTCTGTCTTTGAAATTTTTTGTTTAAGTATTAATAATATTATCCAACGATACCAAACTCTATATCCTCGATTAATGAACCCCAAAAGTAGGCGTTATCATTTTTCAATAAATCCGGATCAATTTCTAACAATTGTGTTTCTAAAAATTTAGCGTACTTTTTAAAATTAGAATTCTCTCTATAAGCACCAAAATGTTTATTTGGAATAACATTTTTCCACAAATGATTGTACGTGTATAATTGCAGAAACAGATGTTTGAGTGATTTTGCTAGGAAGTAATTAAGATTGTTTTTTGTAATATTTCGGGATTCTAAATTAAGAATAATATTATTTTCAGAATGGACTTTTCCAATTACAATTTCTGATGGAGATAATAAAGAAATATCATTTGTAAAATGAAAATCCAGAATATTATTGGGTAAACCAATCTCAGTAATAATTGCAATTTCTTCAGTGGTTAATGTTTCGCTGCTAATAAAATTAATGTCTCTTTTTATTAAATTAGGACCAAAATAGTTTAATATTTGGTTTTCAAATATCATATGGGTTTTATTTTAATGAATTAAAATTTATCATTTTTATTGCGTGTAGTAACCCACAAATTCTCTTAGTAAAGAATATACATCTTTGAATTCAAAGTAATTTGGACTCACGCCATTAACATTTTGAAAGTCACGTTTTTTGAATAACATTTTTGTTCTCGTGATATGAAAATATTGTGATACTACGATTATGCTTTTAAAGTGTAAACTATCTCGTAATTTAGTTACATTCTCTGTCGTTGCACGTGTATTGTTTCCTAAATTGTCTACGATTATTGCAGCGTCAGGAACTTTATTGGCAACTAAAAATTCTTTCATTTTGTCGCCTTCATAAAAACCTTCTTTGCCAAAACCGCCACTTACAATTATTTTTTTTACACGCTTATTTCGATATAAATTTAGCCCGCATTCTAAACGTTTTTCAAGACGTTCAGATAATGTTCCGTCTTCGTTTACTTTGCTGCCCAGAATAACGGCAACATCTGCACTTTTTCCGTTATCATGCAAACCATCAATTGTGATAAATATGGTATGCGCCATAAACCATATTAAAAATAGAATAGGAAGATATTTAAATACTTGTTTCCAGTTTTTCATAGAATGATTTTACAAAATATTTCTTCATTTTTTAAATTTTATCCCTAATTGCGACAACAATTTCTTTATAATTATCATATTGATCAGGGCTAATTAATAATTCTTCGCCATTTTCAAGAAGTATTGTACTTTCAAAATAACCGGTAGTTATTTGTCCTGCATCACTATAAGATCCTTGAATGCGTTCTGTTCGAATATTTACCATAAACGAAAAAGGAATAAATTCTGTTTTCTGTGAAGCTAAACTTATTTTTTGTAAGCCTTTTTCTAAAACAATAATTTCAGTGACTGAACGAAGTTTATCAATGTGAAAAAATATACTCAATGCTAAAAAAATAATTGATCCTAAGCCTACTATAAAATCTTCAGTTCGAAAACTATTAAAAAAACTAGAAAGACAAAAGAAATCAAATATGATATAAAACATGTTAATTCTAATTAAATAAAGGGTTCTAAATTTCGAATGTATTTTCATTTAATGCAAAGAATATTTTTAATAGTTATAAGTCTGATTCAATTTTTTCTCACTTGCGAAAATGAAAATTTTGAAAGTATTATAAATCTTTAATTAAATCGCCTGGATTTATTTTTAAAGATTGAGCGATTTTGAAAATTTATTTAAGACGAATATAAAGTTAAAAATTCGAACTCTAATTATTTTTTTTGATGCGTTCAGTTTTCGGTTACATACGACCGATTGTTTACAATCACTTAAAAGTCATCTATTACTTGTAGTTTTGTTTGGAAGAAAAAATGAGAAAATCATGGAAATACAACATAAAGAAAAGGTCACAGAATTTCTGGAATCAATGAAAAGAATCAATAAATTCAAAAAGCTAAAATCAGAAAATAATAATGACAATTCGTTTAGCGTAAATCTAAAAGTATCCGGTTATAACGAACTTAACTTAATGGTTTCAAGTCTTCTAAAAGCAAGTATTATTTTACTTAATGACGATGCTCGAAGTCAGGCCTGTTTTCCATTTAATGAAGCAGATAATAATGTAATGACTTTGCTTGAAATTGCCTTACAACTTTTACCGGAAGATGAAATGGAGATATTGGATGATTTGCACAAACTTCATTGACAATTAATACTAAAAAAAATCACGCAAAGGCGCAAAGCCGCCAAGTTTACATACATTTTCTTTGCGCTTTTGCCCTTTGCGCGAGATTTATTCGGCAAAGTTCCAATCCCGAAACTTCGGGACGGGATAGATATTTCCTTAACTTAATGACATTACGTTCGCATTAGCGGGGGATCTATTCTTCAGAAATCAGAAATCAGAAGAGTTTAAACAGATCTTGTTTTTTTTGTAAGAAAAAATACGTATATTGCTGCCATATTAGAATATAATGGTAACTGCAAATTTTTATTTAGTAAATAGTTCTTTGATGTGCTTAATGTGCACGTTATTGTATTTGCATGATGATACCTTCTTACAAAGCTCAAAAGAGTTTATTTATTTTGCCCTGTCACAACTCTAGGCAGGGATTCTTTCCTATAACATAGTTAATTTATTTAAATCCTCAATTTTATTCAGGATATGATATCATTGAATTAGTTTGGCTACAAGATATTCAGTGAAGAGTTCAATATCATACTCTATATAAAATGAAGCAAGCAAGAAAGTTATGTCACAAAATATTATTGTAACCACAGGAACATACGATTTAATCAAAGATCACGTAAGAAGAAAAAAAGTAACAGCAGAAGAAGAAGTGTTATTATTGGCCCAGTTAAAAAAGGCATCTCAGGTATTGAGAAGAGATCTGCCCGAAGATATTGTTTCGTTAAACCGAAGAGTAACCTACAAAGACCATATGAATAATGAAGAGAAAACAATTCTTCTTGTTGGTCCTGAAAGAGCAAAAGCAAACAAAAACAGAATTTCGGTTCTTTCTGATGAAGGTATTGCAATGGTAGGGTACAAAGTAGGAGATCTTATAGAATGGCCTGCTAAAAAAGGTAATTTGAAATTAGAAATTTTAAAAGTAGAAGAGGAAGTTTAATATTATTTATGCTTTAGATTTATAAAAACATCCCAAGAAGGTTTCTTTTTTGGGATGTTTTTTTGTTTTGATAAATAGTATTGAGTTTCATTGTTGCCGCCCGAAGTCCTCGCTGGCTTAAAATTTTAATGATACCCAATTCACTAACGAAATATATGCGTAATATTTATCTGTAGAGATGCACAGCAATGCGTCTAACTCAAGGATTGCATCTTTGCAGATTTCTAATTGGAACATGAGACTGCTGTGCGCCTCTACAATGTACCTTTCCGTTAAAACATTTTTGTTTTTTTAATTAGGATTGTATTATTTCACCTAAAGCTGTCTTACGATCATTTGTTAATGCGATTACTAATGCAATACCGCAGAAAAGCAACGCAATAAATGCACGTACAATTTCATTTCCACCGCCTGCTGATGGGTTTGCAATGGCATCCGGAATATGAAAGAATAGAAAAAACAATAAAAGCGTAAGCGCTAAAAGAAGCGCAATTGGTTTTATTAGAATTTTAAAAATAATCGATATGCCAGCAATGATGAGGGCAACACCAAAAAAGTAAGTCCAAAACATGGGCGCTGGTAACCATTTTGGAACCATTGTAACGAGAAATTTGGCAAAAGCAAAATGACTCAACCCAAATAATATCATAAGAATCGAATAAAAAACCCGCCCACACGGAATAAGTTTTTCTAATAATGAGGTGAAATTCTTTTCACCTCCAGCAGAACTGTTCTCTACAAATGATCCTGCCATTACAAACGCGCCACCGCTATAGGTTAATTCTTCGAGAGCATCTATCCAAACCTGAAAATCCGGAGTTTTATCTGCACTAAGCATTATAATATAAGGTAGGTGAGAAGTGATGATCGCAGCAAGAAAACAAAAACCTAAATAAAGGCATATTTTTTTAGTGTCACTAAATTTAATTTTAAATACTCCCGAAATGATAATTCCGGCAAATATCAAAGCTATTCCGGTAAGAATGGGGAAGATACTATTGTTATGAGCCCAAGCAGGAAATGGAGATAAAATTTCTGAACGAAATTTTTTGATAATAATTTGATGAATCCCCAAAGCAACAACACCGATACCATAAAAGGCACGGCCGATTTTAATAAGTTCTTTCATTAGTAGTACTGTTAAAAAAAATAATTAAAGAATAGATTTTGGCAAGTATCAAATATATAAATTAATTCAGAAAATACTGATTTACAGGATGTTTTTTGTTTTTATCATAAAAAACAACTCTGCTAGAACGTAAAAAAAATGCAAAGTCGGAGACATTTGCGTAGCGTTAATTAAGAATACTTAGTATAACGAAGTCGAGAGTAGCCTATATTTTAAAAAATTGTAATCTTTCATCTGAGTCGGTATCTTTATAATCCCTAAAAGAATGCCTTAAAATCAGTCTTTCATTTTGCAGGAATAAATCAAAAAGAATTGATTTATTTTTACCGTAAGCCTGACTTTCGTCAGCTATTAAAAGTATTGCCCATTTCTCTTTTGTCATTCTTTTTTCAATGCTCCATTTCCCTTCAATGTTTTGGCAATCGGCATATTGTTCTGTAGTTGCTTCATTCATTACGTTAGGAAAATTTTTGGCTTCAAAACTTCCGTCTTCGTGCAATGTTAATTGAACGTCAGTGCATTTGAAACTGTAGCGAAGCATTGCAGGATAGCTGGGCACATCTAGTTTCCAATTACCAGCTATTTCTTTGGCTTTGGGTTCTTTTTTTAAATCTTTTAAGGAATTTTCGCAACTGCAAAAAATTAGTAAAACGATCAGGTAAAAGCTTTTCTTCATATTAATTTGTTATTTTAAGTTTGTCCTCTGACTATTGGCGAATATGCGGCTCATGCGTATTTTTATTAATGTATTTTCACTTGCGTACATATGAGTAACGTACTCATGCAATGTAAAGGAAATTACTCTAATTTTTCTAAATTGAAAGTAATATTCATTCCTTCAAACAAAGCTTTTCCTTTAGCAATATTTCCATTAGCGTCAAATATTTCGACCGACATAGTTTTTCCTAAAAACTCTTGTCTGGGACATTTTGAAAAGGTAAATTCATAACTACAATCTGATTTCCAGATAATTGTACCTTGAATTATTTCTGCCGATTCTTTAATGACTTCAGTTTGAATTTTTTCAGTTCGAGTCACAGTTATATTTGGAAGACCTTCGCTGGTATAAAGAAATTTTCCAATTTTAAATTTTTCACAATTTGATTCTTGCGAAAAACCTTTATAAGAAAGTAAACTCAATAAAAGAAAAAAGTATATTTTTTTCATAATTGTAATTTATAATTTATTAATATTTTTTTTGAAGTAATTTGTAAAAGCCAGAATCTTTTATCAGGTTTATGGTTTCTAAAAAATCACGAAAGTCAGAGAAGTTTGTGTAACTTTTTATAAGAACACTTCGATGAGCTAGTGTTGTAACAACATAAGGAATAGAGATCTTATTCTAAATTATTCCAACCGCTCACATTGCCTTTTTTTATTTGTAATAAAGCAAAAAGGATTACCAAGCAAATCACAATAAAAATTGGCGACATAATTCTATTACTATTTAGCAATTGTAATACAAACAATATTATGCTAATACTGAAAATACCCCAAAATCCTAATTTCACCCATTTAAAAAGCATTATTGAGAACAGGATACCTAATAATCCAAGTGAACCATGGATTAACATCATATTTTCTGAAATTTGATATTGAGCAATCTTAGACATTTCATCAGTTTTAAAGAAATAAAGAATTGTACTAAATGAATAAGCAATTATTAAATAAATTAACCAAGCTGTTAAACATCCATGTCTCTCTTTCTTTTGCATTTTTTATGTTAAGGTTTTATTTAATGATTTAAAACTTTGTTTCTCTGTTCAGTATAGTTTTTACTTTTCTTTGTGACTATTGTAATGTGTACGAATTCTTTAGATTTCGCACAGTGATTACAATATTTAGCAAGGAATATTTTGAAATACTTAGGAGAGCGGGAGGCTTACAGTAAAGAACCAAAATTTACTTAGTACAAAATAAATGTCTTACTGTAGACACGTTTATTTTCTATATAAAGATTCATTTCCCATTTCCCTTTAATTAATTCATAAGGTTCATCTAAGCTGTATGAAGAAGCAGAAGGAATATTTGATGGTCTTTGAGTGGTATATCTTATGCTTTTAAATTTTTCTCCTTTACTGTTTGTTACTTTTTCCGGATAAATCCATTCAATGTCGATCGCCAGATTAACAGTGTCTTTGGCTTCTACTATATAAACAACTCCAAAATTTGCTTTTTTTACAGCTTTAATCGAATCGGTATTTTTGATTATAACAAAATCCTTTAACCAGCCATGAGTGCCAGTTGGAGTGTTGTTAACTTGTTCTGTTGTACCATCTTCGACTTTTGCCAGTCCGTAGTCAAGTTCTTTAAGTTCTAAAGTTCCATAACTTTTAGATTTAATAGTAGCTTGCGAAAAAATAGTTTGTAAAACAAAGAGCGAAAGTAAAGTATAGATAATTTTCATTTGTAGTGGGTTGGTTTTTAGTTGACAGATTTTAGTTATTTGGTTTTTTGGGATTAAACGGTGTATTTTTTTCAAACATAGCCTCTTTAAATTTAATTTCCTTACGCGAAACCGTAAAATCTTCTTTTGAAAAACAAAACCCACTATTGCCTGCATAATATTTCATCGTTTTGTTATTGGCTGGCTTGTGTTCACGAGCGGGACGATAATTCTAGCGGGGGAAATACTAATTGTATCTCTTCTCCCGATCTTCTAAATTGCTTTTTAACTCTTTAGTTCTATCGTTTGTGCATTGAGCAAGGCAGGTATAATAAATTAAAGGCTGAATACTACCTCCATTATACTCTTCTTTTTCAAATTCACATTTTGAATCTCTAAATTTAATCCAGTTTTTCTGAGTAGTAATCAATAATTTTTTCTCTTTTTCATTTAATTTTTTGACTAACTTTTTATAAACCTGATTAAGTTCATTGTCAGCTTTGGCAAGATTTTGAATGGCGGTTTGATTCATTTCAACTTGTGTTTGTGCAAATAAATTAGTGCTGAAACTAAATAGAAATAATGTCAAGAGACATAGATAGAAATTTTTCATGTAATTAAAAATTTAGCGGTGCTACTTAGATTATTTGCAGAAACGGTACGCTCGCGCTAGTTGGAGAACGGGAGACAAAACCTATAATATTGCTAAACTGCTATTCGTTCATATTTTTTTATTTAAAATATATTTTTGTCGTAAATCTATTCCATCTTCCATATATTCAACGTTTGGATTTTCTATAACGTATTCTTTTTGCGCAATTTTAAAGATTGAATCAATAAAATTCCCACCATACTTTCGAGTAATTTCTTTGCCCATTTCTTCTTGGTAGCAATAAGGTTCAAATGTACCCATTCTTGTACATCTTTGTAAATGTTCTTTTATTTGAATACCATATTTACTTAGCATTTTGGACATTTTTTTAAATTCTCTAGGATGAAAACCAAAATATATTAGTTTTCCATTTTTGATGTCTCGTATTGCTTTGGATTTTTGATTAATACAAAATGTATCAATAATCGTAACTTTTAGATTTCGATTTTTAATCCACATATTAAAATAAACTTCTTCGTTGTAAACAATTAAGTTTCCTTTTTTGTCAAATTTTTTTAATTCTTCTACTTCTTTTTTTCTATTACAAGAATTCAGTATAAATATTAAAAGAAATGATAGTAATACTTTATTCATTATTTAGTGAATTAATTTTGAATTGAAATTTATTTACCGAACCTGGTGTGCAAATATCTTTGATTTTGCGCCATTTTTATATAATTAGTCTAAAAATACGCAAATTACATTTTCTATGATTTTAGATGAAGTTTTATTTCTTAAAAAGAACTCATAATTTTCTATAACATTTTGTAAAAAAGTCAGCAGACTTTTGACTGATTTATAGTTCCAAATAACAAAAAAACGCAAAGTCAGAGACATTTACGTAGCGCTTCGGAAGGAACACTTCGTAGAGCGGAAATTATTCGTAGATTTCCTGTCCATTCTGTTATATCAAAAAAAGCATTTGTGTTTTTTTCATCTTCGTATTCATCCCAGTTTTCAGGCAAGACAATTGTATATCCCAATTCAGAAACAAAAGTCCGATTGTTACTTTTATTATTACAACTTATGATTGCTAGAAATATTAATAGCTGATGAAATTTCATTTATATTTTACTTTAGTTGATATTTAATTTCTTAGTATTTTATTTAATCTTCTTTTCAAATCTTCTTTTAGAACGATCAAAGGCAGTTTTTTCCCAAGAACTATCAAAGCCATGCCAAAATAATCTAATTGTATAATTTTGAGAAGAAGACCAAATTAAAACATCAATATCATCATATTTAAAAAAGATATTATTATTGTCAGCTTCATCATTTATGAATTTTTTATTGTCCTCAATTGCTGTTTGGATTTTATTTAAGAATTCAATTGCTTGTTCTTTTTCAAAATTTTTAAATGCATAACCTTGATATAGTACACCAGTATCATTCCAATAATTCCCATAAAAGCCTAATACTAAGCCTTCTTTTTGTTTGCTTTCGCATTTATATAATAACGTTGTTAATTCTCCGGAACTTGCAGCAGCAAGTGGAATTATTTCAAATTGCACAATTTCAGTTGTTGAACCTAATACATTTTTGAATAAGAAATTCTTTGAATTATATAAGGCTACATCTTTGCTATATTCTTTTGCAACCCAAACATTATTGTTATTTGTTTTTATTTGTGAAAAAAGGAAATTATTAATTAAAATAATAAATACAATTGAGAATTTTATTTTCATTTTTTTGTTGTTAAATTATTGGCTTACGTCCACGAGCGAGACTTTTGATTGCTTTACGGTTCCAAAGAACATAAAAAAAAACGCAAAGTCAGAGACATTTGCGTAGCGTTTTACAATGTACACTTCGAATAGCGGGGTGATACTTCAGAAAGCCGAGGTATTGTAAATTAAATATTTTCCATTATCTGTTGGATAAAACGTTGAATTCTTCTTAATTGGGCTAAATCATCTTCATTCATTTCTTCCGGACTAAAATGCATTACTTCATTTCTAATTTTGTTTACATCTGTAAGCATTTTTCGCAGTAAGACGCGGTCTATTTTTAGGTCAATCTTTCTAAATAGATCTTCATTTTCAAATATTCTAACATAGTGCCCAAAAGTCAAATCTGATAAATGTTTTATTTCTTTTTCGATTTTTGTCAGATCTAAAACTTTATTAATGTCCTCATAAGTTAATTTATCATTCAAAATAATTCTTATTGAATTTTCTATTTGCTCAATGAGAAGAAATGGTTCAGAAAGAATTAAAAATTGCTGACCAATGTCTGTCGCAGTTACTATACCGGATATTTCATTTTTAATATCTCTAACTAATATGACTTCTTTTTCTAACACTATCTTTATTGCTTTGAACAAAGGTTCGTCGTAATTGATAGTTTCAATTGGTTCAAAACAATCGACAACAGTTTTACATGTTTTACCAAGTGCGAGAGCTCTACCAATACTTTTCCAACTTACTAGTCCGTATACATCCTTTTTACTCGATAAAATTGGTATTTGGGAAAAATTATGATATAACATTAGAGAAACAACTTCTTCTATTGGCATTTCTTTTCGAACAGTAACAAGTTTGAATTCCCCAGTTTCTGAGTCGTTCAGATCAGAAGATTTAATAATACCAACTCGAGGAATCGCTTCAGAGTACTTAGGTTTTTTAATCTCAGAATTAATACCGATCGTTGGTCTTAGCTTTATTTGTACATGATGATATGCATTTGCGCTTGCATAATTGGGTTCCATAATTAGTTCATATTTTTCTAGCCACAAATTTACAGTGTAAATTACCCTAGGACCTCTACGTGAAACTCCATATAATTGTGTTATTGTAGCGGTCGAAATTTTTCTTGATTGTTTGTCTTTTTTTATTTCTAAGAAAAGTGCTTCTAATTTGTTCATCGTGATTTTTTAATTGTATAGAAATCTTGTTTATAATATTTTACAATAACGATTGTTGATGTTTTTTTTTGGAAACTAATCTTTATTTAGTTCTTTTAAATCTTCTTACTTGTTCTTGTCAAATAATTTGCTTCTTTGTAAAAGATAGAAAAATCCCTGACAGCGCGAACGTTTCGCTTATGACTTTTTTTAATTGTTATTAGTTTGATTGCGTGGACGAGCGGAACGCTTGCACTAGCAAGAGATTCGGAAGAAACACTTCGGATAGCGAGGCATAGCTTATTGATACAATTGAAAGTAAGAAAAATGTAATTAATACTTTGTTGAATTTCATGTTATTAATGGTTTAAGTTAATTAGTAGAAATGCTAAATAATGATTTTTAAAAAAGATTAGTTTAAACTAGTTGGATATTCTTCAGTTATTAGATCTTCAAGTGTTTTAATTCCTTCAGTTGAATTCATTTTTTCTAACAATGCTAATGTTTCTCTATATTGCATTGCTTCTGGTAAGATTGTAAATTCAGCTTTAAACCCTAATTCATAAATTTTTTCTTCAATTTCTTCTAGAGTAACGTTGAAAAATTCTTTTCTGTAATTTAACATATTTACTTTTTTATTTGAAAAAGCTTTGTGCAGTTCGTTTTCTAAAGTTCTTGCTTCATCTGAATAAATCATCGCATGAACATCAAATTGGAATGGAACAGAAGCGTCTCCAAGTTCCTTAACTCGGTCAATTGGTTCAAGTCTTCTTGTCATACCTATTTTATATACGTTTTCACCAAACGAACCGATATTAGAAATTATATAGACGTGTCCACGTTTTGTTTGTTGAGCCATAGATAAAGCACGTTCTTTTTTTTCTTGAGCTAATAATAGTTCTTGCTCAAGAATTAGAATTTTAGAATTTAGTTCTTCTTGCAATTCTCCTGTAGCTTTTTCAACTTCTTTTCTTGCTTTAAGCAAAGCTTTTTGATAAGTTTCTTCTTCTTTTTCGGCTTGCTTTTGGGCTTGTTCAAATTCTCGTCTTGCTTTTTCTTCTTCACGTAATTCTTCTTGAATAGCTCGCATTTCTTCTTTTTCCTCTTGACGTTTTACTTGGAACTCATATTCAAGAGTAATTTCTTTTATTTTTAATTCGAGATATTCATGTGATATTCTAACTGCACTTCCTTCTCCAAGTTTATTTAGCGTTTCATATGATTTATGAATACGTTCTTTCATTTGATTGATATTGTTCCATTTTACTTTTCCAATCTGAGCATTACATTCTCCGTTAAATGCACGAAGAATTAATTTAATAAATTTTTTTGTTGATGCTTTGCCTTTTGCAAGACTTCCATCGATTGTCCAATTTGTACTGCAAATTGCTGCAGTTTCCAATTGAATCATTAATTTTTGCCTTTCAATAATTCTAGTTTGTTCAGCTCGGTAATCTTCAGATTTTTCAAAATCATAAAAAGGCTCATAAATGCCAAATTCTATTAAATCTAATTTTGATTCATATAAACTTACATCTTTTCTTAGACGAGTATAAGTTTCAAGTGCGGTTTGATAATTGAGTTTTAATTCATCAAACTCTTTCACTTTTTTTAGAATTTTTTTATTCTTGTTTTGAATTAGTAATTCTAATTCAGTTTTTTTATTATCTACTTCGTTTTGAATATCAATAATTGATTTAAATTTTGCAAGTTCTTTTTCAAGATTCAAAATTTTTTCAAACTCTTTCTTTTTTAGAAAATCGAATAATCCCATAATTAGAAATTTATAATTAGTTTTTTGTTTTTTAAATGAATTCTCAAAACTAATTCCTTTCAAATCAATAATTTTACGGAAATCCATAAGTGTATCTTGATATTGTGAATTTCAATTTAAATTAAAAACAAACATCGTTTTTAATTTAGTCTAATCACTACGTAAAAACACCTGATTTTTAATTAAAGTAGTTTTTACTAGAAGTAAATTGGTTTAATTACAAGATTTTACGCAAAATCATAAGCACTTAAATTTAGTTTATAACAATTTTGTTATATAACGAAATTGTTATAAATTTACATAATCTAAGAGCATTTAAATACCACAAACATGAAAAAAAATACAGATGTGGTAATTTAAATTAAAGCAGATGGCTTCAGTAAATGAGTTGTTGAAACTTCTCAAAAAAGACGGTTGGTTTCTTTATAAAAATGGTGCAAACCATGATTTGTATCGGCATGCGACAAAACAGAATCAACTTACTATTCCCAGACATGGGAGTAAAGAAATAGCAAATGGTACTTTAAATAGTATTTTGAAAGCAGCAGGACTTAAATAATTCTAGCTTTTTAAATTTAATTCAAATGAATATGAATACAGAAAAAAGAATAATTTCGGTTATTATTGAAAAAACTTCTACAGGTTTTTCGGCTTATGCAAAAGAAATCGATGGATTAGCTACAGTAGGAAGTAGTATATCTGAAATAAAAGCAAATTTTAACGAAGTTCTTCAATATCATGTAGAATATCTACAAGAGCAAGGAGAAAACGTTACAATTGCTGATTTCGATATTAGTTATCAAGTAGATTTAGAGCAAGTATTTGATTATTTTAGTGTAATCAACAAATCAGCTTTTGCAGAACATTATGCAGGAATTAATCAAAGTTTATTCCGCCAATACACTAAAGGTTTGGCAACTTTGTCAAGTGATAAAATGTTGCAGATTTCTAAGGGATTACACAAATTAGCAGATGAATTAAGTGATCTGACTTTGGTATAGATTTGAGAAAAAAGATATAATTAAAACCCAAAGCCTTAGCCCTGATAGAAGCGGCATCCTTTTTAGGCAAACGAAAATTTCTTGTTTTACCATAAATCTTCTGCCTAAAAAGATATAGCGAATAGCAGGAAACAGCTCCAAAAAAGATATAATAAATAGGCAGTTCCGATAATTATAGAGATCCCAAAAACCATCAAACTTCTGCTCAAAATTACCCTCAAAAAACACAAAGAATCAATAATAGAATTTTAAACAAAAATTTCGTAAATTTGCACTCCAATAAAAGGAATTAGAAAATGTTAGATAGACTTCAAATAGTAAAACAACGTTTTGACGAGATTTCGGATTTGATTATCCAGCCGGATGTTATTTCTGATCAGAAACGTTATGTGCAATTGAATCAAGAGTACAAAAACTTGAAAGCATTGGCTGGAAAGCGTGATGAATATGTGCTTTTGATGGCTAATATAGATGAGGCAAACGAAATTATTGCTGATGGAAGTGATGCAGATATGACCGAAATGGCCAAAATGCAACTAGATGAAGCAAAAGAAAGATTGCCGGAACTTGAGGAAGAAATCAAGTTTATGTTGATCCCTAAAGATCCTGAAGATGCTAAAAACGTAATGGTCGAGATTCGTGCCGGAACGGGTGGAGATGAAGCGAGTATTTTTGCAGGAGATTTATTTAGAATGTATACTAAATATTGTGAGAACCAGGGTTGGAGAACTTCGGTTGTAGATATGAACGAAGGAACTTCAGGTGGTTTCAAAGAAGTTATTTTTGAGGTTTCGGGAGAGGATGTTTACGGAACTTTGAAGTTTGAAGCTGGTGTTCACCGTGTACAACGTGTTCCTCAGACAGAAACTCAAGGTCGTGTGCATACATCGGCAGCTACAGTTATGGTTTTGCCGGAAGCTGAAGAGTTTGATGTGCAAATTGATATGAACGATGTTCGTGTTGATTTCTTCTGTTCGTCAGGACCTGGAGGACAATCTGTTAATACTACGAAATCTGCAGTACGTTTAACGCACATTCCAACCGGATTAGTGGCACAATGTCAGGATCAGAAATCACAACATAAAAATAAAGATAAAGCGTTGGGCGTTTTACGTTCTCGTTTATACGAACAAGAATTGGCTAAGAAAGAAGCTGAAGATGCTACAAAACGTACTTCTCAGGTTAGTTCTGGTGACAGATCTGCTAAGATTCGTACTTACAACTATGCTCAAGGTCGTGTAACAGATCACAGAGTTGGTTTGACACTTTACGATCTAGGAAACATCATGAATGGTGATATCCACAAAATTGTTTCCGAATTACAGTTGGTTAATAATATGGAGAAATTAAAAGAAGCTTCTGAGGTTTTCTAAAAAAAAGGTTCTGAGGTGCTAAGGTTCTTAGGGACTGAGGTTTTATCTTGGATATTATATATAGGGCCGAACTACTTTGTAGTTCGGCTTTTTTGTTGGTGTGAATTGTTGAAAATTCGGGGTTTTATTAAGTTTCGAATTCTTTGAGATTTTTTTTAAAAATATTAAGATAAAAGTGTAGTTTTGGCTTTTTTAGTGAGAAAATTATTGTTTTTATAGTAACATGTAATGACCTGACATGATAAATGGGTCGGCTTAAAAAAATATTTATGGATTTCAAAAAAGGAATGTTATTGTTGTTACTAATTTTAGGAATGGCATCTTGCAGTAGTGATACTCAAGATGGAAGTACTAAACCTGAAATTGTCTATGCAGATGTAAAACCAACACAAACAAAATACAAAGCTTTTTATGGTGAAAGAATTGTAAAGATTAAAGGTTCCGGTACATCGCGCCCTAACAATGCAGATCCCTCTCCACAACCTATTCCGGATGTTGTTAAACCAGTTTCGGTGATTTATTATCCGCTTACTCAAACCATTTCATTTTCGAATATATTTGAAAATACCAGAGTAGAATATAAGGTAACCGCAATTACTGTAAATAAGGGTATTTCGGTTATTTATAGTTTTAAAATTGGTGAAACGGTTTATACCTGCAAAATCATAGAAAAAACGTTTATCTCACCAGCAACTGTTACTGTATATTTTGCTGGCGGATCATACCAATTTAATGTCACAAGTTCTGAGAAAATGAAAATTGCGAAATTGCTCTCAAAACAAACCAATACTTCGACAGCAAACAGCAAAAGAAATTATACGATACAATACACTTATAAAGATACTCTTGTAGTAAAATCAGTACGCAATTATAACGATTCAAAAACTGGAGTGGCAATGGTTCAGGTTTCTGATTTTGTTTACAATGGAGCAAAAATAGCCAGTAAAACACTTAGCAATGGAGAAGGAGCAATTTTGAAAAAAGTTACATACAGTTACGAAAACAACTTAATTACAAAAGCTACAACTACTGATCCAGCCGGTAATGTAACGATTGATACCTACGAATATGACGCACAAGGAAGACTAATTACCACACATTATGGAAATAGTTCCGGGACGATTTTCTATATGATCCGACACTATATTTATGAGAAAAACAAGATGACGACAATTTATACAGATGATAAAGAGTCATATTATGATACCGAAATATCGGTTTATAACAGCGATCGTAAGCCTTATTTAATAACACAAGATCAAATTCTGGATCCGTTTTATTACTTAGATATTACTACAACAAGTATTACTCATGAAAATGGAACTGTAGACGATTTTCCTAAAAACGCTTATGAATATTCGGAAGAAGGATTGCTTATTAAAGTTTCGAAAAGCATTGATCCCGCAAATCCGGATGTTTTAATTCGTGAATACGAAGAGGAGTAGGTTTTTTTGAAGGTTCAAAGGTTCAGAGGTTCAAAGGTTCAAAGGTTTTTCCGTAGAGATGCACAGCAGTGCATCTTATTTAAACCGTTTTCTAAATATGCAAAGAAGCTTTATACCTTACAACTTAGTGTCTCAGAACATTATAAAAAAAAAGTCTGTTTCATCATTGAAACAGACTTTTTCTTTTTTTAGATTCAGGTTAAGGTTTATAAGAGGTCTTAGCAACTCAGCACCTTAGTCCCTCAGAACCTTTAAAAAAATATATTGAAGGATATTAACTGTTTAACCGTTTGTCTACAAAAACGTATAAAGCAAGTTAGATACCTAGAAATACTCGTGTGAATTCAAAACATTTATATAGATTAGAGTACATGTACACACTGTTCTTTAATACTATTTCGGTTAACTTTTCCATAATACATAAAATTTAGTTCGACAATTACTCTATTGATGATTCTTGATATTATGATTCCTCTTTTGAGGATTCATGAGGTTTTGAAACTAAATTGGTCACGACAAGCTGTAACAGCGATCCAAAGATATTCTTGAATGTCGAAGTGGTTTTGCCTACAACAAATCTTTTTGCGAGATAACCAATTCCGATGCTAATAGCAGATTGTGCCAAATTGCTTTTAAAGCCCACAGTTTCGTTAACTTCTTCGACCGTGTTTCTAATGAGATTCAGAGGTTTTAAATTCTCTTTGATTTCATCGATTTCGTCTTTAATAGCGCACCATTCGGCATCCTGTCGGATTTCCAGTTCTTCAATCATCTGATGTAAAGAATCAATAGTGTAAATAGTTTCCATAACAGTCTTTTTTAGATTATTAATTAATTTGCATCAGTTTTGATATCTTTTTTAGTTTCTTTCAAAATACTGGTAATAATCATATTGCCAATAGGGGTTTTAATCAGTTTGTGCTGCGTTTTGTGCATCACAATGGCAACAATTAAATAAAATAGCGCCACAATAAAAAAACCGTAATAATACTCTCCAAGTTCTTTTCCAACCCATAAACTAATCCCAATATTCAGGAATAAGGTAAAAAATGCAACAACAGCACCAACTGCAATCTTAGATGTCAATGTCGATAAAACATCGGCTGATGTTGATACCGTTTTGAGTTTAATTAATTCTAAACTCGTTTTGGTATAATTTTCTGCTTTCTCATAAAGATTTAAGTTCTCGTTTGTTGTTGCATTTGATTCCATAATAGAGGGTATTTATGATTTAAAAATTTCACTTTTAGTAGTTCGTTTTTACAGTCTTTGCTTCATCTTTAATAGTATTGAAGTCCTCTTTTGCCTGATTGAATTTTGCTTTTCCTTCTTCGATAATGTCTTTACCGTTTGAAGAAATCGTGCTTACAATTCCGTCAAATTTTGCTTTTGCTTTATCTCCGTAATCTTTTGATTTATCTGAGATTTTTTTTCTTGTATTTGACCCTTTGTCCGGTGCAAATAAAACTCCTAAAAATGCTCCTGCAGCTGCAGCTCCTAAAATTCCTAAAATGGTGTTACTCGTTTTCATAATATTTGATTTTAATAGATTAATATAATTATTTAATAGTTTGTTGATTTTTAAATTTCGCGACCTTTAATAAGTCTGAACAGTACTGCAATAATTGCAATAACAAGCAGTATATGAATAATACTTCCGAGGCTGTAAACAAAGAATCCTAAAGCCCACAGAATAACCAGTATTACTGCGATTGTATATAGTAAATTAGACATGGTTTCTATATTTATGGTTAATAATTAATCTTTGTTTTTAATTTAACTTATACGAAAGATATAAAGTCAAATTGCTGTTTTTTGCATCTGGAAAAGTATACGTTGTTCCGGCAACAGTTCTTTCTTTTCCAACAGTTGTTAATCCGTAATTGTAACGTAAACCAATACTTATTGGGTTAAAATCTACTCCAACACCTGCTGCTAAACCAGCATCGAATTTGTTTAAATCATCAGTATTAATTTCCTGATCGAAGTTAAAATCCCCGTCACCGGTTACTTTAGAACTTACCAGATAAGAAGCATAACCACCCGCGTGAACGTTGAAATTTTTGGTAATATTTACTCTCACTAACAAAGGAACTTCTATATAATTCAATTTAAATTTTGAATTTCCGCTTACAAGAGCGTTGTTGTAATCTAATTCAGCACCTTTGGTAGTGAACAAAATCTCCGGCTGAATGGCAATAAAATCTGAGATTGGTAATGTGGCATAAACCCCGGCATTGAATCCGTATAATACATTATTGTCATCAGCTTTACTTTGATAAAGGTTAGACATATTGAATCCCCCTTTTACACCAAATTCGGTGTTAACATTATTGTCCTGAGCGTGCAGCATTCCAAACGAAGCTGTTAAAAAAAGGGTTAAGGCGCATAAAAAATTTGATTGCATTTTCATAGTTAAAAAATTTAGTTAATAATTATTGTATAGGCGTTTAGATATATTCTTTGTTGATTCGCTCCGTTTCTCTTAAGAGCTCATATTGTCCAGGTAAATACTGTAAAACTAATTTTAGAATTGTTTTGTCGTTGGTATCTTTCGATATCGATTCAAACAAATCTATTTGTTCGTTTAAGGATTGAGCCATTGAGTTTAAATATGCTTTTTTAAAACCTGCATCTGTTACATCAATCAGATCATAAAGATCTCTTTTGTGTGTTGCATTTATTTCGGTAATAATGATTAGCTTTTTATTGGCTATTTTATTTACTTCCTCTAATAAATTACTTTGATTTAACTCAATCTTTTTGCTTAATTCCTGTACATTAATTTCTGAACTTTTTTGTTGTGCAATTTGACTTTTCGAAATAATGGTTTTACTCACATTTGCCGTAGCTATAAAAAAAAAGGCTTCAATTTCTTCTTTTTCATTTATGTTAAAAGTTTCGTTTTTCAAATTCGTTTCTATTGGATTGCTTTTCTTGCATGATGCTAAACAAACAACGATTATCAATAAAAAAACGGCTTTAAAAATTGCTGCTTTTAAGGGGGGAATTGCTTTCATTATTACTTCTTAAAGTATTACATTACAAAGATGCTAACGAAACCAAGATTTTGCTTTACAGCATAAAAAAGAAACGTTATATAATTCCCATAATGGATTTATATAACGCTTATTATGTAGTTCTTTAAGGGGTTTAATCAGGTAAAAAAACAGTGAAAACAGAACCTTTATTAAGAATACTGTCAGCAATGATATGACCTTTATGGTTGTCTGCGATTTTCTTACAAATTGCAAGGCCAATTCCGGTTCCGGGATAATCTGTTTTAGAATGCAAACGCTGGAACAAAACAAAAATGGTTTCTTTGAATTGCGGGTCAAAACCCATTCCGTTATCTGTAAAAGTTATTTTGTGGAATTTCTTTACATCTTGTTCCAATAAATCCGGATAATCTGCAGAAAGAACTTTTTCGCTTTCAATTGAAATTTCAGGAGTAATATTGGGCTGACTGT
This sequence comes from Flavobacterium pectinovorum, assembly GCF_006438875.1. Taxonomy (GTDB): domain Bacteria; phylum Bacteroidota; class Bacteroidia; order Flavobacteriales; family Flavobacteriaceae; genus Flavobacterium; species Flavobacterium pectinovorum_A. The sequence goes on from NZ_RCZH01000005.1 coordinate 277,319, forward strand.
ATTTTAAGGAATTTCCAATCAAGTTGATGAAAAGCTGTTCGATCTGATAAGGAATCACAGATAATTTAGGCAATTTAGCTGCGGTAATAATGGCTTTCTTTTCGTCAATTATTTCAGTAAGTTCAGCCTCTGCATTTTCGAGTAATTCGTTTAAGTTCGATTTTATAAATTCTTTTTTGGTTGTATTTGTTCTCGAAAACAAAAGTAAATCATCAATTAAGACACGCATTCTTTTGGCCGAAACTTCAATTTTTGCAATATAATCTCTGGCACTTTGCGACATAACTGCTTTATCTGCATCTGAAACTCTCGAGATAAAAGTCTGAATTTTTCTCAGCGGTTCCTGTAAATCATGACTTGCAACATGGTTGAAAGAAGCTAATTCTTTATTGCTTTTTTCAAGTTCTTTATTTCGTTCCTGAAGCTCTATATTAAGCAAATGCTCATCAGTAATATCAAAATTAATTCCGAGTAAAATTTTACTTCCTTGTTGATCTGTTAATAATTTTCCGGTACTTTTAAAATATCGGACTTCATGACTCGGAAGCATTATTTTATAATAAACAAAAGGCAATTGTTTCTTATTAAGAATTCCTTCCATAGATTTAGAAACGGTTTCTTTATCGTCAGGATGAACAAAATCCAGAAAAGTTTCTTTTACAGGAACAAAGGCATTTGGTTCATAGCCTAACAAACGAAATTGGTTATCTGAATAATCTATTTTTTGAGAATCTAAATCCCATTGCCAGGTGCTGAATTTTCCAATAACTTCAGATTCAGCAATAAGTCCATTTGAGATCAAAAGTCTTTTGTTGAAAACTTTCAAACGTTCAAAATCACGGCTAATTTGTCTGTAAGCCAATAAGATAAAGCATAATGCAACCAGAAACAATGAAACAGAGAAAAGTGGGCTTAAAGAGATTTCGGCAGCGTAAATTTTTAATCTTTTGGATAAATAATCTTTTTCGATGTCGTTCATTTCGTCCACCTTAAAACGAATATTTTCCATCAGGATTCGACCGCCAAACATATGATTGTCGAGTTTTCGTTTATCATATGTTTTGGGATCGCTATATTTTAGGCAATTTTCAAAAGAAACAAAACGCTGAATAATCAGCTTAAATAGATTTTGAAGATTTCGCTGCTGTACGGGGTTATCAGCAGTTAGTTTTTTTAGGGTAATAAATGAAGTGTTTACTTTGTCTCGCGAATAAATATAAGGCGTTAAAAAACGGGCATTACGTGTAATTATATACCCACGCTGACCCGTTTCGGCATCCTTAATCGCCGACATTAATCGTTCCAGTTGTATGTTTATTTCATACGTATGCATTACCAACTTACTGGATTCGTTCAAATCCTGATTGTGTTTGTAAGCAATAGAAGATAGAAATAACAAAATGAAAACTGCGATTACAAAAATAACTCTCAATGAGTTTGAAGAATTAAAATTTGGTATCCATTTCATTGGTATTCTATTATTTTAGTCGGAGCAGGAAATTATCACGATTTAACCCAGAGGTATGATAGTGCCAGTTTACAGTCACAACTTCATTAATTATTTTTTTAAGCGTATTAAAATCGCTTGGTTTTTTAATGTAAATATTGGCTCCCTGAATAAAAGTGTCCTCAATATCTTCTTCAGATGATGAAGTAGAATAGATTGCAATAATAATATTTTTAAGGCGCTCCGTTTTTTTTATTTCGATTAAACATTCTTTACCCGTTTTTTTAGGCATGTTCAAATCGAGAAACAAAATATCCGGCAATTTATTATCAGGATTCAGTAAATGATCCATCAACTGCATTCCGTCATGAACAAAGTCTACGTTAGTTTGTATCTTGATTTCTTCAAAAGCATCCTTAAAAAAAAGACGATCATCTTCATCATCATCAGCCAATAAAATGTATAATGCGTTTTTTTGCATTTTAGTATGGTATTTGGGTTTTTATTTTAAATTTTCTCTGCGCTTCTTAATTATTCTCTGAAAAGCCGAAGGTGTTATTCCGGTTGTATTTTTAAACTGTGTACTCAAATGTGCAACACTTGAATAGTTTAGTAAAAAAGCAATTTCGGTCAAACTCATTTCATTAATAATAATCAATTGTTTCGCTCTTTCAATTTTCTGTAAAATGATAAAATTCTCAATAGAAGAATACGTTACCTCCGAAAAAACATTCGATAAATAACCATAACTGTGATTTAGTTTCTCCGCCAGAAAAACAGAACTTTTATAATTGTTGCTGTCATCCATAAAAACCAGCTCAATTATGGCATCTTTTATTTTTTGAACTAAAACGCTTTTTTGATTCTCGACAATCTCAAAACCACAGGGACTTAAATTATTTTTTAAAGTTTCAAGAGCATCTGCATCAAGATTGTCCGCAATCTCGATCTCACCAAATCCTAAACTTGTGAAATTAATATTTTGTTGTTCCAGATTTTGTTTTAGATAAAGAGAGCAAATGGTATTTATGTCGAACTTTATAAATAGCTTCATTTTAAAGAAATTTGGTTAAAGATAATTAATTTATTTGTGGTTACCGCTTTTAATGCCTGCGAGAGTTGCAAAAACATTAAAAAAAATAAATAATATTCTCAAAAAAATACCGTCTAATATGTTTTACTAGACGGTATTTCTGACTGAGTCATAAGGATTTACAAATCTGAAAGGATTTGATGAAATTCTTCTTTTGTTTTTCCCAACTTTTGCTGAAGTCTTCCGTACATTTCGTCTTCTTTTCCTTCAGCAAACATCAAATCATCATCTGTCAGAGTTGCATATTTTTGTTTCAATTTTCCTTTTAACTCATTCCAGTTTCCTTTTATTTCAGTGGTATTCATGATATTTTTTTTTATTATTAATAGAATTGTAAAATTGCAAATTGTTTGCTCCAATTGCGTTACATCAATTCTGCCGAGCGTTGCATAATTCACATTTCGTATTTATTACACTTGATAACGGCGCAAAACCCAAGCCATTTTTTCGTGTTCCTGCAATAATCCTGTTATAAAATCAGCAGAACCAATATCATTGTTTTCGTCTTCAAAAACCGGAATATAATCTCTAAACTCAGTTACTAATTGCTCATGATTTTCTAAAAGTTCCTCCAGCATTTGTTTTTGCGAAGTATATTCTTTAGGAGATTCTTTTAGGGTAGAATTTTCTATAAATTCCTTCATCGTTCCAATTGTTTTTTCTCCAAGCTGACTTATGCGTTCTGCAACTTCATCAATTTGAGCTTCTAAAACCCGGTATTGGTCCTCAAACAATTTATGCAATTCCATAAAGCTATTTCCGGAAATATTCCAATGAAATTTTCTGGTTTTTACATATAGAGTCATTTCATTAGATAAAATCGTGGCTAATATTGCGGTACTTTTTTTTAAGTTTTTTGGCGTTATTCCGATATGTAGACTCATAATTTCCTGATTTAGGGTTCGTTATCAAAATTAAAAGAACACCACTTTCTTTTTCTTACATAATTTGTTAAAGATGTTACATGAATTCAATGTTTTACTAACATATTTCCAAATCTATTATTGTAGTTTTGCCGCCAAACCAAACTAAAAATCCAAATTTTAATGAAAAAACTAGTACTTAGTTTATTACTTATTGCAATTAATTTTTCAGCCAAAGCACAATCTTATATCGGCTATTTTCATGACAATTACGCAGGTGTGCAAAGCGTACTTTTTAATCCGGCTTCAATAGCTGATTCCCGTTTTAAAACAGACATAAATATATTCTCGATAAGCGGTTCTGTCCAAAATGACTTGTACGGAGTTAAACTTTTTGATGTTTATAAAAAAGGGTATGATTTTGAGAAGGAATCTGTAATGACTCCAAAGAATTCAAATAACGGACTTGCCAATTTTGATATTATGGGGCCGTCTTTTATGTTTAATATCGCACCAAAACATACTTTAGCAGTTTTTACAAGAGCCAGATCTGTAAGTAATGCAAGAAACGTAAACGGTTATCTTGTAGATCAGGTAAAAGATGGTTTAGATCAAGCTAACAATTTTAATTTTAATGCCGGAAGTCCAAACGGTGCTTCTAATTCATGGGGAGAATTGGGACTTTCGTATGCTACTGTTTTGTATCAAAATAATCAGCACTTTTTGAAAGGTGGTCTGACAGCAAAGTATTTGCAAGGAGGAGCAAATGGATATGTTCAGGGAAAAAACGTAAATGTAGCTTTTGTTGAAAATAAGTTAGATCCAAAAGCAGGAACATTGGTTTCTAATGGTGAAGTCACAATTGGAGGAAGTCAGGATTGGGAAGCCAATGAAGATTATGATTTTGATATCAATTCAAGCGGTTTTGGATTTGATTTTGGACTTGTTTACGAGTGGAGGCCAGAATATGAAAAGTATGATTTAAGAAATGCTGCGAAAATAGATAATAACTTTCGTGACCTGAACAAATACAAATTGCGTTTTGGATTATCTGTTACAGACATAGGTTCTATCAATTATAAAAATTCTAAAATTGATACCTATAACGTAACTGGTGTTGTAACACAGCAAATGATTGATGATGCAGATAATATATATGATTTTCTAAACGAACATTATACTAAAATTTCGAGCTCAAAAGGAGTAAAGACAAATTTGCCAACCGCAATACACGCTGATGTTGATTGGAATATGTATAGAAAATTCTATTTGAATCTTAACGGAGACATTAGTATGGTAAGCGATACCAAGTTAAACGGAACAAGTATTGCTGACCGTGTAAGTTTGACACCGCGTTACGAAAGCAGATGGTTTAGTTTTTATGTACCAATGACCTGGATGGAATATAGCGGAATGCAGGTAGGATCCGGAATTAGATTGGGAGCTTTCTTTGTAGGTTCAGGTTCTGTTCTTAGTAATTTAGTTTCGAAAGAATCAAAAGGAGCAGATTTTCACGTTGGAATGAAAATTCCGGTTTATGAAAAAAAATTCAAAGATACCGATGGGGACGGAGTTATAGACAAAGAAGATGCTTGTAGAAAAGTAGCCGGACCGGCACAAAATAATGGTTGTCCGTGGCCGGATACTGATGGAGATAAAGTTCTGGATAAAGACGATGCTTGTCCTGATGTTAAGGGACCGGTAGAAAATAAGGGCTGTCCCTGGAAAGATACTGACGGAGATACTCTATTGGATAATGTAGATGCTTGTCCTGCAATTGCTGGTCCGGTAGAAAATAAAGGCTGCCCTTGGCCGGATACTGACGGAGACGGAATTTTGGATAAAGACGATGCTTGCCCTACAGTTGCTGGTTTAGCCGAAAATAAAGGATGTCCGGTTCTGGATGCAGATAAAGACGGCGTGCCTGACAATGTAGATGATTGCCCTTTGATTGCAGGTCCTGCAGATAACAAAGGTTGTCCAAAAGTAACTAAAGCTACTTTGGAAAAATTAAAAGTTGAAGCTAAATCGATCTTTTTTGTAACCGGAAAAGCAACATTAAGCGATGCTAAAAAAGGAGAAACTTCAGGAAGATTAGATGCTATTAAAGAGATCTTGAAAAATTATCCAAATGCTAAATTTGCAATTAATGGACATACAGATAACGTAGGAAACCCAAAAGCAAACCAAAAACTATCAGAAGCAAGAGCAAAAGTAGTTATGGAAGCTTTGATTTCGAAAGGAGTGAATCCGGAGAATTTAACGTCTCAGGGATTTGGAGCATCAAAACCGGTTCAATCTAATAAAACAGCTGCGGGAAGAGCAGAGAACAGAAGAACAGAAATTGTTTATTTAGGTAATTTATAAGCTAAATTGAATATAAAACCAAAAAGCCATTCTTAATTGAATGGCTTTTTTTATTTTTGCATACCTTCTAAAAAGAATTATTTCTAATGGATTAGAAGCGTTAAAAAAACAAGAATGACAACACAACAACTACACGAACAAATCCTTTTAAAAAAATCATTTTTATGCGTTGGATTGGATCCCGATCTAACCAAAATCCCACCTCATTTATTAGAAACCGAAGATCCTATTTTCGAATTTAATAAAGCCATAATCGATGCAACACACGATTTAACGGTTGGATACAAACCAAACACCGCTTTTTTTGAAGCATATGGTATAAAAGGATGGATTTCGCTTCAGAAAACAATCAATTACATCAACGAGAATTTTCCTGAAATGTTTACTATTGCCGATGCAAAGCGCGGTGATATCGGAAATACTTCAAGTATGTATGCAAAAGCTTTTTTTGAAGATCTAAATTTTGATAGTGTTACCGTTGCCCCATATATGGGAAAAGATTCGGTTGAGCCATTTTTAGCTTTCGAAAATAAACATACAATTATGTTGGCATTAACTTCTAACGAAGGTGCTTTTGATTTTCAGACCTTAAACATAAACGGAAAAGAATTATACAAACAAGTTTTGGAAACTTCTAAAACATGGAAAAACAGCCACAATCTAATGTATGTTGTTGGTGCCACAAAAGCCGAATATTTTACGGAAATCAGAAAAATTGTTCCGGACAGTTTCTTGTTAGTTCCCGGAATTGGCGCTCAAGGCGGAAGTTTATCTGAAGTATGCAAATACGGAATGAACGATAAAGTTGGATTATTAGTAAACTCTGCAAGAGCAATTATCTATGCATCTAATGGAACTGATTTTGCCGAAAAAGCAAGAGAAGAAGCCTTAAAAGTACAACAAGAAATGGAAGAAATTCTTAGTTTAAGGTTTCAGGTTTAAAGTTTGCTTTACTTTGAACATAATTTTTTACCGCAGAGTTCGCAAAGTTTTTTCGCAAAGTTTCGCAAAGATTTACGCTCTTTGTGGGTAGTTGTTTTCTATTGAAAAAAGTTTGCAAAGCTATGTGCAAAGCTTTGTGAACTTTGACCACTTATTAGATATCAATAAAAAAACTTTGCGAAACTTTGCGAAAAAACTTTGCGAACTCTGCGGTAAAATCACACAATCCAACAAACTTGCAACAAAGAAAACCTGAAACAAAAAACAAATGAAACAATTTAAAGATCAGCTTGGTACTTTACATTCTTTTGAGACCGCTCCAAAACGCATTATCTCGCTGGTACCGTCGCAAACGGAATTGTTGTATGATTTAGGTTTAGAAGAAAAAATCATCGGAATCACAAAGTTTTGTGTACATCCGTATCATTTCAAATCTACTAAAAAAGTTGTTGGAGGAACTAAGAAAATTCATTTCGAAAAAATAAAATTACTACAGCCTGATATTATCATTTGTAATAAAGAAGAAAACACAGCGGAAATTGTGGAGCAATTAAGTTCTATTTGTCCAGTTTGGGTAACGAATATTATTTCTATCGAAGATAATTTTCAGATGATAACAGATTTCGGACAACTTTTTAATTGCCGGACAGAAGCGCAAAAGTGGAATGATAAATTGACTTTTGCTTTGAGCGATTTCAAAAAATATATTCAGGATATTGAAATTAAAAAAGCTGCTTACTTCATTTGGAAAAATCCTTTTATGGTGGCAGGTGATGATACTTATATAAATGAGTTGTTAAAACTGAATCATTTTGAGAATATCTACGCCAATAAAGGTCGTTATCCGGAAGTTGAACTCAAAAAAATGCGATTAGAAGGCGATCCCGATTTGGTTTTCCTTTCGTCAGAACCGTATCCTTTTAAAGAAGAAGACGCATTTGAGATAGGACGTTTTACGCATCACGCCAAAACAATCTTTGTCGATGGCGAAATGTTCTCCTGGCACGGAAGCCGATTACTAAAGGCTTTTCCGTACTTTAAAATACTACACGAAAGACTGAGAAACTAAAAAGGTAGTTTCAAGTTTTTTTTGTTTCAAGTTTCAAGTTTATTGGATTGTGTATTTTACAGCAAAGCTATTTATTGATAAAGCTTTGCGAACTTTGTGTTTTCTAAACATACAGTTAGAAAAAAAACTTTGCGCACTTTGCGGTAAAAATTTATGTTCAAAGTCAAGTAACTTGAAACTTTAAACAAAGAAAACCTGAAACAAGAACATAAAAAAATGCCGACATCTCTAGGAAGGCGGCATTATTTAACTAACCAAAACCAAAATAATAAATAACCAGTTTATTACATTACAAAGATCCGACTTATATCAATCTTATGGTGTTAAGGTCTTGTTATTACTTTGTTGGATATAAGTTAATGTTTAATTTTTACAAATGTGTTTATATAACCACATATATAAATGAACTTTGATGCTTTGTGGTTAAACCAATGTTCAAAGCCAAACAACCTGAAACCTGAAACTTGAAACAGAGAAAAATCTGAAACCTGAAACAAAAGAAAACCAGAAACAAAAGAGCATAAAAAATGCCGGCATCTCGAAGAAGCCGGCATCATTTAACTAACCAAAACCAAAATAATAAATAACCAGTTTATTACAGTACAAAGATCCGACATATATGAATGTTTAGCTGTTAAGGTTTTGTTATTACTTTGTTGGACATAAGTTAAGATTCGTGAAATACCTTTTCTGAGCTTTCTGCAACGTTAAATAATTTTTGGTTATTAAAATATAATAACAATCAATTTTGTTTATGAATATCGTAAACATAAGTTTGTATATTTGATAAAACATTAAATATCAGCAATATGGAAACAAACAAGAAATTAACAACTGCAACAGGAACTCCTGTTCCAGACAATCAAAACATTCAAACTGCTGGTCCTCGAGGACCTGTTTTATTACAAGATTTTTGGTTTTTAGAAAAAATGGCGCATTTTGATCGTGAAGTTATTCCGGAACGACGAATGCATGCAAAAGGATCTGGTGCTTACGGAACTTTTACGGTTACTCATGACATCACAAAATATACAAGAGCTGATATTTTTTCGGAGATTGGTAAAAAAACAGAGATGTTTGCGCGTTTTTCAACTGTTGCAGGAGAAAGAGGTGCTGCTGATGCCGAGAGAGATATTCGTGGTTTTGCATTGAAATTTTATACAAACGAAGGAAATTGGGATTTGGTAGGAAATAATACTCCCGTTTTCTTTTTTCGTGATCCAATGAAATTCCCTGATTTAAATCATGCTGTAAAACGTGATCCAAAAACCAATTTGAGAAGTGCTGATAACAATTGGGATTTTTGGACTTTATTACCAGAAGCTTTACACCAAATTACCATCGTAATGAGTGATCGCGGAATTCCCAGATCGTACAGACAAATGCACGGATTTGGTAGCCATACGTTTAGTTTCATCAATCATCAAAACGAGAGGCATTATGTGAAATTTCATTTCGTAACGCAACAAGGAATTGATAACCTGTCTGACGAAGAAGCAGCTAAATTAGTTGGAGGAGACAGAGAAAGTCATCAACGTGATTTATTTGATGCTATTGAAGAAGGAAACTTCCCAAAATGGAAAATGTTCGTTCAGATCATGACCGAAGAACAAGCGGAAAATTATCGTTTCCATCCTTTTGATTTAACTAAAGTTTGGTTAAAAGGCGATTATCCGCTAATACCTGTTGGAGAATTCGAATTAAATAAAAATCCTGAAAATTATTTTGCTGAGGTTGAACAGGCTGCTTTTAATCCTGCGCACGTACCTCCGGGAGTTAGTTTTTCACCGGACAAAATGTTACAAGCCCGTTTATTCTCTTATGGAGACGCTCATAGATACCGTTTAGGAGTTAACAATTACCAAATTCCAGTGAACTCTTCAAGATGTCCTTACAATACATTTCACCGAGACGGAGCAATGCGTGTAGATGGAAATAACGGAGGACGCAAACATTATGAGCCAAATAGTTTTGGAGAATGGCAAGAGCAACCTGAATTTAAGGAACCACCATTGAAACTTCATGGAGATGCGTATGCGCACAATTTCAGAGAAGATGACAATGATTATTTTACACAGCCAGGTTTATTATTCCGTTTATTAACAGACGAGAAAAAACAATTGCTGTTCAAAAATACTGCCGGACAAGTAGGAGGGGCACAAAAATTTATTCAAGTACGTCACATTAGAAATTGCTACAAAGCAGATCCGGCATACGGAGAAGGTGTAGCAATTGCATTAGGCCTAACAATGGATGAAGTAAATAATTTTAGTGATCCAAGATTATTAATCGAAGTGAGATAATTTTTTTTAAGTTTCAAAGGCTCAAAGGAACAAAGGTTCAGAGTTCCTATCCCGAAACTTCGGGACAAAGGTTTAAAAAAGCATCTTTGATCTTAAATAGTAAACCCGACAGATTTTAAAAACCTGTCGGGTTTAAATTTTCACATATTAAACCGACTAAAGTCCAGATCAAGCATAAAGATAAAACCAAAGTCTGTCTATAGTTCCGAAGGAACGATTTATATTGTAGAGCTGGACTTCAGTCCAGTTTACATAAAGGAATATATAATATTTCGCCATTTATAAAATGAAAAAAAGGCATAATCTAATAACAAAACCCGACAAGTTTTTAAAATTTGTCGGGTTTTTATTTTATGGATAAAAAGCAAAGACCTTTGAACCTTTGTAACTCTGCCTCTGTGAACCTAAGAAAAAACAACCGTTTTATTACTATAAACCATAGTCTTACGTTCGGCATGTAATTTTATAGCTCTGGCAAGAACAATACGTTCTAAATCGCGTCCTTTCATAATAAAATCATCAATGGAATGTATGTGTGATACACGAGCAATATCCTGTTCGATAATTGGACCTTCGTCTAACTCTTCGGTAACATAATGGCTTGTGGCACCAATAATTTTCACACCACGTTTAAAAGCAGAATGATAGGGCTTTGCACCCGGAAAAGCAGGCAAAAACGAATGATGGATATTGATGATTTTATTCTCGTAAAGCGAAATCAATTTTGGCGTAATAATCTGCATATAACGCGCCAAAACAACAAAATTGATTTGATACTTTTTCAGTAATTCAATTTGTTTGGCTTCACCTTCTTCTTTATTGTCTTTTGTAAATGGCACACATTGAAACGGAATATCAAAACGTTCTGCAATAGATCTCAAATCGTTATGATTACTGATAATCACAGGAATTTCGACATTTAATTCGCCTGCGCTGTAACGTCCTAAAATATCAAAAAGGCAATGATCATATTTAGAAACAAACAATGCCATTTTTGGTTTTTGTTCCTGATTGTACAAATCCCACGACATATTAAATTGCGCTGCAATTGTTTGGTCAAAATCAGTTTTAAAACTTTCAATAGTTATATTATGGTTGGTCAATTCACATTCCAATCGCATAAAAAACACATTTTGTTCCACATCAACATGTTGGTCGATATAGGTAATGTTCCCTTCTACTTTTGCAATAAAAGTAGTTACTGAAGCAATAATCCCTTTTTGGTCTCTGCAGTGAATCAGAATGGTAATTTTTTGCATTTTAGTCTAGATTGGTTTGTTATAGTTCTTTTAATTTTAGCCTCGAATTTCACGAATTAACACGAATTAAATTTGTGAAAATTCGTGAAATTTGTCGCTGAAAAATTTATTTTCCGTCCTGCATAGCAAACACGCTTTTTAATAAAGGCGTTGTTCTTGCACTAATATTATTACGAATATCTTTTTCTTCAACAGAGATCATTTTAAAAACTCCTGCCAAAGCTTGGTTTGTTGTATAATCAGTCAAATCTGGATTTACTTTTTTAACCAACGGAATCGTGTTGTATTTGGTAATAATATTTTTCCAAACCACATCGGCACCAACTTTTTCGAAAGAGCTTTTAATAACCGGATTAAATTTTCCGTATAAAGCTGTTGTAGTGCTATTTTGCAAATAACTGGTTGCGGCGCTATCATTTCCTAAAAGAATATTTTTAGCATCTGTAAACGACATGTTTTTAACCGCTGATACAAAGATTGGGGTAGCTTCTTTAACCGCATCTTCGGCAGCACGATTCAAAACTTTGATACCTTCATCGGCAAGAGATGATAATCCAATTTTGCGCAAAGTAGCGTCTACTTTTTGCAATTCTGCAGGCATTAAAATTTTTACGGCTTCATTTTTATAAAAACCATCAACGGCGGTCAATTTACTCACCTGTTCAGTAATTCCTTTATTTAAAGCTTCTTTTAATCCGGAAGCGATGTCAACTCCGCCAATTCCTGGAAGTTGCGAAGACAATTGTGGTAATTGATTTAGAGTCTGTTGTACCTGAGCACAAGAACTAAGAGAAAATACAAGGGCTAAAATTAAAATCTTTTTCATTAAGTAGGTTTTTATATAAGTTTCAAAAATACTACTTATTCAAAAACAAAGCCACAATTTTATTTTAAGAGCATAAACAATTTGTTTCATAAATAACAATTTGTTTTTTAAAGGTTCTATCCCTAGACTTCAGTATTAAGGTTCTTTTTGGAATGTTATTTTTTTTGGAGCTAATCCCACTATTCGTTGCGATCTTTTGTGGCTCCCTAATAAGCCCAATGTCATTAAGTTAAGGGTGATATAAAAATTACTGAACAGTTTAATTAAGAAAGTAATTAGAAAAATCCGTTTTTTATCAGCGTTTTCGCTTTAGCGAATCAGTAAAATCAGCGTCTAATTTTGACGCGGATAAAAACGGATTTACTTCGTAAAAACGCGGATAAAAACGGATTTACTTTGCAATAATTTTATTTTCTAAAAGCTTAACATAATCACATTGCCCGATTCCGAAACTTCAGGATAGTAGCTTTCTTTCACGGCCAATACATTCTAACATTATAATCCCAATACGTTTTACTGGAAAGATAAGTAGGCTGCATGGCAGAAATTGGTAGATTATTTTGGTCGTACAATTGTACTTGTATTATTTTTTCTGAGGTATCATCTTTTAAATCAATGTTTCCTTCGGCGGCGTCTATTAATTTCTTTTTCTTTAGATACAAATCAGGTTTTTCGATAATAAAGACAATTGCTGCTTCATTATTCGATTCTCTTTCACCTGCTAAATTACCGTTAGCATCAAAAGTTTCAATTCTTTGTAAATAGTCATTATTGTAATAAAATAATTGGAAAGAAATTCCGCCATGCAATACTTGCAACTTCTGATTCATAACACGAAACCGAAGTATTTGCTTTTTTGCATTTGTAAATTCTATTGATCCATTTCCAGTTGCATTAATGTGATTGTATAGAACCTTTGCGGGTTTTGAGAATTGTTTTATTTTGTTGGTATATAAATCATATTTACTTTGAGAATTTGCTGTATTGCAAATGCTCAGAAAAAAGGACAAGGATAAAAGCAATGATGATTTCATAGCTCTTTCTATTATTATAATTAATTTTTTATTTTTCTCCATTGTTGAAAAACACCTTCAAAAAAAGATTTAATTCCTCTTTCGCTACCGTCAATACTAACTTTGAATGTAAAGCCATTTTTTTTTGTAACGAGAATATAGGGGCAATAAGATAATCCTGCCTTATAAATTGTATCAATTTTCACAATATCATTATAATAGGCAAAATTTACATTGTCTTTTTTTGCATTTCGCTTATCTAACCAATAAGTTGCAATTCTTTTGTTAGTATAAAAATTCCCGCAAACATCTTTTTTATATTCGCTATAAAACTGATATATAGTTTCACTGTTATCAAGAAGGTTTAGCTTTTTTATGCGTTGAATATCAACTTGATTTAAAGTCTTGTGATTTTCAATTTTATTACAAGAAATAAACAGTACTAAAATTGTTATGAAAATATATCTGTTCATAAAACTTACTTCTTCAATAAATCAATTTCTTCTTTTGTAGCCTCAATATAAACGGACTTTACGCTGTATTTCCAAGTCCCTCTTTTTTCAGCTACAATAAATATAGTTCCTTTTCCTTTGGAGCCTTTTATAGGAATTTGCAGGTCACAATTTCCAGTATCATTACTTAAGCTAATATTTCCGGATGTCATTCCGTCTGCTTCAATAGGATTTCCGAGTTTTTCAATTATTACCTTGTTATGTTTTACTTCTGTTAAGGTTTCTTTGTAAACATCAGAATCTTTCATCATTGAGGTAACTCCAAAGAAAACTGCGGTTATAAATAAACCTAAAAGGACCAAAAGACTTAAACATCCTGTTGGCACAAACCATTTCCAGTTTCTATCCCACCAACTTTTTCTAACTTCAGTATAATTTTCTTCCATAATTAAAAATGTAATTTCAGATCAGAAAGATACTATTATTCTAGTTAAAATTCGGAAAAAAATGAAAGGGAAAGTTTACTTGAATAGTGTTCTAATTATTTCATATTGGCATAAGTATTTGTGAAAAGGCGTCCTTGTCCTATTGCGATCAAAGTATTGTGAGGATCTTTATAATCATCGGACATAATCGAAGCGAGTTGTAAGTTTTTGATCCCTTTAATATTATTATCCTGAATATCCAGTTCACCTGATAGAATAATTAAGTTTTGATATTTTGCGATATAAGAACCATAATCGAGTTCGCCGTTACTGTGTAGTAAGATCGAGAATTTATCGCCCTGACCGGATATAAAAGAACCTTTTCCTTCCCAGGTTTCATTTTGAGCATCATGGGAATAAATCGTGAAATTTTTGAAATCGACGCTTAAGTTAGTAGTGTTTTGGTTTGATAGCGTGAGAGTGGATGTGCCAAGATTCACGCCTAAATATCCATCATTAAAATTAGAGTTTGTACAACGAAAAGGATCAATATAATAAATACCTTCTACATTAGGAGGAGTATCGCCTTTGTTAATCGTGATTCCAAGTTGATCAATTGCTTTTTGCATGTTGCTGTCAACATAGTAATCATAAAGTTTTTTTTCAGGCGAGTCTGTTTGTTTTTCAGTAGAATCGTTAGAAGAACAAGCTGTTGTGCCAAGAACGATGCATAAAATAAATAATTTAAAGGTGATTGTTTTCATCTTATAGTTGGCTTAGAAGTTAAATAAAAAAAGAATTTAGCCCTATAAAAGAGCTAAATTCAATTTGTAAATATATCTTTTGTTAACTTCCAGATTTACCGGTAAAAGCTTTAAAATTTATAACTTAAGGCAATATTTGGTGAGATGATATTCAGAAAAACCTTTGGGGCAAAAAAGGCAGTTATGCGATAATTATTAAGAAAAAAAATTAGATGTATTGTAGGCAATACAAATTAGGATTGTAAACAGGATTGATTTGATTTAAGTCGGCTAAAATTTTGTGTGTATAATCACGACCGCCAATTGCTAAATAAAATAAAGATTTTGACAGATACATTGGTCTTAGAGGAAAGGTACGCCAACTAAGTAATACATTCTTTAAAAAATGTCTTAATACATACTTGATTTTATTTTCTTCAGGACGAACAAAATAAATCGTTGAACTTTTAACTTTGGTCATTAAATTAGGGAACATTACAAATCTTGCACCTTGTTGGATTAATAAATTTATTTCGAAAAGTGTTAATCCTTCAATATTTTCTGTTTTCATGATAAATTGATTTTTGTATTATAATAGTGGTATAATTATAGTGCAAAGATCAGGTTGTTTTATCGTTATTTTGTTCTGTAAAAGGTTTAAAAGTAATGCTTTAAGGTTTTTTTTAGAAATTAATAAAAGGCAAAAAAAGCTTCTTATACATCAAAATCAAATTATGATTTGAACGATAAGAAGCTTCTCTTATTAATATCCCAATTATTCTTATTTATCTGCTACAACATTTTCATTAGTAAGTACTTTGCTTAAATCGTTGTCTCTGTCATAAACATCGGGAAAGAAACTAACTTCTCCGGATTCATTTACCCATGAAGTAAAATAACAAATATAGATAGGTACTTTGTTTGCCAATTTAAAAGTAGTTTCTTCAGAACCATCCATTGCTTTATTGATTTTGTCTTCTGTCCATTCCGGATAATCTTTTAACATTGCAATTGCTAATTCTTTAGCTTTATTTACATTCACACAACCGTGGCTAAAAGTTCTTTTTTCAAAATCAAATAATGTTTTTGCAGGCGTATCGTGCATATAGATATCATCTGGATTTGGGAAAATAAATTTCACTAAACCTAATGAATTATCTGCGCCCGGTTTTTGTCTCACCTGACCATTTACAATCTCCATATTGTGTTCTGCCAAATAGTTTTTGTCAGCGGCAATTTTTGATTTCAATTCATTGTCAACAATACTTTGTGGAACTGTCCAATAAGGGCTAAAAATAATTTTATCGATATTACCGTTAAAAATTGTTGTTTTGGTCAATGGAGCACCTACAAACACTTTAGAAGTCAATTCGATTTTACCATTTTTTACATAAATCAATTCAAATGACGGTACATTAACCAGGATAAATTCTTTGTCTTTAGAAATTTGTGGCAAAATAGCTTTGCAACGTTCCAGATTAAGCATCAATGTTTTAATTTTTGCATCAATTGGAGTATTCAAATCCTTGATATTATCTTCATTAATGATATAGTTTGGTTTAAGACCGTTTCTCAATTTATATTTCATAACGCCATCCATTAATTCCTGATCATAAACATCACTTTTAGAATCATTTTTCAAATCGCCTATTACAAACAATCTGTTTCTAACTTGTGCAACTGTAATTGATTTTGCGTCTGGTCTGATATCTTTATAAGGAGTTTCTGTTGTGATAGGTTGCCAGTTGTTGTCTTTTTCTATTTTTTGGTATTTTTTTAAAGCACCTTGAAGTTTGTCATATTGATCAGATACAGCCGAAGTATTTTTCTCTAATAAAGTAGGTTTGGTCATTAGAGAATCTAATAAAGTTTCATAAGAAATTGTTGGTTTTCCTGCAATTGCTTGATTAGCATATATAATGTATGCTGCACTCAACAACATATCAGCATCTGTTTTTGAAAGTTTTTCTTTTGAAGTTGTGCTAAAAATCGAATTAATTTCTTCTTTATAAGGAAATTCAATTTGTGCAGATTTGTTATCAGTGTTGTTTATTTTTTTGTACAATAGATTTCCAAAGTCAATTATTTTTCCATTTTTATACCATATAGTTCCATAAGATCTGTTTTTGTATAAAGAGATCACATCATTTTGGTATTTTTTTAAATCAGAGTATCTTCTAAAAAAATCATTTAATACTTCTGTGTCAACTACATCGTCATTTTTATCCGTAGCATTCATGTAAACGTCAGCAGAAGTTTTTGTTGTATTTACATCATTTTTCTCAAGGTTATTAAAAGATGAAGTAAAGAAACCTGCGACTAAAATTAGGGTGATTGAATATAATGTTTTCATTTTATTTTAAATTTTTACGTTATTGTTCGTTAGGAAGTTTTTGGTAAAAATTTGGGGCTTTTCTACACTGCTAAATTAATGTATGATGTTGCTAAACAAGTTGTTATATTTAGTTTTAATGTTGCGAAATTGCCATGTTTGGATGGCTTATATACACTATATCAGATTAGTAATTAAAATGTTACCCTTCTTGTTGAAAAAAACATTTCTTTTTTTGTTAACATAAAGCTATTGAAGTGATCAAATATTAAAATAATTTGTAAATTGCTCCCTTAAAATTATCATATTCATAAAATGGAACAACAAAAACCATATAATCCTAAAAATAAAGTAAGAATTGTAACCGCTGCTTCACTTTTTGACGGACACGATGCTGCCATCAATATTATGCGCCGTATTATCCAGTCAACAGGAGTTGAGGTAATACATCTAGGTCACGATCGCAGTGTCGAAGAAGTAGTGAATACCGCTATTCAGGAAGATGCAAATGCGATTGCAATGACCTCGTATCAAGGTGGACATAATGAATACTTTAAATATATGTATGATTTGCTTCATGAAAAAGGAGCGGGGCATATCAAGATTTTTGGTGGCGGAGGCGGAGTAATTCTGCCAAGCGAAATTTCTGAATTGCATGAATATGGAATAACAAGAATTTATTCTCCGGATGATGGGCGTTCTTTGGGTTTGCAAGGAATGATTAATGATTTGGTAGAACGTTCCGATTATCCAATTGGAGATAAACTAAACGGAGAAATCGATCATATCGAAAATAAAATTCCAACGGCAATTGCGCGTTTGATTTCGGCTGCTGAGAATTTCCCTGAAATTGCAAAACCGGTTTTCGATAAGATACATACTAATAATGCCGATTCTAAAATTCCGGTTCTTGGAATTACAGGAACAGGTGGAGCAGGAAAATCATCTTTGGTTGACGAATTAGTTCGCCGATTTTTAATTGATTTCCCTGAGAAAACAATCGGATTGATTTCTGTGGATCCTTCGAAACGTAAAACCGGAGGAGCACTTTTAGGAGACAGAATCCGAATGAACGCGATTAACAATCCACGTGTTTATATGCGTTCGCTGGCAACACGTCAGTCAAATTTGGCATTATCTAAATATGTTGCCGAAGCGATTCAGGTTTTAAAAGCCGCAAAATATGATTTGATTATCCTTGAAACTTCAGGAATTGGACAATCAGATACAGAGATTATGGATCACTCAGATGTATCCTTATATGTAATGACGCCGGAATTTGGTGCAGCAACACAATTAGAGAAAATCGACATGCTTGATTTTGCTGATTTAGTTGCCTTGAATAAATTTGACAAAAGAGGTGCTCTTGACGCCATTCGTGACGTTAAGAAACAATACCAGCGCAATCATAATTTATGGGATAAAAACCCTGATAGTATGCCTGTTTTCGGAACCATTGCTTCGCAGTTTAACGATCCGGGAATGAACACGCTTTATAAAGCGATTATGGATAAAATTGTCGAAAAAACAGCATCAAATCTAGTTTCGACTTTTGAAATTACACGCGAAATGAGCGAGAAAATATACGTGATTCCGCCACACAGAACGCGTTATTTGTCTGAAATCGCAGAGAATAACAGATCTTATGACGAAATCGCACTTTCGCAACAAAAAGTAGCTCAAAAACTATACGGAATCTTTAAAACCATAGAATCAGTTTCGGGTAAAATTCCGCAAATTAATAAAGCAGGAATCGACGATTCGACCGTTTTACCAAGCGCAACCGAAGCACATGATGAAAATCGTATTTTCTTAAATCTTTTACTAAATCAGTTTGATAAGGTAAAAATGGACTTAGATCCGTACAATTGGGAAATAATCCTGAATTGGGATGAGAAAGTAAACAAATACAAAAATCCGGTTTACTCGTTTAAAGTTCGTGATAAAGAAATCAAGATCGCAACACATACAGAGAGTTTATCGCACCTTCAAATTCCAAAAATTGCTTTGCCTAAATACCAAGCTTGGGGCGATATTTTACGTTGGAATTTACAGGAAAATGTTCCTGGAGAATTTCCGTTTGCTTCAGGATTATATCCGTTTAAGCGTGAAGGCGAAGATCCGTCAAGAATGTTTGCCGGAGAAGGCGGACCGGAAAGAACCAACAAACGTTTCCATTATGTGAGCGCAGGATTGCCGGCAAAACGACTTTCGACTGCTTTTGATAGTGTGACTTTATACGGAAACGATCCGGATATTCGTCCTGATATTTACGGAAAAATCGGGAACGCAGGAGTTTCAATTTGTTGTTTGGATGATGCTAAAAAATTGTATTCAGGTTTCGATTTAGTTCATGCCTTAACATCTGTAAGTATGACCATTAATGGACCAGCGCCAATGTTGTTAGGTTTTTTTATGAATGCGGCGATCGATCAGCAATGTGAGTATTATATTAAGGAGAATGATTTAGATAAAGAAGTTGAAGCTAAAATCAACAAAATATACAAAGAAAAAGGAACAGAAAGACCGAAATACCAAGGCAATTTACCGGAAGGAAACAACGGTTTAGGTTTAATGCTTTTGGGTGTTACGGGAGATCAGGTTTTACCTCAGGAAGTTTATAATGAAATAAAAGCCAAAACATTATCACAAGTTCGTGGAACGGTTCAGGCCGATATTTTAAAAGAGGATCAGGCGCAAAACACTTGTATTTTCTCTACGGAATTTGCTTTGAGATTAATGGGAGACGTTCAGGAATATTTTATTACCAAAAACGTTCGTAATTTCTACTCGGTTTCGATTTCAGGATATCATATTGCAGAGGCTGGAGCGAACCCAATTACGCAATTGGCATTTACGCTTTCTAATGGTTTCACTTACGTGGAATATTACTTAAGCCGCGGAATGAGCATCAACGATTTTGGACCAAATTTATCGTTCTTCTTCTCCAACGGAGTAGATCCCGAATATTCGGTTATTGGTCGTGTGGCACGTAAAATTTGGGCAAAAGCCATGAAAAACAAATACGGAGCAAACGAAAGAGCGCAAATGCTTAAATATCATATTCAAACTTCAGGACGTTCGTTACACGCACAGGAAATTGATTTTAATGATATCAGAACCACTTTGCAGGCTTTGTACGCAATTTATGATAACTGTAATTCATTGCACACAAATGCATACGATGAAGCCATTACAACACCAACCGAAGAATCTGTACGTCGAGCAATGGCGATTCAGTTGATTATTAATAAAGAATTAGGTCTGGCGAAAAACGAAAACCCAATTCAGGGATCTTTCATAATCGAAGAATTAACCGATTTAGTTGAAGCAGCCGTTCTTCAAGAATTTGACCGAATCACAGAACGTGGCGGAGTTCTTGGTGCAATGGAAACAATGTACCAGCGTTCTAAAATTCAGGAAGAAAGTTTGTATTATGAAACTTTAAAACACAACGGAGATTTCCCAATTGTGGGTGTAAACACATTCCTGAGTTCAAAAGGTTCTCCAACGGTAATTCCGGCAGAAGTAATTCGCGCCACCGAAGAAGAAAAACAATATCAGATTACCATGCTGGATAATTTACACCAGTTTCATGAAGCAAAAGTAAACGAGCATTTAAACAAACTACAAGAAGCCGCGATTAAAAACGAAAACTTATTCGACCATTTAATGGAAGCTACAAAGGTTTGTTCGCTTGGTCAGATAACTTCGGCATTGTTTGAAGTTGGCGGGCAGTATAGAAGGAATATGTAGATTTTTTAATTTTTTTTAAAGTATAAAGCGCATTTGATTAAAGAAATTTAATTAAATGCGTTTTTTGTTTGAGTGATTTTTGTAAATAAATAAAATTTGCGTAAATCATTTATATATTTGTGATAATATGTGAAAAAACAGTGATATGTTTTTTTGTGCAAACTAACTAAAAACCACAGAGTGAATGAAAACAAAACTACTTTTATTTCTTTTAGCCTTCGTAATTGTAAACGTTAATGCCCAACAGGTAATATATAATACATCTGGTAATCCCTCAAGTTTCATTAAATTTAATGATAAGATTTTTTTCGAAGCGTATAATCAAGATTCTGGGAGTGAAATATGGCAAAGTGATGGAACATCTTCTAATACGTCAATTTTAAAAGACATATATCCGGGAAGTGAAAGTGGTTCCCAGAATTTTTTAAAAACGACTTCTACAATTTTAAAAGATAAATTATATTTCATTGCAAAAGACGAAAATTCACTTGGTGAAATATGGAAAACCGACGGAACAGCAAACGGAACTACTAAAGTGACAAATTTTCTTAACGGCAGAGTTTGGAGACTAACAGCAGCGGGAGATTACATCTATTTTTTAATTACCCAGGATAATAATACGTTACAGGTTTGGAAAACTGACGGAACTGAAGGCGGGACAGTACTTGTTAAGGATAATTTATCGATATGGAATGGACCAACTTTTCAAGGAAAATGTAATGATATCTTTATATTTACATTTCAACCTTATGGAACTAATAATACTAAGGTTTGGAGAAGTAGTGGCACTGCAGATGGTACATATCCTATTACTGAGGAACTCGATGGCAATGGATCAGGAGTAGGAGGTACATCGGCCTTATCACAATATATAGAATTTAATAATAAACTATATTTTGTTAGTAGATTATATTTACATGAAACAGATGGAACTTCTCAAAGTATTATTGGAAATGTACAAAGTAATATGACAACATATAGTGATGCAATTGTAGCAAATGACAATTTATATTTTATGTTTTTTTCTGAAGATAATAATTCATTGTCAGTATGGAAATTTGATAAAAAAGACAGGAGTATAGGTCAGATATACACAAATTATGGGTCTAATTATTTTTCACCATCTAATTTTGCAAAAACAAACGATGCCTTACTTTTTTCGGGATCAAATCCAACTGGAGGAACCTCATTAATATCTTTAGATCTTGCTACCAATGAAGCGTCATACTTAAAAGAATTGTCAGATAATAAGACTGAAAAACCTTTTTTATTCACAGAAAATTTAGACAGAAACACGATTTCTTTGATAAACAATGATCAATACTTTATCACATCTGCCATTGATAAAAATTATGCCAGAAAAGGATGGATTACAAATATTACAGCCAAAACGACAGAAAATATAGCAGACTTAAATGATGTGTGGGGTTCAATTAGTCATGGGGATTATTTGTATTATATCAAGGATAGTAAATTTATGAAATATGCAAAGAATTTAGGAACAGGATCAATCATAGATTATAAGCGATCTTTAGTACTTTATCCAAATCCCTCTTCTAACTTTATTCAAATTGAAGCAAATGATATTGATTTAATTGAAAGTATAAATGTTTTTGATTTAAGTGGCAAAGAAGTAATAAATAGATCTGATTATAGCAATGGCAAGATTGATATTTCTAAATTAAGTCAAGGAACATACATTTTTAGAATTAAACTAAATGGAGCTTTTATTGAAAAGAAAATAATTAAGAGATAAATAGCATAGAATGAATTTCAAGAAGCCGCCATTAAAAACGAAAACTTATTCGACTATTTAATGGAAGCTACAAAGGTTTGTTCGCTTGGTCAGATAACTTCGGCTTTGTTTGAAGTTGGCGGACAGTATAGAACGAATATGTAGAATTTATTATTTTATACATTTAGGAAAACCTCTCAGAAATGGGAGGTTTTTTTGTTTGTTAAATTTTTGGTTTGGATTAAATTTTTCTGTTTACGGGTTTCCTCAATTTTATAGGAATATGTTTTTATATATTTGTTTTGTAACTCTAACGTTTTTTATAATAATTAACTTATCTCAAATACTGAATGAAAACAAAATTACTTTTAATTTTTCTAGTCTTTGTAACTATACAGATGAATGCTCAACAGAAAATCTATGATTTTAAAAGCACTCCTTCGATTTTTAAAACATTTAATGATAAAATTATATTTTATGGAAATCAAGAAGATACTGGTCGGGAATTATGGCAAAGCGATGGAACTTCCTCAAATACAACATTATTAAAAGATATATATCCTGGTACAGAGCCGTCAGTAAAATCAGGTTCTGCAATTCTAAATGGTAAGTTTTACTTTATGGCAAGAGATGAAAGTTCTGAAGGCGAAATATGGCAAACAGATGGAACTGAATCTGGCACTACAAAAGTGACAAATTTTATTAATGGAAAAACTTATAAGCTTACGGTTGTGGGTAATTATATATTTTTCTTAGTCGGATTAGATTCTAATCATCTACAAGTCTGGAAGACGGATGGAACAACTGGAGGAACAGTATTGATAAAGGATATTTTAAATATTTGGAATAATTCTACTTTCGAAGGAAAATGTAATGATACTTTTATATTTACAATTCAGCCAGCTTCAACCATGAACTCAAGGGTATGGCGAAGCGATGGAACATCGGATGGAACTTTTCCTATAACTTCGGAAATGGATGGAAATGGATCTGACCCTGGTGGTACTACAGGTCTAACACAGTATATAGTACATAATAATAAATTATATTTTGTTAACAGATATTCTTTATATGAAACAGACGGAACTCTTCAAAATACTAAAACTATTGGGAATGTCTGGAATGGACAAAATAATGTTGCACAATACAGTGATGTCATTGAAGCAAATAATAGTCTATATTTTATGTTTTATTCATCTGATATATACAAGTTATCAATTTTCAAGTTTGATGATGTTACTAAAAATGTAAGTGAAGTTTACACTAATACTAGTAATAGATATTTTTCTCCGTCTAATTTTTCGAAAACAGATAGTTCATTACTTTTCTGTGCATCAAATGCAACAGGAGGCACATCGCTACTATCGTTAAGTATTAATGATTATTCTGTAACAGATTTGAAAGAATTAGCAAAGAATGATGTGCAAAGGCCTGATTTCTTTTTTGTCCAATCTTATGATGTAGCCACAATCTATAAAATTAAGCAGGATGAGTATTTTATTACGTCAGGTGTTGATGAAAAAAATTTAAGAAAAGGATGGATTGTTAATAATAATTTTCAGGCAATTGAAAATATTAGTGCACTTGACAATATAGTACAGGCTATTGTTTATAAAGACAATTTATATTATGGAAAGGATAAAAAATTCTGGAAGTATGCAAATAATTTGGGTGTTGGATCACTAGGAGCTAAGTCGACTGTAGCATTTTATCCAAATCCTTCAACTAATTTTATAAACATACAGACCGAAAATGATAACCAAATTGATGATATCCAAATTTTTGATTTGAATGGCCAATCGTTAACCAGTGAATCTGATTTTAGTAATAATAAAATTGATGTTTCTAAGCTAAATCAAGGAACATATATTCTTCAAGCTAAGATTAATGGTGCAATAATTTCTAAAAAAATAATAAAAAAATAAAGGACAGTAGACAAAGAAAAGCATCAACCACGGTTGGTGCTTTTCTGTTTTAATGCAAATGTTTAGAAGTATTTTTTATTGTATATTTAAAATCAAATTTTGAAATTATTATGAATATTGTACTAGAAAATAAGGGAATTAAAACAGATTCTTTTTATGTTGTCACGGTTTGAAAAAAGATGAAAGTTGTTTGTTTTGTTTATGTTTTGAGTACAATTTTTAGTCAGCTTGATAATTTATAATCAAACCGTGACTAATTGTCACGGTTTGTAATATATAAAATGTCTAGTAATAAAATCTAACTTGAAACTTCATTTAACGTATTCATTAGAGGTCGAAGGTCATAGTACATTTGTCTTGTATCTTCTCCAATATCATTTTCAGAGAGAAATTTAAAACCTAATGTTTCATAAAAGCCAAGTGATTTTTCGTAGGCATCCACAGTTAATAATTGACATGCACATTTGCTATTTTGCTCTAAGGCTAAATCAATAACAAAATTTACAAGAGCTTTGCCAATTCCTTTTCTTTCTTTTTTTGTAATCTCACAAACGGCTAATCTGCCTATTTTTATAGCTGGAAATTGTCTCAAATGTCGTTTAGGATGACTAATGATTTCTTTTATCCATCGCTTAAAAGCATTCTTGGATGCAAAATGATTTTCCTGAACAGCCAAAGCATCATTATATATGCTTAAATATGCAATAGTTTTATTTTCGTTTTCAAGTAAATAAGTAGTAGCAAGTAAATCTTTTTTATATGAAATTGCTTTATCGTTAAGAAAACTATTCAAATCAATATCACCGCACTCAAAAGGTTTAATATTTGTTGTGGGGTTTAATTCGAAAAATGAAAATCCTGTAAAAGGCATTAATTAGTTTTTAGAATTTCTTTTAGCTTATTTGCATCGGTTTGAATTGCTGCTAAAGAATCCATACTAACTTTTTTATCTTTATTTAAATCGATAGTTTTATAAAAGTCAACAGCTTCTTTACCTTTTAAAACAGGAGTATTTTTAATAGGCTTTGCCATAAGTTCGTTTCTTTAATTTAATGAAGTTATTAAAAAAGCTTTTTCTAAAAGAAGTCTTTTATTTTTTCAAAAGTACGAACAAAAATTAGATCAGCATCTTTTTTATATTAAAAAGTAAAAATATTCTTATATATATTAAAATCAAGTTATGATGAATTTGAATAGAGATACGAGGTTTTCCCAAGAATGTCCGCTCGTGAACCAAAGTTTATATAACACAATTATAATTAAGTTGATGCGCATTAGCAGGATACTCACGCCAGCAGAATAATAAAATCCCATCCTGTTTGTCAATTTCGACGGAGGAGAAATCTTCGTAAGTAACTCCGCAACAAAAGTTCAATCTTTGTCAAGCTTCTCGTGAAGATTTCTCCTTCGTCGAAATGACAATATTGTGATTATTTTAATAAAATTTTATAAAAGTTCCGGGGGAACGAAACATATTGTAGGGATGGATTTTAATCCGTCCACGACAAAGAAATTCCGTAATCAAAATCCAGTTGCTTGTATCGACAAAATTCACAGCAGATTATTTAGCTTTTTTTACTTTAAATTCTACTAATCCCTCCGGTTCGCAAATTTTGAATGCTACATAGTAATATTCTTTAGTAACTCGTCTGATATAAAGAGTTTCATCCGAATTATTATATTTTGTGCATTCGTGTTTATCCATAAGCTCGTATGGCAGGTCTACCAGCGTTTTTACCTTTGTATTGACATCATAAATAAATATGTTGTATTTATCGTCTTCATCTGTGTACAAAATCAGTTCGTTTTTTAAATCAAAATCCCCCCAAATACCTTTTAAAACTGCATTTCCGGTTTCTTTATTATACAGCCAAAAATAGGACTTGCTTGTTCCGCCTCCATTACTATGTAAAGCAAAATAATTTTGAAAATCAACTTTTTCATAATATGGACGATAATTTGCTATGAAAGTGTCAACTAATAAGTAGGTATTATCTTTTTTACCATTAATGAGTCTAAAATTAATTACTTCTTCATTTTTGTCTAAAGCCGGAAAAATAATTAATTTATAGTTGTTTTTAAGATAAGCAGTTTGTGTTTCTATCGTGTCACCTTTTTCATCAAAAAAAACGTTGTCGATTGGTTTTTTTATTTTTTCTTCTTCCTTAGAAGATTTACGATTATCCATTTTGCAGCTGATAAAGCAAAGCAATAAAATAATTAAAATTTTATTTTTCATTTTTTATAATTTTTCATTGGTAATCTCTCGAAAATAACTCAAAAACTCAAATTCATCCAAAGGAAATATTTGCAAAACAGTTTCTAAAATCAAACTTACATTAATAGATTGGTTTTTCTTTTCTTCAATATTCTGCATATTGTGATCAAGTGCCAAAATACATAATTTTAGCATATTGATTATAAAACACACGCCAGCAGCAGAAATGACAATATTGCGACTATTTTTAATAAAGTTTTACAAAGAGTTCCGGAGAGGAACGAAGCATATTGTAGGGATGGATTTTAATTCGTCCACGGCGATAAATTCCGTAATCAAAATCCAGTTGCTTGCGTCAGAAAAAAATCAGCAGAAGATTATTCACCAAAAACCTCCCCAACATAACTTAAATATTCAAATTCATTCAAAGGAAACATCTGGACAACAGTTTCCAGAATCAAACTCACATTTATAGATTCGTGTTTCATCTCGTCGATTTTGTGCATATCGTGATCGAGTGCCAGAATGCATAATTTGAGCATATCGGTAATAACGCAGCCAAGTTCTAAATAATTGACAACCTTAAACTGAACTGCATAAGCGTTTTTGTCCTTTGTTGGTTTTAGAGTTGTAAAATATTGGGCGGTTAATTTTTTAAGTCTTGCTAGTTTTTCAATTTCATTGGTTTCCATAAGGCGTATATTTTTAATTTGTATCTTGTTAATTGTTTTATAATTAGAATTTATAATTTTATTATAATAAAAATCTTACTTTTGTTTAGCTCGGCGAAGGAAGGAATTGATTGTACCGTACCAAATCATTTTTGCCCGTGTCGAACATTATTAAATATGTTTTTTACAGATTACCAGTTATTACACTTAATTATTATCTTTGAATTATGAGCACACTTACAAAACCAAATCATATAGGGCGAAAAATAAGCCGTATTCGTGAACTTCGTGATATGAAACAAGAAGCTTTGGCGCAAGCTTTAGGAACAAACCAACAAGCGATTTCTGCTTTGGAAAACAGCGAAACAATCGATGAAGCAAAACTTATAGAAGTCGCAAAAGCACTTGGTGTAACTGTCGAAGCAATTAAGAATTTTTCAGAAGAAGGCATGATTAATTATTTTAATACTTTTAATGAAACAGTTTCAAATAGTAGTTTTGGAAACGGAGCATGTAATAATGATTGCACTTTCAATCCATTAGATAAATTAATGGAATCTGTAGAAGAAAATAAAAAACTTTACGAACGTCTGCTGAAAGCGGAACAAGATAAAAACGAATATTTAGAAAAATTACTAAATCAGAAATAAAGATATTAATTCAAAAACCTTCCAGAAATGAAAGGTTTTTTTATTTTAGTGTCATGAAAAACGCTGTCTATTATATTCTGTTTCTTTTTGTTACGGTTTTAGGCTATGCTCAAAATAAGCAATTGTTACAAACGGGAGTTATTATCGATTCGGTGAAAATTACAACTGCTCCAACAGAATCGTATGCAATTTATTTCCCTAAAAAATACGATGCTAAAACCCCATTGGCATTGGTTTTTATTTTTGAACCAGCCGCGAGAGGCAAAATAGGGATTAAGCCCTTTATTCCGGCGGCAGAAACGTACAATTATATTTTGGTATGCTCAAATACTTTAAGAAATGGATCAACCCAAAATAATATTGCCGTTGCCAATAGATTATTTGATGATGTATTGCAAAACTATACGATTGATACTTCACAACTTTATATCTCAGGTTTTTCGGGCGGTGCAAGATTAGCCAGTTATTTCGGGATATCATCAGGCGCTTTTCAAGGAATTATTGCTTGTGGCGCTTCTTTTAATGGTATGGATAAATTTATACCACCTTCTAATAATTTCTCGTATGTAGGTATGGTTGGAGATAAGGATATGAATTATCAGGAAATGATTGAAAATAAAAAGTGGCTGGACAAAGCAAAGATTGCAAACACACTTTTTATTGCTCCTGTAGAACATGTTTGGCCTAAACAATCTGAAATGCTTCGGGCATTTGACTGGTTGGAAATTCAGGCTTATAGAAAAAATATAAGACCAAAAAACGATACAATTATCAAAAGAATTTGTGATAAGAACCTCCGAATTGCCGATAGTTTAAAGGCGAATAAAGAAATGGTTCTTTCGGTGAATACTTATGAAAAAGGAATTACTTTTTTTAATACAAATGAAGACAATTCTCTAAGAGCCAAGATTACCGAAATCAAAAAATCCAGCGAATATAAAGATGAGGTGGAAAAAGTAGAGAAGATAAAGGTTTTAGAAAATGAAATTTTAGATAAACTTTCACTTCGCTTTGCCCAGGAATTAAAATCGGATAAGAGCATTACTAATTTTAAGTTTTGGAAATCTGAAATCAAGGATTTGAATGTTATGAAGCTAGACAGCAAAAATCCTTTAACCCAAAATATGGCTGTTAGAGTATTATATTGGTTTCAGGTTTCGGTTTATGAAACTAAGCAGGAAAATAAAAGAACCCAACAAAATGACAAGTTTACTTATTGTCAGGAATTGTATAAAATTATTACCGAAACGAATTAGAGAAAAATCCAAGATTTCATTACAGTGAAGGGGAATAAGTGAAAAGAAAGCTATAATGAAGTAACTTTTTCATTTTGAAATATTGATAAAATATTTTAATTTATTATAAGATTTATCTTTCTTTTTTTGGTAAATTGGTACTTTGGTAAAACATATTAAATTTATAGGATTGTAATCAAAGAAATAAATTATTTTAATAAAATTGAGCATGAAAGAGCAAGAATCGATACAGATATTTGACGAAAAGAGAGTAAGAACTGTTTGGAATGAAGAGAAAGAAAAATGGTATTTTTCTATTATTGATGTAATAGAAGTTTTAACAAATTCTGATAGATCAAGAAAATATTGGAATGATTTAAAAAGTAAACTAAAAAGAGAAGGTAGTGAAGTGTCCGATAAAATCGGACGTTTGAAATTAGAGTCTTCCGATGGTAAGATGCGTTTAACAGATGTGGCTGATACTGAGCAATTATTTCGTTTAATACAATCAATTCCTTCTCCAAAAGCCGAACCATTTAAACTGTGGCTTGCTCAAATTGCTACAGAACGTTTGGATGAAATGCAAGATCCGGAACTTTCTATAGATCGGGCTTTAGATCAATATTTGCAGTTAGGGTATTCAGAAAGTTGGATAAATCAGCGATTAAAAAGTATTGAAATTCGCAAAGAATTAACCGATGAATGGAAAAACAGAGGAATAAAAGAAGGTAGTCAGTTTGGGACTTTAACAGATATAATTTCTAATGCCTGGTCAGGAAAAACGACCAAAGAATATAAAATGCTCAAAGGATTAAAAAAAGAAAATCTGCGAGATAATATGACAAATACCGAATTGATTTTGAATATGCTTGCAGAAGCATCTACAAAAGATATTTCGGTTGCAAATGAACCGGAAACTTTTGATGAAAATAAAGAAGTTGCTCAACAAGGCGGTAATGTTGCTAAGGTTGCTCTAAAAGAATTAGAATCTAAAACAGGAAAGAAAGTTGTGACTTCGATTAATGCTAAAGATATTTTGAAAAAACAGATTGAATAATAATGTTCTTCAGAGAAATAAACACATATAAAAAGTATGAGTCATCGCTGATGCTTTTCTATTTTAATGCAAATCTTGCGGAGTATTTTTTATTGTATATTTAATACCAAATCTTGAAGTTAGAATGAATATTATATTAGAAAATAAAGGAATTAAAACAGATTCTTTTTATGTACCGCCTTTTGTTTTGCGAGAAGGCGAAGTCGTTGTTTTGTTTATATATAAAGGAGGTGATTACTATGATGCCGAGGTATTTCTCAGAGATATTTTTTGCGGTAAAATTAAGCATGAAAATGTGATTCTGCATCGAAAGATGACCTTTGTGGATTATTTTAGAAGATCATATTTTAGAGATAATTTTTTCCCTTTGACAGTTGGAAGATATCTTAAGAAAAATGCAGATCTTAAAAGTCCTTTTGCCAGTAAAATATTTGAAGATAAATGGATTAAAAAAGAAACGAAAATAGAGAAATTGGCAGGAACTCCAAGAAAGCTTTTAACTTTATATGCGGCTCTTTCAAAAACAAAAGATATAGTATTTGACTTACGCGCACTGGATTGGGAGGGAACTGAGTTTGCTTTTAAGATGGTGAATGACGCAGTAAAAGATGGAGGGGCAGCGATTTTGCTTGACGGTATTGAGAATATGAAAGAATACGCATCAAATTTCATAGAATTAGAATGGAATAAGGATAAGTTGCCAATTATAAAAGAATTTAATTTTTAGTGCATCGGGACGTTACTACAATGAATTACATTGCTTCTTTTTTTATAAGCGTTCCGGAGGAACAAATCATATTGTAGGGATGGATTTTAATCCATTCAGCACGATGATAACCCCAATGTATGTCATTTCGATTTCTATGATAAAAGCAATTTTTTAGGAGCTAATCCCACTATCCGTTTAACTGTTGCGCCACACGAAAGGATTCGTGCGGAAGCATTTCAGAGAGTAAAATATCAGAGAGTAAAATATATTTCTTAAAGTTTATTTATAAAAAAAAGCATTCGCCGCGGCGAATGCTTTTAATTTTTTTAGGGCAAAAAAAAATTAACGGCGGAATCCAGGACTTTCGTTTACCGATTCGTCAAGCTTAATTGCTTTTACTTTTTTAGCTGCAACTTTAATTTCGTGTTTTACAACTTTGCTGCTTTCTTTTACTTCTAATGTATAAGTTCCAGAAGGAAAACCTTCTAAACTTATTGTTTTTGAAATCTCTAATTTGTCTGCAGCAGAATCTCCTTTGTAAACTAAATTATTGTTTTCATCAAAAATAGAAAAAATTGATTTTTCAACGGTGTTCAAAGTAAAACTAACTACTTTTCCGTTTCCGGTTTTTATATTCAAAATATAATCCCCTTTTCCATCAATTGCATAAGAAAAAAGTGTTGTTAGAAACAAGGCCACAACTAAGCCCATTTTGGTAAATTTTGTCATGTCTTTTTTAATTGTTTATTACTAATTTGGAACGTCCAAAACTAAAAATTAAAATTTAATTTTATGCAAAAAAAACACTTTTTTATAAGTGTAAATTGCTGAATTAAAGATGTTTCTGTGTTTTGTCTGAACTATGTACGTAATTGCTGGGCTCGTGGATGTTTTTTGAAGTTTTTTTTTAACCCCGTAAAAATCAGTATTTTGAAATTATTAAGAATAGTTTTCCAAAAAAAATAAGTTTACAGTTAGTCAGTAAAAAAAGGGCATAAAAAAACAGCTCATGAACGTCAAGGGAGCTGTTTTTTGAATATTATTATTTTAATTTTCATTAAGTCTTATCTCACATTTGGACTTCTTGATTCAGCATTTTTTAGCGTACTGCAACGCTGCTTTCTTTAGCAGAAAAACCTGCTTTGTAAACTGATGAAACTGCTTTTTTAGACAAAACTGTAGTATCATCGGTTATTGTAATTTCATGTCTTACTTTTTTTACATTATCTTCAACTTCCAAGAAGTACGTTCCTTCTGGAAATTCTTCTAAGCTAAAAGTTCTCAAAATTCCATCTTTACCTGAAGCGCTTTCAGCATAAATTAGAGTACCATCTTTGTCGTAAATTGCTAAACTGGCTTTTTTTACCTGATTAAGCGCAAACGTAATCACTTTTCCATTCGTTTTTATGACGTGAAGATTAAAATCTTCATTCCCGTCAATTGCATAAGTACTCATTCCTGTGAAAAGTACAGCACATACTAAACTCAATTTTAAAATCTTTTTCATGGTATTTAAATTTTAAATTAATAGTTCTAATTCTCTGATGCTAAATTACTTATGATATTTATGTATTCTCACAACTCTATTTGCTGATTTCGATGCTGTATTCTCATTTACGAAACCGTTATAGGTTAAAATTTGAATTATTTTTATCGTATTTGTTAATTTGATTATTATTTTTTAATGTTTGGTGTTAATTAAGAGAATGTAAATTTATCTGTATTTCTTACAAAAGAAATGTTTGCGAAAAAAGTTGAACCGCAGAGTGCGCAAAGTTTTTTTATCTTGGACTATGTCGAGCCAACACAGTTCACAAGCTTTGTGCAAAAGTTTTTACCGCAGAGCGCGCAAAGGTTTTTGCTGTAGATTATAAATAGTAAACACAAAGTTCGCAAAGCTTTATGTTTGTTTCTAACGAAAAGAATGTTTTGAAAAAGTTTTAACCACAGAGTGCACAATGAAAAAATGCAAATTTCGCAAAGCTATTTTTTGATGAAGCTTTGCGAACTTTGCGTTTACTATACGTAATAAAAAAAAACCTTTGCGCGCTCTGCGGTTAAAAATTAAGCACAAAGCAAAAAAAACTTAGCGACTTAGCGCCTTCGCGGCAAACCTCCCTCAAAAAAGTATAGAGCAAAAAAAAACAGCTCAATAACCACAAAGAGCTGTTTTTAAAACTATACAGTTTTTAAACTTTACTAACTATCTAACCTCATTCTTATACTTTATGAGAGCATAAAACTTTTTAGCGTACTGCTACGCTTGTATTGTTTGCAGAAACTCCTGCTTTATAAACTGATGAAACTGCTTTTGATGATAAAACCGAAGTTTCGTCAGTAATAGTAATTTCGTGTCTTACTTTTTTTGCGTTGTCTTCCACTTCTAAGAAATAAGTTCCGGCTGGAAATTCTTCTAAGCTAAAAGTTCTTAAGATTCCGTCTTTACCAGAAGCAGCTTCAGAATAAAGTACAGTGCCATCTTTGTCATAAATTGTTAAAGTGGCTTTTTTTACCTGGTTAAGGGCAAACGTAATTAGTTTTCCATTATTATTCTTTAATACGTGAAGATTAAAATCTTCATTTCCGTCAATTGCATAAGTACTCATTCCGGTGAAAAGTACAGCACATACTAAACTCAATTTTAAATTTTTCATGGTATTTAGTTTTTAAATTAATAGTTCTAATTCTCTGATGCTAAATTACTTTAGACTTATATATTTGAGCACAACTCTATTTGCCAATTTCTATGCTGTATTCTCATTTACGAAACCGTTATAGGTTAAAATTTGAATTATTTTTATCGTATTTGTTAATTTGGTTATTATTTTTCAACGTTTCGACTGAATTAAGAGAATGTAAATTTATCTGTATTTCTTACAAAAGAAATGTTTGCGAAAAAAGTTGAACCGCAGAGTGCGCAAAGTTTTTTTATCTTGGACTATGTCGAGCCAACACAAAGTTCACAAGCTTTGTGCAAAAGTTTTTACCGCAGAGCGCGCAAAGGTTTTGCTGTAGATTATAAATAGTAAACACAAAGTTCGCAAAGCTTTATGTTTGTTTCTAACGAAAAGAATGTTTTGAAAAAGTTTTAACCGCAGAGTGCACAATGAAAAAATGCAAATTTCGCAAAGCTATTTTTAGATGAAGCTTTGCGAACTTTGCGTTTACTATACGTAATAAAATAAAAAAACCTTTGCGCGCTCTGCGGTTAAAAATTAAGCACAAAGCAAAAAAAACTTTGCGACTTAGCGCCTTCGCGGCAAACCTCCCCAAAAAAGTATAAAACAAAAAAAAACAGCTCAATAACCACAAAGAGCTGTTTCTAAAACTATACAGTTTTTAAACTTTACTAACTATCTAACCTCATTTTTATACTGTATGCGAGTATAAACTTTTCTAGCGTACTGCTACGCTTGTATTGTTTGCAGAGAAACCTGCTTTATAAACTGATGAAACTGCTTTTGTTGATAAAACCGAAGTTTCGTCAGTAATAGTAATTTCGTGTCTTGCTTTTTTTGCATTGTCTTCAACTTCTAAGAAATAAGTTCCGGCTGGAAATTCTTCTAAGCTAAAAGTTCTTAAGATTCCGTCTTTTCCTGAAGCTGATTCAGAATATAGTACAGTACCATCTTTATCATAAATGGTCAGGTTTGCTTTTTT
This sequence comes from Flavobacterium pectinovorum, assembly GCF_006438875.1. Taxonomy (GTDB): domain Bacteria; phylum Bacteroidota; class Bacteroidia; order Flavobacteriales; family Flavobacteriaceae; genus Flavobacterium; species Flavobacterium pectinovorum_A. Next base: position 312,069 of record NZ_RCZH01000005.1, read on the forward strand.
AGTCTGATTCATTGCAAACGTGATCATTTTTCCATTTGCTTTTAATACATGAAGATTAAAGTCATTCTTTCCATTATCATTACCATCAATTGCATAAGTACTCATTCCTGTCAAAAGCACTGCACATACTAAGCTTAATTTTAAGATCTTTTTCATAACTATATTGTTTAAATTTTTACTTCTAATTTTCTGATGCTAAATTACCTCAGTAGTTATTATTTTTTCACAACTGTATTTTCCTATTTCTATGCTGTATTCTCATTTACGAAAGCGTTATAGGTTAAAATTTGAATTATTTTAGGTGTTTTAGTTAATTCAGTTATTATTATTTAACCTTTTCAAATTTATTAACAATTTTTGAATTATCCAATATTCTTACAAAAATTACTATATACTTATAAAATCTTTGATTAAATACGATATATTGAAAAAATTAAGGATAAAAATATGGGTCTTGAAAAAATAAAACAGAAATCCCGATTTGACGCTTTGGTTTTTTATCGTTTTTCATGAATAATTCTTATTCACGAAACCGATATAGGTTAAATTTTGAGTTATTGTAGGTGTTTTTGTTAAATTTGCTATTATTTTTTAAAGATATTATCATGAAGACAATCGCCCCAGCTCTTGAAGTGATATCAAACTCCTACGGAAGTTCTTTTACCTACACGAAACACGCCGAAAAGACCAATAGTAAAGCCCATTTATGGCATTATCATCCGGAGATTGAATTGGTTTTTATAAACGGTGGAGCAGGGAAAAGACAAATAGGAAGCCATGTTTCTTATTATACCAACGGTGATTTGATCTTAATAGGTGCTAATTTGCCACATTGTGGCTTTACGAACGAACAAACGGGAAACATAAACGAAACCGTTATTCATATTAAACCGGAATTTTTGGGTAATGATTTTTTTATTGCTCCCGAAATGAAAAAGGTTCAGAACATTCTTAGTCAGGCTAAAGGCGGAATTGCTTTTGGTGGTGAAACTAAAAAACATATTGGCAAGAAAATCGAAATGATGGAAAATCAGCTTCCGTTTGAACGCTTGCTGACACTTTTGAGTATTTTCGACGAATTGGATTCTTCGCAGGATTATACGGTGCTTAACGCAGATGGTTTTTCACTGGAATTGCAAACGCAGGATAGTGATAGAATTAATGTAGTTTTTAATTACGTTAAAGATCACTTTCAGGAATCTATTGCAATAGACGAAGTTTCGAGTCTGGTAAGTATGACAACGCCTTCTTTTTGTCGTTATTTTAAAAAGATTTCAAACAAAACTTTTACCGAATTTGTAAATGAATATCGCTTGGTACACGCATCAAAACTTTTGGCAGAGAAACCAATAAGTATAAATGAAGTTTGCTACGAAAGTGGTTTTAATAATTTCAGTCACTTTAGTAAATCGTTTAAGCAATATACAGGTAAAAGCGCTTCGCAATACCGTCACGAACATAAGATTATTATTAGCTAAGATCATTTGCCCGCGGATTTTACGGGTTAAGCGGATTTTCGCTGGTTTTTTCGCCACGAATTTCACGAATTTTCGCTAATGCAGTTCGTTATCTTTTTATGAATTTATACGAATAGAATTGGTGAAAATTCGTGAAATTCGTGGCGAAAAAAGACATGTACAACATAAATCCTTTTAATCTGTGCAATCTGTGGCAAAAAATATCCAGCATTCAATTAGCGAAAATTTGAGAAATTCGTGGCGAACTTTTTTCTACATACAGAAATCTATAAAATCCACATAATCCGTGGCAAAAGAATATCACAAATTCATAATCTAACACCTTAAAAACTGGTCGGATTTTTCATATAATTAATTCGAAAAAAGGGTATATTTACAATCCTTAATCGAAAAATAAAAATATGAAAAACTTTAAAATCTTAGTATTTACGGTTCTTTTGTGCGTATCATCTTTGAGTTATGCGGCAAAAGTAGATACTTTACAAGTTGCCAGTACAGCTATGGGCAAAACCTATAAAGCCGCTGTTGTATTACCAAATTCGTATACAAAAAGCAAAGCAGCTTATTCGGTTATGTATCTATTACATGGCGCTTATGGACACTTTAGCGATTGGTTGAAAAACACACCCAATAAAAAACTAGTTCAAAATCTCTCCGATCAATACAACATTATTATTGTAATGCCCGAAGGCGAAACTTTTAGTTTTTATCTCGATAGTCCCGTAAATAAAGGAAGTCAGTTTGAAACTTTTATCACACAGGAAGTTATTCAAAAAGTAGATAAAACATATCGAACCATAAGCAACAGAAGCGGAAGAGTTATTACAGGACTTTCTATGGGTGGTCACGGTGCTTTGTATTTGTCGGCAAAACATCCTGATTTGTTTTGTGCTGCCGGAAGCATGAGTGGTGCGGTTGATATGAGTGTAATGCTTAATAGGGATTCCTCGGCTCAGGTGGTGAAATTGATGCAGCCTGTTTTTGGAGATAAAAGCGACAACTCAGAAATGTACGCTCAATATGCGGTTCTGAATATGTTAGATAAAATCAAAGCCAACAAATTACCATTAATTATAGATTGTGGTGTAGATGATTTTTTAATAGAACCCAACAGAGAATTACACCGAAGATTGGTTTATAACAAAGTAGAGCACGATTACACAGAACGTCCGGGAGCACATACCTGGGATTATTGGGAGAATTCATTGCCATATCATATGTTATTTTTTAATAAAATATTGCTTAAAAATCAGGTAGTTGTGAAGAAATAATAGAAAAATTCAACAAGAACTGGGTAAAATATTTTTTTTGGTTTGATTTTTGGAATATCTTTATATATAAATATTTCTAAAAACTAAATACCACAAATATCATGAAAAAGATACTTACACTTTTCGCAGTCATTGGATTAATGGCATTTTCTAGTTGTGAAGGACCAGAAGGACCTCAGGGACCTCCGGGATATGATGCTCCAATTGCTTTTGTTTATCAAATGAATAATGTTAACTTTGCTGGACCAGATTTTGCTGTTACTAGCACACCGTCAGGAATGTTGTCGGGAGATAATGTTTTAGTATATGAGTTAGTTAGCACAACGGGAGGAAACAGCTGGGCATTGTTGCCTCAGATATATTACTTTAATGATGGTACAGAAACTGCTCAGTATAACTTTAACTTTTCTAAAAATAGAGTTACGGTTTTTATTGATGGAAGTTTAAGTGATTTATCTCAATTACCAGCTGCTTTTAGATTAGGGAAAACATTTAGAGTTGTTATTATTCCAGGTGATGATGGAACTACAGGAAAAAAAGTAAAAGCTGATTATTCAGATTATAATGCGGTTATTGCAAAATATAATATTGATGATAGTAATGTTAAGGAATTAAATTAATCATTAGGTTACAAATACAAAAAAAGGAAATCGTAAGATTTCCTTTTTTTATGACATAATTTTTATTATTGTTTTATAAATGTAATTAGAGAAATATCTCTATTCTCAATCGCGATAAAGTAAGTGCCATTTGTTAATTGTGAAATATCTACACTAATCAAATTTGGATTTACTACTGAAAAATTGTAATTTATTGTATTTCCTGTTATATTGGTAATGGTTACCTTAGATTTTGAAATGTCTGTTGTGCTTTGGATGTTTAAAACTGATGAAGTAGGGTTAGGGTAAATTTTTATGTATGGTTCATCTGAACTTGCAGTCAGAGATACTTCATTACTGTAACTAGTAACTGTTTTATTGATCCCATTTGGATTAAAAATTTGGTAGTTGATTTTTGTAATTCTTCTGTAGATATATGAAGATTCGAGAACAAATGCTTGTGTACCTCTTCGTCCACTACCTGTAATAACTTTTAAAGAAGATAAAGATGGAAGATAGTCTTTTGATATTGCTGCTGGTATATCTGTCCATGCAGAAAGACTTCTTCCTTGGATTTGATTTTGCCATTGATAGCTTATTCCTAATATGCTGAAATTGTTACCATTCATAGTGCTACTATCAATAGTTGGTGTCGATCCAATTATTGTATTAGGGGCTTCGTAGTCTGTAAGAGAGATTATTTTTAATATTTGGTCGCAACAAATAGTATTATTATATCCCATAGTTCGAGTCATTATTTTAACTTCATTGCTAATTCTTGAAATCCCTTGATACGAGGCAATTCTTCTTACTATGTAATAATTATCCTCTGAATTTGTAATTGTAGGATTGAATCCATACAGGTTCGAAGAATTTTCACTTATGATTGGAATCCATATTTTTGAGTCTAAAGTGCTTTCTTTGTTTGTTTTAGTATATTCCCAAGAATAAGTTGCATCCCTAGAAATTTCGTCAGTTCTGTCATAAATATGATTCGGATCTTTCAACATATTTAAACTCACATGTGATAAGGTACCTGTAATGTCAACTGATTTTAAACTTGAGAATTCAGCAAAACCATTTGAATCTATTGTATTGGCATTATTTTGATCTATAGTATTACTCAAGATGGGTGATGGAACAACCGTAATAGTTACCGCATTACTTTTATTAGGGTATTGACCACCATAACGATATCCTAGACCTCTTGTAACTGTAAATTTTCCAGTTTCGGTTAGATAGTCAATTTCTAAAGAGCTTGGGCTATTGCTTATAAATCTCACACTGTTTAGTCCGTTTGCAGCCCAAGAAGAATTGATACCATAAGGTTCTCCCTGATAAGGATTAAGGTAAGTGGTTCCAGTTATTATTGCCGGTTTGTCGCCTAATCTAACGGTTTGGTTACAGCATAAAGTATTCGAGATTTTTGTAGGGTTAGGAGCATCGGCAGGAGGATTCAAATTTGTTCCTGTGGTCATTGTAGCATTTTTTATCACAGAAAGATAAGCGCTTTTATATGCTATTGCAGATGCGCTATTGCTGCTTTTATATTCGGCATATACAAATCCTCCGGAGGTTTGAAAATCTGACCAGTTTAAGTTTATCGTAAAACTTCTCGTGGCAGTTTTTCCTCCGCCAAAAAACAATGTACCGCCATCGCCGCCATTAGCAACATTTGCTCCTAGCGCGACAGAGTTTATATAATAAACCTTAATAGTTCCCTGATCTCCCACTGCAGCGCCAGCAGGAAATTCTACTTTAACGCCTAACGAAACAGTAGAGTAAGGAATAGAGGCAAGGTTAATTGGTCCGGCATTCACATTTGATCCGTTTACAGATGTTGGCGTGATAGTAACTTTTTGTGCAAACAAAGTGCTCGCAAACAAAAATAGGAAAAGGAGATAGATGTAATTTTTTCTCATGATAAATAGTTTTAAGGTTTATAGTATGTTAAATGTATTGTTTAATACATTTTTATCTTACTGGTAAAAGGTTTAATAATGACATTATAAGGTATTAATAATAAGACATAAAAAAGGAGATCTCCATGATCTCCCTTTTTTAGCTGATAGAATTTTAATTTTTTAATTACTTTTTAGAAAAGTTACCTGACCGTTTCTTCTTGATCCCAATCCTGTGTCGACATTTATAAAATAGGTTCCAATAGGTAGATTCGAAACATCGATACTAATTATGTTTGGGCTTACAGTTGAAAAATTATTTGAATTTACAATCGTCCCCAATGTGTTTGCTACGGTTATATTTGTAGTCGATAAAGTATAATCAGCTCCTTTGTATTCAACATTTATAATTGAAGATGCAGGATTTGGATAGGCGATTAATGTTGCCGGTCCATAATCTCGTCCTGATTTTATGTTGATCTCATTACTATATGATTTTGTAATTGCATCTGCAAAACTGCCATTGCTGCTTATAGTTCTATAGGTAATTGTTGCAATACGTCTGTAATTATAAATGGTCTGAACAGTCTGACTTGTTCCTCTTGGACCGTTTACTATTGTATATTGTAAAGGCACTGGAAGACAGTCTTTTGATGTTGATCCGTTAATGTTATTCCAAGTCCCAAATACATTTGGTCTGGTATTAGTAGTTATCGTTTGGTTTTGCCATTGATACGTTGTATTTAGAATTTGAATATTTGCTCCATTTGGATTTTCAATAGATGGAGCAGAACCTGTAATAACTGATGGACTTTCTACACTCGAAGCGCCCTCAATTAAAACCTGATCACAGCAAATAATATTGTTATTCTTTACTATTCGTGGTATTATTTTTAAAACATTACTAACTCTTTGTATGTCTTTGTAAATGGCAATCCTTCTCACAAGAAAATAATTATCGACTGTAGCTGACATGTTTTCCGGAGTGAAATACTCTAAAGTTGTACCAATTTCATTTGGTATAGTTATCCAAGTTTTGTATTCACTATTATCATTTGGACTTGTTCTTGTATATTGCCATTCAAATCGGTCTAAATCAGCATAAGTATCTCCTCTTTGAGCAACATGATAAGGATCTGCAAGAATGTTTAAGTTTACTTGTGCTGATACAGATCTGCCGCTGCCATATATTGATTTTGGATTTGTGTTCGTAATTTCAGTAAAACCATTTGCATCTTTTGCGCCTTCAATTGAAATTTCATTTGTAGTTATTGGAGAAGGAATTATTCTGATGTTTACGGGATTACTATCGTTAAAAGGAAAATCATTACCGAGTCTTCTTTTGTAAGTTCCTGGTTCTGTTACGTAATCTGTAATTAATACATTGTATTTATTTGTTGAATAGTTAACACCTTTGTAAGTAGCATTAGGAAATTGACCGCCAACGAGTTTAAGCCATGAAGCAGAAACTTTTGAAGGATCAATAGTAGTTGCTATCATTGGAGCCGGTCTGTCTCCGTATCTTACATCTTGATCACAGCATAATGTGTTTTTAAAATTTGGAGCAGTTGGTGTTGTTGGAGGAGTTACAGGAGGAGTAGTTGGTGTGCTGCCATTTTTAATAACGGATACATTAGCACTTTTGTAAACTATACCTGAAAAGCTTTTGTATTGTGCCGAGATAGATCCTCCTGAAAGATTAAAAGAGCTTAAGTCTAATGTGATTACAAAACTTATTGTTGCGGTATTTCCTCCGCCAAAGTTTGTCATTCTTTCAAAACCTCCTTCGGCTACAATTGGAGTAATTGCATTATCTTTAGTGAATAAAATACTAAGAGTTCCTTCGCTTCCGCTTCCTACTGGGACTGGGGATTCTATTCTTACGGATAAGGAAACGCTGGATCGATCTACAGATTCCAGATTTATAGGGCTTGTACTTACAACACTTTTGCCATTGACTACAAGTGGTGTAATGATAACTTTTTGTCCAAACATTAATGTGTTTAGGAAAAACAGGAAAATTAATGGAATGTAATTTTTGCTCATGATAAAATTTAATTATTTATAATGAGTAAAAATAATATATTGTTTGTGTATAATCTTATTTTTTAATACTAAAACATAAGATTTATTTGATATTATGTTATTTTGTTAAAATAGTGCATATAAAAAAGGAGATCAAAACGATCTCCTTTTTATTTTTATATATTTCAGAAAAATCATTCATTATCTGTATCGGTAAGTTCTTTTTCTTCTCCAAATTTTAGAGAAACCAAAATTCCCACTAAAAGCGAAAGAGCGATAAATCCTAAAGAAGCCCATTCTGGAACTTGAATTAAATCATGAAGAATCATTTTTAATCCTACGAAAGCTAAAATAGCAACTAAGCTATATTCTAAGAAACTGAATTTTGCCAGCATATTCGCCAGAAAGAAATACATAGAACGTAATCCCAGAATTGCAAAGATATTCGAGCTAAATACCAAAAACGGATCTTTGGTAATGGCTAAAATAGCCGGAACACTGTCTACTGCAAAAAGAACGTCCATAACTTCAATAACGATCAAGGCTACAAATAATGGAGTTGCAGCTTTTTTTGCCGTTTTTGTACTGATGAAAAATTTCTCACCGTCCATTTCAGCAGTAATCGGAATAATTTTTCCTAGTGTTTTGTATACAAAAGAATCTTTTGGCTGAAAATCATCATCTTCGCCGGAAAACAACATTTTTAAAGCGGTAAAGATTAAGAACGCGCCAAAAAGATACGTTGTCCATGTAAATTTATTGATAAGCATTACTCCAAAGAAAATCATTAATCCGCGGAAAATAACTGCTCCCAGAATTCCCCAGAACAAAACGCGGTGTTGGTATTTTTGAGGTATTTTGAAAGAAGCAAAAATAATGGCAATCACAAAAATATTATCTACACTTAAGGATAATTCGATAAGATAACCTGTAATAAACTTCATTGAAGCTACGGCAGGTTTTAGCTTATCTGGATTTGCAATATAATCTGTTGTATAAAGCCAGTAAATTACTCCCGAAAACAAGAATGAAAGTGTTACCCAAATCAGGGTCCATTTGCTTGCTTCTTTGGTACTAATAATATGAGGAGTTTTATTGAAAACACCCAAATCTAAAGCAAGAATAAAAACAACGGCTAATAAAAACAAAATCCAGACTATCATAATACTTTTTTTTAATGATTTACAAAGATAGTTTTTGAAGTTTAACTTTAAAATTTATTAGTAGAAATAAGCTTAAAATTTAGTGTAAACCGTACAGGTTTTAATCCCGAGACTTCGGGACTGTTGGGTTTGTTGGTATTGAATGTTACAAATCTATACTCATTTTATGTCATTTCGACGTAAGGAGAAATCACACTAGTGGCTCGACAAAGATTGGCGACTTTGATTGTAGAGTTTCTTGTGTGATTTCTCCTTCGTCGAGATGACAAGATTGTGTTAACATATTGGGTTTAGGGGTATTGAATATTACAAATCTGTACTCATTTTATGTTATTTCAACGTAAGGAGAAATCACACTAGTGGCTCGACAAAGATTGGTGACTTTGATTGTAGAGTTTCTTGTGTGATCTCTCCTTCTTCGAGATGACAAGATTGTGTTAACATATTGGGTTTAGGTGTATTGAATGTTACAAATCTATACTCATTTTATGTCATTTCGATCCCGAGGCTTCGGGAGAGAAATCACACTAGTGGCTCGACAAAGATTGGCGACTTTGATTGTGGAATTTCTTGTGTGATCTCTCCTCTGTCGAGATGACAAGATTGTGTTAACATATTGGGTTTAGGGTATTGAATATTACAAATCTATACTCATTTTATGTCATTTCGATCCCGAGGCTTCGGGAGAGAAATCACACTAGTGGCTCGACAAAGATTGGCGACTTTGATTGTGGAATTTCTTGTGTGATCTCTCCTCTGTCGAGATGACAAGATTGTGTTAAACCTGTTGGGTTTGTTGGTATTGAATGTTACAAATCTATACTCATTTTATGTCATTTCGACGTAAGGAGAAATCACACTAGTGGCTTAACAAAGATTGGCGACTTTGATTGTGGAATTTCTTGTGTGATTTCTCCTCTGTCGAGATGACAAGATTGTGCTAAACCTGTCGGGTTTGTTGGTAACAAAAAAAAGTGCCAACAATTAAGATGGCACTTTTAGTATTATAATTTAGGCTTTGAATTATAGTACTGATTTTACAGTTTTAACAATTCTAGCAGCAATTTTGTATGGATCACCGTTTGAAGCTGGTCTTCTGTCTTCTAACCAACCTTTCCAACCTTTCTGAACAGTCATTAAAGGAATTCTGATAGAACATCCTCTGTCTGAAACTCCATAAGAGAAATCGTGAATAGAAGCAGTTTCATGTTTACCTGTTAAACGTTGATCGTTGTAAGCTCCGTAAACTGCGATGTGTTCAGCAGTAACAGGACGGAAAGCCTCACAGATTTTTTCGTAAGTAGCTTGATCTCCACATGTTCTTAACACCTCGTTAGAGAAGTTAGCGTGCATACCAGAACCATTCCAGTCAGTATCACCAAGTGGTTTTGGGTGGTATTCGATATAGTAACCATATTTTTCAGTCAAACGATCTAATAAGTAACGAGCAACCCAGATTTCGTCTCCGGCTTTTTTAGCACCTTTAGCGAATAATTGGAATTCCCATTGTCCGCAAGCAACCTCTTGGTTAATACCTTCAAAGTTAATACCTGCAGCGATACATAAGTCAGCATGTTCTTCTACTAATTTTCTTCCGTGAGTGTTTTTTCCACCTACAGAGCAGTAGTACATACCTTGTGGAGCAGGATAACCTCCAACAGGGAAACCTAATGGCAATAAAGTTTTAGTATCCATGATGAAATATTCTTGTTCGAAACCAAACCAAAAATCACCATCATCATCAATAGTAGCTCTACCGTTTGAAGCGTGTGGAGTTCCATCAGCATACATAACTTCTGTCATAACCAAATATCCGTTGATACGTGTTGGATCCGGATAAATTGCAACAGGAACTAATAAACAGTCAGAAGATCCACCTTCAGCTTGTTTTGTTGACGAACCATCAAATGACCAGTTTCCAAGTTCTTCTAATGTTCCTTTGAAATTTTCGTGCTCTTCAACTTTAGTTTTACTTCTAAGATTTTGAGTTGGTTCATATCCATCTAACCAAATGTACTCTAACTTAATTTTAGCCATAATAATATAAATTAATTTTTTTGTTTTTTTCGTTGGGTCAAATATAGATTTATTTTTTTAGTCCTAAAAATTAGGGGGCTATTTTGTTTAATGGACTATAATTTTTTAGAGAAGCGCAATTTTGTTAGGGGTATATTTTATAAAAAGCAATTTTTAACACCTTAAAAAAATAAATTCGTAATAATTACGATAGATTTTTGAATTTCAGGGTTAAGGAATTATGAAAAAATGTTTATTTAATGAATAATACTAAGGTCTTTTGTTATATTTCTATTGTTCGTGTTCATTATTCTTTGTAAAAAGCTTCTTCTGTTGAAAAATCGTCGTATAATTTTCTAAAATTTAGCTGCAAAACAGGGGGTTTATTGTTTATATTTGTTCCTCTTTTTTTAATGAAAATTATTACGAATTTTTAAACTTATATACATGTCAACATTACGTTTCCAAGCTTTAAAAGAAGCTTCTACAAGAAAGCCGGTACATTTTGAAGAAATAGACAGAAAGTCAAACATTTTTGGTGCAAATGTGTTTAATGAAAAAGCAATGAAGCAATTCTTAACTTCAGATGCTTTAAAAGGGGTAAGAGATGCGGTTCAGCACGGAACTAAAATAGACAGAAAACTGGCCGATTATATCGCCATGGGAATGAAAGAATGGGCTCTTGCCAAAGGAGTTACACATTATACACACTGGTTTCAGCCTCTTACAGGAACAACTGCGGAGAAACACGATGCTTTTTTTGAAACTTCTTATGACGGAAGTGATCCTGTAGAAAAATTTGGCGGAGCACAATTAGTACAACAAGAACCGGATGCATCAAGTTTCCCGAATGGCGGAATCAGAAATACATTTGAAGCAAGAGGTTACACCGCTTGGGATCCAACTTCACCAGCCTTTATATATGGAACAACTTTATGTATTCCAACCGTTTTTATCGCTTATACAGGAGAAGCATTAGATAACAAAATTCCGTTATTGAGAGCATTATCTGTAATGGACGAAGCGGCGACAGAAGTATGTAAATATTTTGACAAAAACGTAAAGAAAGTTACCGCTACTTTAGGCTGGGAGCAAGAATACTTTTTGATCGATAAAGCATTAGCAAATTCACGCCCGGATTTAATGATGACTGGAAGAACATTATTAGGACATACTTCTGCAAAAGGGCAACAACTTGACGATCATTATTTTGGATCTATTCCTACGCGTGCTTTAACGTATATGAGAGATTTAGAACAAGAATGTATGTTATTGGGAATTCCGGTAAAAACACGTCATAATGAGGTTGCGCCAAATCAGTTTGAATTAGCACCAATTTTTGAAGAAACAAATCTTGCCGTAGATCATAACTGCTTATTAATGGATGTAATGCAAAAAGTGGCAGAGCGTCATGATTTTAAAGTGCTATTTCACGAAAAACCATTTAAAGGAGTAAACGGTTCCGGAAAACACAACAACTGGTCACTGGCAACAGATACAGGAGTTAACTTATTGAGTCCGAGTAAAACGCCAATGAGTAATTTACAATTTCTTACCTTCTTTATTAATACCATAAAAGCAGTTAACGATTACGAAACGTTATTGAGAGCTTCGATCGCAACAGCAAGTAACGATCACAGGTTAGGAGCCAATGAAGCGCCGCCGGCAATTATCTCTGTTTTTATTGGAGCACAATTGACAAAAGTTTTATCAGAATTAGAAAGCGTTACTACAGGGAAATTATCTCCCGAAGAAAAAACGGATTTAAAACTGAATGTAGTAGGTAAAATTCCAGATGTACTTTTGGATAATACAGACAGAAACAGAACATCGCCATTTGCCTTTACAGGAAATAAATTTGAGTTTAGAGCTGTTGGTTCAACTGCAAACTGTTCGAATGCAATGACAACCCTGAACGCGATTGTCGCAAAACAGTTAATAGATTTTAAAACAGAAGTAGATAGTTTAATCGATTCTAAAGACATGAAGAAAGATGATGCTATTTTTAATGTTCTGAGAGAATACATCAAACAATCTAAAAAAATACTTTTTGAAGGTGACGGATATAGTGAAGCCTGGGAAAAAGAAGCTGCCAAAAGAGGTTTAAGCAATTTTAAAACCACTCCGGAAGCGATTAAAGCGAAAGTTTCGAAACAAGCATTGGACTTATTTTCTGAATTAGGAATTTTAAACCACGTTGAAGCAGAAGCACGTTACGAAATAGAATTGGAAGAATACACCAAAAAAATTCAGATTGAAGGAAGAGTTTTAGGTGATATTGCCAGAAACCACGTAATTCCAACAGCGATTCGTTATCAAAATACATTAATTGAGAATGTAAAAGGATTAAAAGAAATTTTCGGGAAAGAATTTGAAACTATCGCAAAAGAGCAAATTGTTTTAATCAAAGAAATTTCCGGTCATATTGAAGGAATAAATTCTAAAGTATTGGCAATGACTAATGAGCGAAAAAAAGCAAATCAATTAACCGATGCTCAAAAAATGGCAGAAACATATTGCAATAAAGTAAAACCATATTTTGAAGATATTCGAAATCATTGCGACAAATTAGAATTATTAGTAGACGACGAAAGTTGGACCTTAACTAAATACAGAGAATTGTTGTTTACAAAATAGCAATTACAAAACATTCTTCTAAAGCCCGTCTCAAAAAGACGGGCTTTTTTTGTGATTATGTTAAAATAAAGCTTAAAGTAGCTTGAAATTAACAAATGTTTTAGACTAATTGTAAAGAAATTGTAATATGTAGCTTATTTCGTATGAATATTTTTAACGATTACAGTAGTTCATCGAGATAGTTTTACATTTCATCGAAAAGTAGTTAAGCTCTTGTAAAATAGCTGATTGTACTTTATTTTGATTTCGATAAGTTTTCTAATTTTGGTCAAGCGAAAGAGAAAATAAACTTTAGAGTCCTATTTTCAAATGATATTCTGAGAGCTGGATTTCCCCAAATCACACTGACCTACATAATAACTTGTATTAATAACCAATTAAATATATTTATTATGAAAAAAGTAATTTTAAGTATCTCCGCGATGCTTTTTATTAGTGCATTTGGAAACGCACAGATTCTACCAGGGACTATTGCTCCAAACTCAAGTTATGTAAACCAGACAGGTTCAAGCCAGGATGCTTTTGTTCATCAAATTGGAACTGCTCAAAGTTCTAGTGTAAAACAAATGGATTGGGATAATGCATCACAAGTTTATCAAGGAGTAAATCCGGCTCAAATGACAGTTTTTGGCATTAACATTTCTCATGACAACTTAGCAGAAGTAGTACAGGACGGAGAACAAAACAATGCATTTATTTCTCAAAACAACTGGAGAAATAAAGCGTATCAAACTCAAACAGGAGACAAAAATGAGGCAACCATCTGGCAAGATGAAACAAATGTTTCTTATGGTCTTTTTACAGGTAACCTGAAAGGGGAAGATAAAGGAACGCAAGTTCAAAACGGTAACCACAACAAAGCAACAATTGATCAGGGAACTAGTGGAAACACATTGCCAACAGCTGCTGTATTTACAGGAATGGCTGCGCTTACTACTTCAGTACCGGCTTCTCCTCACGGAAAAAACAAAGCTACCCAAACGCAAACCGGAAATTATGGTGAAACTTATGCTAGTCAGGGAGGTTTAAGCAATGAATCAAACCAAACTCAAACTAGTGGAGCATTTGCAACTGCAGCTTCTAAAAACGTTTCTAATCACTATCAATTTGGAGATAACAATCTAGCAAACTCTACTCAAACTGGTTACAGAAACATTGAAAATGTATTACAAGAAGGAGACGGAAACAAATCTTATGGAACACAAACTGCTGCATCATTCCTTTCTACAGGAAACGTAAGCGTTGTGCTGCAACAAGGTAATGTCAACTTATCTAATGTGATTCAAAGCAACTAAGATTACTAAAAATAGGTAAACATAACAGCTAAATTTATTTAGCTGTTATGTTTTAAAATCATAGAAAAATGAAAACTCGCTTTTTATATATTTTTCTTTTAATGCTTTTTTCTGTGTTTGTTCGAGGACAACAAAAAGACGATACTCAGGGATTTAAACCTTATAGCTCCTCTGTGTTTGATTCTAAAGAAACAGCACTGAGCATAGTATCATCGATGAATAAAAAAAGTACAGATCAATTACAGTTAGAACAAGTGCAGCAATTTTCGCAAGGCGTAATAATTCAGCAAATAGGGAATTATAATGCAGCCAGAGCAGAACTTGATGCGGAAAAAATTAATGTTTCAGTTTTTCAAAAAGGAGATTTTAATGATTTGTCATTAGTAAAAGAGGCTAAGACAATCGATCAGAATATCATTCAACAAGGAAAAAACAATAGTATTTCAGATTATTCCTTTCGAACCAATCTTGACATAAAAACAGAGATGATTCAAAACGGAAACGATCAGAAAATACAAAGTTATGGCTCAAATTCTATTTCTAAGGATATGAAAATCACACAAACCGGAAATGGAGCTTCGGTCATTATTTTAAACAAATTAAATTAAAAGCAATGCAATTTTTATACAGATATATGCTCTTGAATTTTTTGTTTTTTAGTTCGGTTTTGACAGGACAGGTTTCAGTTCCGCAAAATCAGATAAAGGCAAAAATAGAAATTGAGAAAATAGAAGATAACTATAAAATCACCGGAAGGGCAGAAAACCTTACCGATGTTATCAAAAGTGCTTCTTATAGATTATCTGTAATAAAAAATAATGATAAAAGTAATAATCAGTCTAATAATTCCCAAGTGGGACTTTTTACATTAGAACCAAATGAAGTTAAGAAATTGTCGACCACTCAGATAAATGTGAGTACAGATGATGAGGTTATTGTGTTGCTGTTGTTCTATGACGAAGACAAAGAAATAATAGCAAAAGACAGAGTGGTTCTGGGTGAAGAAAAAAAAAAGATGATGTAATAATTATGCCCGTTGACGGATTTGAGTTAAGAGGTATCGTAACAGATGATACCAAAACCAAAATGGGAAAAGATTTTTACGATAAGTATTATTACAAATACAATGATATTGGAATAAATGCAAAAAAAATAGTTGTTATAACTGAAGAATATAGTTTTGGAAGAAATACAAAAATAACCGTCTGGATAGACAACGAAGTTATTTATGATTTTTTAGTACGACCGGACGATGAATTTTTAGAAGCTGTAGCACAGGAATCAATCAATGCAACTATTTATTATTTGAAAGATTTAGAAAAACAACGCAAATATTTCACTCAGTATTAATTTTATTATTAAGGTCATGAAATTTATTTTAAGCCTCTCATTATTCCTTCTGCTTTCACCTTTTGTCAGATCACAAGCTTTGGTTTACAAACCTGTAAATCCCGCTTTTGGAGGTGATACTTTTAATTATCAGTGGCTTTTAAGCAGCGCTGAATCTCAGAATAAAATAAAAGATAAAACAGCAGTCACACCACAAAAAACAGATCTGGAACAATTTAAAGCAAGTTTAAATGCCCAGTTGTTAAGTCAGATTTCAAGCTCACTTTATAAACAGCAATTTGGAACAAATGGTTTATCTGTAGGATCGTACACTTTTGGAAGTTATTCAGTCGATATATTCCCTTCATCCGATGGTTTATCGGTAAACATTTTAGATACAACTACAGGAGAACAGACACAAGTAATCATTCCAAATAAATAAAATGAGATTATATCACTACTTAACACTGATAGTCATTTTTTTATTTTCGGGTTGTGGTGCCTTTTATAACCAGCCAACCGGAGTAGAAAAAGCAGTTCTGGGCGAAAGCACACCAGCAACATCGCTATTAAAAGAACTTCCAAAACCAAAAGAACAAATTGTAGTTGGAGTTTATAAATTCAGGGACCAGACAGGACAATATAAACCTCAGGAAAACGGAAGCAATTTTAGTACCGCGGTCACTCAGGGTGCAACTTCGATTTTGCTAAAAGCACTGGAAGATTCTAAATGGTTTATACCAATCGAACGGGAGAATATTGGAAATTTATTGCAGGAAAGAAACCTTATTCGGTCTACAAGACAAGAATATTCGAAAAATGCCAATCCAAATGAACCACAATTAACCCCATTATTATATGCGGGAGTTTTACTGGAAGGCGGAATAATCTCTTATGATTCTAATATTATAACAGGTGGTTTTGGAGCACGATATTTTGGTACCGGCGGTTCTATCAAATACCGTCAGGATCGTGTAACGGTTTATTTGAGAATGGTTTCGACATCAAACGGAAAAATTTTAAAATCAGTTTACGTTTCAAAAACAATTTTGTCCCAGGCAATAGACGAAAGTTTGTTTAAATACGTAAGTTTTAAAAGACTCTTAGAAGTAGAAACAGGATATACCACAAATGAACCCGTTCATATGGCGGTGACCGAAGCCATAGAGAAAGCCGTTCAATCTTTGGTTTTGGAAGGAATTCAGGACAATATCTGGCAAACAGATGCAACGCCGTCAGAATTGTATATCGCCATGAAAAAATACGAAACCGAAAACGAAGTCGCAGACCGTACCGCATTATATGGTAGAGATCTGGAACCAAGACGTTCTAAGTTTGCTATCGAAATTTCGGGCGGAACAACACTTATTGATGGCGATTATGTAAATCCTGTTTTAAAACCAATGGCGCGTGGAGCCTTAAAATATTTTATTACGCCCAGTCTTAATATAAGTGCTTCTACAAATGCAGTTTTGCTCGCCAATAAAGATTTAATCGACGTAGGATATCTGACTTATGATCTCAACTTGGAACTTCTATTGCTTCCAAGAGACAAATTTAGTCCTTATATATATGGAGGCGGCGGATTCGGAATGAATAAGAAGTTTGAAAATACACATTCAAAAGTACAATTTGGCGCCGGAGTAGAATATCTCGTTTCCAATGCAATCGGAATTAAATTATTTGGAGAATATAATGTCAACTTCAGCGATAATTTAGATTATCTCGTAGCCGGAGTCAGAGATGATTATTACTATAAATTCGGATTAGGATTGACGTATTATTTTTCGAGTCATAAAAATAAGAGTAAAAAATAGCCAGTTGAAATAATTTAAAACACAGATGATGAATAACCTATATTTTAAATTTTGTTTTCTTTTTTTCATTGTGCTAAGTTCTTGCAGTGAAGAAAAAGTCGACGCCGTATCGTATGGAACCGTTACCGGAAGAGTAGTAATCGCAGACACCTTTGAGCCAATGGAGAATGCCAAAATTACATCGAGTCCAACCTCTGGAACCATTTTTACAAATGCAGACGGAAGATTTGTAATGACCAAAGTGAAAATTGGAGAATACTCCTTTCAGGCACAAAAAGACGGTTATGTTGCAAAATACGAATCCGTTTCAGTGACATCCAATAATACATCAGAAGTTATATTTGAGATGAAAAAATCAACGGGAAATAACAAATCTCCGGCAATTCCGGCTTTGACAGCTCCTGTAGACAATGCCGTAAAACAAAATACAGCACTCGATCTTACCTGGACAGCAACAGATCCTGATAATGACGTTCTGACTTTTAAAGTCACTTTGCGAAATGATGCCAATACTGAGGTAAAAGTATTTCCGGATATTAAAGACAAAAAACTATCATTGACAGGATTATTATACGGAGTAAAATACTTTTGGCAAGTAACCGTAAATGACGGAATAAACGCAGATGTTTTGAGTGCCGTAAGTTCTTTTACAACAATAACATTCCCAACCACAAGATATTTGGTAGTCAATAAAGTGGGGGACAACAACATAATTTATTCTGTTGATGATACCGGAAACAGATATCAGCTCACAGCAAGTGAAACCAATAGTTGGCGACCCCGAAGAAATACACAAGCCAAAAAAATCGCCTTTGTAAGATCCAGCGGCGGACAAAATCATATTTATACTATGAACGAAGATGGATCGTCAATTACAAAAATCACAAATTCAGTTCCTATTACAGGTTTTAATTCGGATTATATAGGCTTTAGCTGGAATACATCCGGAAGCCAGATTATCTATCCCAATTTTGATAAACTGTACCGAATTAATAATAACGGAAGCGGTTTGACACAAATTTACAAAACACCAAACGGCAAATTCATATCAGAATGTGATTGGAGTAACGATGGCACAAAAATCGCTTTAAAAGTCAATGATGTCAGTGGTTACAATGTCGAAATTTATGTTATAAATACCTCCGGAACCGTAATTAGCCAAGTACTTTCAGGATTAAAAGGAGCTGTAAACGGATTAAATTTCTCCATAACCGGACAAAAACTGCTTTATGCCAGAGATATTTCCGAATTTGAAAATCAGAATTACAGACAGCTCGACAGCCGAATTTTCGAGTATAATTTTGCAACTTCAACAGCAGTATCAATTACAAACGAAAAACCAGCAGGGACAAATGATTATGATGCGAGATATTCGCCTAATGAAGCCGAATTTATTTTTACCAATACCTCAAATGATGGTGTTTCTGCAAAGACCGTTTTCAAAAGTGGTATTTCAACCGCAGATTCACGAGTCAATTTATTCACAGGATATTTTATGCCCGATTGGGAATAGTATAATAAATGCCAAAATTTTTATAGTGTTAATTGCAGGAAATCGGCAGGAATCATAAACCTGCCGTTTTTTTTTGTGAATCAGACCTGCTAATCAATCAAAGAATTAAAAAAAGCGATTATCTTTGCACCACATCAACACAAACTAAGTTTCATGAGTTCAGATTCTAGCAAAAGGTACGCGCAAAGAGGTGTTTCGGCATCAAAAGAAGACGTACACAACGCCATAAAAAACATCGATAAAGGTTTATTTCCTCAAGCATTTTGTAAAATTGTTCCTGATTATCTAACACAAGATCCGGAATATTGCTTGATTATGCACGCAGACGGCGCAGGTACAAAGTCGTCATTGGCATATATGTATTGGAAAGAAACCGGAGATATTTCAGTTTGGAAAGGAATCGCTCAAGATGCTTTAATCATGAATATCGACGATTTATTATGTGTTGGAGCAACAGATAATATCTTGCTTTCTTCTACAATTGGAAGAAACAAAAACTTAATTCCGGCTGAAGTTATCTCGGCAATCATCAACGGAACAGAAGAACTAATCAACGAATTAAAATCTTTTGGCGTAACGATTCATTCAACAGGCGGAGAAACTGCCGATGTTGGAGATGTAGTTCGCACCATAATTGTAGATTCTACCGTAACCGCTCGTATGAAACGCAGCGATGTAGTAGACAATGCAAACATTAAAGCAGGCGACGTCATTGTTGGTTTGACTTCTTTTGGTCAGGCAACTTACGAAAAAAGCTATAATGGCGGAATGGGAAGTAACGGATTAACATCTGCACGTCACGACGTTTTCGGCAAATATTTAGCAAAGAAATATCCTGAAAGTTACGATGCCCTTGTTCCCGAAGAATTAATTTATTCCGGTCAGGTAAATTTAACTGATGCCGTTGAAAATAGCCCAATAAATGCAGGACAGTTAGTACTTTCTCCAACGAGAACTTACGCACCTATTATCAAGAAAATTTTAGACACCTATACGCCAAACGAAATTCACGGAATGGTGCATTGCAGTGGAGGAGCACAGACCAAAATTTTACATTTTGTTCAAAACCTACACATTATAAAAGACAATTTATTTCCGGTTCCGCCATTATTCAAGTTAATTCAGGAACAATCAAAAACAGATTGGAAGGAAATGTATCAGGTTTTCAATTGCGGTCACCGTATGGAAATTTATGTTCCCGAAAATATTGCACAAGATATCATCGCGATTTCAAAATCATTCAATGTCGATGCACAAATCGTAGGTAGAGTAGAAGCGGCAGATGCCAAAAAACTGACTATTACCAGCGAATACGGAACATTCGAGTATTAATTTTTGGCATATAACGTAGAGATGCACAGCAGTGCATCTTACGCAAAGCTAATTTGGATTGCATTCGTTGTAAAATAATAACCATTAGCTTTTTCAGGAGCTAATCCCGCTATCCGTTACAATCTTTTGCTTTTTAAAGAAAAAAGCAAAAGGATTTTCACTACTATCGGGGCTAAAAAGCACACTGGGATATTACCAGCAACACAGAACATTCGAATATTAATTTATTAACCATATAAGTAATATAAGTTCATTTTAGATTTAGCGGAATCGATTGTCAGCTTGAACTTATATTTTCTTATATCACTTATATGGTTTTAGAAATACACACAGACTATGTACGAATTACTTTTTTGGAAATATTTAGAAGAAGTCTACCTAAATCATCACGAAGTTTACGAAGCACTTGTTGAAAAAGAAGAAGTAGAAGGTTTGGAAAAACTTCCGGTTGAGGTTATCATGAACCGAATCAATTCTGTTTTTTCAGAATGGGAAAAAGTAGACGAAAACAGCTGGCAAAATACCAAAGGAAAAGGTGCATTTCAAGTCATCACAACTCCACAAAGCGTCAAAATAGATTGTTACGGAACCGAAGGCAAAACCATGAACAAGCTTGTTGCATTGATGGAAGAATTCAAATGTCCGTTATACGATCCACAAGTTCCGGAGCGTTATGACGAAATGAGTGAATAGGAAAAACACAAAAGAAATATAAAGCAAATCATATATCTCGGAGAGATTAAATACTGTTAGAAACATATTTCATGAATTCCTCATTTGTCCGGTAGGGCAACGTCATTAAGTTAAGGGAATCTATAAAATTATTTAACAGTTTAATCAAGAAAGTAATTAGAAAAATCCGTTTTTATTAGCGTTTTCGCTTTAGCGAATCAGTAAAATCAGCGTCTAATTTTGACGCGGATAAAACAGATTTACTTTGTAAAAACGCCGATAAAAACGGATTTGATCTGCAATATAATCCCTTTAATCAGTGGCGAAAAAAAGAAAAAAATTATGAGCACAACATCAAATTTTAGTTTCTCAGACAATATAATTCTTGAAGACGATTTGGTTTTATTGCGTCCTTTACAAGAATCAGATGTCGATAATTTATTAGAAATCTCCATCAACGAGCCAGAAACCTGGAAATATTCCTTAATTGGTGCCGACGGAAAAGAAAATCTGATCAATTATATTCAATCAGCAATAAAAGCACGAGAAGACAAAAGAGAATTTCCGTTTATAGTATTCGATAAAAAATCTCAAAAATACGCAGGTTCAACACGTTTTTACGACATTCAACTTGATTATAAAACACTACAATTAGGATATACCTGGTACGGATCAGCCTTTAGAGGAACCGGATTAAACAAACACTGCAAATTTTTATTACTGCAATTTGCTTTCGAAACCCTCGGAATGGAGCGTGTAGAATTCCGCGCCGATAATAACAACGAGCGCAGTATCGCAGCCATGAAAAGCATAGGATGCAAAGTCGAAGGAGTTTTGCGCAGCCACATGCCCACAGCAAATAGCGAAGTCCGTCGCGATTCAATTATTCTAAGCATTCTAAAAAATGAATGGTTTGATGCCGTAAAAGAAAACTTAAAGCAAAAGCTTTAGCAAAGAAAGAGCCACAGGCTCGACATATATTGTAGGGCCGGATTTCAATCCGGTTTAAACAAAGAGATAAAGAGCCAGCGGCTCGACCAATATTGTAGGGCCGGATTTTAATCCGGTTTAGACAAAGAGAATAAATTATAATGAGTTTTCTAGGATAACGATTTAGGACGGATAAAAAACTAAGAAAAAGAGCTTCTTTTTCTTAGTTTTTTTTATGCATATTATATTGTAATAGATTTTTTAGTATCGCTTATTTAGGAATTGCAGTTTTAGCATTTAAAATTTCGTACAACTTTTTGTTGTCATTTGACAATGAAGACCAACTTTCTATTGACGAATATTTACACGAAATACTTGTGCTGCCATAACTAATTTCAATTGTGATATTTTCACCAGCTCCACAAGTAAGTACTTTGGTAGCAAGAGTTGGTTGATTTATGATTCGATAGGCATATTTTGCTAAACTGTCCCGTTCGTTTTTACTAAAATTTAATTTTTTCTGGACTTGTTTATATTCTCCATTTTTCTCCTTAATCCATTCTTCTAAAGAAGAAAAATCATCGCTTACACAAATTTTTTTTCGTTTTGATTCAAAAATAATAGTGTTATAATCTTGCAAATACTTATTTGAATTTTCTTTTTTTTGAGAACAAGACTGAGTTGTAATACATATTACAATTGTTGAAACTAATAATACAAACTTTTTCATAATTTAGGAGGTTGAAGAACTCTATTCTAATTGTTTATATCTGTTTAGGAATTTTGAAACCGAATTATTTTAGCTAAACGAAAATAAGGTTTAAAATTCCAAATAAAATTAAATTCAGATTTGGAATTTGGAATTTTTAAAATTGGATTTAATCTCCTAGCCATCCTTCAACAACAAACCTTGTTCTTTTCTAATCTTAACGACCAATTGATCAACATAGGATTTTATTTTCTGCGGAAGCGTATTCCAATTTTGATCTTTTTTAAAACTTCTGCAAAGATCTAAATCACATTCTACAGCACGAATTACATATTTTTTGTTTTTATAAACTGCAATAATTTTAACGCGTTTTATTTCGTCATTTTCATTTCTTGTTCCATAAACGATTATAGGCTCAATATAACCATCACCATCAATATCCTTTGTACTGCAGTATTTTGTCCAGAACCAGATATTCTTTTCTTTAGGTTCTGTGGCTTCTAATAAATCATTAATTCTCCATTTTTCCAAAAAACCACCATGATCATTCATGGTAGAAATCGCCTGAATCTTAGTATTTAAAGTATCTTTTTTAGAAATATTTTTTTGGTTTTCGCAGAAAAGTAATTCATAAACACCGCCTTTATCTTGATATTCGAATGCTTTGTAGATAGGAAAATCAGAAACACCATCTAATTCTCTTTGAATTATTTCGTCCTTTGTCAATCTGTAACTGCTTACTTTTTGAGCAAGTCCCAAAGCCGAATAAGAAAGAAACAGAATCAGAATATAATTTTTCATAGAAGTAAGAAGTGTTTTTTTGAATACTTCAAAGATATTCAAAACCTTATTTCGCAATAAGAAATTTACATTTTTAAAAAAGCAGAATTTGTTGTATTTTTCTAACCTGAAAGCATTGGTAAATCGTTTTAGTAAATAATGATTACTGCTTTTGACAAAATAATATCTAAAAATTACCTGATGAATAGAATGAAAAGTAAAAGTTTTCTTTTAGGATTAACCTTTTTAGTGCTTGGTTACGGCAATAAAGTAAATGCACAAAAGAAAATAGAGAAACAAAATCTAATTCAGTATGTTGATCCAATGATTGGTACAGCCAAGATGGGACATACTTATCCTGGTGCAACAGTTCCGTTTGGAAGCGTGCAATTGAGTCCTGAAACAGATACGATAGCTTACGGTTTAAACGGAAAATACAATGGCGAAGTCTATAAATATTGCGCAGGATATCAATATGAAGATAAAACGATTGTAGGTTTTAGCCACACCCATTTTAGCGGAACGGGACATTCAGATTTAGGTGATTTCCTGATTATGCCAACAACGGGAAAACTGCAATTAAATCCCGGTGTAGCTTCAAAACCATTATCAGGTTATAGATCGGCGTTTTCTCATACAACCGAAAAAGCAGAACCGGCATATTACAGTGTCTTTCTGGAAGATCATAAAATCAAAGCCGAACTTACCGCAACAACACGCGTAGGAATGCATCAATATACTTTCCCGAAATCTGAAGAGGCGCACATTATTCTCGATTTGACTTCTGGAATTTACAATTACGATAAAAAGAATGTCTGGACATTTGTTCGGGTAGAAAATGACACATTAATTACAGGATATCGCCAGACAAATGGCTGGGCGAGAACCAGAACAGTATATTTTGCGATGTCTTTTAGTAAACCAATTAAAAGTTACGGACAAGCTGCACAGGAAAAAAGCGTCTACAAAGGTTTTTGGGGAAGATTTGATCAAACCAAAAATTTTCCTGAAATGGCAGGTCAAAACCTGAAATTATTTTTTGATTTCAATACCGAAGAAGGAGAAAAAATCAAAATCAAAATGGCACTTTCTCCGGTAAGTTCTGCCGGAGCGTTGGAGAATATGAAAAAAGAAGTTCCGGGTTGGGATTTTGAAAAAATAAAAAAGCAAAGTCAGGAAGTTTGGAATAACGAATTGAATAAAATCCAGATTGAAACCATTCAAAAGGAAGATTTAGTCAATTTTTACACGGCAATGTATCACGCGTTTTTAGGTCCAACAGAATACATGGATTTAGACGGAAATTACAAAGGCTTGGATATGAATGTTCATAAAGCCGAGAATTTTAAAAATTATACCAGTTATTCTTTGTGGGATACTTATAGAGCTTTACACCCTTTATTTAACTTAGTTCAACCAGCGAGAAACTCAGATATGATAAGTTCAATGTTGGCGCATTCAGATCAAAGCGTGCATAAAATGCTGCCAATCTGGTCACATTATGCCAATGAAAATTGGTGTATGATTGGCTATCATTCGGTATCTGTTGTTGCCGATGCGATTGTAAAAGGCAATGGAAATTTTGACAAAGAAAAAGCACTTCAGGCTTGTATAAACACAGCAAAAGTACCTTATTATGACGGTTTGGAATATTATATGAAAATGGGTTATGTTCCGGAGGATAAAAATGGAGCTTCGGTTTCTAAAACATTAGAATATGCTTATGATGATTGGGCAATTGCTCAGGCTGCAAAAAAGTTAGGTAAAACAGACGTTTATAATGAATTCATCGAAAGATCAAAAAACTATAAAAATGTTTACGATGCTAAAACAGGATTTATGCGCCCTAAATTAAATGACGGAACTTTCAAAAAAGAATTTGATCCATTAGATACACACGGACAAGGTTTTATTGAAGGAAATTCATGGAATTATAGTTTGTATGTTCCGCAAGATCCAGCCGAAATGATTAAAATGATGGGCGGAAATGATAAGTTTAATGTTCGTCTGGATTCCTTGTT
The DNA here is from genome assembly GCF_006438875.1 of Flavobacterium pectinovorum. GTDB lineage: Bacteria > Bacteroidota > Bacteroidia > Flavobacteriales > Flavobacteriaceae > Flavobacterium > Flavobacterium pectinovorum_A. Next base: position 337,557 of record NZ_RCZH01000005.1, read on the forward strand.
CAGCATGCATTTACCGGACAAATATTTTGAAAACACAGAAGATATTACCAGAGAAGGAATAATCGGGAATTATGTTCATGGAAACGAACCTTCTCATCATGTAGTTTATTTGTACGATTGGACAAATTCGCCTTGGAAAGCTCAGGATAAAATTAGAATGATCCTGAAAAAAATGTACCGAAATGGCGCTGACGGTTTAGGCGGAAATGATGATTTTGGACAAATGAGTGCGTGGTATATTTTTAGCAGTTTAGGATTTTATCCTGTTGCGCCGGGTTCTGACGAATATGCATTGGGAAGTCCGTTAGTTAAAAAAGGTACTTTTAATTTAGAAAACGGAAAAACTTTCGAAGTAGAAACCGTCAATCAATCGGATAAAAATGTATTTGTGAGTAAAGTGCTTTTAAACGGAAAACAATTAGATAAGCCTTTCCTGAAACATTCAGATGTTATTAATGGTGGTAAAATCACTTTTTACATGAGTGCTAAACCAAATAAGAAGAATTACTAGATTTTACGAGCAAAACCTAACAGGTTTTTAAAACCTGTTAGGTTTATTAATGTGTTATTTTGATATGAAAAAGCAAATAATAATTGAAAATATTGGCGTTTCTATGGATGGAGGAACTCTTGTTTTAAAAATAAGAAAAGAAGAGTCAATTTTTTATGAAGTTGAATTTGTACAAAAAGTTGTTTTTTCAAGTCGAGCTCCTATGGATCGATTGCCGGGAAGTTTGGTTTTAAATGAAAAAGAGGTTGAGATCAGGTCAGAATTGGAAAGAGAAATACTTTCGGAAATTAGAATTGCTGAATTTGGAATGCAATTAGAAGAAAGTGAAAGGGATTCCTTTAAAAGAATGATTTTGGAGCGCATTGAATTTGTTGAATCTGAGGATTATATAACAGTTGCCAGAAAAGTGGGACGCATAAAATAATTATTATTTAATAAAAAGAGAAACACAACCAACTTTATAAAAACTTCACGAAATTTGCACCTCAAATAAAAGACACGTATTATGAAAATAAATCTAAAATCAGGGATTGATAAGCTGCTTTTCGGAATGAAGCAAAATGATGTAACAGCTGCTTTAGGAAAACCGGACAAAAATTATGTAGACGAAGATGATAATGTAATTTTTGTATACAATGCACACAAAATCAGATTGACATTTTATCAGGAAGAAGACTTGAAATTAGGTTATTTAGTAGCTTCAAGTGCTGACTTGGAAGTTTTTGGATTCAAGCTTATCGGAAGAAAAATTGCTGATGTAAAGAAAGATTTAGCAACAAAAGGAATTACAAAATACACTCAGGAGACTTTTGATACTTTCGAAAACTATTTCAATGAAGACAATTGGTTTATTCTTCAAACAGAATTTGACGAAGTTGTAAAGTTTGAAGTTGGAGCAATTATTAATGAAAAAGACGAATTTGACTGGAAATTTCCAGTTAAGAAATAAGCACAATATTGTCATTTCTGACAAAAAGGAGAATAAAAAAAACCGACAATCACTTGTCGGTTTTTTTTTATGTTATTAATTAAAAGAAATTATCCTTTTAACCATGCATTTTTAAGTTTCTCTTTTGAAGGATCAATTACTTTAAAAGTTTCTTTTTCTTCAAATGGCACTTTCACAGTTCCTTTAATAGTTTGCTCAGCACCGGCACGTTTTATTTTAAACGTAATAGGATCGTTTTCTTTCCAATTTTCACTTTCCGTAATCAAATCATAAATATTGTCTAAGTTATACGCTTTGTCGTTTACAGAAACAATTGCATCACCAGGTTTAAGATTTAAATTTGTAAAAAATACGTTCAAATCAACATCAGAACGAACACTTATTACTTTAGTTGTTTTATCAACACCAATATATGGAGTTTGTCCTTTGATGAAGATTGATCCGGGAACTTTTTCAGAAGCTTTACCAACGCCAACTTTTGCTAAATAAAAATCATAAGGAATTGGAGTTGTTCCAGCCACATATTTATTCAAAAATTCACCAACTTCAGGATACGTTAATTGAGTGATTTTTGCAAAAAGTTCCTCATCATTAAATGGTTTTTCAATGCCATATTCACTAGCTAATTTATGCATTAAATCAAGAATTCCTCTTTCTCCGTTACTTTTTTCTCTAATGATAATATCAATACACATCCCGATCAAAGCACCTTTTTGGTACACGTTTAAGTATTGATCTTTGTACGGCTGCTCTAGAACATTTTTACTCATTACCGTAAATGACATGGTATCATTTAACGCTTTTGATTGTTCGATTTTATCAGCAATACGAGTATAGAATTCGGTTTCGTTAATTAAACCCTGATTGATTTGAAAAAGATTTGCAAAATATTCTGTTACACCTTCATACATCCATAAATGCTCTGACATTTTTGGCGCGTTATAATCAAAATACTGAATCTCTTTTGAGTGGATAGTTAATGGAGTTACGATATGAAAAAACTCGTGAGAAACTACATCTTTCATAGTTTCTACTAATTTTTCTTTTGGCATAGATTCAGGTAAAACAACAGTTGTTGCAGTTGGATGTTCCAAAGCTCCAAAACCATGTGCGTCGTCTTTTGCCATAGATGATAAATACACTAAAACCGTATATTTTTTGGTAGCATTTACTTTTCCTAAAAAGTTTTTCTGCGCCGTCATCATTGTTTTCATCTCCGGAGTGATGCTTTCTGCTGTAAATTTTCCTGTTGGAGAATAAACAGCGATTAAAATATCCATTCCGTTTACATTAAATGTAGTATAATCCGGTTTGGAATACATAATTGGATTTTCAACCAAAATCGCATAACGGGATGTTGTAAAAACATCACTTGTTTTGCTTGCATCTTCATCAGTCATTGACGTTGCTCCCCAAAGTGTTTCAGGATGTGTAATGGTAACTTTGTATGGAACTTCTAGTTTATCTTGAAAATAACCTACAAAACCATGCGTATTGACCATGAAATTGATTCCTGCATTGATGTTTGTTCCTGCTGGCGAAAACACATCGTCGTTACCAAATCCGGTTCCTTTTTCGGTATCAAATGTATCGCCTACCAAATAAGTAACTTTTTTTAATGTTTTTGCATTTGAAATTGACCATGAGTTGTCATCAATTCTCTTTACCGTTAAGGCATTTCCTTTAGCATCAAAAGCCTGAAAACTATCAGAGTATTTACCATAATTATCCGTAGAATAAGTTCCCGGAACCGTTTTTGGAATACTATAAATAACTTCGTCTGTTTTTATTTGTGGAGGAGTAACCGTTACCAGAACTTTATCGTCCTTTACATCTACAAGATTAATGTTGACCTCTACCACATTGCTTTTTGCAGCACCCGAAGAGCTCCCTGTTTTACAGCTCCAGAGTGTCACTGCAAGAGCTAAGGTATAAAGTATTTTTTTCATTTAAATAAGTTTAGTTATTTGTATTTGACATACAAAAGATAAAAAAGTTACAAGAAATTAAAAATATAAAAAAAACTCCTGAAGCACAGGAGTTTTGTCTTAGTCTAGTTTGTTTTTTATATAATATTTACCATCCAAATCTTCATCAAAATCATCTATTTTAACTGGTTTTGGTTTTGGTTTATTAGCAATGGCCTTCTTTTTCCACATCTCAAATTTTTCAAGAGGCATTTTCTTTTTCATGATTTCCAGAATTTCTTTTTCTGCCAATCCAAATTCTTTTTTAATGATTTCAAATGGATTTTTTTCTTCTAAAGCTAACGAAACAAGTTTTTCCGTTTGTTCCCAATTCAATTCTTTGCGGTTACTCTTTTTCATCACGTGAAAATTAATTCAAAATAGAGGTTAATGATTAATAGATTGATTTTCAATTTAAGTATCAATATTAATAAAAAAAATAATTACTTGGTAAGATCAGGTGCGTTTTTTTTATTGTTTTTAACTGTTTTTTATGGATCTTGATTTTTGAAACGGAATTTTCAATAAATTTTTCAATTTATTATTTTCTTCAGGCATCATATGCGTATCAACTCCATAAATTAATTTGTCTTTGGATAGTGTCGTAAAGGTACCAAAAAGCCGATCCCAAACTGAAAATATGTTTCCATAATTGCTATCTGTATAAGGAACAACATAATGATGATGGACTTTGTGCATATTGGGAGAAACAATAAAATAGCTCAGAAAAATATCCAGTTTATTTGGCAGCGAAATATTAGCATGATTAAATTGTGTCGCAATAACTGATAAAGTCTGATATAAAAAAACCATCCACATTGGCGTTCCAACGATCAAAACCCCAAGAGTTGTAAACACAAAACGAATAACACTTTCGCCCGGATGATGTCTGTTGGCGGTTGTCGTATCAATCCAGGTATCGGTATGATGAACAATATGAAAACGCCACAGAAATTTTATTTTATGCTGAATATAATGAGGCAAATAAGCACCGATTAAATCCAATAAGAGCAATCCAATTAGCGTATAAAGTAAAATTGGAATTTCCGGAAGCCATTGTAAAATTCCAAAATGATTTTCAGTTGCCCAATATGCTGTTTTGATTAGGATAAAAGCCAATAAAAAATTGATTATAATGGTAGTCAGTGTCAGGAAAAAGTTAATTCCCGCATGATGCCATTTTTTGTATTGCATCTGGAATAGGGGAAAGGTATTTTCTACGATCCAAAAAAATGTTATTCCTCCAACCAAAATTAAACTTCGATGTGAAGAGGGAATTGTGCTGAAATAAGCAATTACTTCATTCATAATAATTGGTTTTATAATAAAATAGAAAAGAGAAAATCAAATATAAATATATTAGATTTTCTCTTTTAAAATGATGTTACTTACAAAAGTATTTAGGCTTTTTTTATGAGACTAATTATAAATAGTAATACCCAGGCACCTCCAACGGCTATAATAATTTGCCATAGAAGTCCGCCGCCGCCAATTCCCAGTCTTCCGGCAATCCAGCCACCAATAATTCCGCCGACAATTCCAACGATGATATTACCAAGTAATCCAAAGCCGGCACCTTTCCAGATTTGACCTGCTAACCATCCTGAAATGGCGCCTATAAGTAAGAAATATAAAAATTCCATAGTTGATATGTTTTATTAGTTATGATTTGGTTTATAATTGGGGATTAAGCTTCAGCGTGATTTTGCAATAATGTTTTATAAATAAATCCTGCGACAATTGCTCCTAAAATTGGTGCTAACCAAAATAACCAAACTTGAGATAAAGGTTCTCCTCCGGCAAAGATCGCTTGTGACAATGATCTGGCAGGGTTTACGGAAGTATTGGTAATTGGAATACTGATTAAGTGAATTAAGGTCAAGGCCAAACCGATAGCGATTCCTGCAAATCTTCCGTTTGCAAATTTATCAGTTGCTCCAAGAATTACTAATAAGAAGAACAAGGTTAGAACAAATTCAGCTATAAATGCAGATTGTAAAGAATAACCATCAGGAGAGAAAGCGCCAAAACCATTTGAAGCAAAAGCTCCGGCTTTAGTATTATCAATAACATTTCCTGCTTTACCGGACCAGATAATAAATAATGTTCCCGCAGCTGCCAGTGCACCAATGCATTGCGAAATAATATAAGGCAACAAGTCTTTTGCCGGAAATCTTCCTCCGGCCCATAAACCAAAAGATACAGCAGGATTAAAATGCCCGCCGGAAATGTGTCCAACGGCGTAGGCCATTGTTAGTACCGTTAAACCAAATGCCAAAGCGACACCAGCAAATCCAATTCCCAGAGTAGGAAATCCGGCAGCAAAAAGAGCGCTTCCGCAACCTCCGAAAACAAGCCAATAGGTTCCGAAAAATTCTGCAAATAATTTTTTCATAATAAAATAATTTTAATGGTTAATGTTAAAAGGTATATTGGTATGCCCAATACACTAAAATAATCTGTACGAACAAACGTACAAATAAAATCCATTTTGGCAAGCCGAAACTCGCTTTTTTATTTTGAAACATGTATAAATTGGCAGGAAATATAGCAATTAACAAAGCAATGATGCCCCATGCTGCTATATGACTTGTAGGAGGAAACAGCAGAAGAATACCAAAAATTATTTCGGCAGCTCCACTTAAAGTATTTACTAATTTAGGGTTTTTGAATGCTGGAGGAATGATTTTGATATACATTCCCGGTTTTCTAAAATGATTAAGTCCGGCAATTATATAAAGAAAAGCCATTAAATATAAATGCCAGGGTAGATTCATGATATCTTATTGTTTATCACGAATTTATAAAAAAATTAACAATTATTACATTACAATAGGCTTTTTTTTCGTGTATCGCAAATTGAGCTATTTTTTAGACTTGAAATTTACATTCATAATAATTATGGCCAAAATAATTAGTACGATTCCAACCCATTGTGAGAAGATAACTTCTTCGTTTAATAACACATATGCCATCATAACAGAAACAGGAAGTTCAAGTGCAGAAACAATACTTCCCAATCCAATTCCGGTTAACGGGAAACCTGCTGTCATTAACATTGGAGGAATGATTGTACCAAATAAAGCTAAGATAATTCCCCATTTCATGAAAATCTCAAAGTTAAAAGGTGTTATTTGAGTTGCAAATGCAAATGAAAACACAATAATAGATCCTCCCAAAAGCATGTATAAGCTTCGTTGAGCAGATGAAATTTCGGTAGCAACACTATTTGCCGTAAACATAGTTGTAGTAAAAGATGCAGCAGCAAGAACTCCCCAGGCAATACCTCTCCAATCTAATTGGATATCATTATGAATGATATTAGTTGCCAGGACAGTACCAATAAGAACAATAATTACAGCAATCACTTTTTGTTTTGAAGGTAATTTTTTTTCTAAAAACATTTCAAGCAAAACGCCCATCCAAACGGTTTGCATTAATAAAACAATCCCAATAGAAACCGGAATGTATTTTACAGCCAAGTAATAGAACAAACTTGTCATTCCTAACGAAGTTCCGGCAATCATTAAACTAAATATATTTTTTGGAGTTGCCTTTACAACATTCTTTTTATGCTTAATTTTCTGAAACGCATTTATTAGTAAAATACCAATAATTCCTAATATAAATTGAGATGTTGTTACCTCGGCGGTAGTATATCCTTCATCATAGGCCATTTTTACGAAAGTAGCTAACATTCCGTAAGTTGTAGCTCCTATAGCAACTAAAAATACTCCCTTTAATACGTTGTTTTGTGACATCTTAACTTGTTTAGATTAAAAAAATAAAGCCGGCAAAGATAAGCTATTTTGTTTAGGAATTAATAGAAAATAATCATAAACATTATTGTCACTACGGTTTTAGAGGTGATTTATATCTTAAAATTGTGAATTTGATATAATTATGGAATAGTTAAAAATACGAAACCCATCAAAATCTAAATTTTGATGGGTTTGCTTTATATAAGATAAAATAACCTTTGTTTTATTTTACAACAGGTTGATTTTGATACATTTCGATTTCGAAAATCAAAGTAGCGTTTGGCGGAATTACTCCTCCTGCACCATTTGCACCATAAGCTAAATTTGAAGGAAGAATGAAGGTAGCTGTTTCTCCATCAGTCATCATATCTAATGCTTCGATAAAACCAGGAATCATTCCGTCTTTTTTACCTGCAGTAAATGGAAAAGCTTTGTATCCGCCTTGAGCGTCTCTATTAGCATCATATTTACCATAAGCTTTTGCTACACTTGCCATACTGCTGTCAAAAAGATTTCCATCTTCAAAATAACCTGCATAGTGAAAGTAAATTGTAGATCCTTCAGTTGGTTTTACGCCATTTCCTTTTTTAGTAATCACATATTTTAAACCTGATGCAGTTGTGGTCGCGGTTGCTTTTGCATTTGCAAAAGAAGCGGCTTTTTCTGCAACGACTTTTTGACTTTCCGCTTTTTGAGTTTCCAGTTTTTTTAATTCCTCAGAGAAAATTTTTACAGCATCAAATTTTTTGGCTGCAGCGCCTTTGCGTGTAATAACGATTTTTGTAATAACATCATCCTGAGCAATTTTGTTTACAACATCCATTCCAGAAACTACATGACCAAAAATAGTATGTTTTCCGTTAAGCCATTGTGTGTCTTTATGTGTGATAAAAAATTGACTTCCGTTTGTTGCAGGTCCTGAATTAGCCATTGCTAAAACTCCGCCTTTGTCAAATTTTAACTCAGGAACAAACTCATCTTTAAAGGAATATCCAGGATCTCCTGAACCATTTCCTTGAGGATCTCCGCCTTGAATCATAAAGTCCTTGATAACTCTATGAAACTTTAATCCGTCATAAAAAGGTTTTCCCTTTAAACTTTCAACTTTTACGTAAGGATTTTTACCTTCTGCCAAAGAGATGAAGTTTGCAACTGTTACAGGAGCTTTTACATATTCTAATACTAAAACAATGTTTCCATGTTTAGTTGAAATAGTAGCAAAAATACCTTCATTAGGGGTTGCTGCAGGAGCAACTTTTGTTGTTGCCGCAGGTTTGGGTTTAGTAACCGGTTTTTTAGTCGTTTGTGCCTGAATATTTACAATTGCAAGGCAAAATAAAAATAGAAATTTAAATTTCATCGTGTTTCGAATTTAAGTATAGGAATAACGGTTTAAAGATAAGAATATTATTACGGTTTTTCTAATAGTTGAATTTCGAAAATAATATTAGCATTTGGGGGGATAACTCCTCCGGCTCCGGTTGCTCCATACGCCAGGTGAGATGGAATAAAAAGAATTGCTTTATCTCCAAAAGAAAGTTGTTCAATTCCTTCAATAAATCCGGGAATCATACCGTCTTTACGACCTGCCTGAAACGGGATTGGCTGATATCCGTGTTGTTCTGCTCTTGCAGGATCAAACTTCCCGAAAGCTTTATTAACTTCTTCTACACTTGAATCAAACAAAGTTCCGTCTTCTAAGAAACCAGAATAGTGAATGTAGATTTGAGTTCCTGCAGCAGGTTTTTTTCCTGTTCCTTTTTCAGTAATTAAATACTCTAAACCAGTACTTGTTTTTGTTGCTTTTGGTCTAACAGAAGCGTAGTAAGCTACTTTTTCTTTTTGAACGCCATCAAATTTGCTTTTTTCTTTTGCGATTTCAGAAAAATAATCGTGAAATACTTTTACAGCATCAAATTTCTTTGCCGCTTCACCATTTCTGATAATAGTTACAGAAACGATTTTATCGTCTTGTTTAACTTGATTTACAACTTCCTGACCTTTTTCTACAACGTGACCAAAAATAGTATGTTTTCCGTCTAACCATGGAGTTTCAACATGGGTGATAAAAAATTGGCTGCTGTTTGTTCCCGGGCCATTATTTGCCATAGCCAGAACTCCGGCTTTATCAAATTTAAGATCTGTGATTTCATCCTTAAATCTATAACCTGCATCTCCGGAACCAGTTCCTTCAGGGTCTCCGGTTTGAATCATGAAATTTTCAATAACTCTATGAAATTTTAATCCGTTATAAAAAGGTTTATTTTTTAGATAATCCTTTGTTACGAATTCATTTTTACCTTCGGCCAGAGTTACAAAATTAGCCACTGTAACCGGCGCTTTTGTATAATCTAATTCAACAATAATGTGCCCTTTATTCGTTTCAATGTCAGCATACAAACCGTCAGGCAAATTGCTGTGTTCGTCTTTACAAGAATAAAATGAGGTAACGGCTAGTAGTAATAGTAAAATACTTTTTTTCATTGTTTAAAATGTTTTTTTATTAGTTTATAGTGTCTTTTTTAGCTGGAGTTGCTGGTTTTACAGCTGCCGGTTTTGGCGTAACAGGTTTCGGAGTTTGTCCCGCAGCAGTTTGAGCAGCCGGAGTTTGTCCTGTAGGAGTTGCAGTTTTTGCCGCATCAGGATCCGGTACAAAATTTCGAAGCGTAACCGTACAAATTAACGATTGGTTCGTTCCAATTTTTTTATTGTCTCCATGATATCCGTAAGCAATATGAGACGGAAATAAGAATGTCACAGTTTCGTTTTTGTGCATTAGTTTAATACCGTCACGTAATCCCATCATAATATCTTGTTTGTCTACATAATAAGTTTGCGGACCAAGATCTGCTTCTGAGTAGATGATATTGCCTTTTATGTCTTTTACTTCTAAGTTAAAATAGGCGATATCTCCTTTTTTAGGCGTAGAAAGATCGGTTTCATTTCTTTCGTCATAAGAAAACCAATATCCTTTTCTGGTGGCATAATATTTAGTTTTCGGATTGCTTTTGATTATTTTTTTGATAACCTGTTCTTCATTAGCAATTATTTTTTTGTTACGATCAACTGATTTTTTCATGAAAGTTCCTGAAGTTCTCGAAATAGGTCTTCTGGCATCTTCATGTTGTTTACAGCTAACCAGTAAAACAGCAAAAAGTAGGGTATAAATGCTTAGTTTTAGGGATTTCATGGGGTTATATTTTTAGTTTGGTTACTAAATCTTCGAATTTTGCCAACGTTTCTTCCATCGAAACATCAGATCTTCCGCCGGCAGCATTACTGTGTCCGCCTCCGTTAAAATGATCTCTTGCAAACTGATTCACATCAAATCCTCCTTGCGAACGGAAAGATATCTTAATGATTTTCTCGTCTTTATTTTCGATAAAAATAGCAGTAAAAAGAATACCTTTTATACTTAACCCGTAATTTACAATTCCTTCAGTATCACCTTTTACATAATTAAAAGAATCCAGTTCGTCCTGAGTAAGCGAAGTATAAGAAGTTTTGTGTTCTTCAAAAACTTTCATGTTTTGCAAAGCTCGACCCAATAATTGCAAACGGCTGTAAGAACTATTATCAAATAATAAAACCGGAATTAGAGTATTCTCAACTCCTAAATCAATTAATTCAGCAATGATTCGGTGCGTGTTTCCTGTTGTTCCCGGAAAGCGAAACGAACCGGAATCCGTTAAAATTCCAGTATAAATACACGTTGCAATTGTTTTGTCCAGATCTTCTTTTTTGCCCAAAAACGAAATGAAGTTATAAACCATTTCGCAAGTTGATCCAAATGTAGTATCAGAATACATAAAAGTCGCATAATCATCCGGTTTTTGATGATGATCAATCATAATAAATGGAGCTGTTAGCTTTGCTAAAGTATGTTCCATTTCGCCTGTGCGATGAAAAGCATTAAAGTCAAGTGTAAAAATCACCTCAGCTTCTTCTAATATTTTGGTACAGTTTTGAGTATCTTTTTCGAATATTTTTACCGTTTCTGAGCCTGGTAACCAAGCTAAGAAATCAGGGAAATCATTGGGAGCAATCACCGTTGGCTGATGATTGTTTTTTAATAAAAAATGGTATAAACCTAACGTCGAGCCCATAGCGTCTCCATCAGGACCTCTATGTGGTATTATGGCGATTTTCTTTGGGGTTGCGAGTAATAATTGTATCGCTTGAATATCTTGTATTTTCATAGTGTGCGAATTTACATTTTTTTAATGTAATGTTGAAATCATTTTACAGATTAACACACTTTTATAAGTTGGCTGTTGCAGTCACGGTTTTCAGTCGCAATTTTCAGTTTTTAGAATTTTATAATTTGTATTTTAATTGATGATAATCAGTCTGTAAAATTATTTTGTTTGATACTGACAGAAGATTTTCATTTTAAATTTACTTCTTCGATTTTGCTGTATTGATTTTACTCATAACAGCTGCGATCTTAAAGTTAAGTTCAAGCATTTTTTCATCATATGCGCTGCTGTTTTCAAGGATCTTTTGATAAGCCAGTTCATATAAACTAATTCTTAATTTGCAATATTCTATTAATTTTTCATTTTGCTCATGACTTTCTTTTGGGAGATATAATTTATCGAGTTCTTTTATCAAAGTGATATTTTCATTCCAATAATAAATGCCGCGGTCTTTGATTAAATACAAGGTACTTTCTTTATTTTCAGAAAATGAATTACCATATTGAACACTATAAGCCTCTAAAGCCATGTTTTCCATATCGGCGAATTCCTGCATCCTTCTTTGATATTCCATAACCTGATAAATATAAACCTGAGAGCTTCTGAAGTTAAAGTATAAAAAAACAATTGCAATTGTTGCCGTAGAAGTAATAAAAGCGATTGCATAATTTCGTTTTTTTCCAAAGGTAAATAGGGCTAAACCAAATACAATTCCAGTTGTAAATCCGCCAATTGATGCAGCATAATTAATGGCATCAGTAAAACTGAAGCAAACAATCAAAAGAATTAAAAATACAATTGGAAATATGATAGGATGTTTATTTTCTTTTTTAAAGTTTTAGAAATAAGCGCAATAAGTAAAATACCGTACATACCAAAAATAGCACCAGATGCTCCGGCACTTACAACGTCTTTATCCCAATATAAACTGCTTAAATTGCCAATTATACCGCATAATAAATAAGTGACAAGAAATATCCATTTCTTTAGATAAGATTCTAAAAGTAAGCCAACATAAGCCAAAGCAAAACAACTAACAACCAAGTGTAAAAAATTGAAAGGAACAAAACAGGCAGAAAGTAATCTCCACCATTGGTTTTCAGTAGTTAATGGACCGTGATTTCCTCCCCAATCAATTATTTCCTGAACTTCCGGTGAAAAAAAGTGAACTCCCAAATACAGCATAACCAGAAAATACAGAATATTTAAATAGATTAAAATTGGAGTAATCAAATAGTCTTTTGTTGGAATAAAAATGGAAAAAAAAGAATAAAAGGAAGTTATATTTTGTTCTGTTTCTTTTTCAGATGAAAGGTTGCGCTGTTCTGTTTTAATATGCTCAGGAAAAGCATCACTATCCAAATTTAGATTTGAAGCATCGTTTAATTCTTCAAAATAAAGCTCTAAAAAGGATTCGGTATTTTTTTTATTTCTGCCACAGTCATAAAACTGATTTCCATTTGAGGAACTTGTAATTAAAGCAGTTCCCTCTTCTTCAATAGTAATAGAAATGGTTTCGTTCCAAGTATGTTTTTTATTTTTTGAAACAGCAAAAATTTCGTTTTCGGCAACACCAATTAAAGTCCAATTTAATTTTTTACAGATACTTATTGTTGTCAGAATAAAAGCTGATGAGGGCAAATTATTTAAAGGCGTTAGCTGAGAAAAGGAAGCAGGAAATCCGAAAGCCATTTATAGTAAGATTTGATTTAGCAAAAACAATACTACAAAAAAAGTATTACTTATTCTAAAAAATATTGGTTTATAAATGCTCGAGTTCTTTTTTCTGAAACTTCTGATACAACTTATATTTAGCACCTTTAACAATCTGTGATTTATAAATTCCAACAGAACCAGAAGAAAAGTAGGCAACTGTACAAGCAATGGCAATAAACATTCCAGATTCAATTCCGAATAATTCCATGCCCATAATCGTGCAGGCGATAGGAGTGTGGGTCGCGCCCGAAAAAACTGCAACAAAACCCAATCCTGCTGAGAATGCAATTGGTAATGGAATTATTACCGATAAAGCACTTCCTAAAGTTGCACCAACAAAGAACAATGGAGTTACTTCACCGCCTTTAAAACCGGCTCCTAAAGTAAAACCTGTAAATAGAATTTTAAGCAAAAAATCATACCACGGATTTGCATTCGAAAAAGAATCTACAATAACGGGAACTCCTAATCCGGAGAATTTTGTAAGTCCAAAACCTGCAATTGCAACGGCAAGCACAATCCCACCGATAAAAGGACGCAACGGAGGATATTTTATATTTTTCGAAAAAAGCGAACCCCAAAAATGAGTACTTCTTGAAAATAATAAAGCTGCAAAACCGGATAGAATACCAATTATAATAACATAACCTATAGTTGGAATACTAATTTCAGGAACAATCGGAATGCTATAATGAGTATGTTTTACGTGCCAGAATTCTACAGTAAAATACGCTGTATAAGCGACTAAAAATGATAAAATAACACTTTTTAGATTGATTTTGCTGAAATATAAAACTTCCAAAGCAAAAATTGCGCCCGCCAGCGGAGTTCCAAAAACTGATGCAAAACCGGCACTGATTCCTAGAATAATCAAAATTTTCCTTTCGGAATTATCCAGTTTAAAGAGTTTGGTAAATTGATCAGCAATTGCGCCACCCATTTGTACCGCTGTACCTTCGCGACCGGCAGAACCTCCAAATAAATGTGTCAGTAAAGTTCCTAAAAGGACTAATGGAGCCATTTTAAGCGGAATTAATTTCTGAGGGTTTTCGTATTCTTCGAGCAATAAATTATTGCCTTTTACAACAGATTCTCCCCAATAATGATAGCTCAATCCAATCAATAATCCGCCGAAAGGCAAAAGCCAGATAATCCATTCGTGGTGAATTCTAAATTGCGTAACCCATTCCAGAGAAACTAAAAAAAATGCAGATGCAGATCCGGACAAAATCCCTATCAAAACACAGATCAAGATCCATTTGAAAGTTGTTAAAAATGTTTTTTTTAGTGTTTGAGAAATCATTAATTATTTAAAGAAAGTAGTTTGCCACGAATTTCACGAATTTTAACGAATTTCTTGGTGTTTTTGCGAATTTTTTCTGCCACAGATTAAATGAATTAGAAAGGATTTCTTTTATAATATTTAAAACCACTTTTAATGGTTTCAATTTTAATCAATTTAATAGCTTCAAAAATAGACAAGACATAATCTTTTTAATCCTTTTAATCTGTGGCAAAAGAAAAAAAAATAATTCGCGAAAATTCGTGTAATTCGTGGCGACTTTTTTTACTGTACAACAGCTGTAAATTCAATTTCAACTAAATATTCAGGAGCAACCAATTTACTGATCTCATAAAAACCAGTTGTTGGCTTTACATCTTTAAAAAACGCTGAATGCGCTCTTGCAACATCTTCAAAAGATGTAATATCGGTTGTAAAGATTCGGGTTCTAATGACATCTTTCATTCCAACGTTCAAATCTTGTAATACTTTTTCAACACGTTCCAGGATGTTGTAGGTTTGAGCATAAGCGTCGTCGGCTTTTACTTTTTCACCATCAACAATAGCCACCGTTCCTGAAACTTCAATAATATTACCAATTCTTACTGCGCGGCAATATCCCATTTTGTCCTCCCACGGTGATCCTGTTAAGATGTTTTCTCTTTTCATTTTTTGTGTTTTTTTTGAATTGTTCTTAGTATTTTTAAAAACAAATTCGGGTTCGTTAATTCCGCTGCAATTTATAAAATATACAACTGATAAAGAACCAAATTAGATTGAAATCACGTTGAAAATTATTCTTTTTTGTGATATTTTGAGAAATAGATTTTGTTTTTTTGCCACAGATTAAAATGATTTTAAGGATTATCTTATATGTGTAAAATTGTTGCCACGAATTACACGAATTTACACCAATTTTAATTCGTTTAATTTGTGAAATTCGTGGCTAAAAAATACTTACAGCATTAAATCATTTTAATCTGTGAAATCTGTGGCGAAAAAAAACATTATTCAATCTGATGCTGCTGATAAAGTCGAAGTTTGTTTTGTGTCGTAGTAAGATTTTGTTGTAAAACTTCGATTTTGTCTAATAAATTTGCGATTACATCAATACCTTCGAGATTGATTTTAAGATCATAATGAAGACGAATCATTTTTTCGACAGCCGGTAATTGTTCCGGTTGTAAATATTCATCTTCTTCCAGAACAATAATTTGTACCAAACCATAATTGTGCAGCTCGGTTATAAACGTGTTTTCAATTTCGTGATAAATACAAAATTGTTTTATGTGAATTAAGTTTTTACTATTCATGATTTCTTAATTTAGCTAATTCTTCGAATAATTCTTTTTCTTTTGCTGATAATTTGGTCGGAATTTTCAAAGTATAAGTAATGTATAAATCGCCAAACTGATTCTCTTTTTTATATATCGGAAATCCTTTTCCTTTCAGTTTTACTTTAGTTCCGGGTTGCGTTTCGGCAGGAACTTTAATTTTTACTTTTCCATCAAAAGTATTCACGAAAATTTCTCCACCCAAAATAGCGGTGTACAAATCCAGATCAACATCTGCATACAAATTATTGCCTTCACGTTTAAAATCAGAAGTATTATCAACCAAAAAAGTAATGTACAAATCACCATTCGGACCACCATTTGCACCGGGCGCTCCATGATTTGGAATCTTTATAATTTGTCCGTTTTCGACTCCTGCAGGAATTGTAATTCGGATATTTTTGCCGTTTACAGTTAAATTCTGTTTGTGCGTTGTATAAGCAGAAGCCAAATCTAATTGCAATTCGGCATTAAAATCCTGTCCTCTGTATTTTGCCTGACCTCTGGAACTTCTTCCACCGGAACCATACATAGAATTGAAGAAATCAGAAAAGTCACTTCCTGAAAAATCTCCACCTTCAAAACCGGAATAGCTTTGATTTCCGCCTTGTTGTTGTCTCGAATATTGTTGTTGGTTAGGATCGTAACCTGCTTTTTCAAATTCATCAGCATGTTTCCAGTCTTTTCCATATTTATCGTATTTTTTACGATTCTCAGGATTGCCTAAAACCTCATTTGCCTCATTAATTTCCTTGAATTTCTTCTCGGCCTCTTTATCATTCGGGTTCAAATCAGGATGATATTTTCGAGCCATTTTCCGATATGCTTTTTTGATTTCGGCTTCTGTGGCTGATTTTGTGATTTCTAATGCTTTATAATAATCGATATAATCCATAATGCCTGCATTTTAATAAAAGTGAATTAAGGTATTGAAGTTAGGAATAAGTTGGTAATAATCAAAATTTTATATTTTTTGAATAGGGATTTACAAGAAAATAGACAATTGTTTGTTTTTAATCTAAATCTTACAAAATATTTTTTAAATGTAGAAAATTGTCTACATTTGTGGTTGAATAGTATAAACTATTGTCTATTTTTTAGAGTAACTAAAAAAAGATAAAGAAATGTAGTAACAATAATATTTTATAATTATGAGAAAATTATCTTTTTTAAAATCAACAATTAGCCTTTTTCTTTTATTAAGCATGTCAATTTTATTGACAAATTGCAGTTCAAGCAACGACGAAGATCATGCGCCATCAAATGGTACTGCATTTAATGTAGCAGATTTTGCATTAACCTATACAAACCAGCAATTATACAATGATTATCTGGTAATTAATTTTAATATAAAAAATACTTCGAAAACGTCTTATCTTGTTTATGAACAAGGAACATTCACAGTAAAATTTACTGCTAAAACTACTGATGGCGAAGTGTTTCAAAGAACTCAATATGTAGAATATGTCGAAACTGGAGTTACTTACACAGAATCTGTACATCTTTATTACACAGTAGGAAAAAAATTAGATCTTACGACATTGACTGCAGTTATTGTTAAAGATTAATTCAATATTTTTTTAGAATAGTATATATAATTTTTGTATTTGATTCTCTAGTTTTTTCAGTAATCCGACTTGTCAAGATGAGTCGGATTTTTTTTATCTTTATTATAATTATGATTAAGAAAATTTTATAGAACTATCTTTTTGGCAGGTTTTTTGATTCCAAAAATTAGCTTAATATATTGTTATAATAGTCTTAAAGTTGTAGTGCCTAACTAAATTATGCTATTTTTGTGAAGCTAGACTTAGATTTTATAAAAATTATTAAAGCCGATTCGATAATACTTTTTCAATGAAGCACATCTTATTTTTCATACTACTTTTTACAGCTGTCACAGTATCAGCGCAAACTGAATTTGGGACTAAATTCAGACCTATTGCTGCACCAAAATTTAGTGCAAAACCTAAGAAAACGCCTATTCCCCAAATAAAAGATCCTCAGGCTGATAATAGTGATATTCCGAGTATTAAAACACCAAATGTTTTTGATAATACAAGTATTACACCAAAATCGCAATTACAGGTCGGACAGGAGAAAAGCAAATTTACGATGTCTACTGAAACTGATTTTGCCAATCCCGGCGATCGTTATGTTGCCAAAATGGAAAAGGATCTGGACAAGGCTCTAAAAGATGCGGGATTACGTGAAGGTCGTGGAGAACTCGTTAAAAAAAATATTTCGCTGGGAGAGTTTAAAACCAAATCACAGTATTTTATTGTAAAGTTTCGTGATTTTGGCGCTATCGATGGCGATTTGGTAAGAGTATCTTCAAACGATGTGGTGATCAGAGATCAGATATTTTTAGATTCTAATTTTAAAGATGTAAAAATCGTGCTTTCAAATGGCTTTAATAAATTAGATTTTGAAGCTTTAAATATAGGTACTTTAGGCGGAAACACTGCCGAAATCCAGGTTTATGATGACAAAGGACAATTGGTTACCAATGATTACTGGAACAATCTTGCGGCAGGTTTTAAAGCTTCGATAATAGTCACAAAAGAAGAATAAAATACAACCAGAATATTGTTGGATTTTTGTTTATGGTTGATTTGATATAATTACTCCGTCCCAGTTCGTGAAAAATTATTAAACACATAGAAACATAGTTTTTATGTGTAGAAAGAAGATGAGAGGAATATCTTTCTTTCACAGCTATATTATTTTAAATAAAGTAAAATGCCTTTTTTAAGTAAACAACAGCTATGTTTCAATGTGTTGAAATTATTTAATATTTTATTTCACTCTTTTACAAATTCAACTTTATTAGTTCCTTCGCCAGTTTCTTTTAGCATAAAACTTATTAAAATCGCAATCGAAATTCCGATTATCCAAAATAAACCTGCTTGCTGAAAATGTATCACTTTATCAGCAGTATCATTCAGCGTTTGTCCAAATAAACGACTAAATAAAGGGCTTAAAAGAGTTGTTACTCCAAAAGTTATAAAATTTATGGCTCCTGTAGCACTTCCTTTTACGTTATCAGGATTCGCTTCTTTGATTATGGAATACGGAATCATGGCAGCTCCGGAAGCTACGCCTAGTAAAAACATACTGATTTTTACAGGAAGTATATCCGGGAAATACAATAACTGAATTAAACTTACAATCATCATTGCTGCGCCAAATATTAAAACCGGTTTGCGCTTATTTATTTTATCTGTAATGTATCCTAGCAACGGACAGCCAAATACCCAGCCGAATGCTACCATTGCACTCGAAATTGTGGCAGTATGAAAATCAAACGCACGGTCTTTTTGAAAAAAATCAACCGCCCATGTCATGGCAAATATGGTTGTTGGTGCAAATAATAATCCCGAAACAATACCACACAACCACGATTGCGGATTGCTAAAAACAATTTTATAAGGCTCCAGTAAACTTTGTTTCTTTTGAATTCCCTCGGTCTTTTTCTCGACTATGTTTGCGGGAGTTATAAACCAAAGTCCAAATGCAACGATTATAGTAAAAATTCCAATAGAGAGCCAAAAAGTATTAATGTTCATTCCTTTTTCAATCAAAGGACCTACAACAAATTGTCCTGCTGATCCTCCAAGCATTCCTAAACATTGTGTAAAACCTATTGCCGTTGCCAGTGATTTCGCCGAAAATCCTTTGCTGGCAAGATATACACAACCCGGAAATGCGAAAGCACAACCGGCACCTTGAAATAATCGGCCTGTACCTCCGCTAAACTGACTTGAAATCATGAATAACAAACAACCAATTCCTAAAATAAGTGCTCCGGCGAAGAGCGAGTATTTAGCTCCAAATCGGTCCAAAGCAATTCCTGCAATCAAACTGCAGGTAGAATAGGTATAATAATACGTTCCGATAATTGTTACTAATCTAATTTCATTTACTGAGAAACTCTGCGCAAGCTCCGGAAGCATGACGGCTGGAGAGGAGCGTACTACATAATCTAAAAAATAGAAAAGCAGACCAAATACCCATGCGATAATGTAATATTTAGTATATGATTTATGAGTATTGATGTCCATAAAGGTGTATTTTAATGGTGAAGTCTAAACACGAATTTCACTAATTTGCACCAATCTTAATGCTTAAACTTAGTTTGAGGAATTAATTTCAAAATAATAATTAGTGTAAATTCGTGAAATTTGTGTTTGTTATTTGCATTTAATAAATCAACTTTTAGATGCCTTCTTTCAGATGTTTGTAATTGGATTTAATGGTATCTAAAACTTCTTCCATTTTGCCGCCCAACATTAAACGGGTCATAGATTTTGCCATACCTACAACTTGTTCCCATTCTACTTTTGGAGGCATTGCAAGTGCATTTGGATTCGTGAAAATATTCAATAAAATGGGACCATTATGACGGAGTGCATTTTCAATTGCTGTTTCGACGTCTTCGGGTTTGTGAACATTTACACCCTGAAATCCCATTGCCTGAGCAATCAGACCAAAGTCGGGATTCACCATATCAGTTTCGTTATCAGGAAGACCATTTACTTCCATTTCGAGTTTTACCATTCCTAAAGCTCGATTATTAAAAACAATAATTTTTATGGGAATATTATATTGATTGATGGTTGCCAAATCTCCCAAAAGCATAGACAAACCACCATCGCCACACATTGCAATAACTTGTCTTTCAGGATGTGCGAGAGCTGCTCCAATTGCCATTGGCATTGCATTTGCCATCGATCCGTGATTAAAAGAGCCTAACATTTTTCGTTCTCCCGTACCTTTTATAAAACGGGCGCCCCAAACACAAGTCATTCCCGTATCTACCGTAAAAATGGCATCTTTACTGGCTAATTTATCAATAATATGGGCAACATATTCCGGTTGAATAGTGTCTTCACCGCCATTATCATTAATGTAGATGTTCATATTTTCTTTTACACTTTCGTAGAATTTAAGCTGAGCTTGTAAAAAGCTATCATCCGTTTTAGTTTCCAAAAGAGGCAGTAAAGCTTCAATAGTATCGGTTATATCTCCGCATAAACCCATATAAAGATTGGCGCGTCGTCCTAAACGTTCAGAACTGGTATCTATCTGAATAATTTTATTATCTGTAGGCATGAATTTATCGTACGGAAAATCAGTTCCTAATAATAATACCAAATGCGATTCGTGCATGCTGTGATAAGCAGAAGGCTGACCGAGTAAACCTGTCATTCCTATTTCGTTGGGATTATTAGGTTGAATACTCATTTTGCCTCTAAACGAATATCCTACAGGCGCCTTAATATGTTGGGATAATTGCACCACCTGATCGTGTGCTTTTTCGGCCCCAATTCCGCAGAATAAAGTGATTTTTGTGCTCTCATTTATAGCTTTCGCCAATTGTTGTAATTCAGTATCAGAAGGCCTGATAACAGGATTACAATGAAAAAACTGAGTAGAAATATTGCTTTCAACTGCTTTTAGTTCAGAAACATCGCCTGGTAAACCAATCACAGCAACGCCTTTTTTACCCAAAGCATGTTGAATCGCTGTTTGTATAATTCGGGGTGCTTGCTCAGCCGTCATAATCATCTGATTGTAACAACTGCAATCATCGAAGAGTTTAATTGTATTGGTTTCCTGAAAGAAATCCATTCCCATTTCGCCCGTATTTATTGTGGATGCAATCGCTAATAAAGGTACATGTGAACGATGCGCGTCATACAAACCATTGATTAAATGCACATGTCCGGGACCACAACTTCCGGCACAAACGGCAAAACCGTCCAATTCGGCTTCAGCAGCAGCTGCATAAGCACCAACTTCTTCATGGCGAACATGAATCCATTTTATTTTTCCGTTTTTGCGTATTGCATCATTAAAATAATTTAAACTATCGCCGGTAACCGCATAAACGCGCTTTACTCCAGCCTCCACCAACATGTCAACTAATTGTTCTGCAACTATTTTACTCATGGGTTATATTTTTAAAATTAATATTCAGATTGTAACAACATTGGTTATGGTTGAGTTTACTTTCTTAAATGATTATATTTTAATAAACATCTGGTTATGATGTAAAAACTGTTTTTGGTATGGGTTTATAAATTTAAGGAAAA
Organism: Flavobacterium pectinovorum; assembly: GCF_006438875.1. Lineage (GTDB taxonomy): Bacteria > Bacteroidota > Bacteroidia > Flavobacteriales > Flavobacteriaceae > Flavobacterium > Flavobacterium pectinovorum_A. The sequence goes on from NZ_RCZH01000005.1 coordinate 359,374, forward strand.
GAATTGGTTTTAGGAAGGTTCAAAGTTGCAAAGGTTCAGAGGGACAAAGTTTTTTTCTTTTTAGGTTCAAAGTTGCAAAGGTTCAGAGGGGCAAAGTTTTTTCTTTTTAGGTACAAAGCGGCAATCCCGAAGTCTCGGGACAAAGGGGCAAAGTTTTTTCTTTTTAGGTTCAAAGCGGCAATCCCGAAGTTTCGGGACAAAGGGACAAAGTTTTTTCCTTTAAGGTTCAAAGCGGCAATCCCGAAGTTTCGGGACAAAGGAGCAAAGTTTTTTCTTTTTAGGTACAAAGTTGCAATCCCGAAGTTTCGGGACAAAGGGACAAAGTTTTTTCCTTTAAGGTTCAAAGCGGCAATCCCGAAGTTTCGGGACAAAGGAGCAAAGTTTTTTCTTTTTAGGTACAAAGTTGCAATTCCGAAGTTTCGGGACAAAGGGGCAAAGTTTTTTCTTTTTAGGTACAAAGCGACAATCCCGAAGTTTCGGGGATAAAGGGACAAAGTTTTTGCGCTTCGTTTACCTCTGAACCTTTGTCCCTTTGCAACTTTGAACCTTTTTTAGAACGGATCCGCAGTCACTCTAAACTTCATATCTGCTTTTACCGTTACATCTTTTGTAAGTGTTTCTTTTAAAGTAACCTGCGTTCTGATTTTGTATTTATCAGCTTTAATGTATTGATCTAATCTTTTATCGGTACAAATTAAATCTAGCATATTTGTTGTTGAACTGATATTGTCCTGATAAGCCAATTCTATTTCGTCAGAATCTGTCGTGGAGATATACAAATGAATAGATTTTAAAAACGTAAATGTTTTATCTGAAGGATCTGTAATCGTTAATTTTAGCGATTTCAACTTTACATCTTTCACCAAACTAGCCTTGGTTTTGTTATTTGCAAATTCAGCCGATGAATTTGTAGTAACGTCAGGCGTAATAATTTCTGATGGTAAATTGATGGGCAAATTACTTTTTATCTGAATAGAAGCTTGGTTCGAAATGTTAAAACTCAATAAATCATCGACAGTACTGCAAGAGTTTAAAAATAAGGATAAAAAAAGAATAAGGGCAATTGATTTTGATTTCATTTTTTTTAGGGTCAAAGGGTCAGAGTTGCAAAGGTACAAAGGCTCATAGGTACAAAGGCTCAAAGGTACAAAGTTACAAAGGAAAAAAATCTAATACCTCCTATTTTAATGCCTCTGAACCTTTGTCGCTCTGTCCCGAAACTTCGGGATTGCACCTAAAAATCAGACAATGAAAAAAAAATAATTTTTTTCATTGTCTGATTTTTCATTTTGGAATATAAAAAGTATTTTTGCGCATGCAACACAACGTACTTATTTTAGATTTCGGATCGCAATATACACAGCTTATTGCGCGTAGAGTTCGCGAATTAAATATATTCTGCGAAATTTTCCCTTACAATCACTTTCCTAGTGATTTATCACCTTATAAAGCCGTAATTTTAGGCGGAAGCCCATTTTCTGTTCGTGCAGAAGACGCTCCACATCCTGATTTATCTCAAATTCGAGGCAAGCTTCCAATGTTGGCAGTTTGTTACGGAGCACAATACTTAGCACATTTTAGTGGAGGTGAAGTAGCAGCTTCGAACACCAGAGAATACGGTAGAGCTAATTTATCTTATATTAAGGAAGGTGAAACTTTCTTTAACGGAGTTTCAGAAAACAGTCAGGTTTGGATGAGCCATAGCGATAGTATCAAGGCTTTACCAACAAATGCTGTTAAATTGGCAAGCACGCATGACGTAGAATATGCTGCTTACAAAATTGAAGGTGAAACTACATACGCTATTCAATATCACCCTGAAGTTTTCCATTCTACAGATGGATCAAAAATGCTGAAAAACTTTTTAGTAGATATTGCCGAAGTTCCTCAAAACTTTACACCAGGTGCCTTCGTAGAAGAAATGGTGGCAGAATTAAAAGAGAAATTAGGAAATGATAAAGTAGTTTTAGGATTGTCAGGCGGAGTAGATTCTACTGTAGCGGCAGTTTTATTACATCAGGCTATCGGGAAAAACTTATACTGTATTTTCGTAAATAACGGTTTACTTCGTAAAAACGAATTCCAAAACGTATTAGATCAATACAAAGGAATGGGATTGAACGTAAAAGGAGTAGATGCAGGAGATCGTTTCTTAGGTGAATTAGCCGGAATCAGTGATCCTGAAACCAAACGTAAAACTATTGGTCGTGTATTTATCGAAGTTTTTGATGATGAATCACACTTAATCGAAGACGTAAAATGGTTGGCACAAGGAACTATTTATCCTGACGTAATCGAATCAGTTTCGGTAAAAGGACCATCGGCAACCATTAAATCACACCATAATGTAGGTGGATTGCCGGATTATATGAAATTAAAAATTGTAGAACCACTCAGAATGTTGTTTAAGGACGAAGTTCGAAGAGTTGGTGCTACTTTAGGAATAGATCCTGAATTATTAGGAAGACACCCTTTCCCGGGACCAGGATTATCAATCAGAATTTTGGGAGATATTACGCCTGAGAAAGTTCAGATTTTGCAAGATGTTGACGCTGTTTTTATCGACGGATTAAAATCTTGGGGATTGTATGACAAAGTTTGGCAGGCGGGTGCAATTTTGCTTCCTGTAAACAGTGTTGGTGTAATGGGCGATGAGCGTACATACGAAAAAGTAGTAGCGCTTAGAGCCGTTGAATCAACAGATGGTATGACTGCTGACTGGGTTCATTTACCGTATGATTTCTTGATGAAAGTGTCAAATGACATTATAAATAAAGTAAAAGGCGTGAACCGTGTGGTTTACGACATAAGCTCAAAACCACCTGCAACAATTGAGTGGGAATAGTATTGTTTTTCAAATTAAGGCGTTACATTTGTAATGCCTTAATTTTTTAAACCTACTAATTATGAGAGAGTTTTTAACGATTTCTCTTGTGTTTATTTTGTCTTTTAACAAAATAACTGCGCAAGATTCAATTATTGAATACAAAATTCAAAAAGGAGAAACCGCCTATTTTATTGCCCAAAAATACAAGGTTTCGATTGATGAAATTTACAAACTCAACCCCGAAGCACAAAACGGAATCAAAGACAATCAAATTATTAAGATTCCGGTTCACGGTGTAGAAAAACAAAATTCAGACCAACAAAATACTCATGTTGTTGTTGCCAAAGAAACGCTTTACAGCATTTCGAAACAATACGGACTTAAAGTCGAAGCTCTTCAAAGTGCAAACACAATTCTTGCAAACGGACTTCAGATTGGTCAGGAATTAATTATTCCGCAGAATACTGCAAATCCTTCCAAAACAGAAATTACAGCTTCTTCTAAAGTTACACATCAGGTCGTAGCCAAAGAATCTTTGTTTAGCATCGCGAGACAATACAATGTGTCGGTTCAGGATTTAGAAATCCTGAATAAAGAGCTTCTTCAAAACGGATTGCAGATTGGTCAGACGGTTGCAATTCCTAACAAACGAAAAACTTTAGACGGACGTGTTCGCGTGATTAATCAGGAAACTGTTTTTCATGTGGTCGAGCCAAAGGAAACCAAATTTTCGATTGCTAAAAAATACGGAATTTCTATCGATCAGTTAGAATCTCAAAACCCTGAAATTGTAAACGGATTGGTTGTGGGCAATAAATTAGCCATTAATACCAAAGAGGTTAAACCAACAAACGAAAGCGAAGAATTGATGTTGGCTCTTGCCGAAAAACAAGTCGTAGTCGAAAAAACAAAAGCCAAAACAGTTGAAATTGATGATTTAAAAGACAGATTGGTTGTTCAGAAAGAAATGAATAAGAAAATTATAAAAATTAATGATTTGAAAGTCAACCTGAATGACATGAACGGTTCTAAGGAAAATTCGGTTGAGAAATTGCGTTTGGTTCTGGAAGCCAATAAAAATGTACAGGATATTTTAATGGCAAAATTAGATTCATTAGTAAATACAATGAACAACGATTTGGTCGATTTGAAAAGAATGGATATTTTGAATGTAGACGAATCGAAACGTCTGGAAAAACAATCGTATGAAAGCATCGGGAAAACCAGCGATTTATCTTCTCAATTAAAGAAAGAATTAGCTGAAAACCGAAAAGCATATGCTGGTTTAATGAATAAAGTAGAGCAAATTGCTTCTGAAGAAAATAAGGAATACAAGAAAAAAATCCGTGAAAGCGAGAAAAATAAAGCTTCAACTTCTTTACAGAAACGTCTTTTTTTAGAAGAAATCAAACATTATAAAATCGATCAGGAACAAGGCGATGCGCAAAATCAGCTTTTGATTGCAAAAATAGATTCCCTGGATACTCAGAAAAAAATTGAAGTAAAACGTCATATCAGTAAAGCTTCATTTTATAGTATGGAAGCCCGAAAATTTGATGATAAACTGGCTTTGGTAAAATTGAAAAAGTATCAGGATGAAGCGGTTAAAAATCAAAGTAAAACAACTTCGGCGGAAGCTTCAAAAACTATTTCGCTGGAAGAAATGAAACGTGAACTTAAGGAAAATCCTCTTAAAAATAATAAGACGATAAAGGTTGAAATTTTTGATAATCTTAAAGAAGTTTCAAACGGCTATTACTTAGTTTTAGGTATATTTACAGACGCGACGCTAAGGGATAAGCTCATTATGAAACTCATTGATTCTGGTGATTTTAACGCTAGTTTCTTCTTTAACATCAACAGTCTTTCGTATTATGTTTATTCGGATAAGTTCGAAAATATGGAAGAAGTGCTCTATCAATGCAAGAAAAAAGAAGAAGAGGAGTTATATAAAGAGATTGTTATTGCTAAGTTAGAAATTGATCTTAGACAATAATTAGCGCAAAATTAACAAGTGGCAAGAATCTTGTTTTAAACAGAATTAGTAACTTGTTTTTGAATTAGAAATTAAATTGTTTTAAGTCCTATTATGAAATATTATTCAACATTATTGTCTCTGGTTTTTTTTGTAACCTGTAATGCTTTTTCACAAGAAAAAGTAGTTAAATATACGGTTTCAAGCGGAGAAACAGTTAACCAGATTGCCTTAAAATTTAAGGTTACGCCTTATGATATTTATGCACTAAATCCGGATGCGAGAAACGGAGTAAAACCAAATGCGGTTTTATTGATTCCAACAAATGGTGCTAAAGCTGTTTCTAAAACAGAAGAAAAAGCAGCAAAAAAAACTGTGGGTAAGAATCCAGGTACACATGAGGTACAGCCTAAAGAAACATTATTTGGAATTGAAAAAAAATATGATATTACCGATGAAGCTTTAAAAGCAGCAAATCCTTTTTTAGTAAAAGATGGTTTGCAAATAGGGCAAACATTGGTGATTCCTGCAAAAGGATCAACGGTAAAAACAGCAGCTGCGGCTGCCAAAGCTGTAAAATCTGTTGCACAGGAAAAGTATGTATATCATGATGTTATTGCGAAAGAAACTAAATTTTCGATTGCAAAAAAATACAATACGACAGTTGAAGATTTAGAAAAACGTAATCCTGAAATTGTTTCGAGTTTGCCGGTAGGATATCGAGTGACTATAAAAGGTACAGCTCCTAAAACGGAAACTCCTGCTCAAACCGTAACGAATGTTGCTAAACCTGCTGAAACTAAAAAAGCGGTTGAAACTACAAAAAAAGCAACTTCTTATATGGAGTATCAGGTAAAACCGAAAGAAACTTTTTATAGTTTAGGCAGAACTTTTCATATTTCTCAAGAAGATTTAACAGCCTTAAATCCTGCGCTTGCTGAAGGTGTAAAAGAAGGAATGGTTTTAAAAGTTCCTGCAGGATATTTAGCGCCACAAGCAATTATTCCTCAGGCACAACCTGTTGAAAAAGCTACTGAACAAGCCATTGACAGATCAACTGAAAGTACTGCGGGTATTAAAGTAGTTGATAAAGTAAAATCTGAAACTGTTTCTGCAAATCCGGAAATAGTGGAGTTGACTAAAAAAAGAGGTCAGACTGAGCGTAAAAAGTTAGTTTTATTATTGCCTTTTAATTTGGCAAAAATGCAAAATGATACTACAAGTTCGGCTAACAGAATCAAAAATGATAAGTTCCTGAATATGACTCTTGATTTTTATTCTGGAGCTATGATGGCGATTGATTCGGCCAAAACTTTAAAATTGCCAATTGATGTAGCGATTTATGATTCTCAGGAAACTAAAAGTTCTTCGAATATTTCGAGTTTAATTGCTCAGAATAAATTACAGGATGCAGATGCTGTTGTTGGACCATTTTATCAAAGTAATGCCGAAACTACGGCTAACGCATTGCATTCGTACAATGTTCCTGTGATCTCGCCATTATCAAAAGATTCGGCGAATCCAATTGATAATTTATACCAGACAATACCATCAAATGATGTAGTTAGAAATGCAGTTTTTGATTATATGCGTTCTAAAAACGGAAATATTGTTGCGGTAGTAGACAAGAAAAAAGAATCTGTTGTTAACTATATCAAACAAAACCAAAAAGGAGTTGTTTTTGCTGCTTTGACTGAAACTGGAGGATTGGATGTAGCGAACTTAAAAAGCTCATTATTGCCAAACCGAATGAATTATGTAGTAATGGAAACAGGTAATACTGCCATGGTTAAAACTACCATTAAGGCTTTGCTTGATGCACAAAAAACATGTCAGGTACAATTGGTGATTTTAGAACCAAACAGTACACTTGATACAGACGAAATTAGTTTTGATAACCTGGTAAAATTGAAATTAATGTATCCTTCTGTTACAAGAGAAAGTGATGAACAGCCTGTTTTAATTTTCGAAAAAGAATACCGATTAAAAAACAAAGTGAATCCAAATACGTACGCAACGCGTGGATTTGACGTAACTTTTGATGCGATGATGCGTTTGGTACAAGGAAAAACATATCAGGAAACAGCAGATTTAATGACAACAGAACAAGTTGATAATAAATTTCAATATTATAAAAAAGAAGACGGCGGACACGCTAATAAAGGTGTTTACATTTTATATTATGACACCGATTTAACTTTAAAAGTAGCAAATTAATGACATCAAAAGTAACCTATTTAGGAGATTTAAGAACGAGCTCAATTCATACGCAATCGGGGAGCGAATTAATCTCTGATGCACCACTAGATAATAATGGAAAAGGCGAAGCTTTTTCTCCAACTGATACAGTTGCCAATGCTTTAGCAAGCTGCATGATGACTATTATGGGAATCAAAGCACGCGATTTGAACTTAGATTTTAGTGGTTCGACTGCCGAAGTAACGAAAATTATGAACGCTGAACCAAGAAGAATTGGTGCAATCGAAATTGTTTTTGACATGCAAGGTGTTGAAGACGAAAAAAGTAGAACTATTCTGGAACGTGCCGGAATGACTTGTCCGGTGTTTTTGAGTTTAAGTTCAGAAATTGAAAAACGTATTACTTTTAACTGGAAGTAATTCCGAATTTAATAAAAGCAAAAAGCCATCCGATGAACGTCGGGTGGCTTTTTTAGTTATAATATTTACTGGTATTTGCGATATCCTGCAAGGTCTTTTTCTGACTTTGAAGGTAATAATAAGTCAAAGATTTTAGAAATATTTAGTTACATTACTTATTGTTTTGTAAATAAAATCAGCGTGTATCTGCTTTAATCTGCAGAATCTGCGTGAAATTTTTTGGCGACAGATTAAAAAGATTTTTTTTCACGCAGATTCTGCAGATTAAAGTAGATTTAATTTTAGATTATAAATTAAATAGATAATACCTAACAGGTTTTAAAAACCTGTTAGGATAAAAAAGGTTTACTATTGTCCTTTTTCAGCTTTTAAATCTTCGAGAATTGGAATATTTAAAGTTTTTACTTCTTTTTGAATAACATCATTTTTTTGTTCGAAAATCATAATGCTGTTTTTGCCTTTTTTAAGCCAGCATCCCGGTAAATAAAGTGTTTGTTGTGGACCAACGCTCCAGTAACGGCCAATATTGATTCCGTTTACAAATACAATTCCTTTTCCAAAATCGCGCATGTCCAGAAAAGTATCTCCGGTTTTACTAAGTTCAAAAGTTCCCTGATATAGCGTTGGGCGGTTTACTTTTCCAGAATTTTTGTAGGCATCCAAATTTGGTTCCTGCGTCATTGGTAATTGATACATTTTCCAATCGCCGGTAATCGTTTCACCGTTGATAATAACAGGGCTAATGATTCCTTTATTATTGGCATTAATTTGAGAACCATAATTAATACGCCCCATATTTTCGACCAGAATGTCTAAAGTTGCATTAAAAGGAACTTCAATTTCGCAATCGTATTTTTTGTAATAACGGTTTAATTCGGCAATCTTTTTTCCATTTACATAAACAATGGCATAATCGCGTAATCCGTTTAATTCCAGTTTTCCGCTGATAGGCTGAGTAAATCTTTTGCTGTACCAAACATAACCATCACCTTGATTTAATTGCTCAAATGTTAACGGATTATCATTTATGATTGGTGTGATTTTAGCTTTTACATCGGCTAAATCAACAACTTTTGTTAAAGTAATATTCGGGATTGTGATTACTGGCATTTTCTCCGGAACTGCGGGAGTTTCTTTTGTTTTTAGTAATTCTCTTAAAGCATTATATTTTGGCGTTGCCCAACCAGCCTCACTAATTGGAGCATCATAATCATAAGATGTCATATCAGGCTGAATATCGTGCTCTTTGTCATAGTTAGCGCCAGAGGTAAACCCAAAATTAGTTCCTCCATGTACCATATAATAGTTGAATGAAACCTGATTGTCTAGATATTTTTTAGTTTGCTGAACTGTTTCTTCCGCAGTTTGCGTTGGGAACGGTTCTGCCCAATGATCTAACCAACCAGGATAAAATTCAGCAACCATATAAGGACCTTGTCCATTATGGTATTGATCGACTACTTTTTTCAGTTTAGTAATATCACTTTCGCCATTTGCAGTTGGCAATGCACCCGGCAAAGCGCCACCTTCAAACAACCAACTTCCGTCTGAGGTAAAAAACGGAACTTCAAAACCAACATCTTTTAATTGCTGAAATACGACTGAACTGTATTTTTTATGCTCGTCAAGCGAAATATCCTTACGTTGCGCTACATAAGAACCGAATTCGTTTTCACCCTGAACCATAATAATTGGTCCGCCTTTGGTAATTTGCAAAGCCGCGACTTGTTTGTATAACTCCGTAAAATAAGCTTTTGTAGCCGCTAAATATGCCGCATTGTTTCCGCGAATAACCATATTGGGAACATTTTGTAAAAACCACGGATAACCGCCAAATTCCCATTCGGCACAAACATATGGACCCGGACGTAAGATTACAAACAAACCTTCTTCCTGAGCCGTTTTAATATATTCGGCTAAGTTTTTGTTTCCGGTTTTAAAATCCCAAACTCCGGGCGCAATTTCATGATAATTCCAGAAAACATAAGTCGCAACAGCATTTAATCCCATAGCTTTCATCATTTTTAAGCGATGACGCCAATACGGTTGCGGAATGCGGGAATAATGCATTTCACCCGAATGAATCTGAATCGGTTTTCCGTTCAATAAAAAATTCCCATCGCTAATCGCAAAAGTCTGCTTTTGTTGGGCTGATATAGTAGAAATTGTGAAAATCGAAAATAGCAGTATAAAGTATATTTTTTTCATTTTAATTATCGTTTAATTCTTCTTTAGAAATGTCATTAAATAAGCAAGAGAGCACCATGACTTGCCCTCTTGCTTCCTTTCAACTAACCAATAAATATTTATTCTGAAAACTCTAATTTTTGTAATTTGTTCCATCCACCACGAGTGAAATCCGGAATTTCTACAGGAACAGAACCTTTGTCAAGCGAGATCTCCGTTAAAGGACCTAAGCAAGACCATTCTGCCAAATCATAAACATCCATATCCAGCGGAAGCCCTTTTTGTAAACAATGAATCAAACGATAGTCCATAACGAAATCCATTCCGCCGTGACCGCCTACTTTTTTAGCTTGTTCTTCGATATTTTTCACCATCGGGTGTTTGTATTTTTCCATCAAAGCCTTTTTTACTTCTTCGGGAACAAAAGAATGTGCGCTTAATTTTTCGTGATTTGGTTTTACATCATCACCTAATTTGTCACCGTCTAAAGCATAACCTTCCAAAGGATATTTGTTTGCAAAACCTTTTGTTCCGCTCAATTGGTACATTCTGCTGTAAGGACGAGGAGAAGTAACATCGTGCTGAATTTGAATTGTTTTTCCGTTTTCAGTACGAATCATTGTCATTGTGTGATCTCCGTTTCTAAAATCTTTAATTTCCTGACCGGATTTTTCTTTGATATAAGCAGGATTTCCAACTGCTTTTGTGTCCATAGAAACCAGAAAATTCATTTTGTCACCACGATGAATATTCAAAGCCTGACAAGCAGGTCCCATTCCGTGCGTGGCATAAACATCTCCACGATGTTTAATATTATAATCCATTCTCCAATTGTTCCAATATTCACCCCAAAAAGGTTGTAAACCATGAATATAAGAACCTTCAGCGTGAAGAATTTCTCCAAATAAACCTTGTTGCGCCATGTTTAATGTCGTCAATTCGAAGAAATCATAAACACAATTTTCAAGTTGCATACAATGTTTTCTGGTTTTTTCGGAAGTATCGATAAGATCCCAAATTTCCTTCATTGTTAAAGCTCCGGGAACTTCAATTGCAACGTGTTTTCCATCTTTCATTGCTTGAACACCTATTAACGCATGATGTTTCCAATCTGTCGCAACATAAACTAAATCTACATTTGGTAACGCGGTTACTTTTCTCCACGTATTTTCGTCTCCAAAAAATTCCTGTGCTTTTGGAAGTCCGGCTTTGGTTAGAATTTCATTTGCCGATTGTGTGTTTTTTTCCAGCATATCGCAAAGTGCCACGATTTCGACCCCAGGAATATGCGTCATACGTTCAACAGCTCCAGGACCACGCATTCCAAGTCCGATAAAAGCAACGCGAACAGTAGGAATGGGGTCTGTAGCCAAACGTAAAACATCTTGTTGCCCTTTTGGACGCGATGGTGCTTTGGTTTTAATCATTTGTGCTGATGCAATTGTTCCTCCGAACAAAACAAAAGCTATTAGAATAAATTTTAAAAATCTGGTTTTCATAGGTAAGTTTAGTTTTGAAATTAATTTATTAAGGCAAAGTGCTAAAATTGATTTCCGGTTTTTTGTTGTTTAATGGTCTGGTAAAAATTGTTTTGGGTATCGTATAATCGTTAAAAAATCCTCCGTCTTTTAGATAAAATGAACCTTTTTCGACTCCGCCGGCAAAATCCATTCGGTATTCTTTTGCGCCAGTATTATCTGTTGTAAAAAGAACAGAATTAATTTCTGACCAAATTCCTTTATCATCGCAAATCCATTGATTATTGAATAAAACTTTACGGGATAAATCGCCTTGTTCCGGAATAAAATTTTCGAGAAAAGAATGAAATCTTTTTAAATAAGTATTGGTTTGCGGACGATTGAAACTGGCAATTAAAAGCCATTTGTTCAATTCAGGAGCAAAAAAGTAAGCGGTGTAATTGGTGCTGTTATTGTTTTGAGGAACTCCGTGAAGCAAAAACTTATAAGTATTTCCCGCTTTCCAATTGTATTGCAGATAACTTTGTCCGCCAGAACCTTCGCTTCCAAATTCGCCTGTGTGAACGTTTTCCCCTTTCTTAAGCATTTTAATTTTATGCGTTTCCGGAATACTATTCGGGTCATCTGTATTAAACGGACTCCAGACAGAGAATAAAATCCTTCTCTCGGTTGCTGAGTTTACCTGAATTCCAAAATATCCTTCGCCAAAACCGTTTGCCATAAAATACGAACCTATTTTATCCTCATTTTCAGGAACGGTAACTTCGTTATAATACCATTCGGCATTGGTAGTTTGCGGAACCTGATAATTTAGATGTACCGATGGTCCACGGCGTCCCCAATGATAAAAGTTTCCTTCGTTATTAGGAACATAAGAGATTTTGCCATCATAATCTTCACTTGAAATTGTTAGGCGATTAATGGACGGAAATTGATTTCCGGTTTTACTGATTCCTCTTATTTTGATAGCGACATAACCTTCTTTATTGATTTTCCAGTTTCCAACGGTAATTGCCTTTTTTGTAGTATCAAATTTTACTTTTTTAGAAATTCCGTTGATCGAGAATTCCAATTCTGATTTTCCAAAAACTTCAACTGATTCTTCAACTGTGATTTGAAAAGTTCCTGTTTTGGCAATTCTGAAATAAGCCGTAAAAATTTCTTTTGAGTCTGTCCAGTTTTCTATGCCATTTTCTGTAATAGTATTGCTTCCGTCAATATGTTTAGAACTAAAAGCATTTCCGGCAAGCGGCAAAGAAATTTTGGTTTTAGGATTTTCGATTTTGTTTTTTTCAATGAAAGAAGCGCCTTTTATAGAAGAAAAGGAAACTAATATTGAAGCAAGAAAGAAGTAAAATATATTTTTCATTTGATAGATGATTAGTTACTTTTTGAATTACCTCTCTAATGAACCAGATTAGAGAGGTTTCAAAAAACAGAAACCTAAAAAATTATGGGTTTTCGTCTAATTGTTTTTATTTAAAAGGCTTTAATTTTTATTTATTAGCTTGTAAATAAGGTTGTTATAATTATTAAAATCAGAAATAAATAGATGCTTATTTTTTATTGTGTAACGAAACTATCGAATATATTTTGATTAACCAAGAAAAAACACAAAAAATGTGCTCGAACACACTTATTTGGTGTTCTCGAGCACATTTTTAGAGATCGGACATGAGATTATCAATTTTTCGAGGTTTCAGACTTTTAAAATCAAAAATAATTATCCAAAACTACCTGATAAGATATTGTCAGGCACAATTTATTCCATCGGAACATTTCATTGGTAGTAGAATAAAAATAGATCGTGAGAAATATCGTCCTGTAAGGACGTTTGACAAATGGTGTATTTAATCCGTATGCATTTTTGCCGTTATTATTTATAAAATCAAACGTTCCTACGGAACGTAAAAAATGCTGTATTTATTTGATTACCAATGAAATGTTCCGATGGAACAAAAAAAAAATAAAAAATGCTGTATTTATTTGACTACCGATGAGATGTTCCGATGGAAACAAAAAAATATAAAAATATGTATCTTAAATAATGAAATGGATTTATTTTCTAATAATCGAAATAAAGAAGCAACCTGACGTGATATTGTCCTTAACAACTTGTTCCATTAAGTTAAGCTTTTTATAAACTAAAATTTAATCTCGCAAAATCGCAAAGCTTAAACACAATATTGTCAATTTCGATCCCGAGGCTTCGGGAGAGAAATCCTCGCGAGAAGCTCGACAAAGATTGGATTTTCGTTGCGGAGTTACTTGCGAGGATTTCTCCTCTATCGAAATGACAAAATCTTTGCGATTTTGCTCTTTTATGAGAGATTTATGTGCTTCACTATCAAAGATGTATGATATTTGGCTTCGGGACTGTCGGGTTTAGAATTGCTTTTTTACAGTAATTTCTAAAAAAAAACCTCTCTAATAAAACAAATTAGAGAGGTCTTGAAAAAGACATAATATTTAAAGTACTAATTATAAAATCATGTTTTTTTTTAAATTATTTTACTTACTTAATCTTTTGATTAAAAGCGTTACATGTTTTTTAGTATCCTCGTCTAAAGTCGATAATGCTTTATCAGATTCTTCAGCTGAGTATTTTGACAATCCCGTTATTCCGGCAGCGATTACATTATAAGATTGGTTTTTGATGCTTTCCTGCATTAATTCTTTGTAAGAAGCATCGCCAGTTCCAGCCAATTTTATAATTGCGGCTGCTCTCGCACTTGTCTTTTTATCATTTTTTGCAATATTTAGCAAAGTCTTGATTGCTGCATCTTTGATTTGAGTGTCACTTAAATCAATTGCTTTTATACTTAGAACACGCAAATCATCTTGTTGATCTTCTAAACCTGCCAAAAGTATCAATTGTGAATCATGACTTTTCTCTTTTGTGGCATATTTTATCGCTTCGATTCTGTTATAATAAGACGGAACATTTTTATATTGGAACAAATAATCCGCTACTTTTTTGTTGTCGATAACCTGACCAACTAAAATTTTATCAGGATCAAGATCTGTAAAAGTAGGCTGAGCAGGAACATCAAAACTGAAATTCTGCTCTCTTTGGTCAATCAAAATGTCTTTTCTAATCTTAGTTCCGTTTACATAAAAATCAACTTTTAATGGCAAACTAAAAGTTTGTACAGAACTTGCCTGAGTTTGTTTTACCGCAATTGTAGCTTTTCCGTTTGCATATCCATATTCTACGTTCAAGATTGGATTTCCTCCCTGATAATACCATTGGTTAAAATACGGACTCCAGTCTTTTCCGGTAACTTCTTCCATTGCTAAACGCAATTGATGTGATTCTCCGGATTTGTATGCATTTGTTGTTAAGTAACGGTTTAACGATTTGAAAAACGCCTCGTCGCCCATTTGATTTTTTGCTGCATATAATATGATAGAACCTTTTGAGTAACTGATATTGTCAAACATATCTTCTTTGTCTTTGTAATAAAAACGTGCCAAAGGCGGACTAATTCCATCTTTTGAAGAACGCAGACAGTTTTGTAATTTCTCATAACGAGATCTGTCTTCGGCGTCTTGTCCCGCGTCGTGACCGTGCCAAAGTACTTCACCAAAAGTGGCAAAAGATTCGTTCATCGTTAAGTTAGACCAGGATTCTGCCGTTACATAATCCCCAAACCATTGGTGAAAAAGTTCGTGAGCGATTGTACTTTCCTGATTGTCATCTAATAATTCTCTTTCGGTTTTTTGCACATATTCACCATGCAAAGTTGCGGATGTATTTTCCATCGCACCGGAAACATAATCTCTGGCAACAATTTGAGAATATTTTACCCAAGGATATTCTACGCCTAAAATTTTACCGTAAAACTTCATCATATCAGGAGTTTTTCCAAAGATTTGCTTGGCATATGGCGCATATTTTGGCTCCAGATAGTAGTTAACTTCTTTTCCGTTATAAGAATCTTTATAGATTTTAAAATCTCCAACAGCCATCATAAACAAATATGGAGAATGTGGGACATCCATTTTCCAGGTATCCGTACGAGTTCCGTTTTTATTGGCTTTTTGCGATACTAATTTTCCATTTGATAAAGAAACATATTTTGCCTCAACCGTCATTGCAATTTCGGCAGTTGTTTTCTGATTTGGTTTGTCAATTGTTGGAAACCATGCAGATGATGCTTCTGTTTCGCCTTGTGTCCAGATTTGGATTGGTTTGTCGTCCTTTCCGTCAGGATTTATAAAATACAAACCTTTGGCATCTGTAATTGCAACGCTTCCTTTTGCTTTTAATTCATCTGGTTTTGCTGTATAGTCGATGTAAATAATGTATTTTTCAGTGCTTTTGTACTTTCTGTCCAGCGTAATAAAAACCTGTTCGTTATCGTACGTATATTTTAAAGGTGTTTTTTTCTTTCCTTCAATTATCGCAATTTCTTTAAAATCCATTCCTTTAGCATCTAGCGTAAGAGCGTCAGTTTCGTAAAAATGAGGTTTTAGAGTAATCCATTCTTTTCCAAATAAATAACGTTTTCCATAATCAAATGATACTTCGAGCTTGGTATGTACTAAGTCGTGAACTTTTAATGGTGTAACTCTGTAAGCTGATATATCTTCTTTATTTTGGTCAGCATTTTGTGCCTCAATATTTTGGCATGCCAACAAGACAATGCTGAAAAGGGAACATTTTAAAAAAAGTTTATTCATTGTATTTGGTTTAATAATGTTTAGTTTTTAAAGTTTTTCTATAATTCTGACTTCACCATCCTTTTCATCGGCGGTTAAAATATCCGATTGTTTTTTAGTGTACATCTCTAAACTCCATTGTACAATTTTGTTTGTTGAATATAAACCAGCTTGATTTTTCAACCACGTTTCTGCTTCTTTTGCCGAAGAAGTTTTCTCGATAGCCCAAGCCGAAACCAATTGATTTGCGGGTAAGAAATTCATAACCGTATTATCAATTTTAGGGTTAAAAGTAGTGATTTTTTGCAAAGATTGTTTTGCTTTTTCAGTATCACCAAGATTTGTGTAACATTGATAATCCATCCAGTTTTCCAGTCTTTCGTCAATATCAACGTCATAGGGTTTTCCTACGCCCAGATTTTGCGGCCATAATTTTGCATCGGCAATAAATTGTAATGCTTTTTTGTATTGCTTGTTTTTCATTTCGGCTACAGCCTGCATCAATTTAGCTTCATGATACAACTGACGTCCGATTGTTGCGCCTTCAAACGGAAGAATTTCCAATTTGGTTAAAAAAGCATCTGCTGCAACATATTTTTTATTCAATAATAATGTTTTGGCATACAGCATTCCCATTAGATAATTTTCGGTATGTTTTTTATAAAAGGATTCAGCAATTGCCAACGCTTTATCATATTGCTTTTGAGTAATATAATGCTCTGCCAATAGTTTGTGATATCTCCATCCCTGATTATCTAATTTTAGCGCTTGCTGAAGACTTGCAATGACCAATTGCGAATCGTCTTTGAACAAAGATGCTTTTGCGGCATAAAAAGCCGGATCATTTGGTTTAGCACCGCATTGTGTGAATAAGTCTTTAGCTTTTGAAAGATTATCACGATTCCATTCAATTAATCCTAAATGATATTTCAATTGCCATTGATCGTTTGTCTGGATTAATTTCTCAAGAATAATAGCTGTTTCTCCACGGAATGGAAAGCTGATTCCTGGCTGTATTTTAGATAAATCCACAGGTTTGTTTTCTAAAAATGCTTTCCAGTATATAATTTCAGCACTTGGAGCCGCAAGGGAAAAAACTTTTAAAGCTTCCTCATTGCGGTCCAGATGCTGATACCAAATTCCTAATTCAAGATAGGTTTGTTCCGGCATTTCATTCTGTATTAGTGATGTGAAATGCTGTTTTGATGCTGCTGAATTTTCCCAAAGAAATCTTTCAAATCCAACAAAATGATTTAAAGGATCAAGGGTATTAATTTTATTTAAGGTTTCGGTTGCTTTGTTGGCATTGTTTTGCAGACGATATAGTACTGCCAAAACTTGTAAACCTTCCAGATTGTATTGATTGTTTAGCAAACTTTTTTCGGCATATTCAATCGCTTTTGACTGATCGTTTTCACTAAAGTAAATTTTGCTCAAAGCAGTATACGCAGAACTGCGGAATTCTACACCTGCAGCGGCAATATCAAAACCGTCTTTGGCATCAGTTGTATTTCCTAAATGCAGATTTGCAAGCCCATAATAATAATTGGCGGCAGGATCGTAAGTGTCTATAGATAAAGCTTTACTTGCCGAAATTACAGCTTCTTTATACTGCAATTTTCTAATTTGTAAAGATGCCAAAGCAGATAGAGCAGGAGCATAGTTTGGATCTTTTTTTAGACAGGCATTTAAGTTTTCTGCTGCTTTTACATAATCTTTAAAACTGATATAATTTTTTCCTTGCAGATATAATCCATAAACTGAATTGTTGTCAAAATCCTTTGGCATTTCTAGCGGACGAGCTAAATCGCCATCTTCCGGCGCCGAATTCCAAACCAATTTATTTTCACCAAGTGTCAATCTCAATTTATTTTCGTTAACCGAAACCTGAATCGAATCTTTGAATACTTCTAAAGTGTTTACCGAAATATCTTTAGAATAGATTTTCTTATCATTATCAAAAACTTCTAATTTCTCGTTTAGTTTTTGAAGGGGAGAAAAATAGATTTTCAGCCAGCCATTTTCGTTTTTTACATTTACGGCTCCATAATTATTGGCTTTTACAAAACCTTTTGTTTGTTTTACCGGAAACCAATATTCTGTCCACGAATCTGTTTGATAAGGCGCAAAAGAACGTTGTTTAAACGGAGTTAAATTACTGCCTTCACTTGCTTGATTAAACAATCTTCCGCTTTGTACTTCTACATATTGACCATCAGTATCAGTCAATAATTTTTCCCAAATCATTCCTTGTTGCGACAATCCCCAAATCCATATTTTCTTGCCGGGTTTGTCATCGTGATTGCCGTATCTTCCCATTCCGAAATCTTCGTCATGGTAATATCCACCAAAGAAATCGTCGTATTTACCAAAAACGTGATACGATTTATAACCGCCAAAATTATTGTTTTTATAGAATGATAAATCTTTACCATTTTCCTTGTCAATTGGCCATGAATTGTGTTCACCATTGTGACCCAAATAGCTTTTTCCGGGATAGATAAATTGCAGATTCTCGCCAGCTTTTATACCGGTATTCATCCACGTATAATAAGGCTGCTCAAATTCTGTCGAGTTAAACCAAAATGAATTTGTAGTAAAATAAGCTTTATCTTTTGGTAAATTGATGTCCAATTTCCAGGAAGTACGCGTCAATAAATCCAAAACTCCAACAACACAACTTACGCTTCCGTCAGGTCTTGTAATAATAGTATAATCTACAGGAGTAGCGCAATTTGGCGTATGCCCAATAATTCCGTAATTACCTTCTACACCACCGCTTGTCCACGGACCACGCATGGCAATATCTCTGAATTTGATGACATGATTGTTATAAACAAAATCTTTTCCAGTTGATTTTTCTACTGCCGACCAAACTTTTCCGCCTATTTCTGGCAGAATCATTAATTTAATATAATCGTTTTCAAGCTCAATAACTTTCCATTCTTTTTGAACAGGTTTGTCTGTAAATCCATCAAAACGGAAATAGGGATAAACCTTTGTATCCGGTTTAGGAATAGGATCCGGATCTGAAAACGGATAAGTCGTAAATACTTTCTTGTATTCTTTTATAGTGGTTTTATTTTGTGCGTTGACAAACAGGCTTCCAAAGAGTAGAATGGATAAGAAAGGTTTAAGTTTCATATGGAGAGCTTTTTATTGTTGGTTATTTGGTAGTTAATTTTGTTACTTCTTTTGAATTCAAAAGCAACCAAATTTATTTTTTGTATTAATGAAATCTTTTTTCAGGAGCTAATCCCGCACCCGAGCCTGAAAGTGCGAACTGGCGAAGCAATCCGTTTCAATCTTTTGTGGCTCCCGAAGCCTCGGGACCGCCACAAAAGGATTTCCACTTCTATCGCGGCTAGGCAATTATTTTCATAATAATATTTTCGCAATCTTGTTATTTCGATTTCTATGATAAAATCAAATCTTTGTTCGAGCAGTTCCGAAGGAACAAAATATATTGTAGGGATGGATTTTAATCCATCATTCGCAATCAAAACCCAATCTTGTCATTTCGATCCCGAAGCCTCGGGATCGAAATGACAAATAATACGGGCAATTTCTTATTATTTAACAATCAACAACCATCCTTTTCCTTTTGATACAGGCAATTCATCTTTTGCTGTAAAGGTTTGTGCCGGTTGGAAATTTGTGATTTCCGGAGCTGTGATTGTTGCTTTTGCAGGATTGATTCCAAGTTTTTTCCAGTCGATTGTTAGTTTTACTTTTACATCAGAATCTGCCCAGCTTGCAATCGAAATTAATGTTGAACCGTTCTTTTTGTAAACTGTTGCCAAAACTTTATCGTTGTTAGTTTTTACCGGACAGTTTTCGCTCCAATATCCAATCATTTCAGAACCTTTGATTCCGAAAGAATCCCATAATTTCCAGATTTCTCTTGGGTCAGCATTGTCGCTCCATGGTAATCTGTTAGTCATTCCGTAAACCATTCCTCTCCAAGGATTTCCTCCGCCTTGCAGCATTTCGCCCATTAATCCAAAAGGAATTCCGCTTACTTCTGTTAAGAAAAAGTCTGGTTGGTTTTTTTCGTAATCAAAATATTCTCCAAACCAAAGTTTATTGATGTACGGAAAGTGCTCCATATATAAATTGGCACTATTGTTAAATCCGTCGCTTTTATTGTACTGATTCGCACTGTGCAAGTCGATAATTCCAGGGTGACCATCTTTAGTAAGAACTCTTTTTACACGTTTCATAGTGATTCTGTCAAAAGCTACATCATCAAGATAAATTCCGTCAATACCAACGTTTTGTGTCAGCCAATTCATTCCTTCAACATAATAATTATGCCAACGGTTCATTCCGCTATTTACGATTGCAGCATCTTTAATTTCCGGTACAAACCACGCTGCAATATAATCCTCTCCAACGTGTTCTTGTAACCAAGAGAATCCGCCTCCTTTTCCCGGAGAATAAATTTCATGACCTAAACTTCTTAGAGCAAAAGTTTCATAAGCTTTGTTTGAAACTTCCCTAACCGTGTTGTAAATTTTTACTTTTAATCCTTTTTCATGCGCTTCATCGATATAACTTTTCATCTTTTTAAATTCGATAAAAGGATAGTTGATATATGGGTTTATAGCATTTGCATGGTGAATATTGATTACCGTTGCGCCAGTTTTTGCAATGGTATCAATTGGACTGTATTTGTGATAGAATTTAGTATCCCATTGAAAATCTGTGTCAATTTTATGGAAAGGTGTAATCAATAAATTAAAGTTATAATATAAAACATCCCCTTTTTTCATGCTGCGGGCTCCGCTGTAAGCATTTACCAAAACCGATTTTTGATTTGGTGCAATTGTGATTCCACCTTTATTTTCGTTACCCCAAGAAGTTGGTAATAATAGTGGTTTTTGCAAATAGAAATTGGTGTTCAACGGACGGCTGTATTTTTCATCACGTAAAGAAAACTGCAATCCTGAATTTACATTTCCGATCCAGGCACCATCTTGATTTTTATGAGCTACATCCCATTTCCAGTCGAAAGTTGTAGGACGATCACCGCCTTTTTGACCTAATCCCATCATGTATTTTGCAGATGTTGGCTGAAAAGGCATTTGAAAATTAATATCATTAAAAGTAAGATCTTCAAGCGCTGTAACTTTTACAGTATAATGTAAAAAACCATCAAATTCAATTGAAGCATTCACATCCATTTGAACTGATTGTGACGTAGAAGTGCTTTCCCAAGCAATAGTTCCAGCTTCTTTTTTAGTGAATTTAAGTCCTGTATTTTTCCATTGTAAGGATTCTTTTCCTGTTGCATCCACAAAATGAAATGCTAATGGAGCACTCAAAATATCATTGGCTTTTGTACCAATACTTGTCATTTCAGGAGTGAAATAAGTTTGAATTTGGGTTGGAAATCCATTGGTGCCCAAAACTAATTTTCTTCCTAATAATGAGATTTCAGAATCTTTAACAACAAGTGGAGTATAAGGTGCAATAACGGTATTTTCCTGTGCCAAAGTTGAGTTTAACCATTTTAGGCGTGTCATTTTCTCTGGGAAATCGATTCCTCCGTTTTTAGTCACTTCGTCAGTTACTTTTATTTGTAGGTTGATTACTGTAGATTTTCCGTCAGCAATTACGGTGGCTTTTCCGGTATAAGTTCCTGCCGCTGCGGTTTGAGGAATATCGATTCCGCACCACATTGCTTGTACTTTTCCTTTAGAAACAGAAACATTTGCAGTAAAAGGAGATCCGTCGTAACGAACTCCATCGGTGTTGATACAGTTGATATCTTTTGCTTCAATTAGAGCTCCGTTACTACTGATTAAATTTGAAAAAGTAACTTTTACATTTCCTAAATCCTGTAACGCATAAACGCCCAATTGAAATGCTAAATATTCTCCTTTTAACGCCGTATCTGCAAAAGTGCTTTGAACTCCTTTTTGAATCCATCTTTGTGGTAAATCATTTCTCATTCTAATAGAATACGTTCTGTCTTCAGGGAAAACTAAGAATGAACTTCCGCTGTTTTTTGCCACAATATCGTTTGTTTCAGCCGCAGTTGCGATAACTTCCATTGGATAAAAACTATTGAAAGCATTCACACTCTGAATTTCTTTAACGGTACAATTATCAGCTAAATTAGGTTTGATTTTAGACAGCCATTGTGCATCAGCTTTATATTCCGGTTTAGCATAAACTCCTTTAGGGTAATTAGCATCGCCTTCATCAATATAAGGCATATAATACACATAATAAGTTCCTTTTCCTGAAACCGGTTCAAAATAAATTGTACCTTTTTCTCTGTTGATATCAGCTATTTTTACATTTTGAATTTCTTTTCCTGAAGCATCTTGAACAATGATTCTTTTTAATTCCGGTTTTTCGTCTCTTCTGCGCCATTCGATTGTTGTTTTTGCAACATTCTCTTTGCCGGTAAATTCGACTGCAACACGGTGATTTCCTAACAAATTAGGATTCCAGCTGTCATTGCCATCGGTATATTTTAGTTGTTGTGCAGCCAATGGAATACTGAAAATGCAAAGACACATAATCAATATTCTACTTAAAATTTGTCTGTTTTTTAGGTTTGGTTTCATTGTTTTATTGTTCAGGTTTAAAAAGTAAGCGTAGTTAATAAGTTAGTAAACGGCTTTCCATCCATTCTTTTTCCAGTAGGCAATAATGGGTTTGTAAGGACCGTATTTATGTTGTTCTTCGGTAAAGTTATCCTGAAAAGGGCTATGTGAGTAATCAATTGGTTTGCCCATTTTGTTAGGATAATCAAATGTTTTTGGGTTTGGTCTTGTGTGTATCGCATCATCATTTACATAGGCGGCAATATCAAGCGCTTGTTTATCTGTAAGATACGGTTTTCCTAAAGTTACTTTATCATAAGGCATATTGCTTTTTAGCCATTGCGCCTGTTTGATAACTCTGTGCATACTAGAACCCGGCTGATAACCGTATTCTCCCCAAAGCGGCGGATAAGTATAACCGGATTTATCGGCATTGTACACTCCTTCGCCATTATTTCCGTGACAACGGGCACAATTTTCAACAAACAGCGCTTTTCCTCTTTCGGGACTTGCGGCAACATCCGGAAATTCGATTTCTAAATTTTTAGCGCCTTTAAAATCCCCATCTTTAGGAACAAATTTACTGATCCATTTAAAGTACGATAAAAAAGCAACCATTTCTTTGCTATCCAGCGGAAGCGGTGTTCCGGAATGTGGACGCATAATGCAATTATTAACACGTTCAGCAAGTGTTAAAACTTTATTTTCACGTCCGCGATATTGCGGATAATTATCGTGTGAAGACATTAAATTGAAGGCATGAGGTTTTGTACCGGCATCCTGATGACAATTGGTACAATTCATTTTATTGCCTAAATATTTCCCTTTAATTCCGTTTGGACCAATATAATAAGCCGTTTTTAGCATCAATTCTCTTCCATAACGAACGGATTCTCCAAATTGATCGTCCGGAATTTTTGACGTATCGATTGTGATGTACGAATCATCATCGGCAGTTTTTGCTGCTAATGTTTGCGATGTTGTAGTATTGCAGGAATTGAAAACAACAATTGGCAATGCTGAAAATATACCAATAAGAATTATTTTTTTCATGTTGTAAAATTTTTAATTGAGAAGAAAAGGTTTCAGGTTTTCTTCGGGAATAAACTGTACGCGATAGGGAGGAATTTCAGATTCTAAAGCCCAAAGTAAAACTCCTTTTCTATTGGTTAAAACCGTAATATGTCTTTTTGAACAGCAAACTAATATAGCATCTTTGTCAACCATATAAGCACTTCCCATTCGGTCATTGTAAATGTCTTTTGGAAGATTTATGTGGAAATCCAGTTTTGCTGATTTTCCTTTTTCATCTACTTTTAATGTGTAAACTGATGATTGTTTTTTGTCAACACCATTATCAAAAAACATCAGACTTCCTTCGGCATTAATGTGTGCGGCATGTGCTTGGGAGAAATTACTATCAGCAGACATTTTCATGTTTCCGCCTTTGCCTAATTTCCAGATTACTTTTCCCGTTTTTGAATCTACTTTCCAAATTTGACCGTTGTTATAAAACGAAATCAGAAAGTTTCCGTCTGTATCATAATTCAGACTGTTGGCGTGCATCCAGTCTTTTTTGGTTTTCAATAATGCTTTATCTTTCATTGGGTCCAGGTCATCAAAAACGCTCCATTTCCAGATTTGTTTTCCTTTTTTATCCAAAATAAGGATTCCGTCACCATTGATTGTATCTTTTTGTTTTCCACCGATTTTAGTTAAATCGGTTATTCTTGCATCAACAAATAAAGTAACAATTTGATTCGCCGAATTTTTTATGATTTCGTGATGAATCACTTGTTTAAAATCGCCTTGTCCTTTTTTAATATGGGTTAAAGTATCGCCTTGTAAATTGATTTCCAGAATCTCACTTCCGTAACTTGTTGGTTCATCATTTTTTCCTAAAATAGAAAGTATCGTTTGATCTTTGGTAAAATGAGTTACTTTAAATCCTGTTCCTTCAACGGTATGATACCATCTTAAATTTCCTTTATAATCAACAATGTATGCAACTCCCGGTGTTTCTCTTTTTGCTAAAAGCATAAAACCACTTTTGAAGTTTTTAGGTAAAAGTTCCGGTTTTGGGCAATTTGCTTTGAATTGTTTTTGAAGCCATTCCGGTAATTTTCTAGATTTGAAAGTGTATAGTTTGCTTGTGTTTTTGTTTTCTCCCTGAACAGTAATTAATTGAAAACTATAGTTGGTTTCCGGAGTAATGTTGCAAAGTACTAAGGAATGCTTAATACCATTTTTTGAAATTGGAGACGTTATTTTGCTTTTTATTCCTTTTTTATCAGACCAATATTCTGCATATACCTGAGCATCGTCCTTCGTAGTAACATCGATTTGAATCTTCAATTCGTTGTTGCTATGAGTCCCAATGTTGATACTTGAAATAACATTACCCTGATTTTGAGAACAGCTTGCCATTGCAAGAAGTGCCAAAATAAAACTCCATTTTAATACTAATTTTTTGATCATCTGAAAGGTTTCTTTTGTGAAACAGAAAAGTACTTCTTTTGTTTAAAAAATCAGGAATAGACAGACAATTTTAACGGTCTATTCCTGATTGAATTATTGCTTATTGTCTGTCGGCGTTACTTAATGTAGGGTTAAGATCAACCTGACTTTGTGGATAAGTATAATATTTATTTTGTGGCATTTTTACTTGTGCTGCTTCTCCAACTCTAAGGTGGTATGCGTTTACAAGAACATCATATTTGTTCATTCTGATTAAATCTGCACGACGTTTTCCTTCGTAGAAAAGTTCCCATCCTCTTTCTTGCAAAATAGCGTCTCTCAATGAATTTTGATTGTAATCACCTAAAACTAATTGTTTGGCATGTGATCTTCCTTTAACCTGATTGATCAGATTGATCGCTTCGATTGTTGGACCGCTAATTTCGTTTAAGGCCTCAGCTCTGCTTAATAATACATCGGCATAACGAAGAATATTTACACTATGACCATCATAATACGTTGTAGTTTCATCATCAGCATATTTTCTGGTAGAGACATCCGGCATATACAATTCTCCTACTGGCGGTTCTGCACCTAATGTTGGAGCTTGTTTGTGTAGTAAATGATCTGAACCCATAAATTCAGGGAAGAAACATTGTTTACGCTCGTCTTCGTCACCAAAAGTGTTGTAGAAATCCCAATTCACCGTATAATATTGCCATCTGTTTGCCACAACAGGGTGATCAGTTGGTCCAAAGTGGTTTAGTAATTCAGTTCCATTAGTATTGGCATCACTCAATGAAGAGAAAATATTTTCGCTGCACCATTTGTTACTTTCTTTAAACAAACCTAAGTACGACGGATAAAGGCTGTATTCGCCAAGACTCATTACTTGTTGCGTATACGTAACTACCTTTTGCCAGTCATGGCTGCGCAGGTATAATTTTGCTAATAAAGTAAGTGCTGCACCTTTTGTAGCACGACCAACATCATTACTTTCGTAAATTGCATTGTTTTTGTAATTAACTGGTAAAACAGCAGCAGCTTCAGTTAATTCTTTAATCATAAAAGCATCTATTTCTTCAACTGACGAAGGTGGTATTTGATCTAAATATTTAGGATTACCTATGTTATCTTCCGTAACCAAAATTACCGGACCCCAAGCGTCTGTTAAATCCATATAAGAAGAACATCTTAAAAACTTAGCTTCGGCTATAAACTGCGCTTTTTCGGCTGGAGTAATTCCCGACATTTTTGCAATATTGAAAATCGCATTATTGGCATTTGCAATCAATTTATACATCGAATTCCAGTCTTCAAGAAGTAAACCATTTGCTGAATTCCATGTTCCTAATGATAATTGTCCCGGATCTCCACCAAATTGGCAATGTCCTAAATCTGTTGCAATATCTGTTAAGGCGAAATGTCGTGTTGCCCAATAAGAGTAATTATCTCCTACAGAAGGTCCTTTTAATCTGCCATAAACGGAATTAACGGCCGCTACTGCATCTGACTTTGTTTGATACCCATTGGTATTAGTCAAACTACTGTATACCGTAGGTTCAAGATCCTGGTTACACGAAAATTGTGTACCTGCGGTTAGTAAAAGTAGTAATAATGTATATTTTTTCATTTTAATAAATTTAATGTTACTAAAAAAGCTTTAGACTAGTGAATTGCTACTTTTATACCTAAGATAAATGTTCTTGAAGCCGGGAATGAGTTAAAATCAATTCCTCCACCAAGGTTTTGTGCTGTAGAACTGGCTGTGTGTCCATTTATTTCAGGATCGTTACCAGAATAGTTGGTAATAGTCAATAAGTTTTGACCAATTGCATACAATCTGATACTGTCTATAAATTTGGCTTGTTTTAAAACACTTTCCGGAATTGAATATCCGATAGAAACATTTTTCAAACGTAAATAAGAAGCTTCTTCAACAAATTTCGAATTCACATAACTTCCGTATTTGCTTTTGTAATATCCGTCTCTTGGAATATCAGTGTTTTCATTAGTGCCCGCAACCCAACGATTAAGTGCATCTGTACTTGTAGAGGATTCACCAACCATTGCTGTCATGTTGTAAACGGAATAATCAAAAGCGCCCTGGAAAAAGATATTCAAATCAAAATTTCCATATTTAAAATCATTATTAAGACCTGCAATATAATGTGGCGTAGAGTTTCCTAAATACGTTCTGTCATCGGCAGTAATTTTACCATCTCCGTTAATATCTTCATATTTTGGATCTCCGGCAACTGATAATGGCTGAGCAGCATAAGTTTCTCCCGTTTTAATTACACCGGCATATTTGTAGCCGTATAATACGCTCATTTCTTTTCCTGGTTCTAATCTTGTAAACTCTTGTCCGGAAACAGTTCCGCTTGGATTAGAAGTATTCTGGCTAATAATTTTAACATTGTCAGCAAGAGATACTACTTTTTGTTTATTATAAGCAACATTTAATGAAGTAGTCCAAGTGAATTTGTCGTTTCTAAAATTTGTACTCGTAATTCCTAATTCAATACCTTGGTTGTCAATAACTCCTGAGTTAACAGTTTGGGTATTAAATCCCCACCATCCGCCAACTGGTACTCTTATAAGTGCATCACTAGTTCTTTTTTTATAAACATCAACTGTTGCGGTAAGTTTATCATTAAAGAATCCCATGTCTAAACCTATATCGGTTTGAGCGGTTTGTTCCCATTTTAAATTAGGGTTTGCAAGATTTGCAGGTTCTGTAGCACCAGCCAATTCACCAGGATTAAGTGTTCCTCCCCAAGATTGTAATCTGTTCATGTAGGCATAATCTCCAATACCGTCATTTCCTGTAATACCGTAACTAACTCTCAATTTAAGATCAGATAAAGTAGTGAAGTTTTCCATAAAAGATTCTTTAGAAATTTTCCAGGCAACAGCTCCGGAAGGGAAAATTCCGAATCTGTTATTTGGTCCAAAACGAGAAGAACCATCTCTTCTTATCGTAAATGATGCTAAATATTTATCATTAAAAGCATAGTTTAACCTTCCGAAATAAGAAGTCAATTTAGTCTCGATTTTCTCCGTTTCAGGTTTTAAATAAATTTCAGCTCCCTGAAGATTATAGTAGGTCAACAAATCACTTGAAAAACCAGATCCGGATGCTTTCACTCTTTCATAAGTATCTTTTTGGTTTGATGTTCCAATCATTACTGTAAAAGCATGGATATCTTGTAAATTAAACTTATAAGTCAAGTATTGGTCTGTACTCCATCTAAAATACGTTCTGTTTTCTTCAGATCCTGTACCTTTTAAAGCAGCACCTGCAACCAAAGTTCTCGGGGTGTATTTTCCCTGAATGTTTTCCTGCCATTCAGCTCCTGCACCAAAATGATACGTTAAACCTTTAATGATTTCATAATCCAAAAACATATTTCCATTTGCCAATCTGTTGATTGTGTGGTCTGTTGGTTCCAATAAAAGCGCCAGTGCATTATCTTTTCCTTGGTATTTATAGTAAGATCCGTCAGCATTATAAATAGGCAGATTAGGATAAGCAGTTTGAATAGAAAACATTGGTGACAAAATATTATCTCCAAAATCACTATTATGACCTTCACTAGAAGCACCGTAAAAATTAGTACCGATATTTAATTTATCATTAAATTTTTTCTCAGCGCCCATTCTCACACTATATCTTTCATAGTCCGTGTTCTCAATTGCTCCGGTTTGTTTGATATAATTTCCGGAAAGAAAGAATTTTGAAGTTTTGTCGCTTCCGCTAAAAGTAAGCGATCTGTTCAATACTTCGCCCGGACGAGTTGCTGCCTCAAACCAGTTTGTATTTGCCACAGGAAGACTTACAGGAAAAAGCGGAGGTCTTCCGTTTTCATGCTGAATGGCATTTTGAATATCAACAAATTGTTGTCCGGTTAACAATGAAGGCTCTTTAATAATATTTTGAAAACCATCAGAAATTTCGGCTTCAACCTGTAATTTCCCTAGTTTTCCTTTTTTGGTCGTAATCATGATTACTCCATTTGCTCCTCTGGAACCATAAATTGCAGTAGAAGCAGCATCTTTTAATACCTGAATATTTTCGATATCATTCGGACTAATAGAACCTCCTGAACTTGTAATAAAACCGTCAACAACGTACAAAGGTCCATTAGAATTGTTGATTGAGTTTCCACCTCTAATTACGATTGTAGGGCTAGTTCCCGGCGCATAACTATTTTGCTGCACCTGAACTCCTGAAGCGCGACCTTGTAAAGATTGTCCAACATTCGAAATTGTCCCGCCTAAGTTCAAATTGTCTTTTCCAATAGAACTTACAGAACCGGTAAGATCCTTTTTCTTCGCTTTTCCGTATCCAATTACGATTTCCTCTAATTTTTGTCCAGCCTCTTTCATAACAATTTTTAAAGGCGCAGTTCCTACAGTAACTTCTTGATCTTCCATACCAATATAAGTCACAATAAGTTTCGTAACATTATCGGCAACAGTGATTGTGAAATTTCCGTCAAAGTCAGTTTGAACACCTTTAGACGAACCTTTAATTACAACATTTGCGCCAGACAACGGAATTCCGTTTTGATCTGTTACAGTACCTTTTACCGTTTTTTCAAAAAACAACGTAACATTATTTTTAGAAGATGTATGTATTGATGAAGCTGCCGAAGCCTGAAATGTTAAAGCTAATAAGGAAAGAATTGTTAATTTGATTTCTTTATTGGAGACATTCGTAATCCGAAAATCCCTTGGCTTTTTTTGGGTTAATAATTTCATACTTAAAATTGGTTTTGGTTAATGATTAATTTGTTTTTTCTTGTTTGTAGGTTTTAGATTTTTTTTTAATCTTAAAATTCATTTTTGCCTTTTTATTTGGTTTTAAAGTGAGTTATTTTCTTTTTAAAACAGTCGTTGCATTTTCGCTTTAATAGGGAACGATTTTGTCAACTTTTCTCCCGTTTTTGAGTGACAAAAACGCTTAAAATTTTTCTTAATTAACTTAGTTTTAAGATTAATACTTGACGAAACTATAGATTATATTTTTATAAAACAAGAAAAAACATAAAAAATGTGCTCGAACACACAAAATTTATGTTCTCGAGCACATAAAATTGTGCAAAACGTTTTTTTTGACATAAAATCGTGTGATTTGTATAAAATATTTTGGAAATAAAAGTCCTTCCATATTTGAGGTTATTTTATGCTAAATTGTTATTTATATGAATTATAAATGTTGTTTATATAAAATCTTGTGAATTTCGTAATCACGAGATCTGATTTGTAATAATTAAACAGGCTTTTCTTATGGAATTATTTAACAGAAAAATTGATTTATACGGATTTTATTTAATTAAAAAAGAAGCTGCTTTTTTGTGAATTTTGAAGTATATTAGTTCTTCCGAAAAGTGTTTAAAAATAGGACATTATTTTAGCGCATTTTCAGTTTATAGGAAAGTGAAAAAATAACAAAATTTAAGAATCAGAATTGTGAAAGAATATCAGGTAATTTTAATAGATAAAAACGAGAAAAAATCTAATGAAATTTTAGATTCGGTGCTTTGGAAAAAAGCAAATTGTCTCACCGATTTTTCTTCACCTTGGAAAAACGACCCTTTTTCTAAAATAGAATTCAGGGCACTTTGGGATCTTGAAAATCTCTTTTTTAATTTCAGGGTTTTTGATACTGATATTTATTTGGATCGAAAAGATGATAGTTTTGACAGCATCGGAAATTCTGATAGAGTAGAACTTTTCTTTCGTGCAAATGATTCTTTAAACCCTTATTATTGCATCGAAATGGATACTGCAGCAAGAATAATGGATTTTGAAGCCCGACCAAACAAAGATTTCGATTTTAATTGGAAATGGCCTAAGAATGAGATAGAAGTAAAAGTATCAAAAGAGGAAACTTCATTTACGGTTGAAGGCAGAATTAGCATTCAATCCTTAGAAGCTCTCAATTTAATTCAGAACAATACAATCAAAGCAGGAGTTTTTAGGGCAAAATTTTCTTTGGTTGAAAATCTGCAATATGATGCAACCTGGATTTCGTGGGTAAACCCAAATACCGAAACACCTAATTTTCATATCGCTTCTTCTTTCGGGAAATTTAAATTGTTGTAAAAAAGGTGCAGAGGTTTAAAGGCTCAGAGGGACAAAGGTTTTTGCCCACGGATTAAATTGATTGAACGGGTTTTCGATGGTTTTGTATGTACAAAATTAATCGCGCAAAGTCGCAAAGTTTTAATGTAGAGACGCACAGCAGTGCGTCTTTGGTAGTTGGAATTTTCTTGTAGAATTGTGAAAAAAAAATCTGCAAGAACCCGTTCAATCCGCAAAAACCGCGTGCCATTACACAAGAAACTTCGTAATCAAGATCGCCAATCTTTGTCGAGCTACTAGTGTGATTTCTCCTTGCGTCGAAATTGAAAGATTGTGGTTATCATTGCGAAGGATGGATTAAAATCCATCCCTACAATATATTTTTGTTCGTCCGGAACTTTTTCTAAAATTCCGAAGGTATGGAGTATTTTGTAGCAACGGATTTTGATCCATTGAAAAGGACAAAAAGATTTGGTTTTATAATAGAAATCGGAATGACAAATCAGATGGAATTTATTTTGCAACACTACGATATAAGAAACTTTAAAAAAAACTTTGTGTCTTAGCGACTTCGTGGCAAATCACACTAAGAAACATAAAATGAAGCATTCTCCACATTAATAATATCAATAGGAAGTAAAATGGTTTCCGGAATATCTTTTCGGAATAAAAAATGTTCTACTAAAGTACTCACTCCAAGATAAGCTTGTCTTTTTTGATTTTGGTGAATTAAAAAATGAACCAATCCCTGATTTAGGAAGTTTACATTTTTTTCGACTAAATCGTAACCAATAATCGCAATCTTTCTCGTTTTTATCGAAGATAAGATAGAAGCAATTTGATAGGCTTTCGAAGTTGTGATGAATATTCCTTTCAAGTTTGGATTTTCTTCTACAAAAGCTAAAAATTTAGTTTCAACATTTGGATGTTTTAATTTTAGAGTGGTCAATGAAAAACCGGAAATCTTTTTTTCGTCAAAATAATTTCTAAAACCTTTTTCCTTCTCCTGCATGTGAACCGCATTTTTAAGGCTTTCGTCAATATGTATAATCGCAATTTGACCATCTGTTAAAATCAGGTTCATTAAACTGGCAGCCACTCGACCACTTTTATACAAATCCTGTCCAACAAAACTTTTGATGGATTCGCCTTCGATTTGATTATTAAAAGTATTCACCATAATATTCAATTCGTCGTATTGTTTTACGATTTCCAAAGTTTCCTTATGAAACAACGGAGCGATCAAAACGGCATCAGGCGATTGCTTGATAATATTTTCGTTTGTATTTAAAAACGATTTGGTGCTTTCCGGATTAAAATAGTGCGTTTCAATCACCACACTATACGCCTTAAATTCCGTTATTGCTTCCTGAATTCCGTTTACACAAGGAAGCCAGTACGAGTCAATTTCAGGATCCGGAAGTAAAACACAAATTCTATAGACTTTTGTGCTCTTTAGATTTCGGGCAATTAAGTTGGGCTCATAATCGATAACGTTCAAAACTTCGTTTATCTTTTCTAAAGCTGTTGGAGATACTTTTCCTCTATTGTGCAAAACGCGGTCAACAGTTCCTTTAGAAACTCCAGCCATTTTTGCTATATCCTTAATTGTGTACTTTTTATCCATATGAGCAAATATAGAAACTTTGATTTAATTATTTTAAAAATTCTGTCAGAATTATTTAGTGTGCTCGAGAACATTTATTTTGTGTGTTCGAGCACATTTTTTGTTTTTTTCTTGTTTTATAAAAATATAATATATAGTTTCGTAGAATCAAAACCAGAAAACTAAAATAAATCCTTAACCAATTAATGTTGTAATTTACTGTATTACAGCGTTTTATTATAGAATTATAAAGTGAAAAAAATTACTTCATTAGCCCCAGGTCGGACATGTCTCTTTGGAGATCATCAAGATTATTTAGGATTGCCGGTTATAGCCTGTGCAATTGATCGAAATATAAAACTAACTGCCGAACAAAATAATACCAATACGTTTGTTCTCAATATGATTGATATCGACGAAGTTCGTGTCATAAATATTGATGCAACTTTTGACAAATTAGAACCACGGGACTATTTTGCTTCATCATTGCGGGTATTGCGCAGATATGGTTGTGTGCCAAATGTGGGATACAATATCACCATTACCGGAGATATCCCTATTAACTCAGGAACATCAAGTTCATCGGCATTATTAATGGCTTGGATTCGTTTTTTGATTACTGCTTTTGGAGTTGATAATGAAATTACGCCCGAATTTATTTCAAAAATCGGCTACGAATCTGAAGTTTTAGAACACGGAGAACCGGGCGGAATGATGGATCATTTTAGTATTGGAGTAGGGAATATTGTTTACATCAATACAAAAGATCCTTTCTCGTACAAAATTATCGGAACAGAATTAAAAGGTTTGATTACCGGCGTCTCTGGTGTTCCAAAAGAAACAATTGGATTACTGGGCGAAGTAAAAGGAAATGCTTTGATAGCAATTGATATTGTCAAACAGAATTTCCCTGATTTTGATCTAAATACTTCTGAAATTGAAGATTTAGACCAATATAGAAATTGTTTACCAGACCGATTAATACCTTATTTTGATGCTGCACTAAAAAATTTCCATTATACAAAAGAAGCTTTAAAAGAGTTCGAAAAGCCAGTTTTAGATCTTAAAAAAATAGGCGAATTGATGAATCAGCATCATGAAGTTTTACGCGATTTATTGAAAATTACAGTTCCGCGAATTGATGATATGATCAATGCAGCTTTGCGTGCCGGTGCTTACGGAGCTAAAATTGTAGGTTCAGGCGGCGGCGGAAGTATTGTTGTAATTGCCGATCCAAAAAATGAAGATTCGGTAATTGAAGCTATTTTAAAAGCCGGAGCTCAGGAAGCTTATGGCGTGTCTGTAGATCCGGGTGTGAGAATTATTGAAAATATTGAAATTTAAAAAATAAGTATGCACAACAATTTAGTTATTCTTGCGGGCGGAGCTTCGTCTCGTATGAAAAAAGAAGCAGTTTTAGATAATTTATCTCCCGAAGAAATCGCTCAGGCAAATGAACGAAGCAAAGGTTTAATTGGAGTAGGCGGAAGCGGAAGACCTTTATTGGATTATCTTTTATTGAATGCCAAAAAAGCGGGATATAAGAATATCTATATTATAATAGGAGAGCAGGGAGAATTGTTTAAAGAGTTTTACGGAAGTCAAAATGTAAATAATGATTTTCATGGACTTAATATTTCATTTGCTGTGCAATATATTCCCGACGGAAGAGTAAAACCATTTGGCACTGCCGATGCTTTGTTTCAGGCGGTAGAACAATTTCCGGAATTGAATTCTCAGCAATATTCTGTTTGTAACAGCGATAATTTATATTCGGCGAAAGCTTTATTGGCGCTTAGAGAAACCACTAGTCCAAACGCTTTTATTGCGTATGATCGTGATGCATTAGAATTTCCTTCTGAAAGAATTTCGCGTTTTGCCATTGCCAAATTGGATAAAAACAATCAGTTATTAGACATTTTAGAAAAACCTTCGACAGAAGTTTTAAATGATTATAAAGATGTTGAAGGAAAAATTAGAGTAAGTATGAATGCTTTTAAATTTAACGGAAGTACTTTATATACCCATCTTAAAAATTGCCCTGTTCATCCTGAAAGAGACGAAAAAGAATTGCCAACAGTACTTTTAAATTCGGTAAACGAAAACCCAAATACAACGATAGGAATTCCGTTTTCAGAACACGTTCCGGACTTGACAGCAAAAGAAGATATTGCAGATGTAAAAGAATATTTAAAAAAATATTACCCCGTTTTAGACTGGGGCGCCTAAAAAAAATTAACAAAAATTTGATATCTAATTTACCAATAAGTACAACTTATTAGACTACTTTTGTCTTTCACTGCAAAAAAAACGCATATATTTGCGTAAATATTGCAAATAACTACAAGAGTGTTGCTGTTATTTTAGATTCAGAAAACCACTAATCTATTAACAATCAACCAAAAGTATTATGTCAAACATTGAAAGTGCATTACATATAGACAAGAGGAGTACTATTATTCCGATGATAATCTTAACTGCATTATTTTTTATTCTGGGTTTTGTGACCTGGCTAAATGGGCCTTTAATCCCATTTTTTCAATTGGCATGCGAGTTGACCTCTTCTCAGGCTTATTTTGTAACTTTTGCTTTTTATATCGCCTATTTTGTTATGGCAATTCCATCCTCTTGGGTGATTGAAAAAGTAGGGTATAAAAATGGTATTTCATTAGGATTATTAATCATTGCAGCAGGCGCATTTACGTTTTATCCCGCAGCCGAAAGCAGAACCTTTTTATTGTTCTTAATAGCATTATTTATAATGGGAACCGGTTTGGCAATTTTGCAGACAGCATCAAATCCTTATGTAGTTGTGATTGGTCCAAGAGAAAGCGCTGCCGCCAGAATTAGTGTTTTAGGAATCGCCAATAAATTAGCCGGATTTGTGGCGCCACTTATATTGACAGCTTTGGTTTTGTCTAATATGCAGGAGTTTACCGCAGACAAAATTGCATTACTGGATTCAGTTTCAAAAACAAATGCTCTAAATGCTCTTGCATTACAATTGCAAAGACCTTATCTTTATATGGGATTGATTATTATGGTTTTGGCGCTTTTAGTAAAGCTATCGCCACTTCCGGAAATCGATTTGGATGAAGACGGAAATGTAACGCATTTAAGTATTTTTAAGCAAATCAGAAACGCATTCAGACGTCCGCAATTGGTTTTAGGCGTAGTTACTTTAATGCTGTATTTGGCTGCCGAAGTTTTAGCCGGAGATTCTATTGGAGGTTTCGGAAAAGAGTTGGGAGTTTATGGAACAGAAGGAAATTTTTATTTAAAGTTAACTTCTTTCACAATGTCAGCAATGGTTGTGGGTTATATATTAGGAATCACATTAATTCCAAAATACCTTTCACAGGTAACGGCTTTAAAAGCGTCAGGAGTTTTAGGTTTGATTTTAGTATTGGCAATCGTTTTGATTTCGCCTAAAATAATGGTTCAGCTGCCTGGAATTCCAAATTTGCCTGTTGTAATACTTTTAGTAGCATTATTGGGTTTGGCAAATGCACTTTGCTGGCCTGCAATATGGCCAATGGCGTTGGAAGATTTAGGTGGATATACTAAAATTGGAAGTGCAATTTTGATTATGGGAATCATTGGAGGAGCAATTTTTCCTTTGTTTTACGGAATAATCACAGAAAATATAAATGCATCAAATATTGCAGACGGAACCGCAGCAGTTTCAAAAAGCGGAAACCAAATTGCCTATTTAATGTTATTACCATCTTATTTAATGATTCTTTTTTATGCTATAAAAGGTCATAAATACCGAAAATGGTAAAATTAAAGAGAGAAATTAAAAAAAGACTATATCATGTTAAAAAGTAAAATCGACAAAGCAACGGGGTTCGAGAAACGATTCGAAAACATCAATACAGTTGTTTTTGAAAATTCAAATGATGCTTCAAAAGCGGTTGCTCAGGAAATTGCAGCTTTAATTCAATCCAAACAAAAAGAAAACAAGCCTTGTATTTTAGGTCTTGCGACTGGTTCTTCTCCAAAAGGATTATATGCAGAATTAGTTCGTTTGCATAAAGAAGAAGGTTTGAGTTTCAAGAATGTAATCAGTTTTAACTTGGATGAATATTATCCAATGGAACCAAACTCGATCAACAGCTACGTTCGTTTCATGAAAGAATTGCTGTTTGATCATGTCGATATTTTACCTGAAAACGCACACGTTCCTAACGGACTTTTAACAAAACAAGAAATCGCCGATTATTGCCACGATTATGAAGCTAAAATCGAAGCTTTGGGCGGAATCGATCTCCAGATTCTGGGAATTGGTGGTAACGGACATATTGGTTTTAATGAGTCAGGATCGTTACAAAACTCTAAAACTCGTTTAGTAGCTTTAGATCACATTACAAGAGTTGCCGCAAGCAAAGATTTCTTCGGATTGAGCAATACACCAAGAACAGCAATAACGCTTGGAGTGAAAAAAATCATGGAAGCTAAAAGAGTAATCTTACTGGCTTGGGGAGAAGGAAAAGCAAATGTTGTAAAAAGATCTGTAGAAGATGAAGTTACGAATCGCGTACCCGCTTCATTTTTGCAAGAGCATAATAATGCTGTTTTTATTCTAGATAAAGAGGCTTCTTCAAAACTAACGAGAATCAACAAACCTTGGTTGGTAGAAAAAGTAATCTGGACAGACAAATTAACCCGTAAAGCGGTTTTAGGATTGGCGCTTCAGCTTAAAAAACCAATTTTAATGCTTACGGATGCTGATTATATCGAACACGGAATGAGCGATTTATTGGCTGATTCAGGTCCGGCATACGACATCAATATTAAGATATTCAATAAATTACAAAATACAATCACAGGCTGGCCAGGCGGGAAACCAAATGCAGACGATACAAACCGTCCTGAAAGAGCAGAACCGGCAAGAAAGCGTGTCTTGATTTTTAGTCCGCACCCTGATGATGATATCATTAGTATGGGAGGAACTTTTATGCGTTTGCAAGAACAAGGGCATGAAGTTCATGTAGCGTATCAAACCTCAGGAAATATTGCTGTGGCGGATGATGAAGCGTTGCGTTTTGCAAGATTCGTAATTGATTACAATGAAAAATTCGGAATTAAAAGTGCCGAAGCAGATAACATTTACCAAAAAGCACAAACTTTTCTGGAAAACAAAAAGAACAGCGAAATCGACATTCCGGAAGTTCGTTATATCAAAGGATTAATCCGAAAAGGAGAAGCACGATCCACAAGCCATTTTGTTGGTTTAACCGATGATCAGATTCATTTTATGGAATTGCCTTTCTATGAAACTGGAACTATCGAGAAAAAGCCAATCGGAAAAGAAGATATTCAATTGACGATGGATTTAATCGAAAAAATTAAACCGCATCAAATCTATGCTGCAGGAGATTTAGCAGATCCACACGGAACTCATAAAGTATGTCTGGATGCTATTTTCGAAGCTGTAAAAGCCCTGAAGCCAAAATCATTTATGGACGATTGTTGGTTATGGTTATACCGTGGAGCTTGGCAGGAATGGGGAATTGACGAGGTCGAAATGGCTGTACCAATGAGCCCGGATCAGGTTTTGGCAAAACGTCACGGAATTTTCAAACACCAATCTCAAAAAGATGGAGTTGTTTTTCAAGGAACTGACGCCAGAGAATTTTGGCAAAGAGCTGAAGACAGAAATGCAGAAACAGCAGCTTTGTACCAACAATTAGGTTTGGCAACTTACGCAGCAATGGAAGCGTTTGTGAGATGGCACTACTAAGTCACAGTTTTCAGTGGCAGTAAACAGTCAGTTGTAAACTGAAAACTGTGACTGCGACTGTAAACTTTTTTAAAATCTGTGGCAAAAAAATAATAGCTTTGCATCAATTAGAAGCAAGAAAAGAGAATAAGTCAATATTCTTTTCTCTTGCTTCTTTCTTCTTTAAAAAAATGGAACCAGACAAAAAACTTCTTATAAAATTAGCGCACACCAAAATGCCTTTCGGGAAATACGAAGGATGGTTTTTAATCGATTTACCCGAATATTATGTCGTTTGGTATCAGAATAAAGGTTTTCCAAAAGGAGAATTAGGGCAGCAATTAGCGCTTGTATACGAGCTAAAACTAAACGGTTTGGAAGAATTAATTCGGAATATTAAAAAGCAATATCCAAAACCTTAAAAAATAGTAAGAAAAATCTTTTGCTATATCGTTTTTTTTATTTATGTTTGGTATATAAAAATATTACAATTTTTAAAAACAAATTGATACCACAGAATTCGAGACTGAATTTATAAATGTGTACAAGTCAAGATTTAAAAATGTTACTATTTTTATTTGATATAAAAAATATTATAATTTTTATAAACATATTGATACCACAGAATTCAAGCCTGAATTTATAAATGTGTACAAGTCAATGTTTTAAAGAATTATAATATTTTTTTTTATGTTAAAATTTACTTCAGTAGCAAGTATAACTTGCTGGTACGGGAAATATCCCTGGTACCTTCCTTATTTTTTACATTCCTGCTCTTTTAACCCTACGGTTGATTTTTATATTATTACTGATAATAGTAGTAAGATTGAGAACAAACCTGACAATGTAAAAATAATTTACAAAACTCTTGATGAAATCAAAGCAACAGCTTCAGAAAAGCTTGGTTTCGCTGTAAATATTGATTATCCCTATAAATTATGCGATTTTAAACCTGCTTATGGTTTTTTGTTTCCGGAAATTATTAATGGATATGATTTTTGGGGAATAGCTGATATTGACATTGTTTATGGATCTATTCGAAATTTCATGACCGAAGAAATTTTAAAAAATCATGATATTATAAGTAGTCGGCATGATTACCTAACAGGCTCTTTCTGTTTGTTTCGAAATAATGATTATATCAATCATCTGTTTATGAAGAGTAAAGATTACAAAATGATTTTTAGTAACCCTGTTCACTTTTGTTTTGATGAATGTAATTTTCTTTTTGAAAAGCTAAAATCGGGAATTTCAATATTAGAAATAAATAATCCGATTGAAAGTATGACCTACATAATCAAAAAAGAAGAAAAGCTAAACAGGCTTAAAGCTTTTTTTGATTTTATAATAGTTGAAGGTTTGCCGGGAAATATTGAATGGAATAATGGAAAATTAGTATATAAAGACATGTACGAAGTTATGTTTTATCATTTAATAGAATTTAAAACTTCATGTATTGAACGAAAAACATTAAAACCAATTCCCCTAAAGTATTTTTTTACAAAAACTCAAATAATGGAATAATGTTAATGTTTTAAATTATAAGTATTTATTTATAAATAATTATATATTTGTAGTATTAATTTTAAAATATACCATTATGAGAATTAAAAAAATGAGTTTTGCAGATATTGAAGAGACAATGTGCAAAGAAGAAATGAAATGTATAATGGGAGGTAGCGGATCTGGTGGATCTGTTGGTGGAGGAAGTTATAATACTAATGGATCGTTAATGTACGGAGGAAGTAATCCACCAGCTTATAGTGGTTCTGGAGGTTATTATGGTAATACAGAAGGTTGGGGTTCTGGATTTACAACTCCAAGCTCAGGAGGCTCCTCATCATCAGGAGGAAGTGGAAGTTCTTCTCCAATGATAATAACTACTGGATGGCTTCCAACTGATATTGGTATAAAAACAACGGATCCAGTTTCTATAAGTAGATATATCGATTTTATTAATCTTAATAATGGTATTGTAACCAGTAGTCAAGTTGCAACATTTATAATGAATGAAGGTTCATTGGCAGGTCAAAGAGAAAATAGTATTCAATTATATGGAACAGTATTGAATAATGTTACAGTTTATAATAATTAATTCAAGTTGCTAGTTGATTGCTTTATTTAACTGGAGTCCAAATACAAACAATGTCAGTTTTATCAAAAAACCTTCTAATGTTACTGCATGTATAGTTCTTGGAAACATTTTTTTTATGTCGCTTATTGTTGTTTCTACTCTTTTTCTCATTTTTAACTTTTCATTTTTTTGCTCTATTGTATCTGTTCGTTTAGCATTTGACTTTCTTTGAATTTTTAATAAAACACATTTTTTCATTAGGGCAAAATCTTCTAAACCGTAATCAGTATAAGCACTATCTCCATAAATCG
>NZ_RCZH01000050.1 GCF_006438875.1 Flavobacterium pectinovorum
GCTAAAATTACCTATCAGTTTTAAAATGGAAGATTTTACCGACCAAGAATTTTCAGAGTTTTCACGATTAATACAATCCAAAGAACGAGGCTAACACCTCGTTTTTTTTGTGCTCCCCAAATTCAAAAAGTCTGTGAGCCCAGGAAAACCAGGATTTTTCTAGGATAATCCAAAATAGACCTGGACATTTGTTTCACTTTTTGGCAGAAGTGAAGGTAGAAGTAAAAGCCCAGTAAAATCAAGGGTTCGCAAAGGTTGGTAAAATGACCGCTTTCATTTATATATATTAAGGTAGAAAAGTGAAACTTAAATCAAGCAAAATGGCATTAAAAGGACAAAAGACAACGAGTGATTTTTTAGAGTGGGACAAGATGCAGACCATCGTTTTGAAACTGGAGCGTGATAATGATTTGAAATTTGCGCTACTTATTGCAACGGGTTCTTACATTGGTCTGAGGATTTCAGACCTGCTTCAACTTCGTTGGAATCAAGTTTTGAATCAGGATTATTTCACGATTATCGAGAAGAAAACCAAGAAGACCCGCAAAATAACCATCAACCCAGAATTACAGATTATCCTGAACCGTTTGTTTGTTCAGCTCCAAGCCAATGAAAATGACTTGATGTTTGTGAACCGATTTGGCGATAAGCCATTCAGTATCCAATATGTGAACAGCA
>NZ_RCZH01000051.1 GCF_006438875.1 Flavobacterium pectinovorum
TGTTCAAACCTCAGCTACAGCCAATAACTTAATTGCGGGAACTTATATCGTAACTGTGACCGATGAAAAAGGCTGTACCGATACCGAACAAATAACAATTACAGAACCTGAACTTGCTTTAACTGCAGCCATAAATACTAAAACTGATGTAAATTGTAAAGGTGACGCAACAGGATCTGCAACAGCTTCGGCAACTGGTGGAACGGGAACTTATTCTTATTCCTGGAATACTTCGCCAGCACAAACTTCGGCTATAGCCAATAATTTAATTGCGAGAACTTATATCGTAACGGTGACGGACGAAAAAGGTTGTACTGATACCGAACAAATCACAATTACGGAACCTGAATTGGCTTTAACCGCAGCAATAAACACTAAAACTGATGTAAACTGCAAAGGTGACGCAACAGGATCTGCAACAGCTTCGGCAACTGGTGGAACAGGAACTTATTCTTATTCCTGGAATACTTCGCCTGTTCAAACCTCAGCTACAGCCAATAACTTAATTGCGGGAACTTATATCGTAACTGTGACCGATGAAAAAGGCTGTACCGATACCGAACAAATAACAATTACAGAACCTGAACTTGCTTTAACTGCAGCCATAAATACTAAAACTGATGTAAATTGTAAAGG
>NZ_RCZH01000052.1 GCF_006438875.1 Flavobacterium pectinovorum
TGGCACGGGCGCTGTTGGCGATCAGATCACTTATACTTTTACGGTTAGCAATACAGGTAATGTAAGCCTGAGCGGCGTGGTGGTAAACGATGCCCTTACAGGCAGCGTGAACCTGGCGGTTACCCCAGCAGTTCTGGCCCCTGGTGACACGGGCACGGCTACGGCTGCTTATACTATTACACAATCAGACCTTAATACAGGTAATGTGACCAATACGGCTACTGCCACAGGTACAGCTCCGGATGCGAGCACGGTGAGCGATACCTCAGGAACTGCTCAGGGCAATGATGACCCAACGCAGACGCCCCTTACCCAAACCCCTGGGATCGCTGTTGTGAAAACAGCCGCAGTTGGWGGYACKGGCGCTGTTGGCGATCAGATCACTTATACTTTTACGGTTAGCAATACAGGTAATGTAAGCCTGAGCGGCGTGGTGGTAAACGATGCCCTTACAGGCAGCGTGAACCTGGCGGTTACCCCAGCAGTTCTGGCCCCTGGTGACACGGGCACGGCTACGGCTGCTTATACTATTACACAATCAGACCTTAATACAGGTAATGTGACCAATACGGCTACTGCCACAGGTACAGCTCCGGATGCGAGCACGGTGAGCGATACCTCAGGAA